>NZ_JAVCWI010000009.1:0-190454 GCF_030846215.1 Chryseobacterium sp. WLY505 | reverse complement strand
CACCAGCGCCGATGGTACTGCTAACGCGGGAGAGTAGGCCGCCGCCAGTTTTTATTTTATTTTTAAAAAACCTTTATCTTTACGATAAAGGTTTTTTGTTTTGTACACAGCTCAATTCATGAGTAATGAGTAATAAGCAATGAGCAATAGGTAATCAGTTAAGATGACTAATCTCTGTTATCTTCTCTGTCTCATCTTCCTTATTCCAGCTTCAAGCTTCCTGCTTCCAGGTCTCTGTTTTCCATTCTTTATCCAACAATTGGTCTTTACTTTCAATACTATTCTTCATTATAACCCTGTCTGTCACTCTGTAGGAGTCTAAACATAGTTTTTCTTTATTAAAATGCTTCGACTCCGCTCAGCATGACAATGCTAATACTAACGGCTAATATACATTATCATTATCCTGTCATAGATCTCCTTTAACCTCTCATACATATAGCTTGATTCATGCAGGATGCATAATTGGAATAGAGATATAATCCTACTCTTTCACTGGGAGATGGTTGTCGTATAAGGATCCAATAGTCTAAGAATATGAAGATTGTAGATGGGGCGACTTAGACCCTTAATACGACAGGAAACCACTAGTGAGGAAGAAATTTATTTCTTATCCCACCATATGCGACCTTGTATATCACTTTCACTGGCTCCAAAGTCAGGATCTTGTTTCATCTTGTCAAGTGCATCTTTTTGGTTTTGATAATTCAGATTATCTTTTGAAGGGGTAGGAAGAACAATTCTTCTCGGCATTATTAACATAACTCCGGATTCACTGAATGGATTTTCGAGCTTAAGAGCTGTCGACACGTTAGGTATTCCAGTTCTTTTGATAAGTGCCCATACTTCATTTGGTTGTTTGAAATAATTTAAATATTCCTGAATAATGATTTGTTCCAGGGCCAATGATGGATTAAATTTAATTTGAGACTGGCTCAGATAGGTGATAATATCGGTATCATCAGCTGATTTATAATCATCTACCAATGCCTCTTTGGCAATATAATTATAGGTTTCAATAGACGCTCTGATTCCTTGTTCATAAAGATCTTTTGTATTACCTGCAATAAGATTTCTTGCAGCCAGTTCTGCTTTTAACAGAGAATAATCCGCATAGGTAAGGATGGGGAATATAGCATTTCCTGTCCCAATAATACCTTTTGAAGTATTTTCCGGCCTCCATATTCTATATTGTAATCTGGAAATGGTATCATAATTCACCCCATTTAATAATCTTTTTGCTGAAGTATAATAACGACTCATATCCGCTGAAACCATGTTAGGACTGACAAGACCACCAACATAACGCTGGCTTTCTGTAGCTTTTTCCATTTTACCAGCTGCAGCAAGCTTATCTATATTTTCCTGAGAATAATCATTTTGCTGAAAAAATATTGATATTCTGGGATCTTTGCTTTCGTTCATAAAGTCAACCATAGGTTTTGAAGCAGACATGCCTACAGGATTGAAATTACCATGCTCAGTAATTCTTCTGGCCCGTAACATGAAACTCTCTGCTGTACTGCTGATTTCATCCCTTGATAAAACCTGTGAAGCAATAGCAATGAGTTTGGCAGGATTTCTTTTCATGAGTCTTGACGCAATTTTTAATCTTAGAGAATTAGCTGTCCGTTTCCATTTGCTTATATCTCCGTTAAAGAATAGGTCTTTCTCTCCCGGATTTACCTGTACAGATTGATCTGCACTTTGAATTCCATTATATACATCGTCTAACTGTTTGTCAAAAATATCATACAATTGTTCCTGTGTTTCATATTTAGGAGTTTGTGTTCCCCCATATCGAGCCTGGAATGCTTCTGTATAAGCTATACTGCCATTCACATCTGTTACATACCATGCATAGTAGACTTTTAAAATTGTGGCAATGCTTTTAATGTTCACGTATTTTTTTTGATCTTCAGCTGGCATATGATCAATTTTGTAGATGATGTCTGTAAGTAAAGCGCCATGATCTCCATAAAAAATATCTTTTCTTTGATTCATATTGGAGCCGTCATCCATAAACTGTGAAGAATTACCTGTACTGGGAACTAATGTCTGAGTCCAGGGCATAATTCTGCGGTAGTAATCATAATAGTATTCAAAACTGCCATCAAATCCTTTCATAATTGCCAAAGGCAAAAGTTCTTCAGGTTTAGCTTTTATCTGATCTACCGGATTGGTGTTAATCTCTGCAAAATCGCTGGTGCAGGATGTAAAAAGGGAAAATGACAGCGCCAGTATAAGTATTTTTTTCATTTTAGTAATTTTTAAATAATATATTTAGAATGAGAAATCCAGATTAAATCCAAAATATCTGGACATAGGTGAGCCTCCATATTCCGCAAAGCTGCCTGCACTGTTGGAATATTTTCCTTCAGGATTTATCCCATCCGGTAATTTATTATATAGATAGAATAAGTTTCTACCGATAAGAGAGAGATTCAGAGTATTTACTCCAAGAGATCTGATCATTTCAGGTTTAAAAGAATAGGTCAGACGGGCTTCACGGAGGGAAATCCATGTATTTTCAAACACAGCCTGTTCCCGGATACCATTCCCCCATGAGGCTAGATTATTATAATAAGACGCGGTACTTACAGGGTTGATCCATCCTTTTTCATAAGCTTCCTTATAAGTCATGCCGCTTACATCTCTGGTGGTACCTTGTTTGTCTTTTATAATAGAATTCTGGCCAAACACACCGTCGGGAATGACTCCATATTGAATGTTGCCCTGCGAATCAATATATTTGATACCACCTCTTTCTTCATCCCTGTAATTTAATGTGGATGAAAGACTGCCAAGCTGAACACCATAATTATATGTGGCAGAAAGAATATCGCCTCCTACTCTCGCATCGATCAGTACACTTAAAGATAAATTTTTATACCTGAAAGTATTTCTGAAGCTGGCTAAAAAATCGGGAGTTAATTTTCCAACAGTAGTATATCCCTGGTTTTGGTAAGAATCTGATCTCATATAGGAGCCATCAGCTTTCAGAACTTTCATTCCGTTTCTGGGATCATCAATTTTATTCCCATTCCCATCCAATGCCTGATATCTTGCATAGGCATACTTGGTTTGTATCAAACCATATTGCTGACCTGGTATTGCTATACTCTTTACATCCGTACCCATAGCCCAGTTCAAAACATATTCGGTAACTCCTGGATACAGCTCAATAAGTTTATCTCTGTTTTGAGAGTAGGTAAGTGTTGTATTCCATCTGAAGCTGGATGATTTTACCGGAATGGCGTTGACAATTACTTCTATACCCTGATTTTGCAGATTTCCTGCATTGATCTGCTGCTGGCTGAGTCCTGATTCCTGTGGTAAGGAAAGTGTTAGCAACTGATTGGTGGTATTGGTTTTGTAATAAGAAACATCAAAATCCAGCCGGTTATTGAAAAAAGCCATATTTACTCCAAATTCTAGAGATCTGCTCAATTCATTTTTTAAATTTAAATTCGCGAGGGAGTTACTATTGAAGCCAACTAACGGAATACGCGTTCCATCAGGGGAATTATAAGCAGAAGGATCCGGTCTGTAATAGAGACCAGAACTTGTATTGTATGGCGAAGTATCTCTTCCCACCCATGCCAGACTGCCTCTCAGGCTTCCGGAATTGATCCATTTCGGAAGTTTAAGAGAATTAGAAAATATCCAGTTTCCAACAAACGAAGGATAGAAATAGCTTATACTTCCATGCCCATCAGGATATGCTAATGTGGAAGACCAGTCATTACGACCTGTAATATCAATGAATAACTGATTCTTCCATGCAAAATTAGCAAAAGCATACAACCCCTGAATTCTTTTTGGAGATTGATTTCCATCCGTGTAATAGGTCTCGCTTCCTACCGGATCTATTGAGTTCTGGATCTGGAAAACACCGGGAGAATTGAGCCCGCCATTGGTCCATTGCCTTGTGGCTTTGTATTTGGATTTGAAATCTTCTCCACCAACAGAGGCGTTAAGGGTGAGATTTTCTGTCAATTTAAAGTTGGCATTCAGTAGAAATTTCGTGGTGTACTGCTCCTTTCTTCCTTCTAAAATGCTATAACCACCTCCTGTGAATCCTGGATTTTCTCCAAGTATTTTAGATTCATTAAGAACATCATAATTATTGAAATTGCCCGTTATCATCAAGTTGAGCCAGTCTGTTAGCTGGGATTTGAGCTCAAGCCTGCCTATATAATTGTTTTCTTTTTGGGTTCTTGTGTTTTGGAAAATGTTAAAATAAGTAGATGTCATACCATAAGGATCCGCACTGTCTTGTTTCCTTCCGCCGTTTACAGGGTCAAGATAATTGTTTTTCCAATATACGGCATCGAAACTTCTGGGTGCATTATATATAAAACTGAAGAGCGGGCTTTCATTTCCTCCCTGTGGTACAGGATTTTGTCCAAAAGACCTGTTATAGTTGAAACTTGCATCTACCTGCAAATATTTACTGTACTGATGGGTTGCACGGATAAAATAAGCATTTTTGATAAACTTATTACGGGGAAGAATTCCCTCAGCTTCCTGATTGGTATAACTTAATAGAATAGTAGATTTATCATTTCCTCCGGAGAGTTCGAATGAATTTTTACGATCAAATCCTACCTGATAGATATCCTTATAATTATCCGGCTGAGGATTCCATAGAATTGTTCTTCCATCAACATCCTGTACAGGTTTTCCGTCAAATTTTGGCCCGTAGCTGTAAAAAAAATTGTTGGGATCTATAAAACGGTTTCCATTAGCATCCGTTGAAAAGCCGGATCCAAAACCCGCACCAAATTCATTCTGAAACCTGGGACTGCTATAGACATGCTGTGTAGTAAGTGAAGAATTTATCCTGACACCTAATCCATTCGAACCTTTTCCTTTCTTGGTTGTGATGACAATAACCCCGTTAGCAGCCCGTGAACCGTACAGGGCAGATGCTGCAGCACCTCTTAAGATCGAAACGGATTCAAAAACATCGGAGTTAAGATTTTTCATTTCATTACCAAAATCATAACCGGAACCCCATGAATCTGCGCCGGTTACTCCATTGTCAATAATTACTCCATCAACTACTACGAGCGGCTGGTTATTGTTTCCTAATGATGTATTTCCACGGATTTGGATCCTGGCACTGGACTGCGGACCTCCAGATCCTGCTGTTATTTCCACACCAGGAAGCTTTCCCTGAAGGGCCTCCATGGGATTAACTACACCGGCCTGGGTAATGTCTTTGGTCTCCACTTTGGTAATGGCATAGCCTAGTTTTCTCTGATCTCTTTTTATCCCAAGTGCAGTAACAACAACTTCGTCTATTTCCTTATTCTTTACTGAGTCTTTTTGTTTTTTTTGTGCATTAATTTGATTTGTACTCAGTAGAAAACAAAAAACACTGGCGGCCAAAGGCAACCCTTTATTCAATTGTTTCATTTTTTCTCATCATTTGCTTAATAGTACAATATTAAAAAAAAATATCGCACGAATATTATAAATTTAAATATAACGTATTGGTTTTCAGTGTTTACTGGGTTGTGTTTTTATAGTTTAGGGTTAATTTTAATGTATAATATTTTGTAATTAACAACATTGAAAATATAAAAAGTGATCATATGTTATTATTTGTGAATTTTATTTTTTTTACATGATATGAGGTTTTTACTTATTAAATAAAATATTTTAATGTGTTTTTATTGGGTAATTTATATCATATATGAAAAATCCCTTATCAATGTGATAAGGGATTGTTGTATTGAAAAGGATAACAATTCTGTTATACCTGAATTACTCCTAAGTTGAATTTCTCTGTAATGGGAGCATGATTAGCTGCTTCAATTCCCATAGAAATCCATTTTCTGGTATCGACAGGATTGATGATGGCATCTGTCCACAATCTTGCTGCTGCATAGGTAGATTCAGTTTGTTTCTGATATTTTTTAGAAATCGTATCCAGAATTTCGTTATGCTCTTCTTCAGAGATATTTTTTCCTTGTTTCTTTAATGTAGATTCCTGAATCTGAGCTAATACTTTTGCTGCTTGTGCACCTCCCATTACTGCTAAATCAGCCCAAGGCCATGCAACAATTAATCTTGGATCATAGGCTTTTCCACACATCGCATAATTTCCCGCTCCATAAGAGTTACCAGTAATAATCGTGAACTTTGGAACAACAGAATTGGAAACAGCATTTACCATTTTAGCTCCATCTTTGATAATTCCGCCATGTTCTGACTTGGAACCTACCATAAATCCGGTAACATCCTGTAAGAAAATTAATGGTATTTTTCTCTGATTACAATTGGCAATGAATCGGGTTGCTTTATCAGCAGAATCAGAGTAGATTACTCCTCCGAACTGCATTTCTCCTTTTCCACTTTTAACGAGCTTTCTCTGATTGGCTACAATTCCTACAGACCAGCCATCCACTCTTGCGGTTGCACAGATAATACTTTTACCATAGTCTGGTTTATATTCTTCATATTCGGAGTTATCCACAATACACTTGATAATTTCGTAAGTATCATATTGCTCAGCCCTTGAAACCGGCATAATTCCAAAAATATTTTCCGGGTTTTCTTTGGGCGGAAAACTTTCTATTCTATCAAAGCCTGCTTTTTCAGTAGTTCCGATAGATTTCATGATGTTTTTAATTCTGTTCAAAGCATCTTTATCATCTTTCGCTTTATAATCTGTAACTCCCGAAATTGAGCAGTGTGTGGTAGCGCCTCCTAATGTTTCATTATCAATACTTTCTCCGATAGCCGCTTTTACAAGATAGCTTCCGGCCAGGAAAATAGAACCCGTTTTATCCACAATCATGGCTTCGTCGCTCATAATTGGAAGATAAGCTCCTCCAGCTACACAACTCCCCATAACGGCAGAGATCTGGATGATTCCCATAGAACTCATTTTAGCATTATTTCTGAAAATTCGTCCAAAATGTTCTTTATCCGGGAAGATCTCATCCTGCATAGGAAGATAAACACCTGCAGAGTCTACCAGATAAATAATAGGAAGTTTGTTTTCCATCGCAATTTCCTGAGCTCTCAGGTTTTTCTTTCCTGTGATAGGAAACCAGGCACCGGCTTTTACAGAAGCGTCATTCGCAACGATAATGCATTGTCTCCCGGAAACGTAGCCAATCACTACTACTACACCTCCGCTAGGACATCCTCCATGTTCCTGATACATCTCGTATCCTGCAAATGCTCCTACTTCTATGGAATCTGAATTTTTATCGAGAAGATAATCTATTCTTTCTCTTGCTGTCATTTTTCCTTCATCACGAAGCTTTTGAAGCCTCTTCTCACCACCTCCTTTTTTGATCTCAGTGAGTAAGCGATTTATTTCTGATAATTTTAATCTGTTCTGATCTTCTCGTTTATTGAATTCGATGTCCATAAAATTTTCAATTTTTTACGCTTAAAGATACTATTTTTATGAGGAATACGAATTGGAAGTAAAACAGATGTTTAATTATTTGGTTTTTAGTAAATTGTGAAATTTTTAACTAAAAAATATTTTTAAATAATTTATATTTTTTCTAACTTTACACTAGAGTAACAGAGGTGATATTCTCTGCAAAATACTCTAAGTTCCTAGTTTATTTTTTTAATAGTTTATTATTTGAAGGCCCTGAAAGTTTAACAAATTTTCAGGGTTTTTTAGTAATGCGTGTGGTTGTTAATAATACTTTCTATATTCTATAATATTCAGATCGGTAAGATGATCCTTATGTTTTTTATATTTTTTAGCAGGAATAAAGCCAAGTTTTTCCGGAATTTTTCTGCTGGCTGTATTGTCTTTATCCACAGGATATAAAATATACTCAAAAGTAAAATTCTTTTCCAGAAAATCTATGAGGGTCGTTATGATTTCAGTTCCTAATCCTCTTCCCTGAGAACCCTTTTTTAGCCATAAGCCAAGCTCAACAGATTCTTCTGTAATATTATGGATACCGCAGCATCCTATAAACTCTCCATTAGAGTCAAAAGCGACCATTACAAGATCTGTGTTTTGTAATAAAGTTCTTTTTGATTCAGCCACAAAGGTGATTATATCCTGTCTGTTCCCTTGCGGGTTAAAAGGCATGTATCTGGTCACCTCATTGGTAAAATGTTCTACAATATCATCGATGTGTAAGTCGTCAACAGGACTTAAAGTCAGACGTTTTGTTTTGATTTCAATGCCCGGGCTTAGTATCATAATAAGTTGATTGATCTTTTTACTAAATTAATAGAAAGTGTTCTGAACTAAAAGTAAAGCTATTAAAAACTTTATTTATTATCTTTTATTAATGTGAATTTATATTTTTTTGCAAGATTTATAAAAGCGTATTTGTAAATTTGCAGGGTAAAAATTAAAAGGGGATAGGTTATGCATAAATTGGCACTTTTCAGGTTGCATTTAATAGTTTTTTTATGGGGGTTCACTGCAATTCTGGGAAAATTGATTCAGGCCAATGCACAGATTCTGGTTTTTTACAGAATGTTGTTTGCTTCTATCTTTCTGTATGTATTCATCAGGATTTTTAAAAAGGAGAGCATAAAGGTTTCCAAAAAGATATTTTTTCAACTTGCAGCAATAGGTTTTGCCATGGCACTCCATTGGTATTGCTTTTTTTATTCTATTAAAGTTTCCAATGTTTCTATTGCGCTAAGCTGTCTTTCCTTATCTACACTTTTCGCCTCAATTCTGGAGCCTATTATTTTCAAAAGGAAAATTGATGCATCTGAAGTGATCATGGGAACTGTTATTGTAGCCTGTATACTCTTAATCTTTAAGACAGAATTTCATTTTAAAGAAGGCATTATTTATGGAATTCTGTGTGCCATATTCGGGACTATTTTTTCTGTTTTTAATGGTAAGATGTTTGGGAAAACAAGTTCGGGGAACATAATTTTTTATGAAATCTTCTGTGGTTGGTTCATTTTAATGTTATTTTATTTGTTTTCAGGGCAAATTTTTCAAATGAATGAAATAAACTACAGAGATCTGGCGTTAATATGCTTGCTAGCCAGTGTTTTCACAGCTTTTCCGATGCTGGAATCGGTGAATTTAATGAAATATATATCACCTTTTACTTTAATTTTAACAGTTAATTTAGAACCTGTTTACGGAATTATACTAGCTTTTTTTATCTTTGGGGAATCAGAACATATGAGCCCTATATTTTATGTCGCTTCAGGTGTTATGATACTGGCAATCATTGCAAATGGATTAATAAAAGCCAGAAAAACTAAAAACTTAAACTAAGCATCAAATTTATATGATGAAAAAATATTTTTTACTTGCATTTTCACTGCTGTTTGGGCTTTCTCAATCTCAGATTATCAGGAAATATTCCAATGAATTCTTAAACATCGGAGCCGGAGCAAGAGGACTAGCCATGGGAGGAGCAGTAATTACCAATCAGGATGACGTATATTCTCCAATGTGGAACCCAGCAGGTTTAATGTCTGTCGAAAGAGACTGGCAAGGGGCAGCAATGCACGCAGAATATTTTGAATCTATTGCAAAATATGACTATCTGGCCTATGCAAAAGTACTTGAAGAAGGTGTTTTTGGAGTTTCGGTAGTAAGGCTTGGAGTAGACAATATTTTAAATACTACCCAAATGATCGATTCTGAAGGAAATATTGATTATGATAAAATTACCAAGTTTTCCCAATCTGATTATGCAGCTATTCTTTCTTATGCTTTCAGACCCGGAGGAAATCCGAAACTGGATGTAGGGGTGAATGCAAAAATTGTTTATAGAAATGTAGGTAAATTTGCGAATGGTTATGGTTTTGGTTTTGACGTTGGAGCAATTTATAAGGCAGATAACGGATGGAAGTTCGGGGGAATGGTGAGAGATATTACTACGACCGTAAACTTCTGGACGATTAATCAGAAGGAGCTTTCTACTGTTGTAAACGGGGAAGAATTTAACCCTGCTCCTAAAGATAAACTGGAACTTACAATGCCTAAGCTGAATGTAGGAGCCAGCAAATTATTCGAAATCAATAGCAGCGTGTATGTATTACCTGAAGCAGGAATTAATGTTGATTTTGCTAAAACAGCATCATTAATTTCAACAGATTTTGCCAGTATCAGTCCATATGCCGGAGCTGAAATGGGATATCAGAAAATGATTTTTGTAAGATTAGGGATCAACAGATTTCAATCTATTACAGATATAGAAGATCTAAAAAGAAAAGTTTCTTTCCAGCCGAGTGCAGGTATTGGGATCAGATACAGAGGGCTCACACTGGATTATGCAATTACGAATTCAGGGATTGGCGGATCTAATTTCTATTCCAATTTCTTTTCCTTAAAACTGGATATGGGAGCATTTAGAAATGATTAAAATTATAAAAATGAAAAAGTTATCAATATTGGTGATGGCTGCTTGTTCAACAATAGCTTTCGCACAAAAAGTTTCAGATTATAAATATGTTGCAGTTCCCGAAAAATTTGAAACATTCAGGGAAGATTATGGATTAAAAAACTTTTTCACCAAAGCTATGACCGGGAAAAAGTATATCATTCTTCCTGCTATTAAAGATAATTGGCCGGCTGAAGCTAAAAGTAATTTCTGTAATGTGGTTGCCGCCGATGTACTAAATGATAAAAATCTATTCAAAAATAAATTGATAGTACAGTTTAAGGATTGTAATAATACTATGATTTTTGAATCTAAAGGAGCCTCAAAGATTAAAGAATTTGAAGAAGGGTTACCAGACGCGCTAAAAGATGCATTAATCAAAATACCGGTTTCTAATCCGATTGCCTTGTTGCCTGCCTCTAATAATAGCGCTCAACGGACATCTGCCGAGCCTGTTGTATCTGTAGCCTCTACAGCAACTCCGGAAGCGAGCAATTATTCGAACGGGAAGCTGGATCTTCAAAAAATACAGATTGACTCCAATCAGTTTATCTTAGCAAAGTCCGGTAGTTCAGTACCGTTTGCTGTTTTTAAAGCAACTTCAAAAAATTCTGTTTTCCTTGTAAAAATGGCTGATGGAAATACTACCGTCGGATATTTTGAAAATGGGAATATTGTAATAGATGTTCCACAGACGGAAGGAGGGTTTTCCAAAGAAGTTTTCGCCGCCAAATAATTTACATCAATTATACAATGATATCATCCTTAATTCATAACTTTTCAGAATTAAGGATTTATTTTAACTAATAGCTATGAAAAAGGTTTACATTTCTATATTGACAATACTGTCAGTATTTTCAAGTGCACAAAATGTGTTTAATACCCAATTGAATGAGATTAACTTTGGAGCCTCCAGTGATCCTAGTAATCTTATCAAATTCAATGATCATATTCTTTTCACAGCCACCAAGTCTACAGAAGAGGGACGAGAGCTGTGGAGTTTTGATCCGGGTACTCAAAAATCGATCCTGTTGAAGAATGTTTTTCCGGGATACAGTATTGGGATGGCTGGAGATCCGGCTTTTATGAAGCTCAATAATAAAGTGTACTTTATTGCTGTGCAAAGTACTAATTCGTCCATTAACCAGCTTTGGGTTACAGATGGAACCATTGCAGGAACATCCAAGGTAAAAGATCTTAATTTTGAGTTTTCGGTGGCTGCAAGTGCAGCAGTCGGAAATAATATCTTTTTCTACCAGCACAACGAACTTTGGTCTTACAATACCGTTACAGATACTTTGCAGCTACTAAAAACATTTCAATATTCCGGTGATGTGAAAATGTATACCATGAATAATACTTTGTTCCTGGCAGCTGATGATGGCATACACGGAAAAGAGATATGGAAATCGGATGGAACCGTTGCCGGAACATCTTTATTAAAGGATATTGTTCCCAATGCAGGCGGAAGTATTAATGGAGATTTTAAAGCACTGATCTTTCAAAATAAACTATACTTCGTTGTTAATCTTGGGACAGGAACGGCGGGATATGAATTATATTCAACAGATGGAACAGAAGCTGGAACAGTATCCATAAAATCTGTAGGTTATCCACAGCTGGAAGGAGCTGCCGCTGATAACTATTTTGTTTTTACAGGATTTGATGCCACAAATGGCTATGAACCATGGGTTTCTGATGGAACAACGTCAGGAACTTATCTGCTGAAAAATCTGATGCCAGGAGCTACAAGTTCTATGGCAATGAAGAAATTTGTAAAATATAATAACAAAATATTCTTTGAAAGTAGTGCCAACGGTGTTAACTCAGGGTATGGTAATTATATCTGGGAAACAGATGGTACAGAAGCCGGAACTGTTCTCTTCAATACGCATGCAGGAGCATTGATCTATGGGAGTAGCTCGGATAATAATCATTTGATTCTTACAATGGCTAATTATGGAAACAGATATTGGGTTGTCAATGGAAATTCTTCGCAGAGTTTCGAGATCACAGAACTTGGAATGATCAATAATAACAGTTTTGTAGACCTGAATTCTAAAATTTATCTAACCGGAAACACCCCAAAATATGGAACAGAACTGTTTTCATTAAATCCGGTGACACATCAGACCGCGATAGCTTCGGACATCAGCAGATCTGAAAGTTCTTTACCTCATGCATTTCAGGTACTGAATAATGATCTTATTTTCATTGCGACAGACAGACAGTATAACAGCCAGATTTATAAGAGAAATAAAGTCACACAGCAGATTGAGAGAATATCCAGCTTTGGAGGAAATTCGTTTATTGGTATGGGAAGCGATTTTAATGACAACTTCATTAAAGTAGGAAACTATCTTTACACTCCGGAAGCAGGTTACAGAACAGATGGTACAGAAGCCAATACTTTGCAGATATCATCCCCCAATATTACCAGCAGGGTACCGTATACGAGTTTGAACGATAATACATTGCTTTTTGCCGGGTATAATAACGTGGTGGGAACTGAACTTTGGAAAATTGATAATACGTCCAATACTGTTAGTCTCGTAAAAGATATTTCCGCGGATAATATGGGAAGTCTTTATTCAGTGGATTCAAAAGCTGTAACCCTGAATGGTTTTGCTTATTTTGTGGCAAAAGATAATGGAAAATCGGGGATCTGGAAAACAGATGCTACTGAAGCCAATACCCAAAAGGTAATACAGTTCTCCTATCAGGATGGGACAGATGGAGATATCAAGGTACTGAGTACTTTTAATAATAAATTATTCTTTACAAAGCAACAGGAAAATACTCCTGCGAATTACGGCTCCGGGCAAAACGAGCTTTGGATTTCAAACGGTGATCAGGCATCTGCGGTATTACTGAAATCTTACGCTACTCCTTATGGCTCTTCAAGTATTGCCAGGGAAACAATAGTATTTAATAATAGGCTTTTTTATGTCACTTCAGGTTATCCTTCCCCGGCACTGCATTCTACAGATGGAACGGCTGCAGGGACAGAACAGATAGTAGCAGGAAACTTTTTTGGTGATGTGAAATTTAAAAAATGCGGAAATCAGTTATTTTTTACCAATAATAATAGTACACAGTTGTGGAAGACAGATGGATCGGCTAATGGCACATCTGATTTATCCCAAAATTTTTCTTCAGTGAAAGATATGATGTGTGTCAACAATTATCTTTACTTTCTTAACGGGGATTCCCAAAAGGTGTGGAAAAGTGATGGGGTCTCGGTTTCTCCGATGGATATTTTCGTGACAAATGATGACAGTCAGCTGTTAGCTAATGAAAATATTCAGAAAATGGGAGCAGATGGTGAAAAATTATTTCTTACCATTAATACCAAAGAACATGGAAGTGAATTGTATGTAGTGACGGATCCGCTGCCTGTTTATCTGGCAACCCATGAAATATCCGGTGCAGAAAGTAAGAAAGAGAATATTGATCTGCAGATTTATCCTAATCCTGTTTCAGAATATTTTTCAATCAAACGGAAAGAAAATTCTACAATAGAAATTGTGAAAGTTTTCGATGCCTCCGGAAAGCTTGTGAAGAATGTTATCAATAATTATGAAAATATTGGTGTAGCAGAACTTCCATCAGGAATATATTTTGTTAAGATAAAAACAAATAAAGGAGAATATTTGGGTAAGATCATAAAAAAATAATATGTGTAAAAGGCTCTTGAAAAAGAGCCTTTTATAATATATATGCTGATGTGTTTTTCATTTTTTGAAGAGTTGAAAAGATGAACATCGTTTCCTGCAGACATGGGGAATAAGATGATTCTCTCATGAATAATGAAAATGAAAAATATTTATAAAATGAGAAAATTTTTCATAATATTATTGTTATTGGTTGATAACTCTAATTTATGAAAAAAATACATATAATAATGTTTTTTAGTAAAATATTTATTTATTTGTATTTTTTATTTGTATTTTTTATTGATATTTTTATTTGCTGTAGAAGGGGATTTTGCTTTTTGTCCCTTTTTGATAAAATAGAAAATTAATGAGGAAATATTACAAAACATATCCTCTTATTTGTAAATCTTTAACCATTAAACCAGAGCGGAGCATTAATCAGCATTAAAAAACTCCCAAATTACCTTTGCCTTACTCTTACCCAGAATTTCTTCCAGGGTTTCAAGATTTGATTCTTTGATACGTTTTACAGACTTCAGTTTAGACAGTAATAATTCAATAGTTTTTTCTCCCACACCAGGAATTTCTTCCAGCTCAGACTTTATCGTAGAGTTTTTTCTTCTCGTTCTGTGATGTTTTACCCCAAACCGGTGAGCCTCGTCACGTACACGCTGAAGGATTTTCAATGTTTCAGATTTTTTGTCCAGATATAAAGGAATAGGATCTTCAGGAAAGAATATTTCTTCCAGCCTCTTGGCGATTCCTACAATGGTAATTTTTCCGTAAAGTCCCAATAACCTGAGACTTTTTACAGCGGAAGAAAGCTGTCCTTTTCCTCCATCTATCAGAATCAGTTGGGGAAGACTTTCTCCCTCATCAAGCATTCTTTTGTAACGGCGGTAGATGACCTCTTCCATCGTTGCAAAATCGTTGGGACCTTCTACGGTCTTAGGATGGAAAATTCTGTAATCTGCTTTGCTCGGTTTTCCATCTTTGAAGACAACACATGCAGACACAGGATTCGTTCCCTGAATATTGGAGTTATCAAACCCTTCAATATGTCTTGGCTCCACAGGCATTCTCAACAGTTTCTGCATTTCGGCCATGATTCTGTTCGTATGTCTCTCAGGATCTACAATCTGAACCTGCTTCAGCTTTTCAAGACGGTATTCCTTAGCATTCTTTTCAGAAAGCTCTACGATTCTTTTTTTGTCGCCTACCTTAGGAACAATCAGTTTTACATTGGGAATTTCTACAGAAAGATGAAAAGGTAAAAGAACTTCCTTGGAATCT
Organism: Chryseobacterium sp. WLY505; assembly: GCF_030846215.1. Lineage (NCBI taxonomy): Bacteria > Pseudomonadati > Bacteroidota > Flavobacteriia > Flavobacteriales > Weeksellaceae > Chryseobacterium > Chryseobacterium sp. WLY505. Next base: position 175,144 of record NZ_JAVCWI010000009.1, on the reverse strand, counting down.
GACGAAAACTTCTGACGAATCTCTATCAAAGCCTCTTCCATAATATCTTCATCGGTTTCTTCAAGAATCTTTTTGATCTCAGTAGTAAAACTCTGAATAATATTTCCGTTTCTGATTTTAAAGAAATTCACATAGGCTGCGGTTTCATCACTGGTCATTCCGAAAACATCCACATCATCAATATTGGGGTTAACCACCGTGTTTTTAGCCTGGTAATCTTCAAGAATATCCAGTCTTTCCTTAATGATCTGAGCCTCTTCAAACTTCAGGTTGGAAGCGAGTTTCATCATCTGATTTACCAGATAATCTTTTGCTTTCCGGAAATCCCCTTTAATAATTCCGCGGATAGCTTCTATTTTTTCGTCATAATCTTCCTTACTCTCAAGATCTTCACAGGGGCCTTCACAGTTTTTGATATGGTATTCCAGGCAGACCTTATATTTTCCATCCGCAATTTTGGAGGGAGAAAGATTAAGGTTGCAGGTTCTGAGTTTATAAATATGTTTTATGGTATCCAGCAAAATCTTTGCAGGACGTACTTTTGCATATGGACCGTAATATTCTGATCCGTCTTTAATCATATTTCTGGTCAGGAAAATTCTGGGAAAATCTTCATTTTTGATGCAGATCCACGGATAGGTTTTGTCATCCTTCAACATCACATTATAAAAGGGCTGATATTCCTTAATCAGATTATTTTCTAATAATAAAGCATCATACTCACTGTTTACAATTGTCGTTTCCAGTCGCTGGATTTTGCTGACCATTATTTTGATCCTGTATCCGGAAAGGTTTTTGTTGAAATAGGATAGAACCCTCTTTTTAAGATTTTTAGCCTTTCCAACATACAAAAGCTGTTCGTTTTTATCATAATAACGATAAACGCCGGGTTCGGATGGTAAGGTTTTGAGCTGTAGTTCTAAAGAAGGATTCATATAACAAAATTAAGGAAACTTTCGCTATCTAAAAAAGAAAAACCTGCAGATGGTTCTACAGGTTTTATTTTAGGGTTCAAAATATTTTATCCGTTTGTCATTGCAGTATATTCGCTTACAAGAAAACTGAAATAATCCCATTCTACAGAGTTCTTAGGATATTTTTTCATGAAATCCTGATTATCTCCAAAAAGAAAATCATAATTGTCTTCAAAGTCATCTTTATGAAGCCACATTACCTTATTGCCCTTTTTTACATAGTAAGATTTGATAACACCGCCTCCAAGCTGTGGAGAGCCCATTACAGAAAAACCTGTTGTCTCTTTGGCCCTGGGATCGTGGTATACTGAAATAATATCATCAAAACCTGGATTGATCACCTGCATCAGAAATTCCTTATCATCTTTTTTGTTCTTTAGAGAGACAGTCTGGTTGATAAAATAAATCCTGTCATTGTTGGTGTTTTTCGTTAACTTCTTAGTTCCGAAGTTTCTGATATTCCCCATGTATTTTGCCACTTTGGCAATCTTCTCTGCATTGCTTGGATACACATACATCTCATTGATCTGATCGGCATTGAAAGTAGCATTCTTTTTGGTGATACTGTCTTTGATAGCAACTTCGTAGATCTGCCCTTTTTTGGTTTCAATCTTATTACAGAAACCTTTGTAGGTAGTTCCGTCTTTTAAGATAATGGTAGATGTTTTTCTGGGAGATGGCGTATTAAAACCTTCATTAAAAAGGTAAGTTTCCATTTTTTTGATATCCTCTTTAGAGTATTTTACTTTCTGCGCGAAAGCAGTGGTGCTTGCTGCACATACAGCAAGGAGTAGAGTTTTCAGTCTCATGTATTATTGTTTTTAATTTTCGGGGCTAAAAGTAGTAAATTATTTCGCTTGTTTTATAAAAATATAGAAGATTGAAATTTAGCTTTTCCAATTATTGTTAAATGCGTAATTTTAAGGAAATTTTTTAGAAATGATATACGGAGTAGATGTTTTTACTTTCCATGATGTTCTGGAAATATGTAAAAAACCTAATAAAGCCAAGCTAAACAAAGCAGCAAAAGAACAAATTTTAAAATCTCAGAAAAACGTACAGAAAATAGTAGAGTCAGACAGATGCGTATATGGAATCAATACAGGATTCGGACCATTGTGTGATACTAAAATTTCAGCGGACGAAACCGCCCAGTTACAATATAACCTTATCATTTCTCATGCGGTGGGAGTAGGAAAGCCTATTGATAAAGAGCTTTCCAAGATCATGATGATTGCTAAAGTACATGCGCTATCGAAAGGATTTTCAGGAGTTTCTCTGGAAGTTATTGAAAGAATGATTCTGATGCTTGAGAAAGATATCATTCCGGTAGTTCCTGAACAAGGATCTGTAGGAGCCTCAGGAGACCTTGCCCCATTAGCACATCTTGTACTGCCTTTACTTGGTTTAGGACAAGTTTGGGAAGGAGATCAGGTTTCTGATACCTTGGATGTTTTGAAAAAGCATGACCTTGAACCCTTAGCTTTAGGTCCAAAAGAAGGATTGGGATTGATCAACGGTACGCAGTTTATCCTTGCTCACGCCATCAAAGGACTTGAAAAATTTGAATACTTATTAGACCTTGCTGATATGACAGCTGCAATGAGTCTCGAAGCGTACAGAGGTTCAGAAAGCCCATTTAAAAAAGAACTTCACGAGATCAGACCTTTTGAAGGCAGTAAAAAAGTGGCGGCAAGAATGCTTAAGTTTTTAAAGGGATCAGAAAATATGAAAGCTCATGAAGATTGTGAGAGAGTTCAGGATCCTTATTCTATGAGATGTGTACCACAGGTTCATGGAGCCAGCAGAAATGCTTTTGAGCACCTTAAAGGAATGGCAGAAACAGAATTGAACTCTGTAACAGATAACCCGATTGTCCTAAGCGCCGAAGAATCTATTTCAGGTGGAAACTTCCACGGACAGCTAATGGCGTTGCCTTTAGATTATGCTACATTAGCTGCAGCCGAACTGGGGAATATTTCAGACAGAAGAAGCTACTTATTATTAGAAGGAAAATATGGACTTCCGAGATTATTAACGGAAAGCTCAGGATTGAATTCCGGATTTATGATCCCTCAATATACCTCAGCAGCGTTGGTTACAGAGAACAAAACATTATGCTTCCCTGCATCGGCAGATTCTATTCCAACAAGTTTAGGTCAGGAAGATCATGTTTCTATGGGAAGTATTTCAGGAAGAAAATTCAATCAGGTTCTTGGGAATCTTGTGAATATTCTGTCTGTTGAGTTGATGTTTGCAGCTCAGGGACTTGAATTCAGAAGACCTGCGAAATGCTCTAAAGTGATTGAAGAAAACTTTGCTATTCTTCGTTCTAAAGTTGCCAAGCTTGAAGACGACAGGCTGATCGGTAAAGATATGCTGGCGATTGCTGAGTTAATTAACGAAAGAAAATTTGTTGTCAACTAATCTAAATAAAATGAAGGCTTCCGAAAGGGAGCTTTTTTGTTTTCTACTAAATAATGGCTGGGTTTAAACCTAATAGGTTTGATTCTATCAGTATTAATCTTTTAATCAAATAAAAATGTACATCCTCAGAACAGATTCTACTCATAAAGATTTTCAGAACCTTGTAAAACTCCTCGATGCCACTTTGTCTGAACATAATGGTGAAAATGATGATTTCTTTGCTCAGTTCAATACAATAGATACTATTAAAAACTGTGTCGTAGCTTATATAGATGATATACCTGCTGCGTGTGGAGCATTCAAACCGTTTTCAGAAGATACCGTAGAAATAAAAAGAATGTTTACCCATCCGGAATTCAGAAAGAAAGGACTAGGTTCTACCATTGTAAAAGAACTTGAGAGCTGGGCAACAGAATTGAACTTTACAAATGCCGTATTAGAAACTTCCCGGGATTTGAAAAGTGCCATCTCGGTTTATGAAAAAAGTGGTTTTTATCAAATACCCAATTATGGCCAATACGCTGGGATAGAGCAAAGTGTGTGCTACAGAAAAGTATTGTAATTTAATATTTATGTAATGCTAAATTCATTTTTTTTCAATTTTTAATTCCCGTTAAAGTGTTATATTGTAGCCTCATCCAAAATTATAACATATGAAAAAAACTGTATTCCTAGTGGCAATATTTTTTGCCTTAAACTCGTGCTCCAGAGAAGATCTCCAGAACGAAAATGTAAAAAAAGAAATGTCCCAGAAAGATCCGTTGACAGCAAAACAAATCAACGAAAGGATCAATAAGGCGATTAAAACAGACGGAACTTTCAATTGGAAAAATGAATCCGATCATTTCGTATGGAGTGCTATTTTCCGTGGAAATAAAATGGTCTCTATCGGTTTCGGAGCTTCTAAAGATGATTTTGACAGAAGTAAGTCTCCCAACAATGCTGATATGGAGAAAGAAGTTCTCTCTGTAATCAAAAAATATGAAGGAAAAGACGAAAGAAATTTCCTTCTTCTTTCAGATCAATATCTTAATCAGATGGATGTTGTGATAGAAAATGAGGAAACTGTTTCCGCTCTCCGACAAATGAAAAACATCCGATATGTAGAACCGGCAGATTATCATTATTTTGAATTTGAAGCTCAATATAATGCAGCGGCAAAATCTTCAGGAAGTGGTTCTTCGGGATGTGGGTTCTCATCATCTACTTTAAGTACTGCAGACTATACTTCAACAACGCCAAGTGCAAAAATACCTTGGGCTTTTGCTAAACACAATATTCCTGATGCATGGAGCTACAGCACAGGAGCAGGTGTTACCATAGGACTTATTGATACAGGAGTTTCACCGGAACAGACTTTACTGGGAGGAAGTTTTAATAATGGAGCTTCTTCAGGAAGAACGATCAGCAAATACGGAGTGTATAATTCAGACGGATCCGGAGACCAGTGTGGGCATGGAACGAAAATGGCTTCCGTAATGGCAGCTCCGAGAAATAATGCAGGATTACCTGTAGGAGTAGCTTATAATGCCAATCTTATTGCCTACAGAGCTGCAGAAAATGTTGTTCTTGAAACTTCCAGTGAACAGACAGCTGTAAAAACGGCTTTCACAGAATTGGGTAACAATACCAGTGTAAAAATCATCTCTATGTCGATGGGACATATTTTCTCTGTCGGAAAAATTGAAGATGGGGTTAAATATGCTTATTCTAAAGGAAAACTGATCTTCTGTGCCGGAGGTACTTCAACCAGTTTTACGAGTTTTGTCGGAGTCATTTTCCCTGCATCAATGTCAGAAACTCAGGCGATAACAGGAGTAAAAGAAAATACTTCCAATCAGAAATGTGATGTGTGCCACTCGGGCAGCCAGATCGACTTTACTTTCCAGATGGAGAGGCCTTCAGGAAATACAGTGCCTGTATTGAGTTATTACAACGGCCAGGCAGATTATGTAGGTGGTTCTTCAGTGGCTACAGCAGCTACAGCGGGAATTGCAGCGTTGGTTTGGGCTAAAAATCCATCATGGACAAGAGATCAGGTACTGAATAAAATGAGACAGTCTGCTACCTACTATCCCAATGTAAATTCAAGCTATGGCTACGGAAACATCAATGTTCTGAAAGCAGTACAATAATATAATGGCCTTATAAAAAGAAAAGGAAATATCTCAGCTGAGGTATTTCCTTTTTTATTTTAATATAGATTATCCTATCCTTACACTTGTCATACTCAATGATCCACCAATAAGTTCGTCATTGAATAAATTAAGCTCTTCAGACTGATCTTTCAGCCCTAAAGTATACAATAAAGGAAGATAATGATCAGGCGTAGGAACAGCATATTGTAAGAAAGTCCCTTGTTTCTGGTAATCGATGATATTCTGAAAATTGCCGTCAAGTAACCAGTTGTTGGTTTTTTCACGGGCTTCCACAGCCCAGTCCCAGCCGGCTCCCACTGTATTTATATTTTTCCAGTCGATAAGGCGAAGGTTATGAACAATATTTCCGCTTCCGATAATAAGAATACCTTTTTCACGAAGTTTGTTCAGTCTTTTGGCAAGATCGTAATGATACTGTGGAGGTTTTGTATGATCGATGCTCAGCTGAATCACCGGAATATCCGCATCAGGATACATATGTTTGATAACTGACCATGCCCCATGATCCAGTCCCCAGCTGTGGTCTTCTTCCACATCTACAGGAAGAAGTAATTCTGCAGTTTCTCTTGCCAGTTCCGGACTTCCGGGAGCAGGATACTGCACATCAAAAAGGGCTTTTGGAAAACCATAAAAATCATGGATGGTTTTCGGCATATCCATAGCGGTTACAAAAGTTCCGTCTGTATACCAGTGGGCAGAAATACAAAGAATTGCATTAGGCTTTGGAATTTCTGAAGCAGCTTTCCGGAATCCTTGTACAAACTGATTCTCTTCAATGGCATTCATTGGTGAACCATGTCCAAGAAATAAAACAGGCATTCTCTGTGTGCTTTTAAAATCGTTGCTTATGTTTTGAAGATCGTTGAGGTTCATAAATATTGAAGATTATAAAAAAAAACAAAAGGTTCAAGGCTTTTAGAAAAATCCCCGAACCTTTTATCATATTTATTAATTTACTATGCCTGTTTTACAAACTGTAATTCACCAGCTACTTTTACATCGTCACTTACCATTACACCTCCTGCTTCAAGAGCGGCATTCCAGTTTAATCCGAAATCTTTTCTACTGATTTTTCCTTCAAAAGAGAAACCTGCTTTTGTATTTCCCCATGGATCTACGTTGATTCCTCCGAAGTCTACATCAAGATTTACAGGTTTTGTGATTCCGTTGATGGTAAGATTTCCAACAATAGAATTATTTAATGCCTGAGATTCAAAAGTGATGGTAGGATGTACTTCAGCATTGAAGAACTCTGCAGACTTTAAGTGGTTATCTCTGTCTGTATTGTTGGTAAATACAGAATCTGTCTGAATGGTAGCAGTAGTTTTTGCATTTGCAAAGAATTCATCTTCAGATTCAATTTCAGCAGTGAAAGTTCTGAAGCTTCCTTTTACGTTAGAGATCATCATGTGTTTTACTTTGAAAGTAATTTCACTATGCGTAGGGTCTAAAATCCATTTTGTTGCCATTGTATTTTGTATTTTTTGTTTGTTATTAATGATGCAAATTTAGGACACCGTACCTATATGAGTCATTGATATAGGATAAGAAATGAGATTTTTTTGTCAAGGGTCAATTTTGCTCCGCAAGTGAATGGTGAATTTATTTCAACATCAAATTGACAAGAGCAGCGGATTGACTGTTCACAATTCACCTATCCTAATTTCTTTTAAAAATTCTACTATTAAGTTAAGAAATAATTCCTTTGAATGCATGAATTCCATTTTATGAATGTTTTAATTTAACGTTTCTTAACGAATGGTTTTTATTTCTTATTTTTGGAGGATTCAATTTTATACAATGAAATTACATAAATTTTCTTTATTGATGCTGGTTTTAGGCAGTTCAGCATTCGCCCAGACCCAGAAGTTTACCATGGCGGAGGCTGTAAATGGAATGAGAACCAACCTTGCTGTGAAAAATATCTCCCAGTTTTCCTGGGCTGCAGACGGAAAATCTTATATCCAGGCAGTGAAAGGCGGTTATCTGATTACAGATTTGAAGACCAACAAACAGGATACTCTGATCTCATTGAGCCAAATGAACAGAAACCTTTCTAGTGAAAAATTTAAAGCGATTCCTCCTATCAAATTTACAGGGAATTCTAAAGGATATTTTACTACAGAAGGTAAAATGTTGTGGATCGAAAAATCAGGAAACGACTGGAAAGTAAAAAGCTCAGCTACCATTGATCAGGATGCTGCGAACGTGAAAATGTTTGGTGACGGTCAGACTTTTGCCTTCACAACAAAGAATAATTTATTTGTCAACAGAAACGGGAAAACCATTGCTGTAACCAACGAGAGCAATGAAAATATCATTAGCGGACAGGCTGTTCACAGAAATGAATTCGGAATTGATACCGGAATTTTCCCTGCGCCAAACTCTGAGAGTGTAGCTTTCTATAAAATGGATCAGAGCATGGTGGCAGATTACCCGATCATCGATTGGTCTGTAACTCCGGCTGTAAACCATAATATCAAATACCCGATGGCGGGTCAGACTTCTCACCAGGTGACATTAGGGGTGTTTAATATTAAAACTCAAGCTACGACTTTCTTAAAAGTGGAGGGCGAAAAAGACCAATACCTAACAGCAGTTACCTGGAGTCCGGATTCAAAATACATCTTTGTGGCTGTTCTGAACAGAGGCCAGAATCATATGAAAATGAATCAATATGATGCTGCAACTGGAGAATTGGTGAAAACTTTATTTGAAGAAACAGACAGTAAATATGTTGAGCCACAGCATCCGCTTACTTTCTTCCCGAACTCTAATACAGACTTTATCTGGCAGAGCCAGAGAACAGGATACAATCACCTGTTCCACTATAGTCTTGAAAAAGGATTAGTAGCACAGATCACAAAAGGGGACTGGCTGGTAACCGATATTTTAGGGTTTAATGAAAAGAAAAAGGAAATCTATTTCACATCAACAAAAGAAACTCCTTTAGAAAGACATTTGTATAAAATTAACTGGACTAATTTTAAGATGCAAAGGCTGGACAGTGGAGAAGGGATGCATGCAGGTACATTGAGCAGCGATGGAAATTATCTGTATGATGCTTACAGTAATGCCAATTCACCAAGAATTGCCAATATTATCAATACAGCGAATTTAAAAACTACCAATATCCTTACTTCTGAGAATCCATTAAAGAATTATCAGAGACCGGAAATTAAAAACGTAACTTTAAAAGCAGATGACGGAACTCCTTTGTATGGAAAGATTATCCTTCCAACCAACTTTGATCCGAACAAAAAATATCCGACTATTGTTTATCTGTACAACGGGCCGCACTTACAGCTGATTACCAACAGCTTCCCGGCTTCAGGAAACCTTTGGTATGAATATATGGCTCAGAACGGATACATTATCTTTACCATGGACGGAAGAGGCTCTTCCAACCGTGGAATGAAGTTTGAGCAGGCTGTATTCAGAAATCTGGGAACAACAGAAATGAATGACCAGATGAAAGGAGTAGAGTACTTAAAATCTCTTCCTTATGTAGATGGAGACAAAATGGGAATTCATGGATGGAGCTTCGGAGGATTTATGACGACAAGTTTCATGCTTCGCAAGCCGGATGTATTCAAAGTAGGAGTAGCAGGAGGACCTGTAATCGACTGGAGCATGTACGAGATCATGTATGGAGAAAGATATATGGATACTCCGCAGGAAAACCCACAGGGATATGCAACGGCTAATCTTCTGGATAAAGTACAGAACCTGAAAGGAAAATTACTGATGATCCACGGAGCTCAGGATGATGTAGTCGTATGGCAGCATTCTATTAAATTCATCAAATCAGCTGTGGATAACGGAGTTCAGCTGGATTACTTTACGTACCCGGGACATCCGCATAATGTGATCGGGAAAGACAGAGTTCACCTAATGCAGAAAATTACAGATTATTTTGATTTGTATCTGAAGAAATAATAATACAATCCAGCCTGGTTTTAGGCTGGATTTTTTGTTTCGCTAAAAAGGATTAGGATCTTTTGAAAACGCAAAGACGCAAGATTATTGAATACTTCATATTATGGGGAGCAAGGATTTTATCTGCGATAAAATTGTACAGTTCTAATACTATATACATTATACACATAAATATTTGCTGAAAATCTTTGATTTTCTTGCGCCTTAAAACAGTATAAAGATAAAAATCCTTGCGCCCTTGCGTTTTCCAACAAAAAAATCATCAGTATTCAATAGCCCTTCCGATCTTAACAAACATCAATGTTTTTGATATTTCATAGTGGTAATTTTGTATTACTAAAATCAACAATATGGAATTAGGAATAGGAATGTTCGGAGATTTGTCTTTAGACCAGTCTACCGGAAAATATAGAAATGCAGGAATAAAAATCCGTGAAATACTGGATCAGGTAAAATTAATGGATGAGGTGGGAATTGATGTTTTCGCAATGGGAGAGCACCACCGTCCTGATTATGCCGTTTCCTCACCGGAAATAGTACTGGCAGCAGCAGCAAGTATTACCAAAAATATAAAACTGGCAAGTGGAGTGACTGTTTTAAGTTCTTCAGAGCCGGTAAAAGTATATGAAGATTTTTCAACGCTGGACTTGATTTCAGACGGAAGAGCAGAGATATTTGTAGGACGTGGAAGTTTCATTGAGTCATTTCCATTGTATGGTTACTCATTGAATGATTATGAACAGCTGTTTGACGAAAAATTAGAATTATTACTGAAAATCAATTCTGAGGAAAATGTTAGCTGGTCGGGAAAACTTCGTGCTCCGATGCAGAATCAAACCGTATATCCAAGAGCAAAAAATAATGGAAAACTTTCCATCTGGAGAGCGGTTGGAGGAACTCCTCAGTCTGTTTTAAGTGCAGCCCAGCTTGGAATGCCTTTAGTGGTAGCCATCATTGGAGGAATGCCAATCCAGTTTAGAAATCTGATCGAATTCTATAAACAGGAATACCAAAAAGCGGGACATGATGTTTCGAAAATGCAGATTGCAATCCACTCCCATACTTTTGTGAGTGATGATCAGAAAGTAGTTGACGGATATTTCCATAATTATAAATCTCAGATGGATAGGATAGGAGCTTCCAGAGGATGGGCGCCTTACACAAAAGCACAGTATGAGGGTGGAAGAAGCAAAGACGGTGCGTTATTCATCGGCAGTCCGGCTGAAGTAGCAGAAAAGATTGCTTATATGAAGGAGATTTTCGGGATTACAAGATTTATCGGGCACATGGATGTGGGAGATCCTGCCCATGATGTAATGATGAAGTCTATAGAATTGTTTGGAAATGAAGTGAAGCCTGTTATAAAAGGACTGTAACAGGAAGTTTATCAGGTGCAAAAGCCACAAAAGAACAAATCTTTTGTGGCTTTTGTTATTTAAAATATACTGAACTAAATCATTTCAATGATACTTCCTCTTTCTTCGTCTTTAATAATATTGAGTGCCGTAGGAATTTTCTCTTTCAGTTCTTCTACGTGCGAAATAATTCCCACAATTCTGTTTTCTTTCATCAGATTGGTGAGCGTTTCAAATACGATATTCACAGATTCGGTATCCTGTGTTCCGAAACCTTCATCAATAAAGAAGAAATTCTTATCAGCCTGTGCATTGGCCTGAACACTTTCTGCCAGAGCCAGAGCCAGACTTAAAGATACCTGAAATGCCTGTCCTCCGGAAAGCGTTTTTACACTTCTGCTTTTTCCTTCGTTGAGGTAATCGATGATTTCAAAATCGTTATTTTCATTAAGCTGAAGACTCAGCTGGTTTCTCGTCATGCGGTGAAAACGTACATTGGCATGATCACAAAGCTGTCTCAGATAAATAGATGAAACATATTGTACAAAGCCTGCTCCTTTAAACAGGTTCATCATAATTTTTAAATTTTCTGAACGTTTCTGAAGCTTTGCCAGTTCTTTCAGAAGTTCGTCTTTTTTTACAAATTCCTTTTCCAGACGGTCTATTTCTGCAGTTTTTGTGACTACAGAATCACTGATCTGCTTTTGCTCGGTTTGTGCTTCATTAAATTGCTTTTCAGCCAGAGAAAACTGTTCATTATCGAATGAAAGTCCCTTCAGCTTTAATTCCAGCTCTCCGATGAATTTCTTTAAAGCTTCAAATTCAACTTTGAAATGCTGGACTTTAGCCCTTACCATCTGAACATCAATTTCCTGAAGTAAAATATGCTCAACCTCTTTAAATTCTGTGAAGTTTTGATTTGTCAACGCTTTGACAATAGCTGCTTCATTGCTTGAAATTTCTTTTTCAAGTTCTGTAATCTGTTTTTCAGACTGGCTGACAATGGCTTTTTGCTCTGCAAGTTTTGGAGAAAGGATTTTTTCCTGCTGTAAAGCTTTCTGGTAATTTTCTTCGGTTTCCTTATTGGATTGTATCAGCTTTTGATAAATTTCATCAACCTCAGCTTTTTCCTTTTGAACATAGAGATTCCAGTCCAGTATTTTAAGACCGGAGCGGCTGATATTGATCTGTTCCTGCTTCGAAACTTCTTCTAAACGGAAAGCTTCCAGAGCACTCTTGTATTTTTCCAGGGTTTTAATTTCTCTGTCAAGAGCTTCTCTCTCCAAAGCAATATTCCGTTCTGTTTCCTCAATCTTTTTTTCTAAAGTGAATGAATCTGAACGTTTTTTCTCAAACTCTTCTTCCTGATCAGGAGAAAATGTTTTCCACGTAAAATTCAGAATATGATTTTCAAGATCTTTTTGAATCTGAAGAACGATTTTTTGTTCTGAAATAAGCTGTTCCTCAAAGATCTTTTTGCGGTCCAGAATTTTGTCAATTTCAGCTTCCTGTTTTTGAAGACTAATAGTTTCCTGTTCCACAGAAGTTATTTTCTCCTGAGTTTCCTTCAACTCAGCATTCACATCATGAAATTCAACAATATGCGGATGCTCTTTAGATCCGCAAAGAGGGCAGTTTTCACCGTCATGAAGCTCACTGGCAAAACGGGAAAGCTCTTTTTGTATTTTGAGATGATCCAGTTTCTGGGAAAGTTCCTTTTTTTGAGTTTCTAAGGTTTCTTTTCTGATTCTGAAATCTTCTTTATAATTTTCGGTATAAGCAAAAGGCTTTAATTCTTCTGTAATTTCTCCGATCTGCTTTTGATGTTTCCCGATCTTTTCAGTTTGCTCCTGCAGGGATTTTTTTAAATTCTTGTGTTGAATAAACCAGTTGCCCACTTCAGAAAGCAGGGCAGAGTCAAGTTTCTGTTCCTTTAAGGTTTTAACCTGTGTAGAAAGTTCATCAATGGTTTTTTGAATTTTCTCTTTATGAACATCTACTTCTTTTACTTTTTCAGAACCTTTTTGAGTTCTTTCATTCAGAATTTTGATCTCCTTGGAAAACGTCAGGATCTGAATAATGAGATTCAAATCATTTTCCTGAATTCTGGACTGCTCCAATGCCTTAAACTTTGGTTCAAGAGCAGTAAGTTGTTCTTTGATGATAGTAAAAGCCTTTTCAGTTTCCTGCTGGATTTTGATCTGTTGCTCTTTCTCATTCCGCTTGTCTGAAATCTCTTTTGAAAGCTTATTTTTCTCAATGATCAATGGATTGAAGAGCCTGAAAATACGGTCGTATAATTCTGCCTGTGCTTCCAAAGCATCCATTGGAGACTTTTCTTCTGAGAGTTTATTGAATTTTTCTTTATTCTGTTGTAAACTGTGGAAGTCAATTTTTAAGTTTTTCAGCTGCTGATAAGTCTGGGAAATTTTTTCCAGTTTTTCATTGGATTCTGAGAGCTTTTTCTGTTCCTCTGCAAGCTGCTCTTTTTGAATCCGGATCTTCTCTTCATTGATTTCTTCAAAACCTTTCAATTGCCCTTCCAATTGATCCAGTTCAGATCTGTTCCTTACATTAAGTGCAGAAACATTGTTCTGGAGGTCAAATTTTTGAAGATTGAAGATCTCCTTCATCATATTAGTTCTTTCTGCAGCACCCAATTCAAGGAATTCTTTGAACTGTCCCTGCGGAATAATGATAGTTCTTTTGAAGTTGGAATAACTTAATCCAATAACAGCTTCCGCATTTGAGTGATCTAAAGGAATCCATTTCCCATTGATGTTCTCATAAAAAGTAACGGCATTAGGTTTTACCTCTTCGAATTTTTTGGAATTTCGTTTAAAATCACGGGTAGCACGAAACAATTTATTCTCATAATTCACAAAATCAAATTCTATATAAGAGCTGTTTGATTTTAAATTCATCATGTTATAAGCCCTCTTATCACGCATGTTCAGACGTTCCGTTTCTCCATATAAAGCAAACGAAATGGCCTCAAGAACCGATGATTTTCCGGAACCTACCGCTCCGAAAATCCCAAACAGTCCGGCTTCAGTAAGATTTCTGAAATCAATAGTCTGACGTTCCTGGTATGAGTAAAGACCTTCGATAGTTAATTGAACAGGGATCATGGCTTATGCATTTAAAATTTCGTTAAACAAATTCATCAGTTCTTCATTGGCTTCCTGCCCGCCGTTTTTAGATTTAAAATAATCTTTAAATAATAGATCAATATCCTGACTTAAATTGATTTCATGGTTTTGGTCTTCTGACAATTCCAGATTTTTTACTTTGGGAATAAGGTGAACAATTCCGTTGTGGGACTGATAAATTAATCTTCTTTCATCTGCCGTTAAAAAAGTCTCACTTTCCAGCGTAAGTTCTATAAATGTATTGGGATTTTCACCCAGCCATTGAACAGCATCATCAATGGCGGTAAATGTTTTTCGGACTAAAGCTCTGCCGATTTTCAGAAGTTTCTTCTCGTAGGAAACTGTTTTTCCAGGTTCTGCGTCAATAATGGAAACATACTTCGTTTGTCCCGCTTCACTGAAACTATAGCACAGAGGAGAAGATGAATAAATAACCGGTTTCTCCTTCGTTCCTATATTCTGAAAACCATGAAGGTGACCGAGTGCCGTATACTGAATCTGTTCAGGAATACTGTCTGAAAAAATCAGATCTGCATTGCCTATCTTAATTGGTTTTTCTCCTTCGGGTTCTTCCAACACTTCTGCACCTCTTTTATTCATATACAAATGAGCTGTCAGAAGATTCACTCCGGAATCATCACAAAACTGATCCGCAAGGTTTTTCCAGGTCTGAGAAAGGACTTTGTTGATTTCTTCTTCCTTATTTTCTCCAAAGTATTCCTTTAATCGGATCTCATTTGCGAAAGGAGTGTGAAGAATTCTTACAGGAAAGTTGATCCCATCAATTTTCAGCTCGATAAAACCTTCTTTTGAGTGGGTAATCTTAAAATATTCTGTACCAAAAGGTGCTATTTCAGCTTTAGGATGGCCTATTAAAATAATTCCACATTCTCTTGCCAGAGGATCGGGAGCATTAATTAAGCTCGGAGAATCGTGATTCCCTGAAATAGCAATCACAGGGCGCTTACCATTCAATGATAAACGTTTTAATGTTTTATAAAAAAGTTCAGCAGCCTCTACACTTGGATTAAAATTATCGAATAGATCTCCGGCAATGAGAACTAAATCAACGTTTTGCTCATCGGCCATCTGAACAATTTCATTCATCACCAAAACCTGTTCTTCCAGTCTAGAAAAACGGTCGAGGCGTTTACCCAAATGCCAGTCGGCAGTGTGGAGGATTTTCATAATGTAAATTTGAGAATTAAAAGGGTATATGCAGCGTAATTTTCAACTTGTTTCGCAGAGAATTATTATGCAGCTATTACAATGTAAATATAGAGAATACTTCATTTTTAAAAATAAGGTTTCCCTTAATTTCATATAAAAACAATTTATAAGCTATCATCAGCTTTTCTTGCTTTGAAATCTTCCCGGATTTGTTTTAAACGTGCTTTCCTTTCCGCTTCTGCATTCTGTATTTTACGTTTTTTCTGATCAATTTTCTTTTTATTTTTTTTCCTGTTCGCGTCGTTGTTTTTGCTCATATTTTTTTATGGGTAAGAAATAGCTTCTTCAAAAATAAGAAACAAAAAGGGAAGAAGAGGTGTAGATTTCCATATAAACTTATAATCAATTAATTTTGCAAAAAAAAGATGGAACAGCAGTCCAAAGATCCTCTACACGGAAAAAGACTTGATGCTATCCTGGAAGAACTGGTAGAATATTATCAGGGTTTTGAAAGGCTGGGCGAACAGATCAATATCAAATGTTTTACAGATAACCCAAGCATAAGTTCTTCCCTGAAATTTCTGCGGAAAACACCGTGGGCCAGAACAAAGGTGGAGAGCCTGTATCTCTTTATGCTGAGACAGAAAAAAAGAGATGAAAGCAGAAAAAAATAAAGGCTGTAAAAAGAAGATCTTCATTTCTTTATGCCTTTCATAGCTTCCTTCTTCCAACCTTCAGCCTCCAGGCTCACTAAATCATTTCAAAAATAGTATATTTGTATGATTAATCGTGAACGAAAATCACGAAAAAAAGAAAAAATATGACAATCGAAAACAATCACGTTGTAGCTGTAAAGTATATACTTCATACGATCGAACCAGATGGAAGTAAGATTCTTGTAGAAGAAACAACAACAGAAAATCCACTTACATTTTTGTATGGTGTGGGAATGATGATTCCGAAATTTGAACAAAATATCTTAGGTTTAAAAGCTGGAGATAAAGCGGCTTTCGTAATTCAGCCTGAAGAAGCTTACGGTGAAAGACAGCCTGATGCTATTGCACAGTTACCAGTGGAAATGTTCAACGAATCAGGACTTCCACCAGTTGGAGCTATTCTTCCTTTATCAGACAATCAGGGGAATAACTTCCAGGCTTTTGTAGTAGAAATTACTCCGGAAGTTGTAGTAGCAGACCTTAATCACCCAATGGCTGGAAAAGTGTTAGATTTCGACGTTGAAGTTTTAAGCACTCGTCCTGCAACAGAAGAGGAGTTGGCGCATGGTCACGCTCATGGAATTGACGGAAACGAAGCTCACTAAAAAATAAAAAAATGTCCGGTTATTTCGGATATTTTTTAGAGATAAAAAATGAGCCACAGAATTATCTGTGGCTCATTTTTATTGATAAGGTTATAATAGGTATTGAATGCTTGGCATTCCCCTCCAGTGGAGGGGTGGCAAAAATTCAAAGAATTTTTGACGGGGTGGTTCTATACGCAAAGCATCACTTTACATCATATCTCCTCAATCCATTTATTAATCCAAAAACTCCCCGGAAACATAATACCAGCGTTCATGCATTTTCTGAAAGACAGAGAACTCATGATGAACTTGCGGATGCCCGTCCTGATCTGTATAATAAGCCTTAAATTCTACATGATTTAAAGCCGGAGTACGGATGATTTCCAGTTTTGTCCATTGGTTGATTTCTCCCCATTCCTGAAGATCTTTCTTATTATGGTATTTTCTTTTTCCCGGAAGGGTAGTCTCCATCAGGTATTCACCATTCGGAATGGCAAAAGCAGAAAACCTTGAACGCATCAGAGCTTCAGCTGTAGGAGCATGCTTTTCTCCGGTATGATAAGGTTTACAGCATTCTTCATAGGATTTTCCTGAACAGCATGGACAGTTCATATATTGTACTTTAAGTTTTGAACTGCAAAAATAATGAATCTCATTAGAAAGGACTTCTGCCTATTTGAATTTTATAATGGAATTAATATGTTGAATTATTATATATTCAATAGAAACGGGATATAATCCTGAGCGGAGACGAAGGAAGCCCGTTCAAAATAAATAAACAAAAAACCACCGGCTTTAGCCGAAACATAGATAATTTTATTTATCACAGATAGGTATAAAAAAGAAGCACTCTAATTAAAGAATGCTTCCCTTGATTTATTTAATAAACCCTCTGTTTCTCAATAAAGGTTTGATATCCGGATCATGTCCTGTGAAGTCTCTGAATGCCTGGTTCAGGTCTACAGAATTTCCTACCGAAAGAATATATTTTCTGAAACGGTCACCATTTTCTCTGGTTAAACCACCGTTTTTACTGATCCATTCCCATGCATCGTTATCCAAAGTTTCAGACCATAAATACGCATAGTATCCTGCAGAATATCCACCTCCCCAGATGTGAGCAAAATACGGGGTGTGATATCTTGGCGGAACCGTTGCCAAATTAAATCCATGGCTGGCTAGAGACTGCTTTTCAAAATCCAGAACAGGAATAAACTGACTTTCATTGCTTACCGTATGCCAATCCATATCAAGCTCAGCTGCAGAAACCAACTCTGTAGTCATATAACCCTGATTGAATGTAGCTGCCTTTTTGATTTTATCTACCAAAGCCTGTGGAATAGGCTGTTTCGTTTCATAATGTACAGCATAATTCTTCAGAACAACAGGATCTAAAGCCCAGTGCTCATTGATCTGAGATGGGAATTCTACGAAGTCTCTCGGTACATTCGTTCCTGAAAGTGAAGGATATTTCTGGCTGGCAAACATTCCGTGAATAGAGTGGCCAAATTCATGGAAGATGGTTGACACATCATCATAGCTGATTAATGAAGGTTTCCCCGGAGCCGGTTTCTGGTAATTGTAACAGTTCACGATTACAGGTTTTGTTCCTAATAAGTAAGATTGCTCCACAAAATTACTCATCCATGCTCCACCGTTTTTAGAATCTCTTGTATAGAAATCCAGATAATAGATGGCGATAGATTTTCCATCGTGATCGAAAACTTCATAGGTTACTACATCAGGATGGTAAACCGGAAGATCTGTTCTCTTTTTGAAAGTCAGTCCGTAGAATTTTTCAGCAGCGAAGAAAACTCCTTTTTCAAGAACAGTTGTGATTTCAAAATATGGTTTTATTTCACTTTCATCAAGATCAAACTTAGCTTTTCTTACCTGTTCAGCATAGAAATTCCAGTCCCAAGGTTCTACTTTGAAACCTCCTTTCTGCTGATCAATAAGATCCTGAATATCTTTTGCTTCACGTCTTGCTGTTTCCACTGCAGGAGTAGCGATCTGGTTCATAAGTTTTGTTGCTGCTTCAGGGGTTTTTGCCATTTGATCCTGAAGTTTCCATTCTGCAAAGTTTTTCTTGCCTAAAATCTGTGCTTTCTTCAATCTTAGTTTAGCAAGCTGCTCGATGGTTGATCTCGTATCGTTGGCATCTCCTTTCTCAGCTCTGGTCCATGAAGCTTTGAAAAGTTTTTCTCTGGTAGCTCTGTTTTTTAAATTTTGTAAAAGAGGCTGTTGGGTTGTATTCTGTAAAGCCAGAAGATATTTCCCTGGTTGTCCTGCCGTTTTAGCATCCGCTGCAGCTGCGGCAACTTCATCAGCAGAAAGTCCATCAAGTTCTTTGGCGTCTGAGAAGAAAACTCCACCTTGCTTTCTTGCTTCCAGTAATTTGTTGGCATATTGAGTAGAAAGAGAAGCCAGTTCCTGATTGAGTTGCTTTAATTTTTCTTTATCAGCTGCAGAAAGGTTAGCTCCTGCAATTTCAAAATTCTGCTTATAATATTGTAAAAGTCTTTTGCTTTCAGAATCCAGACCATCTTCTTTGATGGATTGTATTCTTTTAAAAAGATTTTCATTCAGGTACAGTTTATCAGAATGAGCAGCAAAAATAGGTGCATATTCTTCATCCAAAGCCTGCAAAGTAGGGTTCGTATTTGCGCTGGTAAGGTTTGAGAATACAATTTGCGCTCTTCTCAGTACTTCACCACTTTTTTCCAATGCAACGATGGTATTTTCAAAAGTAGGGGCAGCCGGATTGTTGGCAATTTTTATAATTTCAGCTTCATGTTGCTTTAAACCATAGTTAAAGGCAGGTTTGAAGTGTTCGTTTTTGATTTTGTCAAACTCCGGAGCTTCGTATTGAAGCTTACTCTTCTTCATAAAAGGATTTGAAGCTAAAGAGGGATCAGGTGCAGGTAGCTCCTGTTGAATATCGGTCTGTTTCATTGTAGTACAAGATTGATTGAACGCCAAGGCAGAAATTAATAATACCGATGAAATATTCTTCATAAATATAGTTGTTATTAAAGCATAAAGATATTAAAAACTTGCATCATAGAATGTATTTTGGCGAACGTATTTATTTAACCCATTGTATCAGCGTTTTACAATGAATCGGTTAAGTACCGATGAATCGGAAATGTCTTTTCTAAAAAATCAGTATTGCATAGAGTTGCAGTATTTTCAAATGTAATGTAATATTTTTTATAAATTAGTTGTCATTTAATTAAAGAAATCAACAAAAATAATTAACAAAAGGAATAAGCATGAAAACAAGGACTTTATTTATTTTTTCAGCCTTAGCGGCATTAGCCTCATGTAACGATAAACATGAGAACCGAAACAGAGACAGAGACGGAGACCGAAATAATTGGGTAGAGAAAGTAGTGAGCAAAGAAAGCGGCCCGATGCAGCATAAGGAATTTAACGGAGATTTCGATGAAATTCAGGTTTCACAAGCTATTGAAGCAGAAATTATAAAATCTGAAACTGAGAAAGTTGAAATCTCAGCTCCTCAAAGTATCATTGATGAAATTCTGGTAGAAAATGATGGCGGAAAACTGCACATTCATTATAAACCAGGGATCAGAGTGATGAACATCAGTAAAGTGACAGCTAAAATTTATACAAAAGATTTTAGCAAACTTGTTGCGGATTCAGCTGCGAGAATTATTATAAAAGATAAATTTACTCAGGAGAAAACAGATGTCGAAGCATCAAGTGCCGGAAGTATTTCCGGAGACCTCGAAGCTAATGATATGGACATCAATGTAAGCAGCAGCAGCAGTTTCGATGGTAAAATATGGGCCGTAAACCTTGATATTGAATCTTCATCAGGATCAACTCTGGATCTTTCCGGTAAAGCAAAAAAGGTAGACGTAAGTGCTTCTTCAGGCAGCAGCGTTTCTGCAAAAGGAGTTATTGCTGATGATGTAGAAGCAGACGCTTCCAGTGGAGCAAGTGTTCACATAAGTGCTGTTTCCAGTGTGAAAGCAGGTGCTTCATCCGGTGGAAGTGTGGATATCTCGAAAAAAGGAGAGCTTAAGAGTGTAATAAAAGACGAAAGCAGCGGTGGAAGCGTAAACATCCAATAAACTAATCCTGGGATTCTTCCTCATCTTCTTCGTCGGTAGATGAGGAACCTTCCCAGTTTTTATTATCAAAATTAAGATTATCGTAAGCTAATAATTCCTCCTCACGCTGGAGGATTTCTTTTGTGGTAAATAAGGTAATATCATCATCATTTTCCTTCATTTTTGCCAGCTTCCGTACAGATGCTTTATCAATGGCCATGAACCTTTGACCAAGACGTCTTGCCGCATATTTCCTCATTCCGGTTTCATGAAGTACATCCACAGCCATATCCACGGCTGTTCCCAGTGTTTCACGGTAAATATGATTGACTCCGCTGTTCAGATAATCATAGGCATCAATCCTGTTTTTGGCTCTTACAAAAATTTTGACATTAGGATAATGTTCGCGGACGAGTTCTGCAATGAATTTGTTATCATCCGGATCATCCAGACATAAAACCAGAATTTCAGCATCTTCAATTCCTGCCGCTCTTAAAATAGGAATCCTCGTTGCGTCCCCATAATACACTTTAAAACCATAACTTCTGAGCAGTTTCACACGGTCAGAATCACGATCCAGAATGGTAGCTGGTATTTTATTGGCTTTTAAAAGGCGTCCTACCGTACTTCCGAAATGCCCAAAACCTACAATGATGATTTTCTTTTGAGTAACGTTGCTGTCAAGAATATTATAATCATGCTCTTCTTCGGGAATTTCTTTGATAAATTTTGGAGTAATCAATTTGTCATTGATGATCAAAAGAATAGGAGTGATACACATGGTAATTGCCGTTACAGCCATCATCTGTGCATTCATTTCAGGACCTAAAAGGTAAAGATCTGATGCGTAATTCAGCAGTACAAATGCAAATTCTCCTACCTGAGAAAGGGCAAAGGCATAAAAAAGACTTTGGGAAGTATCTATCCTGAAAAATTTTCCGATTGCATATAAAACCACAAATTTTACGGCCAGCACGGCAAAAACAGTACTGAAGATAAATAATGGATCTTTCTGAATAATATTAAAATTGATGGTAGATCCTACACTTACGAAGAAAACAGCTAAAAGCAGCCCTTTGAAAGGATCGATCTGTGCTTCCAGCTCATGGCGGAATTCACTGTTGGCAAGCATTACACCCGCAAGGAAAGCTCCCAATGCAGGGGAAAGGCCAATCACAACCATCAGTTCCGAAACTCCAATCACCAGAAATAAGGAAGAAGCAGTCAATAACTCTGACATTCCTGATTTTGAAACATAGCGAAGGAAAGGAACAAAGACATATCTACCCAGTAAAATAAGCAATGCTACCCCGAAAATAACCGTTCCGGCCTGAAGCCATTCCGGGAGTTTTTGGATCAGAATCTGAATTTCATTGTCATGATGCTTGGCTTTATAATTGGCCAGAATAGGCAATATGGCCAGAATAGGAATTACCGAAATATCCTGAAACAGCAGGGTAGAAAATGAAGCTTCTCCCGCGGTGGTTTTGAGATTATTTTTTTCCTGTAAAGTCTGCAGAACAATGGCGGTAGAAGATAGGGCAAAACACATGGCAATAGCAATCGCTTTGTCTACTCTCCAGCCAACGGTTGTGAATACCAGAAAGAGCAGAAGAATGGTAAGAGCCATCTGAGACAGTCCCAGGCCCATTATTTTCTTTCGCATTTCCCAGAACTTCCGGGGTTCCAGTTCCAGACCTACCAAAAACAAAAGCATAATCACTCCAAACTCGCTGGCATGCATAATATCATTGACATTGTTTCCTGTAAGTTTAAGGACGTAAGGACCTATGATAATTCCTCCTAAAATATAACCGATAACAGAACTCAACCCTAATTTCCGGGCCAATGGAACCATAATAATGGCTACACCGAGGAAAATTAATGTGTTCATCGCTAAGCTGGATTCCATATGCTATTGATTGAGTAGTTCTGTAAATTCTTTTTTATGTAAAATAATTTCTTTTTTAGAGAGCTTATTGGCTTCGTATACGATTTTGATATGCTTAATATCTGCTTTAAAAACTTTTAATGAAACAATAAGCCCGCTGATGAGTTCATCTATGGTATATTGGTAAGTGCCGGTTTTGCTGAAAGACCTTTCTTTTCCACCTGTGGTTACCAGAATATAGACTTCTTTTCCTTCCAGAGGATTATGTTCACCTTCTTTCAGCCAGTCTCTGTCGAAAACTTCATCAATCCATAGCCGGAGGAGAGGTGGCATTCCGAACCATATCAGGGGAAACTGGAAGATAAAACGTTCGTAATTTTTAAGACGCTTCCTTTCCCGGAAAGCGGCAATATGAAAGTCGGGATATTCTTCGTAAAGATCTCTCAGGGTATAATGCTGGTGTCGAACGTAGAAATTGATGAGCTCTACATTCGAATTGGAGTGCTCCAGATAAGGGTGTGCAAATACTACCAGCGTCTTCTTCATAATCCTGTTTTCAGTAAATATAAGAAAAAAATATTGAATAAAAGGTATTTTTTTAACGCTTTTGTTAATTTTTTACTATCTAAATATCAAATTAACATTAATAAAAGTTAAAGAATCAGTATTATTTTAGGTTTTTAAATAAAAAAATCAGATCATCACGATCTGATTTCTATATAAATTTTAAATTGACTTGTTAATTTACCAACCTCCGGATGCACCGCCGCCTCCAAAACTTCCGCCACCGCCGAAGCCACCGAATCCGCCACCTCCTCCGGAACTTCCACCGCCAAAGCCACCTCCTCCGAAGCTGCCAGGGAATGGGAAAAAACCGCCGGGATAATTTCTGCGTCCTCTTCTGGTGATGATCACATCATCATCGTCGTCATTATTTCCGCCACGTCCGCCACCTCTGTTTCCAAAAAGGATAGCAATGATGATGAAAATAATAAAAGCAATGATAAGAACTTTAAAGGCACTTCCATTACCAGAAGGAGCTGTGGTGGCTACAGGTTTGAATTTTCCCTGCACAGCCTCCATAATCGCTGAGGTTCCACCATTGATGCCTTCATACCAAAGTCCTTTCTTGAAATTTGGAGTAACGATGTAGTCTAAGATTTGTCCTGCTACTGATGCAGTAAGATATTGTTCTACGGCTCGTCCCTGCTGGATAGACATGGTTCTGTCTTCTGTGGCAATCAGGAAAACCACTCCGTTATCCACACCTTTTTTTCCGATTTTCCATTTCTCTCCAAACATGGTTGCCAGAAAATTAACATCCTCTCCTTTAGTAGAGCGGATGATGACGACTTCAATTTCCGTTGAGGTAGAATCTGCAAACTTGATCAGTTTATTATTAAGTACATCTTTTTCCTGCTGGGAAAGCAATCCGGCTTCATCAAAAACAGGATAGAGCACCGCAGGCTTTTCGGGAATAGTGTATTGTGCTGATACAAAAGTGTAAAAGCAGAGTAGTAAAAATGAAAATACTATTTTAAGAGAACGTAATTTCATTTGGGAGTTGGTTTGGGTTTTCTCCTTGTACAGAAAAATGTTTTTTGAGTTCAAGACCTGTTTCCAGGATGGCACTTTTCAGGGCCTGATAATAATTTCCTTTGGCAAATTCAGCTGTAATATAATCGTGAAGATGATCCCAGTACGACTGTCTTACTTTTTCATGAATTCCAATATCTCCAATGATGGTAAGATATTTTTGTTCAAAATTGACATGGAAAAGTACTGCGTTTCTGTCAGCGGTCTTATCCATAGCCAGTTTTTTAAAAACTTCAAATGCAGTCTTTGCATCACGGTTTTCCGTGTTGGAATCAATATGCACTCTGATCTCTCCCGTAGAATGATCTTCCGCAGACTGAATCGCTTCCACAAGGGAAGCGATTTGTTGATTTGTTAGGAAATTACCCATTATTATTTGAATACTTCAGGAGCTTTCTGAGCGCCTGCATCAGCTTTGAAATAAGGTTTTTCTTTGAAGTTGGTGAAATTCGCCAGAATATTATTCGGGAAAGTCTTGATGGAAGTATTGTAATCCTTCGCAGCATCGTTATAGTAAACCGTTTCTGTTCTGATACTGTTTTCGATAGCAGTGTATTCTCTTTGGAAGTTGATATACTGCTGATCTGCTTTCAGGTTAGGATAAGACTCTACTACAGCCATCAATCTGCTTAATGCACCCGATAATTCTCCTTGTGCTGCCTGGAATTTTGCCAGATCAGCTTCGGTCATATTCGTAGGATCAATATTGATGGAAGTTGCTTTGGAACGGGCTTCCACAACTTGTGTTAAAGTTTCCTGCTCAAATTTTGAATACGATTTTACAGTTCTTTCCAGGTTAGGAATAAGGTTCGCCCTTTTCTGATATACGGTCTCTACATTAGACCATTTTGCGTTCACAGTCTGTTCTTTGTTGACAAAACTGTTATAGCCGCTTTTTCCCCAGAAGAATAGAACAGCAACAATAATAAGGAGGGCAATACCGATGGTTCCTGCACCCAGACATCCTTTATTTTTCATAGTTTATTTTTTTAAATTTTTTGTGCTAACCAAATATACAAATTATGTGCTAATTTTGTAAAAAATTATTTGAATGACAACAATAGTGGTGGCAATGGGAGAGAAAAATGAAATTGGTTTTGAAAACCAGTTGCTTTGGCATCTTCCCAAAGATTTGAAACATTTTAAAGATATTACTTCCGGGCATCCGGTTATTATGGGGAGAAAGACCTATGAAAGTATTGGAAAAGCTCTTCCAAACCGTACCAACATTGTTGTGTCAAGAAAAAAAGACTGGTTTGAGGAAGGAATTCTTATTGTAGGAAGCATCAAAGAGGCATTGAAATTTGCGAAGAAGATTGATGAAGAAGTTTTTGTTATCGGAGGAGGAAATATCTATGAGCAGACTATGGATGTTGTGGACAGATTGGAAGTTACTTTGGTGAAAGCAGACCTTCAGGCTGATACATTCTTTCCGAAAATAGATCCTAAAATCTGGAAAATGACTAACGAAATCTGCCATGAGAAAGATGAAAAGAACGGCTATGATTTCTGTTTCCAGACGTTTGAAAAAATTAAGAGTGAATAGTTATAGGAATTCTAGCCTCTAACTTCTAGCTTCTAATCTCTAATTTATTTATCTTTGCACTTCTAAAATTTAATAATGAATAAATACATAAAAATTGCAGTAGCAGCAGTTCTTATCCTGTTAGGACTTTATATGATGATTTTCACAAGAAATCTTGGATGGGGTATTGTTGTTTTTCTTCTGGCTGCATTTCCCATCTTACTTTTCTTCAAAAACGAGTATATCCTATTGGCATTCTGGCAATTGAGAAAGCAGAATATGGAAAAAGCAGGAGAGTGGTTATCTAAAATAACAGATTATAAAGGACAGCTTCATAAGACTCAATACGGATATTTCCACTATTTATCAGGACTGACGCAGGCTCAGGATCACCCTGCAAAAGTAGAGCCTTTCATGAAGAAAGCTTTGGAGTACGGTTTGAATATGAAACACGACAGAGCAATGGCTACTTTAAATCTTGCAGCAGCAGCTATTTCTAAAGGTAGAAAACAGGAAGGTCAGAAGTTGCTGGAAGAAGCAAAAAGACTTGACAGCGCAGGAATGATGACGGATCAGATCAAAATGATGAAAGATCAGTTGAAAATGCCAACCATGCAGAAGCATATGCATAACCCGAATATGAGAAACAGAGGAAAATTCTTCTAGTTAAACTAATATATAATATAAAAGTCCTGAATTTTTCAGGACTTTTTTATGCTTGTAATTACAAGTTTCTTTTGAGTAACTCAATATTTTTAAATCTTGTTGTCTGATTAAATTAAAAGATAATTAACAGGTCGCTCCTCCGGAGTAATGATTTTAGAACAAATACATTGTATTAACAGTTAGTTCGCATTGGAGCCGGATTTGTTCCCGTTGGAATCTGCTGTAGCAATATATTTAAACTTTTTATCGGACAGTAATCACTTTTAAATTACATTTCCGAATTATTATGGTCATAGCCATAAAACTTGGGCATCTGCCAGTGGTATTTTACGGCAAGCGTCCGTATGGCAACAATAAGTAGAATAGTGAGAATCTGTACAAAAGTATAAGATAGTACAGAATATTTGGTCATCAACAGAAAAACTGCTCCGCCTACGATACATGCCGTAGCATAAATTTCCTTTCTGAATATTAATGGAATTCTATTGAGTAATATATCCCGGATAATCCCTCCGAAACAGCCTGTGATAGTTCCCAATGCAATACAGATCATAGGATGAATACCTGCATTTAAGCCTTTCTGAACTCCGATAATGGTAAATAATCCAAGCCCGAAGCTGTCGAAGATAAATAAAGTGACTTTAAAATTCTTTTCAAGAGATTTGAATATCATGGAAAAAATACTGGTCACCAGAATCAGGGTACACATCAGGATATCATGCATCCAGAATACAGGGATATCCAGTAACAGATCTCTTACAGTTCCTCCTCCTACAGAAGTTACAAATGCAATAATAAGCACTCCGAACGGATCAAGCCGTTTCTGCATCGCTGCAAAACTTCCGGACATGGAAAAGGCAATCGTCCCCAGGACTTCTATCGCAAAATTGAACTGTTCGTGCATATATTATGAATGATAAATAATGAGCAATGAGTAATAAAAATTATGCCATTTAAATTTGAGATAACTTAAACTTATAGGTAGTCATAACTTTTACAAGTTCTTCACATTCTGTTTTTAAATGTAAAATTTTTTCCGGACTTACATATTCTAATTCTTCAATAATTTCAAGCCAAAATTGTGTTTCATCAATTTCTTCGACTACGATGCATATTTTAGCAAATTTTTCTTTCTCCGATCTTGCTCTGGATACAGCACGATAATTTGCAGCCACAGAAGTTGAAGATCTTATAATTTGTTTTCTTATTATTGAAATGTCATCCGAATAAGGTAATGAAGAAAGAGTTCTAATGACAGCAATAGAAAAGTTTTTCGTTCTTTCTCTGAAAATTTGATTAAAATCTACCCTATCAAAATTACTCATTACTTATTGCTCATTACTTATATTTATCTTTCCACTCTCACAGAGTCCGGAACCATCAGTTCGTATTCGCCGCCGTGGGTAATGACTTCCCTTACAATGCTGCTGCTGATGAATGATTTTCCTGAAGAAGTCAGTAAGAATACGGTTTCCAGTTTTTTGTGAGCTAACGTTCTGTTGGTATGGGCAATCGCTTTTTCAAATTCAAAATCTGCCGGGTTTCTCAATCCTCTGATGATGTACTGTGCATTTTTTTCAAAACAGTAATCTACCGTTAATCCTTCAAATGAATCTACTTCTACATTGGGAAATTCTGCTACAGAGTTTTGAATGAATTCCTTTCTTTTTTCAAGAGGGAACATATATTTTTTCTGAGAGTTCTGTCCGATAGCGATGATTAATTTATCAAATAGCGGTGCCGCTCTTTCTATAATGTCATAATGTCCTAGTGTAATCGGGTCAAAAGACCCTGGAAAAACAGCAATTTTCATGTTGTATGAGTTATGATGTTGAATGGTAAATTATCAGTTAAAAGCTATGTATTTATTATTTTTAACTTCTAACCTCTAATTGCTAACTTCTATATTTACTTATTAAGTGCTTTTTCTACTTCATTTCCACAAAGATCCATAATGGAAATTCCATAATGTCTTGCCTGCTGAGGGAGAATACTTGCAGGAGAGAATCCCGGGTTGGTATTCATTTCCAGCATATAAGGAATTCCGTTCATCAGAATGTATTCACTTCTTGAGAAACCACTCATCCCTAATGAATTGTAAGCTCTTTTGGCAATTTCTTCCACTCTTTTTGTGGTTTCTTCGTCAATTCTTGCAGGCGTAATTTCTTCAGAAGCACCTTCATATTTTGCCTCATAATCGAAGAATTCATTGGTAGGAACAATTTCTGTAATTCCAAGAACAATAGTTTCTCCTTTAAAATCAATAACGCCTACGGAAACTTCCATACCGTCAAGGAAACTTTCAATCAGGATTTCATTGTCTTCTTTGAAGGCAATTTCAGTAGCTGCAATCAGTTCAGACTTTTCCTTTACTTTTGAAATTCCCAGTGAAGATCCGGACTGGTTTGGCTTTACAAATAATGGAAGATTGAGCTCTGAAACGATTTCATCTACATTGATATCTTCTCCTTTTCTTAAATAAATACTTTTTGCGGAAGGAATTCCATATTTTGATAATACGGCAAGAGTATCTTTTTTATTGAAAGTAAGGGCACTCTGGTAAAAGTCACATCCTGTATATTTTTGGCCGATGGCATCCCAGTAGGCCTGAAGAATTCCGTTTTCTCCCGGAGTTCCGTGGATGATATTGAAACAAACATCAAATTTTAAAGTTTCCCCATTATCTAAAGTCACAGAAAAATCTCCTCTGTTGATGGCATATTTTTTATCATTTTCACCTAAAAAATACCATTCATCTTTAAGGACTACTACTTTATATACGTCATAGAGATTTCTGTCTAAAGAATCATAAATCAATTGTCCGCTTTTTAAGGAAACAACATATTCATCAGAATAGCCTCCCATCACTACGGCAACACTTTTTTTATTCATAACCATATAGTATCAATTAGGGCAAATTTAATCATTTTATGCAATGCAATATGGGAAATCGGCAAATTTTAAAATCAAAAATGAATTGTGTTAAATAAAAAGTCCATTCTAAAATTATTAGCTATATTTGCGGTTATAATTAAAGTATTTTTAAGTATGCTTAAATCACTTTTCAATTGGAAAGTTTTACTGAATTTAGTAGTAGCCATCGGTGTTTTCGTTGGGCTGGTATGGCTCACATTTCGCTGGTTGGAGTACCATACTAACCACGGTCAGGAAATTCCTGTTCCCAATATTGTAAATAAATCGGTGCATGATGCCGTTAAAATATTAGATGATACAGGGCTGGAATATGAAGTAGACAGTGCCAATTACGACCCGAAATACAGACCATTCCAGGTATTGCAGGTATATCCTGCTCCAGGTTCCCGTGTAAAAGACGGAAGAACTGTAACATTAAAAGTAAATCCGAGAACATGGGCTCCTATTGCGGTGCCGAATGTAATCAATAAGTATTCCGGACTGGCATTCCAGAGATTGGATCAGGTAGGTCTTAAAATCGGTGATACGATTTATGAGCCTAGTATTCAGAAAGATGCCCTTCTAAGAATATTATATAAAGGAAATGCAGTGAATCCGGGTACCCGTTTACCAAGATTCTCTACAATTGATGTTGTGGTAGGATCAGGGCCAATGAGAAATATTTCTATTCCTAATGTTGTAGGACTTACGGTAAAAGAAGCAAGAGCTGTAATTACCAAAAGTATGTTTGAGGTTGGACTGGTAGAGCATGAAGATGGAAGTAAAGACGAATCTGATATTATTTATTATCAGGATCCTGCTTCCGGAGATGTTCGTGACCAGGGAATGCAGATCGATCTTTGGGCAAGTAAGAGAACTCCGGCAGAATTAAGAGCAAAAGTAGACCAGTTGAATTCTATCTATCGCATGAAAGTGGATACTTCACTTCCTCCGGTACGATATGAAGAAGTACACAGTGAGCCAAGTTATGATGCTCCGGCAGTACCAGCTCCTGCGCCTAGAAGAGAAACTCCAAAGCCAGAAGTTCCGAAAACAGAGACTCCCAAGACTCAGACTTCAACTTCAAAGCCAGCAGGCCAAAGTACAGAGAAGCCTAAAACTTCTACCACTACTCCTGCTGCAGGAAATACAGCAAAACCAGCTGCAGCAACAACACAACAGCCTGCTCAAAAGCCGAAAGCTAAGAAGGTTGTCGTAGAATAAGATCAGATTAATATCAAAAATACAGGCTTCAACTATAAAATGTTGAAGCCTTTTGTGTAAAAAATATAAAACAATGTCAGAAGATAACGACGATTTTTTAGATGAAGAATTATTAGAATCCAACAGTATCGAAAACATCGATATTGATGAGGAAAATAAGGGTTTATATGAACATCTTAATATCACTGTCGATAGCAAACAGGAACCACTAAGAATAGACAAGTTCCTTTTAATATACAGACAGAATTCTTCAAGGAATAAAATTTCACAGACCTGCAGAGCCGGAAATGTTATAGTGAACGGAACGGCAGTGAAGCAGAATTACCGTGTAAAACCGGGAGATCAGATCTCTGTACTGCTTACTCATCCGCCAAGAGAGAATGTCATTATTCCACAGGATATTCCGGTGAATATCGTTTATGAAGATGATGATCTTGTAGTAGTGGATAAGGAAGCAGGAATGGTGGTACACCCAGGATTTGGAAACTGGGACGGAACACTGGTGAACGCACTGGCTTTCCATTTTGAAAAGAACGGGGAGAAGTCCGATCTTGACAGAGTAGGACTTGTTCACCGAATTGATAAAGATACCTCAGGACTATTGGTCATTGCTAAGAATGAATACGCACTGAGCTTCCTTGCCAAACAGTTCTTTAACCGAACTACGAAAAGGCTGTACTGGGCTTTTGTGTGGGGAAATATGCAGGATGAAGAAGGTACAATCAGAGGCCATATCGGAAGGCATCCTAAAAACAGAATGCAGATGTCTGTTTATGAAGACGGCAGCCAGGGAAAACATGCGGTAACCCATTATAAAGTTCTTGAACGATTCAAATATATGACCTGGGTGGAATGTAAGCTTGAAACCGGAAGAACACATCAGATCAGGGCACATTTCAGGCATATCGGCCATACTTTGTTTAATGATGAAAGATATGAAGGACATACACCTTTAAGAGGGGTAAATCTTCCAAAATACAAGCAATTTATTAAAAATGTTTTCGAAATTTTGCCAAGACATGCCCTTCATGCCCATACCCTCGGATTTATACACCCAACAACAAAGAAGGAATTATATTTTGAGAGCCCAATGCCCAAAGATATGGCGGATGCTGTAAAAAAATGGAGAAATTATTTAGAAAACTAAAAATATATTGAGAATTTTTTTATATTTGTTGAATTGAAATCAAGATTTGTTATGAGAAAACTATATGCTATCGTATGTTTAGCTCTTTTGTCAAATGCATACAAAGCACAAGAATCACTACCATACTATCAGCAATATCTTTTGGATGGTGAGTTCCTGTTCAACCCAGCTCAATACGGAAAAACAGATTACGTACAGCTCAACGCCAATTATCAACAACAATTTTCAAAATTCAGTAATTCTCCAAATGTTCAGTCAATCGGGATGAATGCGAATATCTTTGATAGAGTAGGTGCTGGTATTTCCGTGTTCAGAGACAGTAACGGACCAATCTCTGCGGGTGGTATCACGGCTGGTGCTTCATATTTTATTCCGCTAAGTAGTGAAGGAGACAGAAAAGACCAGTTCTCTTTCGGTACAAGTGTTAACTTCTATAACATGAATTTTGATTATTCAAAAATCAATACTGAAGAAGGTGGTGACCCATTATTAAGAGGGGAAGAAAGTAACATTTTTATGGTGTATGCCAACTTCGGTTTGGCTGCTACGTACAGAGGTTTATTCGGGGGTGTTTCCGTGAATGATATTGCATTAAGCAATGACGCTTCTATCGTAAACAACTACGAGCCTTCTCCAATTAAATTCTTCTTAAATTTAGGATATAACTGGAACATTGCTGATAATATTACCATTGCACCGTCAGCATTGATCAACCTTAATACAAATTCAACGAGAATGATCGACTGGAACTTAATGGCGACTTTCTCTAATGATATCAACGCATTCTCTTTCGGGGTAAGCTACAGAACGGTTCAGAACAGATTTGACAATCAGAACCTGAGTATCTCTCCAATTGTAAAAGTAAGATTCAACAAATTCATGATCGGAGCTACGTATAACCTTGGATTGTCTGATATCCAGAGTTATGGAGGAAACAGCTTCATGATTGGTCTGGGGTATAACTTCGACAACTTCATTAATGCTAGAGGATTTAGATACTAATTAATTTAATTTAAATAAATTTGAGCTCTGAAATTTTTCAGAGCTTTTTTTATGATATATATTCACATCCCGTTCTGTAAACAAAAATGCAGTTATTGTAACTTTCATTTTTCAACATCCCTGAATTTCAAGGATGAAATGCTTCGCGCCATGAAAACTGAAATATTATTGAGAAAAGATGAGTTACAGAATAAAAATCTGAAATCATTATATTTTGGAGGCGGAACTCCCTCTATTCTCTCGGTGGATGAAATCAGTTCTTTAATAGACGATGTCCTGAAGTATTTCAGTTTTGAAAAAGATATAGAAGTCACTCTGGAAGCTAATCCTGATGATCTGGATAAAAACTTTTTAAAACAGCTGGCGGGAACTCCAGTGAACAGACTATCCATTGGAACTCAAAGTTTTTTTGAAGAAGATCTGAAACTGATGAACAGAGCTCACAGTGCTTCCGAAGCAGAAAGTTCTATTAAAAGGGCACAGGACTTCGGTTTTGAAAACCTGAGTATTGATCTGATCTACGGTTCACCCACTTCCAATCTTGAAATCTGGAAAGAAAACCTGAATAAAACAATTGCTTTAGAAGTTCCTCATATTTCATCTTATGCATTGACGGTGGAGCCCAAAACAGCGTTGGAAAACTGGATTTCAAAAGGGAAAGTAAAAAGCCCCAAAGAAGAAGAACAAAACAAAGAGTTCTATTATCTGTCCGACTTTTTAAAGGATAATAATTTTGAACATTACGAAGTATCTAATTTTGCAAAACCTGGTTTTTACTCACGACACAATTCTGCTTATTGGAAATACAATGAATATCTTGGAATAGGACCATCAGCGCATTCTTATAACGGATTTGATGTCCGAAGCTGGAATGTAGCCAATAACCAGCAATACATTAAAAAACTGAATGATAAACTTCTTGCCAAAGAAGAGGAAATCCTTTCCCAGGAAGATCAGTTTAATGAAATGATTATGATTGGTTTACGTACCATTTGGGGCGTTGATCTGAAAAGTTTAAAAAATAAATTTTCAGAGAGAATGTTAGAGCACTTTCAGAAAGAAGCTAAATCTAAAATTGAGGAAGGTATTTTAATCATTGAGAATGATCATTTAAAAATTCCTGAAAAACATTGGTTTATGGCAGACGGAATTGCTTCGGATTTGTTTATTGTATAAATTGTATAATATGAAAGATGCTTCATGAACTACGTTCGTAAACCTTCAGTTTATGCTCAGCATGACAGATCTAAAGTATAATCTAACATCAAAATTTTTTAATTAGGTAGTATATTATACTATGCGACATAAATTCATTAATTTTGTATAAAATTTCAACTCATTTGAAAACTAAAAAACAAGATTATTCACATCTTTCACCAAGCCAGCCTATCGGAATTTTCGACAGCGGGGTAGGAGGTCTTACCGTTGCCAAAGAAATCAAAAGACTTCTTCCTAACGAAGATCTGATCTATTTTGGAGATACAAAGCATCTTCCATACGGAGAAAAATCCAAGGATGCAATTATTGAATATTCTACAAAGATTACCAATTTTCTGCTTGAGCAGAACTGCAAAGCCATTGTTATCGCCTGTAATACGGCAACAGCGAATGCTTTGAATGAGGTCATGCAGTCTGTTGCAGGAAAAGTTCCTGTCATAGACGTTATTAATCCTGTTGCTGAAAAAGTTTCTTACGAAATCCATAATAATGTAGGAGTAATTGCTACCAAAGCGACTGTGAATTCGGGGCTTTACAAAAAGAGCATCCGCAAACATAATAAATGGATCAAAGTAGACGAATTGGCAACCCCATTATTGGTTCCTGCCATTGAAGAAGGGTTTAAAAATCATCCGATTACTCATGCTATTATTTATAATTATTTGAGTAATAACAAGTTAAAAAATATTGAAACTTTGATTCTGGGCTGTACTCATTATCCTCTTTTAATAGATGAAATCAAGCAGTACTACGGAAACAGAGTACGTGTGATTGATTCCCCGAATATAGTAGCCAATCATCTGAAGATCATTCTGGATAAGTATAACCTTTTAAATGATCATAATTCAAAACCGAATTATCATTTCTATCTTTCGGATATTACCAAAAATTTCGAGAAAATTTCAAAGAAGTTCTTCGGAAAAACCATCGACTTAGAATTGAAAGTATTATAAATAAAAAGTCTGCCTCTCTATTGAAGCAGACTTTTTATTTGTGTTCTTTGTGGAATAATTAGTGAAATTTGTGTTTAAAATTACGCCTCCACAATTACTTTTTCAGCATTAAGTCTTTTCTTAGGATTAAATTTAGGTTGGTTTGCATCTGTTTCATCTCTTTCCCCAATAGCTACAGCAAATAAGGTCTCGTATTTTTCATTATTCAGAATCGTATCATACCCTTCAGGTTCAATTCCTTCCATTGGGGTAGAATCTATTCCCATCGCAGCACAGGCAGATAAAAGAACTCCTAAAGATAAATAGACCTGATGCCCTAACCACGATTTTATAGCCTCTTCACCTTTACGTTTTACCATCGTTCGGTAGTAATTAACAGAGCCTTCCGGAAGGTTTTCTTCAATCTGTTTTTCAAAATTTTCTACATTTTTGATCACCTGAAAGACAATAATATGACTACTGTCCAACACCTTTTCTTTATTAAAATAAGATTTATCACCCAATTGCTTTTTCAGTTCAGGATCATTCACGAAAATAAAATTCCATGGCTGGCTGTTAATGGATGAAGGACTTAAATTTAAAATCTCCTGAAGTGTTGCAATTTGTTCTTCACTGATTTTTCCCTGTGGGTTATACTTTTTTACAGTATACCTGTTTTTCATTTGGTCTAAAAAGTTCATAATTTTATACTATCATTTTTATAGTTACAAAAGTAATTTAAGTTTATTAACTTTGCAATAACGGTAAAAAATGATAGTATAAAAATGTATACAATAGATAATAAATCCTATCCCTGCTGTACCAGCGTCACAATGAAATTTATAGGAGGGAAATGGAAAGCAGTAATTTTACACCATCTTATTGGCGGTGCTAAGCGTTATAACGAGATAAGAAAGTCTATTCCTACCATTACGGAAAGAACACTGAGTTTACAGCTAAAACAACTGGAAGAAGACGGAATTGTGGACAGAAAAGTTTTTACGGAAAAACCTCCTTTAGTGGTAGAATATGAATTGACAGACTTTGGAAAGACGCTTTTACCAGTGTTAGAAGCGATAACAAAATGGGGTGAAGAGTCTCCCGTAATATCACAAAAAATAATCAGGAATTAAAGTTCCTGATTATCTTCTTTATTGGGTTCAAAAAAACTGAAACTTACGTTTCCGTATTTTCGGGTATCTATTAAATTGGGATGGTCAAGCTTCATTCGGCTTTGGTGTTCTACAATAAGAACCCCATTTTCTTTAAGGTATTTATTGTTTAAAACCAGAGAAATCAGCTCGTGGTATTTTTTCTCTTCCATTTCAAAAGGAGCATCAGAAAAGACAATCTCAAATGATTTTTTATTTCTGAATTTTTTAAGCCAGTCGAAGACATCTCCTCTCTGCACATTGATCTGAAGTGCCATATCAAGTTCAGAAGCCGTAGTGTTGATAAATGCCGTATGCTTTGGATTCAATTCTACGGAAGTCACATTCTGACACCCTCTGGAAGCAAATTCCAGGGTGATAGAACCAATTCCTGCAAAAAGATCAAGCACGGAAATCGACTGCATGTCGTATTTGTTTTCCAGAATGCTGAATAAAGCCTCTTTTGCAAAATCGGTGGTAGGCCTTACTTCAAAGTTTTTCGGAGCGGCAATTTTCTTGGCTTTCCATTTGCCTGATATGATTCTGAACATAGTGTTGTTAGGGTTTAGGTAGTAGATTATAGGAGGCAGGTGAATGTGTTTTAATTGCTGTTACCTGCGGCCTGCAACCTAATTAAGTATAAAATTTTTGTTGGGAATATTGTCAAAAACAATTTTCAGGTTTTTAACAAATTTCTGAAGTTCGGAAATAAACGTTTCATTTTCCGTAGTTTCTCCATAAGCATAAAAAGTGGTTTCATTGATTCCGAAACCAATCTTGCTCAATGTAAACATAATGAAGTAAAGGAAATCTACTTCAGAATTGACATCCAGATTATTATAAAGAATGATTTTCTTATTATCAATCGCAAAAAACTCACACTGATTATGATAGAGGTTGATGTGAATTTCTTTACTCGTTTTATTGTTGATTGAACTTAAAAACTTTTCTCCCGAGAAATTAAAATGAACCGGTATTGCCAGCTCTTTTATTTTCTTATAGTAGTTTTTCGGGAAAGTATAATAAAACTGAATATTGAATTTTTTGTTGATAGAAAGCATCAGTTCTTCCTTCTCTCTGTCAGTAGGAGCGTTGAAGGCAATCAGATCAAATCCTGCCTCATGCTCTGAAAAACCTTCCGGCATCAGGGTAAAATGATTCAATGCTGAAATCACATGGATTTCGTCATAGCGCTGCTTTATAAGAACTTCATCCAGCTTTTGGTCAATAAGATTGGCCGGTGTCTCTTCAGTAACGAAATAAGACTTTTCCTCCAGAATGCTTTTGTTTTTAACAATCTGGGAGATCAATCCGTCTTTGGTAAAAAGTAAATTAAGTACGTTCATATTTCAATTCCTGCAAATTTAGTGAAATTCTACCATTACCGCACCCGATTGATGGTGAAGTATTTCCTTATTATAAAAATCAATATTGACCTGGCTTTCCAGTACGTCCCGGACCATCCTCTGCAAAGTACCGTCACCAATGCCGTGAACAATTTCCAGTCTCTTCAGGTTGTTTTTTCTGCAAAACTCAATCACTTCAATCAGTTTTTCCTTTTGAATAAACAATCTTTCAAAACTGTCGTAATCATTGGGATTCTTTACCAAATTATGAAAATGCAGGTCTAAAACCAAATGATTTTTCTGATGTTTTTTAGAAATGATTTTTCTAGGCTCCGCTTTTCTTACGACTCTGATATTTTCATAAAGATCAGCATCTTTAGGAACCAGTTTTTCTTTTGGGTATTGATGGGTAAAACCATATTCATCTTTAAAAACGACAATATTTCCCTTCACGGAAGTAATTATTCCGCTTAAATCTTCATCTACTACCGAAACCTTATCGCCAATTTTCATATTTTTCTAGACTTCTGTGAGCCATTATTTGTGCAAAGGTAGAAAGTAAAACGGATGAACACAAACTCTTCTACCTTCAAACTCTTCAACACTCAAACCCTTCAACTTTCACACACTCTCTCCCATCACACTCTTGGTCCCAGTTCAATGACCTCCAGATTTTTGATTTCCTCACCATCCACCACAAAGCGCATCATGGTTCTTACTTTATGCCAGCCCTGTTTACCACAAGCTCCAGGATTCAGATGAAGAAGGCTGTTTTTCTCATCATACATCGCTTTTAAAATATGAGAGTGCCCTGAAATAAATAATTTCGGAGCTTTCTCTGCCATTTCTTTTTTCGTAAGTGGAGTATATTTTCCCGGATAACCTCCGATATGGATCATCAGAACTTCCAGTTTTTCACAAAAGAAACGGTTCACTTCCGGAAATTCTGCCTGAATTTTAGCATTATCAATATTTCCGTAAACACCCTTCAGTGGTTTTATTTTTTCCAGCTGCTCAATGACATCCAGACTTCCGAAATCCCCGCAATGCCATACTTCATCAGCCTGAGAAGCATATTCCAGAATTCTGTCATCAATATAAGAATGAGAGTCGGAGAGGAGAAGAACTTTTGTCATTATCTAAGGGTTCTTTCGGTAATATTTTCGTTGTATTTATCTTTAAAAACAGCTACACGGTCAGGATTAAGCTCCCCGTCGTGGTTGATTACTCTTTCTTTCAATAGCCATTTTATCAGCTTTTCCATTCCTTTTTTGGAATTCATAAAATTGGCAATTTTAGCAATATCCGTAGATTCTACCTTTACTTTTTCTGTCAGAAAATTCAGGATAAAATAATCATCACTTACATAGCTTGGCGTTTCATTATCCATATAACGGTAAAGAAGAACTTCTTCATCATCTTTCATTGAGAAAAATGAATACTGTGCCACATTGATTTTTTCAGCCTTCAGGATCTGTTTTCCATCCAATAAAACCTTATCGTCTTTGATGCTTACATTCTGAGAGAAATATAAATTACAGCTTATCATCAATAAGAAGAAAGCCAATAATCTGTTAACTGCCATTTTACTATTTTTTTAAGACTGCAAATATAAAGAAGCTTTTATCAATTCGCAGGAGATCCTAATCAGTAATATTTTTTGTTTTTCTGATAGAATCCATTTTCTTTTCAATATCTGCGCTGAAAACCTTTTTTAGTTTCAGTTGATTCTCTGTAAGCTTTGAAATAACAAAAGTACCCGTCATATTGGTATTGGAAGGGAAAACTAAAGTTACTGTAGAATCTGATGCTTTTTTCCAGCTCCCGATATAACGGTCCGGTTTTTCATTTTTCTTATTAACAGGTTCTTCCAGGGTATCATATTTTAAGGTAGATTTAATGAGATTTCCT
Source organism: Chryseobacterium sp. WLY505 (assembly GCF_030846215.1). NCBI lineage: Bacteria > Pseudomonadati > Bacteroidota > Flavobacteriia > Flavobacteriales > Weeksellaceae > Chryseobacterium > Chryseobacterium sp. WLY505. The sequence goes on along the minus strand of NZ_JAVCWI010000009.1, from coordinate 136,061 downwards.
GTTATTTTTCCATTTTTCTGAAATCTTATTCCTTCTCTTCTTGCTTCAAAACCATCCTGTTTTTCATAAGTATAAATATAGGTATCCATTTTACTGAGATTCCAGGTCTGTAAAAGTAAAGGATTTGAAGTTCTGTCCTGGGCTTTGATCCCAACGATAGCGAAAAGAGAGAAAATACAGATACAAATAGGCTTTTTCATGAATACAACTGATTTATCGTAAAGTTTTAGCACGGCTAAAATTAGCATGCGTAATATTTAGTAAATTTGGGAAAATTAAAATAAACAATGAAACAGAAACTTTCTTTTTTCATTTTTCTTTTGACCGTAGGATTGGCGAACGCACAGGTTGAAGAAAAAAAACTGGACGAACTGATCCAAAATACCCTGAAAACCTTTGATGTACCAGGAATGTCGGTAGGAATTGTGAAAGATGGTAAAATGATCTATTCCAAAGGGTTTGGAGTACGTTCTCTTACAACAAAGCAGCCGATGGATGACAATACGCTGGTAGGGATTGCTTCCAACTCAAAAGGTTTTACCTGTACAGCATTAGCCATCTTAGCAGATGAAGGAAAACTTAACTGGGATGATAAAGTTTCAAAATATATTCCTGAATTTCAAATGTATGATCCTTACGTTTCCCAAAATGTAACAATCAAAGATCTTATTACCCACAGAGCGGGGCTAGGACTTGGTCAGGGAGATCTTATGTTCTTTCCGGAAGGAGGAAATTTAACTGTTAACGATATCGTTCACAATGTGAGATACCTGAAACCGGAAAATCCTTTCAGAACAACACTAGATTATAACAACATTATGTTTATTGTAGCCGGAGAAGTCATTCACAGAGTTTCCGGATTAAGCTGGGCAGAATTTATTGAGCAAAGAATTATGAAACCTGTAGGCATGACTTCAAGTTTCGGAAGCTACAACAGAGCAAAAGCTATTGCTAATAAAATTGATGCACACGCTCCTGTAGACGGAAAAGCAATTGCTGTTCCTCACGACTGGAATGAGACAGGCAATGCAGCAGGAGGAATCATGAGTAATATCAAAGATATGACAACCTGGGCAGAATGTCTGTTGAATAACTTTACTACTAAAGACGGAAAAAAACTGGTTTCTGATAAGAATGTACAACAGTTATGGAGCTTGCAGATTCCAGATAGGGTGGCTGCAAAAAATCCTTATGATACAAGTTTTTACGGATATGGTTTAGGATGGTTTCTAAGTGATGTTAAAGGACACAAGCAGGTACAGCATACTGGTGGACTGATTGGAACCGTTACCCAATTTACTTTAATTCCGGATATGAAACTCGGAATTGTAGTATTGACGAACCAACAGTCCGGAGCAGCTTTCAATACCATTACGAATACCGTGAAAGATTCTTATCTTGGGGTTGCCGACAGAAACTGGCTGAAAACCTATGGCGAAAGAATGTCTAAAATGGAAGCTGAATTCAACAAACAGAAGAAAGATGCTTTTGCAAAATCTGAAGCTTTCAAAAAAGAAAAAGCACTGCAGCCAAAGGCAGAACAGTTTACAGGGACATATAATGACGTTTGGTTTGGTGATGTAGACATTGCCCAGCAAGGAAATACCTACAGAATTTCATGTAAAAACTCTCCGAGATTAAAAGGAGAATTACTTCCTTACTCTAATAATTCTTTTATTATCAAATGGGATGACAGAAGTTATGATGCGGATGCCTACATTATTTTCAGCTACGACGAAAACGGAAAAGCAGAATCTGCAAAATTGAAAGCGATCTCTGATGTGACGGATTTCAGTTTTGATTTTGATGATCTGGATTTGAAGAAGAAATAAAATCGAAATCATATAAGATATTTATAGAGAACGGGCTTTGGTCCGTTCTTTTTTGTTTGTTAACCACGAATGCCGCTGATTTATTCACAGATAACACTCATTTTAATGCTCATTGAAAATGAGAACTGAAATAATTCAATAGGAACGGGCGATCATCATGAGCATAAGCTGAAAGGTTACGAACACCAGTTCAAGAAGGAAGACCGTTTTTCATGTTTACAACAATAATGGCTTTAGCCGAAGATAACCACCCCGTCAAAAAATAAATTTTTTGCCACCCCTCCGGTGGAGGGAATGAGCAGTCGGTACAACAAATGTTGGTTTATTGTACAAGATTCAGATCCTGATTTGCTAGCGTAAGCTCTGTGTTAAGATGTTGATTTTCAAAGAAATTTTTTAACTCAAGAAGTCTTTTCTTATTGTTGTAACGGATGCTTGAATTGAGTTTTCTTTGGCATAACGAACAGGCTCTGGCAAAATGATAATCAGTTTCAGTTAAGGAATTGGTCCCATTCATCACGCAATTAGCATTCAGACAATGGCTGATTCCAAACATGTGACCAATCTCGTGTGAGCTGATTTTTACTAGTCTTAAAAGGCTTTCATTGAAATTTGAATGGGTCAAATGTCCGCCTGCAAATCTGTACATCGAAGTTACTCCTACACCATCTTCATAAGAAGCCAATCCAAAAACATAGTTCCATTCCGGTTTTGGGAAAAGGTCTTTTTCGGTAATTCCCATCAGTACGACAGCGTCTTTTGGTTTTCTTCTGATCAGAATGCTGTCCAGTACATATCCTGCAAGAATCTGTTCATTCCCTTCCTTTGAAATTCTTTTTACATTTTCGGTGAATATCTTGTTAGGCAGAGTGGGGAGTATTTTCGTCTCCAGCTGGTAATATGTTTTTAAATATTCCTTTGTGAGGGTTATTTCTTTTTTCTGAAGTTCATCGAATGCTCCTATGGGTTGAAGATAAATGGTATTCTTTCCAGGTCCTGGTTTTATTCTTTTTAATTTTTGAAAATCTTCAAATGTCTGGAAATGTTCATCATGATTATACCGCCAGCTTCCGGGTTTTGGAGAAGAGGAAAGTTTGATGTCATTGCTTGCAATAGATTCATAGTAATTTTTCTTCTGTTTCTGACAAGAGAAAAGAAGGAGTACTGCAACAGAAAAAAATAGAAAAGTGAAATTATATTTTCCCCGGTTCATAAAAGAAAAGAAGTTTCTTTTTAGCACCGTCGAATTCTGACCAGGATTGGCAGTCTACTTCAAAGCCTGCAACGCCGCAAGTGGGGAAATGGAAAATATCCTCAGAAATGGAATTGGCAAAATTGGAAATTCCATTATTATGAGAGAAGAACGCCACCGAATTCAGGTTGTCATCCAGATCATAAATTACAGATTCAAAGCTTCTTTCCGAAGGGTTATATAGTTTTTCATCAGTTGAACAGTTCAGCTGATACGCCTGATTAAAGATTTTACAGGTATTCAGTGCACGAACCGCCGGGCTCGATACAAAATGGTCTATAGAAATATTATTGCTTTTCAGGAATCTGGACATGTGCATAGCATCCTCCAAACCCTTGTCTGCCAAAGGTCTGTCAAAGTCCTCCGTTTCCTCCGGCCAGTCGCTTTTTGCATGTCTAACGAGGATGAGTTTCTTCATATAATTGTTTTTTGGAAGATTAAAATTATAAAAAAAATAATGGAATAAAACATGATTTATATAAAAAAACTGCGTTATGAATAAAATCAGTAAATTTTACTAAATTTGCAAACTTATGGGACAAATCCTTGCAATAGACTACGGAAAGGCTCGTTGTGGTATCGCTGCAACCGATGATATGCAGATTATAGCCAGTGGACTGGAGACTGTAGAGAACCGTTTTTTAATGGAATTTTTGAAAAAATATTTCAGTGAAAACAAGGTGGATGAAGTAGTGATTGGGCTTCCCATAGATTTGAAAGGAAATGTTTCGGAAGTGGAAACCGATATTTTAAAATTCATAGAAGAATTTAAAAAAGAATTTTCGGATATTGCAGTTCACCGTTTTGATGAAAGATTTACTTCCAAGATGGCTTCATTTTTTATTTCCCAAAGTGGAAAAAGTAAGAAAAAGAGGCAGGAAAAAGGATTAATAGATAAAGTAAGTGCAACAATTATATTGCAGAATTTTTTAGAACAAAGATTAAGATGATATTACCGATAAGAGCTTTTGGGGATCCTGTTTTGAGAAAAGTAGGAAAAAATATAGACAAAGACTATCCCGAATTACAGGAACTGATAGATAACATGTTCGAAACCATGTACAGCGCAAATGGCATAGGTCTTGCAGCGCCACAGATTGGTCTGGATATCCGTCTGTTTGTAATAGATGTGACGCCTCTTGCAGAAGATGAGGACTATGAAGATATTAAAGATGAGTTGGCAGAGTTCAAAAAAGTATTCATCAACGCTCAGATTCTTGAAGAATCAGGGGAAGAATGGAAGTTCAATGAGGGTTGTCTTTCTATCCCGGATGTAAGAGAAGATGTGAAAAGAAAAGGAACAATCGTTATTGAATATTATGACGAAAATTTTGTGAAACATACAGAAACTTTTTCCGATATTAGAGCCCGCGTAATTCAGCATGAATATGACCACATTGAAGGGATTCTGTTTACCGACCACCTGAGTGCTCTGAAGAAGAAACTGGTAAAAGGTAAGCTGACTAAAATCTCTCAGGGTGACGTAAACATCGGTTACAAAATGAGATTTCCAAAGTAATTAAATAAGGATTAAAACGAATAATAAAAAGCAAAAAGCTAGTGCTGATTGCAGAATTTACAAAAAATAAAATTATGCTGTTAGAAAAAATAATTTCAATTTCTGGAAAACCAGGACTTTTCAAATTAGTTTCTCAATTAAGAAACGGATTCATCATTGAAGATGTTACCAACAAGAAAAAAGTAAGCATTGGAAACTCAAGCCAGGTAAGTTTATTGGATAATATTGCCATGTTTACATTTGAGAAAGAAGTTCCTTTGTTTGAAGTATTTGAAAATATTGCTAAAAACAACGATTATAAGGAAACAATCTCTCATAAATCTTCTGATGCAGATCTGAAAGATTTCATGTTGGCATCTCTTCCTAACTATGATACAGAAAGAGTATATTCTTCTGATATCAAAAAATTGGCTCAGTGGTATAATATCCTTCAGAAAGCAGGATATATCACTCCTGATAGCTTTGTAAAAGCAGAGCCTGAAACTTTAGAAGGTGAGCCAGCTGAGGAAGTAAGCATTGAAAAAGAAGCTAAAAAAGCAGCTCCAAAAGCAGAAAAACCAGCAGCTCCAAAAGTAAAAGCTACTTCCGCTGCTAAATCAGCTCCGAAAAGTACACACAGAAAACAAGGATAATTCATTTTTGAATTAAAGATACAAAGCCTTGTCTGGAATTTCCGGACAAGGTTTTTTGTTTTTTCAGACAAAAGATAATTGCGTGCTAGTATTCCAAACCTAACAGGTTTCGAAAACCTGTTAGGTTTACATATCCAATATCCGAATTCTGCATGCCGCAACTTTTACTTCCAACGTTTGTAATGATGTCCGAATATCCCTTACATTTGTATGAGATTGAATTTTCAAACTATGAATACGAAACAAGAGAAACTGGACGCCTTTGGAAGATTACTGGATATTATGGATGATTTGCGTGAAAAATGTCCATGGGATCAGAAACAAACGTTAGAATCCCTTCGCCATCTTACCCTTGAGGAGACTTATGAACTTTCAGATGCCATTTTGCAGAATGATTTACAGGAAATAAAGAAAGAGTTGGGCGATGTCCTGCTTCATCTGGTTTTTTATGCTAAAATAGGTTCGGAAAAAGAAAGCTTTGACATTGCAGATGTTATCAACTCCCTGAATGAAAAGTTGATCTTTCGTCATCCTCATATCTATGGAGATACGGAAGTGAAGGATGAAGAAGAAGTGAAGCAGAACTGGGAAAAATTAAAATTAAAAGAAGGAAATAAATCTATTTTGGGTGGAGTTCCGAAAAGTCTGCCGAGTTTGGTGAAAGCCTACAGAATTCAGGATAAGGTAAAAGGAATCGGTTTTGAGTTTCACGATGCTGAAGACGCCTGGAAAAAGGTAGATGAAGAAATTCAGGAGTTTCATGCAGAGACTGATTTGGATAAAAAAGAGCAGGAGCTGGGTGATGTATTTTTCTCTTTGATTAATTATGCAAGGATTTCAGGAATCAATCCGGATTCTGCGTTGGAAAGAACCAATCTGAAGTTTATTTCAAGATTTCAAAAGATGGAAGGTCTTGCCGAGGAGCAGGATTTAAAACTGGCAGATATGTCTCTGGAAGAAATGGATGTTCTCTGGGAAAAAGCAAAAAAACTTTCATAGTTGCCGATTGGAACAATTAATGCTTCTTACATTCAATTAAAAAATAAAAAATAAATATGTTACGTTTTCTTATTTTACCTGCTTTTCTTTTATTCAGCTGCAATCCAAAAGCTCAGAATTCCCCTACGAAGGAGGATGAATTGAAAGTTCAGTTTTCCTTACCGAAAAAGTTGAAGGAAGTTTCCGGAATTACTTTGTCGCAAGATAAGAAAACCATCTGGGTGATAGAAGACAGGGGAAATAAAAATGCAGTATACGGATTAAGCGATAAAGGCGATATGCTGGCAAAAATACCGGTAGAAAATGCTGAAAATACAGACTGGGAAGATATTATATCTGATTCTCAGGGAAATATCTATATCGGAGATTTTGGAAATAATGACAATAACAGACAGGATCTGGCGATCTTAAAAACAGATTTAAAAGATACCAAACAAATTGTAACCAAAGTTACCCAGACTACAAAATTCCATTATCAGGGGCAGACAGAGTTCCCTCCAAAAAAATCAAATCTGTTGTATGACTGTGAAGCTTTTGTTGAAATGGACGGAAATTTTTACTTATTCACCAAAAACAGAAGCAAAGGTTTTGACGGAACTTTCCTTGTATTCCAGTTACCGAATAAGGAGGGTGATTTTGAAGCGAAGCTTATAGGAAAATTAAAGCTTGATGGAGGGTATAATGATGCTGCTATTACCTCTGCGAGTATCAACAGTACAAAAGATAAAATCGTGTTGCTTACCCATAAAAATGTTCATGTTCTGAGTGGGTTTACTGCAGATAATTTCAGTACTGCTAAAATTCAAAAAATTCCTTTGAATCATAATTCCCAGAAGGAAGCTCTGGTATTCTTTGATGATAAAACATTAATGATAGCAGATGAGAAAGGGAAAGATGAAGGGGGAAATGTGTATAGTTTTTCACTATAACCTTTATCTTTGCAGCTGATTAAATAACTATGAAAAAAATATTTTATATCTTATTGGTACTAGGGTTATCCTCTTGCAGTAGTACTAATGATGAGTTTATAACTGTAAATGAAAATCAAACTGAAGATTTACAACCTGATAAAGGGTATATTTTTCTGATGGATCAGCGCACAGCATTAATGAGTCCAGATAAATACTATCGGTTTTTCTACGAAAATGGACGTTTACAGAAAATGCTTGGAAGAAACTATTTCGTAACCGGAAATTCTCAATTTTTTTATCCTGATGTAATTACTCAGTTAAGTTATACAAACAATAAGGTACAAGTAGATTATCTTGAACCGGAAATGACTTCCGGATATAGAACGACTTCTTACCTGATGGAAAACAACAGACCTGTTAAGGCTGAAAAGTATTATAAGAATGGAACTGTTGCCGAACTTGAGATGACAAGAACTTATACCTATGGATCCAATACGGTAAGTGTATATACTAAACTTGGTTATCAGGAATTTTTTACAACATATTACTTTGATGCAAATAGTAATCTCTCTAAAAGTGAAACATTAGAAAAGACGAGTGGTAAGGACAAGCAGTTCACCACTACGTTGTATTCAGATTTTGACAATGCTAAAAATCCATTTAAAAAATTATTTTTGATTAATGATGATTTTTATGAAAAGAGTTTATCAAAAAATAATTTCAGAGCTAAGGAATCAGTGACTGAATATGCTGATTATCCTGATACCGGTGTACCTCCGCAGCCAGGCATATCCAAATCAAAATGGACCTACAATTACGATAATAATGGCCAGGTGCTATTATATTTTCCATTGCAATAGCAGATAAAATAAACCCTACAGAGGAATCTGTAGGGTTTTAAAATGGATGAATGTTATGGAAATGATGACGCTTGCATTGTTTACTGCGTAAGATAGGAGATACTGATATTACCTTTTGATAATCTGAAATCCTGGGTGTATATACATCTGAGCCTGAAAGTTTCTCCGGCAGCAAAAGATTGTATGCCTGTAAGCTGATGATATACATAGTTTGTTCTCTCCCCATGTCCTGTTGATATTGCTGAAACTAAGTTTTGGGTATCAGCCTCTCTCTGAAGTTGTGATGTTGCTGTTCCTTCTGTCTGATTGGTTCCATTGAGGTTTAAATCATATGTAAAGTAGGTTGCTACATTATAGAAACCTGCTTTATTGACCGTAAATATCCCAGTGTTTGCATCATAGGAAATAAAATTATTATCTATTTTGTTAACAATATTATAGATGAAATTTTTAGAAAAGTTTTCAAAAGTTCCGGTTAGGTGGCTTCCGGTATAGCTGCCGGAACTGGGTGATATATTATCCTTATTCGCTACAAAAACTACTTTTAAAAAATTCTGAGATTCTATACTTCTCCATGTAGGAGCTGTACCGGCGCCGTTGGAACTTAAAAATTCGCCGTCTTTACCTGCGGTACCCTGTACACTTTCAGAACCTCCAACGTTTAATTCTTTTACCAGCTGCAGTGAGCCGTTAACATGCAATGTTCTCTGCGGAGTTGGTGTTAGTATTCCCACTTGCGCATTGGCTACGAATGACATGATTAGGAACGATGTCAGTAATAATTTTTTTTTCATTAGATTAAGTATTTTGTTGTTGATCGTGCAAAGTATTTCTGTTTTCAATAGTATGACCTGTGAAGAATCTGAGGCGTTCAGTAAAACTGCAGGGCTTCAATTCTAAGGAAGCAGATAAGAAATGCTGATATTGCCTGAGGTTAATCTGAAGTTCTGAGTATAAACGGATCTCAGAGAAAAGGTTTCTCCGGAATTGAGAAGCTTTATACCTGTCAGCTGATGATATATATTTTCTGTTCTTTCTCCGTGTCCAGTAGACACTGCCGAAATATAATCACTCATATCTGAACTTCTCTGAAGTCTTGAGATTGCTGTCCCCGCAGTCTGATTGGTTCCATTCAAGCTTAAGTTATAAGAAAAGTAAGTTGAAATGTTATAATATCCGGTCCTGTTAACTGTGAATATCCCTGTATTGGCATCATAGGAAACATAATTATTATCTATCTTATTGACGATATTATAGACATAATTTCTGGATGGTCCGTCATAGTCTGTTGCGCTGCTGCTCCCTGTATAACTGCCTGTGCTGGGTGAGATATTTGTTTTCTGGCCCGTAAAAACAATCTTTAAAAAATTTTGCGATTCTACAGTTCTCCATACAGGTGATGTTCCGGCCCCGTTGGAACTTAAAAACTCTCCCTCCTTTCCTGCAGTACCCTGAACATTTTCAGACCCTCCTACATTGAATTCTTTTACCAGCTGTAATGAACCATTAACGTGCAGTGTTCTCTGTGGAGTAGAGGTTAATATTCCTATTTGAGCATTGGCTAAAAATGACATGATTAGAAAGAATGTCATCCATAATCTTTTTTTCATCGGATTGATCTATTGTTATTTTTGATAACAAAATTATCTTTTTTTTATAACCCGTAATTTGTAAAAAAGTGAATACTATTGAGTGAGAGAAGGACTTTTCTATATCAATAATACGTGAAATAATTATGTGGATTAATTATTTTTTTTAAATGTCACTATTTTGTGATTTTTTTAATTTCTTGTAGATATTTATCTACTTTCCTGAGATTTTTTCTTATGGCCGATATAATCAGATCTTTAGGTTTTCTTTTTGTAATGAATGGATAAATCATCAAATTACGTTGCACTGAAATTCAAATAAATTTAATTTGTCAACCTGAATTTTGGGAATATAAGAAAGATATCTGTACTTATACCATTGAAAATATGGCTTTTAATTAAAAGCCATATTTGTCGTATCAGTCAAAAATGTAAAGATAAAATTTTAATTATTACATTTTACAAAAATTGATTTGAGGTGATCGTTATAAGAGTGGTCATCAACTTTTTCCTATAGAAGCTTTAAAATTTCATTCCCACTCCGGCAGAAATTCTTCCGCCATCTGAACCATAGAAATAATTCAATCTTGCAGACATCATTTCCACAATACTCAGCCATACTCCTGCACCCACAGACTGATGCCATTTTCTGGAATTTTCATGGTCATTCCAGACACGACCGGTATCATATCCGATAAGAATCCCCATATTGGCAGGTACAATATTATTTCTTACTCTTCCAAAATCCCATCGGATTTCCGAGTTATTGGTAAAATAGGATCTTCCTGAGAATCTCTCGTTTCTGAAGGCCCTCATTCCATTATTACCTCCGATAGCTGCAGCCTGATAAAATTCAAAATTATTGTTATTAATCCACATCACATTGCTGGAATTGGCGAATACAAATTTCCCTTTTTTATCAATCCTGTGATCAATAGCCAACTTTCCTTTTATGGTCACGAAATTCTTATTAAAATCGGAAAGGGTTGCCTTCCAGTCAGCATTCAGCATAAATTCCAGTCCAAGAGTAGGAAAGGCTGTATTATCCGCATTTTTATAACCAAAGGTATAATTGGCTCCTAAAAACTGCTGGCTGTTGAACACGCCAGGTCTCACATCCGGTGACTGGTTGATGAAACGGTCAGCCTTTCTCTGTACTTTATTATCTTCAAAAGTCAGTTGAAACTGGTGGCTTAGGTTCATCCAGCTCTTTTGAGAGATGGATGGAGCAAAGTTGAATTTGGAAATTCTGGCTCTGTTGTATTCTCTTTCTGTATCTTCTTTGTCATATTCACTTTCATTGGAAAGTCCAAAGAAGTTTTGAGAGAATCTTGGTGTTGTATAAAATGCATCAAGGTTGATATCCCAACCTGAGATTGCTTTTTTAAATACACCTTTGTAGGTAAGGCTAAATCCTGCTGTAGCCGTATAAAAATTAGCTTTTAAACTGTGTCTCTGAGTAAATGGGTCACGGATAAAATTATTCACCGTGTAATTGGCCAGAACGCCTACAATCACCCCGTCATCCGGGTTGTAATCCAGGTTGGGATATCCGGCAACGGAATTATATTTAGGATGCTTATAATTATAGCTGTTGATGTCATAATCATCCGTAATATTCTTGGTTGCATTTCCGGAATTGTAAGTGTTTTTCTGAGATTTAAAATCGTAGATTTTCACTTTTCTTCCATCTGCAACGTTGTAGGTGTCATGGTTATATCCGCCAATCAGTCGGATCGTCATTTTCGGATTTCCGCTTCCTGTCACCACATAGGTGTCATCATCTTCCAGTCCGTAGATCCATAATTCTTTTGTTTTAGAATCGTGATAAGTTTTTTCAAAAACCAGCTCATTCTGATCTTTGTTTTTACCCAGATAATATTGCTGTACCAGTACGGAATGTCCGTTTTTGGTGATGATAAACTTATCAGGATGTACCGTTCCTGCCAAAGGAACTTTTTTCTGCAGTACATCATAATACTGTGCTGCATAGCTCTGAAGTTTGGTTTTTCTTGTTTTCAGTTTTCTCTGAATTTCAGCAATGGTGTCATCCTGCACTTCTTTAGGAAGATTGTGGAATGCTTCATCAATATCCGCATCCGTAAGATGTTCCTGAATATATTTGGCCTGGGTTTCCCATTCATTCTGGTCTGCACCTTTTAAGAATACAAGATCCATCGGATAAGGTTCCATAGCGAGCCATTTTACACTGCTGATATCTTCTGTAAAGGTTTTCATATGACGGATGGCAGGAACATTCATAATGATTTTAAAGGCCGCCCCGTCATATTTACTGAATGCCTGATCCCTGTCTTTTGGAATGGGTTTATAGATCACTTTATCACCCTCTTCGTATTGCGCCCATTTCCACTGGTCGGAATGTCTGTCCCAGTCACCGATAAGCATATCAAATAATCTTGCTCTGATATAGGATTCCCTGTCTACAGAATATTTATCACTTTTACCAAGGTTTTTAAGGACATCATCGGTGGAAACGATGTCTTTTGCATGGTCAAGATAAGCTAATGTTTTGGGATCGGAAGAAAAACGTTCCTCAATCATATACATTTCATCCCCGTAGTTTTCGTTATATCTTCCCAAAGCCTGCTGCTTGGGAATATAATACAGTTTCGGATTACTATGAAAAATACCCAGTTTTTCTGACATATTTCCAATCGTAAATGGGGTAAACGGATGATTGGTCGTATAAAAATCAAGTAAAAATTTTTCTGGGAATGTATCTGCAAGCTCTTCTCCCAATGTGCTTTTCTGGAAAGCCATATTATTCAGAAAACGGATGGCACTTTTTTTCACTCCACGCATGACGAATTCCTGTCCGTCTGCAGATTTCAATCGTAAACTGTTGGATTGGTTTCCTCCACCTTCCCGGAAAGGAATATATCCTCCGTTCAATTCTGAAAGATTAGCGGTTGGAGCCTCAATAGGAATTCCATAATATCTTCTGTAATGATCTCCCCAAAGCCAACGGTAAAACTTTCTTTTTTCAGTAAGCGCTACCGGGTAAATGGTGGAAGAAAATGTGGCAGGAAAAGAATTGGGGAAATTATTGATAAATACATCCGGTTTGGAAATCACGGAAATATGAGTAAGCTTTTGAAGCTGGGCATCTTTGGTTGAAAAATACTCAACATCTGTACTTTCATCTTTTCTGAAATTTAAAACCGCAAAACCACTGCCTCCGTAGGAAAAGTCTGTTTTTTCTACAATGGTAGAGGGATCTGTTTTAGAACCTGCACCACTGATGATCTGTCTTAAGTTTCCATCTTCATGATATTGCAGGTTATGGTCATGGCCGGATACGAAAATAATGTTTTCTTTATCCTGAACAATACTTTTCAGTCGGTTGGCCAGATCTGCATAATGCTGATTATTGATATCTTCAGGACTGGCTCCTGAGGAACTTCTCAATATATTGATTACACTTGCCACCACAGGAACAGGAACTTTACTCTTTAAAGGAAAGAGATGGGATTTTGCAGAATTAAAACCTGCATGAGTTCCACTGCTGATGATGGGATGATGTAGGGCAACAATTATTTTTTTTCCCTGATTTTTAATGATCAGATCTTTAAATTCTGTGAAAAAATCTTCACGGGTTTTGATATTGCAGTTTTTGTTGATTCCGGGATAATTGTCCCAGTTGGCAATCACCCATTCTGTATCGATGGCAATAAGTTTGATATCTTTGGAAACATTGATATCATCAATAGGACAGCCGTTTTTTGGTAAGAAAGCTTTTTTATCATCAAGATATTTTTTAACCAGTGCTTCCTGGTTATTCAACCCTTCCAATCCGTTATACCAATCATGGTTGCCCGGAATTACAAGTGTTTTCCCTTTGAAATTTTTGGTTATGGAAAGCTGATTTTCCAGTTTCTGCTTTGCTGTGGCGTAATCTTTATCTGTTTCTTTAGGCATCCCATTGGGATAGATATTGTCGCCCAAAAAGATCAGCATAGAATTGCTATCTGCAGAATCCAGTTTACTTTTCAGTAAATTCAGAGTTTTTTGTGCCTGAGGTTCATCTGAGTTTCCTGCATCTCCAACCAGAAAAAGTTTAAAATCATTATCGGATTTTATTTCGGAATCTTTTACTTCATATAAGTTTTCGCCCTTTTGCACGTTATAGGTAGCACAGGAATAAAGGACTCCTGCGGACATTACTGTTCTAAGAACAATAGAAGTATTTTTTAGATGAGTTTTAAAGGATAAATTCATAAATTTACATTAACAAAATTTCAGGGATGAGCATTTTACAAAAAGCTAAAAATTATGTTGAAATCTTATTCAAAGATAAGTTATCTTCAGTATATTTTTATCATAATTTTATCCATACTGCCTATACAGTGAATAAGGCTGAGGAAATCATGAAAAATACCCCTGTTTCTGAGGAGGATCAGGAGAAGGTACTCGTAGCATTATGGTTTCATGATACGGGGTATATAGAATGTGCCCTGAACCATGAGGAAAGAAGTGTGGAGGTGATGAAAGCCTTTTTACAACAGGAAAATTATCCTGAAAACTATATTGCAGATGTTGAAAAACTGATTCTTGCCACTAAAATACATTACGAACCTCAGAATCTATTGGAAAAAATTGTAAAGGATGCCGATTTCAGCCATTTTGCAGGCCATGATTACAGTGATATTTCCGATGCTTTAAGAAAAGAATGGGAACTTACCAATGTAAGATGTTTTTCCAATGAAGAATGGAATGCCGGAAATCTGGATATGCTGAAAAATAAGCATACTTTTTATACGGATTATGCCAAGGAAAACTGGGAACCTCTGAAAAAGAAAAACATCAAAAAGATCGAAAAGAAGCTGGAAAAAGAAGAGGAGAAAAAAGAAAATAAAAAAGACGTTTCGGAAGGTAAAAAAGAAAAGGAAAAATCAGACAGAAGTGTAGATACCTTATTCAGAGTTACACTGAACAATCATACAAGATTAAGTGACATTGCAGACAGTAAAGCCAATATTCTTTTATCGGTAAATGCCATTATTATCTCGGTCTGTCTTTCTGTATTGGTTCCGAAGCTGGATGCTCCAAAAAATTCACATTTAATTCTTCCAAGTTTCATATTATTGCTGTCTAGTGTACTGACGATTATATTTGCGATTCTGTCCACCAAACCGAATGTAACAAAATCAACATTTACTTCTGAAGATATTACCAACAGAAAAGTAAACCTGCTTTTCTTTGGGAACTTTCAGCAGATGTTGTTTGACGATTATAACAATGCGATGAAAGACCTTATTAAAGACAGGGATTATATCTATGATTCTATGGTGAAGGACCTGTATTATCTGGGAAAAGTTCTTAACAGGAAGTATAAGCTTTTATCCATTACCTATAAGATCTTTATGGCTGGAATTATTATTTCCGTTTTATCTTTCGGAGTGGCTTTTCTTAGTCTTTAATTAATAAACATACACACAAATGATTGTCAGACAGCGTACCAATTGGCTGAAAATGTTATTTATATGGAGAGGATCCGTATTAAAGAAAATTGTTGTTCAGCTTTCCATTATCACGCTGTTTTCCTTAGCTATCTATTTTTTCAAAGGAAAAATCTTTGACTATAAAGTACATCTTAATCCTACCATCTTTACATTGATAGGATTGGCGCTCGCTATTTTTATGGGTTTCTGTAATTCTGCAAGTTATGACCGTTTCTGGGAAGGACGGAAACTGTGGGGATTACTTGTCATTGAGACCAGATCTCTCACAAGACAGATTTTATCCTTAGTGAATGATTCTTCTCCTCAAGCTAAAGAGGAAAAAGAGAGAATCATCAAGCTGATCTCTGCATTTTCCTGGTCACTGAATTTTCAATTAAGAGATAAATCTGGTACAGAACATCTTGAGAGACTGCTTTCATCTGAACAATTAGAACAGGTGAAGAATAAGAAATTTATTCCCAATATTATTCTTGGATTTATTGCAGATTGGCTCAACGAACAGAATAAAAAAGGAAATATAGATACCATTGTCATGACTTCGATGGATCATCAGCTGAACCAGTTTTCTAATATTTCCGGAGGCTGTGAGAGGATTTACAATACACCATTACCCTTTGCTTACAGTGTTTTGCTGCATCGTACTGTTTATCTCTATTGTTTCTGGCTTCCTTTCGGGCTGGTAGATTCTTTAGGCTGGATGATGCCTTTGATCGTTTTGTTGATCAGCTACACCTTTATTGCTCTTGATGCCATTATTCAGGAGATTGGTGAACCTTTTGGCGAAGAGGAAAATGACCTTGCATTGAACAGCATCTGTCGTACGATTGAGTTTTCTATTTGTGAGCAGGCAGGAATTCCACAAGGGGAGTTGAAGAAACCGGATACTTATTTTGTGGATTAGTTTTCTATTCCTCCGGAAGTGTAAAAGATACCCTCAGCGCCAGCAATCCTGTAATTCCCTGAAGATCTTCTACTCTTAAAAATTCTACGTCATTTTGTAAAACTCCTTTTTTCTGGAGTTTAGAAATATAATCCAGATATTCCTTTTGGTTTTCCATGCCGAAATAAACGATCGTAATTTTTCCGGGAGCAGTGATGCGTTCTGAAGAATCTTTGATATGGGCTTTATCCAGTCGCTTTTTGATAATCTCGTAATAGGAATTGTAAGCTCCGTCTACATCAAAGCGTTTTTCATCCATTCTGAAACGGATGTCTATTTTTTCATTATATACGAAAATCAGTGAAGCAATATCAAGTGGTACCGGAAGATACTTTTTGAACGACTGAAATTCAAGTTCCATTTTACAGATGGTTTTCAGCTGCCAGTATCTCAGTTTGTGAACTACTTTCGAAGTATAGTGCAGGTCAGGAGCGATGGTAGAGCCACTGTACAGATTATGTTCCACACCGTCTGACTTAAATCTTTCATAGTAGTGCGGGAAAATTTCCTGTGCTTTTACCTGGCTTTCGTCCAGCATATCTGCCAGTTTCCGGTTGACCAGAGTGATAGAATCATCAAGGTTTTTTCTGTGATGATAAAACAGATCTGTAGAAGTAAAGATGTGGGAGAAATAGTCTTTGATCTTTGCTTTTATTTCCCTGGACGTTTTAATTTCCAGCTTCCCTTGTAAAAAAGGATGAATTTCTTCTCTTAACAATCTCTGAAAACGTTGTTCCGTATCTGCTTTGATCTCGTTGTTGATCTCATTCTCAAAAACATCCAGTGCCAGTACAAATTTTTCCGAATCGGAATTGGTGAGTGTCAAAACTTCATTCAGCCATTCAATTTGTTGATTAAGATCCTGCAGCATCAGATTAAAACGTTTTTCAGAAGAAGAACGGATATCTGAAACCCCAAACAAAGGAGTCAGATTTTTGAATGCAATCTGCTTTAAGGTGTATATTTTTTTTCCCAGCGATGCCGTAAAATATTTCTCAGCTTCATTTCTGAATTTCCAGACCACACTGTCATGGATGGTTGTATATTCACGCTGGATAATAGCTTCAATCTGGTAATTTTTCTCAAAGTAAAATCTGTTCAGAGAAAAAAGAACCATATCGGTGAAAAACTCCAGTTTTTTTAGTTTTAAACCATTGAAACTTCCGGCAATAGGAGAGGTGAATTCCATGATCGCAAGGAGTTCACCATCTTTCATGATAGGAATTACCATGAAACTGTTCACATTATTATCCTTTAAAATACTGAAGGAAGGAAGCAGCTTGACATTTTCTTCCAGGTTATTTACATTGGAAACGACTACAGGTTTTGAATTGTGATTTAAATTATTAAAAGTACTCTTACGCGTTTCTTCATCAAATGCATTGATCCAGAAATCCAGGATATGGTTGGTAAGAAGACTCTCATAGATCGGGAGCTTATCCAGTTTCTGTTCCTTTTTATTGAATGTCATTAACCCGAAACTGAGTTCCGGAACATCAAAATAAGATTTGAAAATTTCCGTAAGATTTTCGTTGGGATTCATATTTTCCGGATCAATTTCAATCATGCTTGATTTCAGATCAGAAAGGGCAACTTCAGAGGTGCAGTCTACCAGTGAAATAATGGTAAATCCTTTCAATATCCAGGATTGAGATGGGAAATATTTCTTCCAAAGCTTAAAGTCATCAAGATTTTCCAGAAGCATATCCAGAACGTCATCAGATGGAATTCTGGCTTCTTCTGTAGGCGTTATTTCGGTAAAATCTGAATTGACCGTAATTTTATAATGTTTCATGATTCCCTGTTTGTTGGGAATATCATAATAAAACGGAATGGTACTTTTAATATCTTTTTTGAAGTAGCTCTGAAGAATCAGACAACAGCAGAATACATAAAATTCATTATCTGAAATATTTCTGAGTTCTATTTCGAAGTCTTTTCCTGCGTCTTTCAGAATATCTTTAAACCTTTCGGTATAGTTGAAAGTAATATTGGAAAGCGGAATACTTGCTGCTTTTATTTCGTTTTTGGTAAGACCCGTTGGGAAAAGATCAGCAAGAAGTAGTCTGATGAGGTCTTCATGTTTTTCAAGAAGGGTCGTGTCCTGAAATCCTTCTCTAAGATCTTTAAAATTTCTGGTGCTCTCTAGTAAAGACTCCGCATAATTGACCCTGTATTCCAATCTGTCATTATATCGGATATGTTCCAGAACATCCAAATATTTTTTGAATGATATATAAACCTGAAAGGGAGAGTCTTTTTTATAGAGATTAGCCAAGAGCTGAAAAATTTAAAGTAAAGTTATGAAAAAAGGAGAATATTGATCGTGTGGAATTTTTATTTTATTGTACATAATTTGCAGGTGCTTTGGGAAACTCTGTAAGGTATTTTATAATTCCTTACTGTTTTTTATACAGACAGATTATAGATTTACTGATAAACAAAAATTGTAATTTTTTGGGTAAGATATTAATTATTTAAATAAGATAATAAAAAAGCACAACTGAGAAGTTGTGCTTTTTATATTGTAGAGTTCTGATTTTACAATCCGAACATTCTTGCAAATAGATCCGGGAAAACTCCAAGGATGATGATCAAAGCAATAACAACTACTCCAATGATATTGTAAGTAAGGGTTACTTTTTCTGATGATTTGAATGTTGATTCTTTAAAGAAGAACATCGCAATGATCAGTCTTAAATAGTAAGCAATAGATAGGGCAGAACCTAACACAGCTACCAATACTAAGAAAGCTGCACCGTTCATAGCCTGGGAGAATAAAGCAAATTTCCCCATGAAACCAGCTGTTAACGGAACTCCTGCCATTGAAAGCATAGAGATTGTTGCAGCTGTTGCTAATAAAGGTTCAGTTTTTGCCAATCCTTTGAAGGCTCCGAAAGACGTTTCTCTCTTTAATTTCTCTACCCAGATCAGGCACATGAAAACTCCTACTGTAGATAAAGAATAAGCAAACAGATAGAAGGCAAGGTTATAAGTAGAAAGGCTCGTCATTCCGAAGAATACCAATCCGATATATCCTGCGTGAGATACTGAAGAGTATGCCAACATTCTTTTTGCATTTGTCTGAGCAAGACCCATAACGTTTGCCAAAAGTAAAGTAATGATTAAGAATACACCTAAAACATTAATCCACTCGTGAGTTACCCCAGCGAAGCCAAGCGTCATCAATCTGAACAGCGCAAAGAATCCTGAGATCTTTACTACACTCGCCATGAAAGCTGTGATTAATGAAGGAGAACCTGCATATACATCAGGGCTCCACATGTGGAAAGGTGCCAAAGCTACTTTGAACGCCAATGCACAAAGAATAAGTAATACTCCTAAGATGAACATTACATTCCCTGAATTAGCTACTCCAAAATCATGAATCTTGTAAAGATCAAAACTTCCTGCACTTCCGTAGATGAACGCAATACCGAACAGTAAGAAACCTGTTGCGAATGCACCCATAAGGAAATATTTAATAGAAGCTTCGTTGGATCTCAGATCAGTTTTGTTAGCTCCAGCCATTACATATAATGGAATAGAAAGGATCTCAACTCCTAAGAACATCGTCACCAGGTTCTGGTATCCGAAAAGGATGATCCCTCCACATAATGCGAATAGCATTAATGCATATAATTCTGACTGGTGGCTTCTGTGATTGCTGAATGCAAAACCGCCCAGGAAGAATAATAATAAAGTTGTTACGATTGATATTTTAGTGAATAATGCGGTATTGTCACTGTACTCATACATATGCTTGTAATGATCGAAAAACGAACATTCCGGCATAAAACTTACGTACAATGCAATGATTAATCCCAAAATCCCAATGTATCTTGCGAATTTTCCTTGTTCAAAAACTCCTGAAAATAACGCAATAACTGCCGTTAGGAAAACAATAATTAAAACACTCATTTCTTAAAATATCAAATTAACTTACCATTGATTGGTAGATAAACTTCACCGAACTACTCACCATGTCGATTACCGGTTGTGGGAAAATACCTAGTAAAATCACAAAAACCGCTAAACTTGCCAATACAGAAAATTCTACGCCTGATAAATCTTTTGCTGTACTTAAAACGGCTTCATCTCCTTCTCCAAACATTGCTTTTCCGTAGAATCTCAATAAATACACCGCACAAAGAATTACCGTAAGACCAGCAATTACTGCTGCTGTTCCGTTAAAATCATAAACAGATTTCAACAAAATAAATTCCCCGATGAATCCATTGGTTAATGGAACTCCCATTGAACCTAATATGATGATCAGGAACAACACCGCAAACTTAGGCGCTACTTTAGCTAAACCACCCATTTGTCTGATGTCTCTTGATTTAAATCTCTTATATAAAATATCACAGCAGTAGAATAAACCTACTACGTTGATACCGTGAGCAAATGTCTGTACCAAAGCTCCTTCAGCACCTTCTACATTGAAAGTTCCTCTTAAAGTAACTACTGCAGAAGCGAAGATCCCTGCTACCATCAATCCTACGTGAGAGAAAGAAGAATACGCAATGATTCTCTTCATATCCGTTTGGATAATAGCGATCAACGCACCGTGAACAATTCCTACAATAGCAAGAATAATTACGATCTGTCCTGAAATTCCGGCAATCGGAAGTGGAGTGATTGGAAGTAAATAACGCATTACACCGTATACTGCCATCTTCAGCATGATCCCTGATAATAACATGGATCCCTGAGTAGGAGAGTAGGTATACGTATCAGGCTGCCATGTATGGAAAGGAAATACCGGTAATTTCACTGCAAAAGCAAAGAAAATAAACCAGAATACCACAGTCTGCTGTACTTCGTTCAATTGCGCATTATATAAATCTGTTAAAGCGAATGATGCAGAGTGGTTGTACACATAGATCAATCCGGCTAACATAAATAGTGATCCCACGAATGTATATACGAAGAATTTCGTAGTGAACTCGAACCTTTTATTCTCTTGTCCCCAAAGTCCGGCAATGAACCAAATTGGAATCAAAGTTACTTCCCAGAAAATGTAGAATAACAATCCGTCTAAAGAAGTGAACACTCCTACAAGACCAAACTGCATCAACAGAATCAGTCCGTAGAATGTATTTCTGTAGTTTACATTTTCATTGAAAGATGATAAAATAATGATTGGAGCCAGAATGTTGGTCAATAATAAAAGAAGCATGCTCATCCCATCGATACCGAAGTGAAGAGAGCTTTTCATAAATCGTGACCATGGATAATTGATCTCATGCTGCAATACGCTGTCTACTGTCGGAGTAAAATCAAAATCCGAAAGTACGTAAAACGTAAGGAGCATTTGTACCAATGCAATTCCAAGCGCCAAATATTTGCTGGAATTATTCTTCCAGGCAAAAACTAATCCCGAACCTACTAGAGGTAATAGTAATAATGTTAATAACAAACAAGACATTATTATTGTAATAAAAAGTTAACAATTAATATAATTCCCACCGCTAAAGACATGATAAGGATATATGTCTCTACATTTCCGTTCTGTACACGCTTCATAGCTTTTCCGCTGTCTTCAGCACCATCACCTACAAAGTTTACAAAACGGTCTAAGATACCCTTATCAAACATTTTTCCTCCGCGTCCTAATCCTTCAACAGTTTTTACAATCAATGCGTTGTAAAGTTCGTCAACGTATAATTTCTTAGCAGAAAGCTTTTCCCATCCGGTATAGTTTTCCTCTGCAACAGCCATCTTTTTCTTACTTACATAAGTATTTCTAACGATGAACCATACAGTGAAGAACATTAATACTGTAGCTGCTAATAAGATCATTTCAGTATTGAAAGGCACTCCTGAAAGAGTAGCTTCCATCTGGCTGTAGCTTTGTTCCGTAAGAACTGGCTTTAACCATTCCATCAGTTTAGCATAGTGCCCGTGACCGATGAAGTGTGGCAGGTTGATAAAACCTCCGATTACAGAAAGAATAGCCAATACGATCAATGGTAATGTCATATTAGACGGGCTTTCATGTAAGTGGTGTTTTTGTTCTTCTGTTCCTCTGAATTCTCCGTGGAATGTCAGGTAGTATAGTCTGAACATATAAGTTGCAGTCATTGCCGCTAAAACAAATAGAATTACCCAGTAAACAGGGTTTTTAGCGAAAGCTGCTACTAAAATTTCGTCTTTAGAGATCATCCCTGATAATAAAGGGAAACCTGAGATGGCTAATGTTCCGATAAGGAATGTAGCGTGGGTAAGAGGAATATATTTTTTAAGACCTCCCATGAAACGCATATCCTGTTCGTTGCTCATCGCATGGATTACAGATCCTGCACCTAAGAATAATAAAGCTTTAAAGAAAGCGTGTGTCATTACGTGGAACATTGCTGTTGTGTATGCTCCAAGACCTAAAGCAATGAACATAAATCCAAGCTGTGAAACTGTAGAGTATGCCAATACTTTTTTGATGTCGTTCTGACGTAATGCATAGAATCCTGCTAAAGCAGCGGTTAAGAATCCGATGAATAAAATTCCTCCCTGTACAGTTGGTGCTAAAGTAAATAAGAAGTTGGATCTTACTACCAAATAGATACCTGCTGTAACCATCGTTGCCGCGTGGATCAACGCTGATACAGGAGTTGGTCCGGCCATTGCATCCGGTAACCATGTATATAATGGAACCTGAGCCGATTTACCGGTAGCACCGATGAATAAACTCGCTGTGATAAAGATAATCACTGTTCCGTCTAATTCAAATTTTGAAGCGTTTTCTGCTACAGAAAGATAATCTACAGCATTGGTTTGAGAAGCGATCATGAAAATACCGATCAATAACGCAAGGTCACCAATTCTGTTCATGATGAAAGCTTTTCTTGCTGCTTTACCGTATTCTTCGTTGGTATACCAGAATCCGATCAACAGGTAAGAACAAAGACCTACACCTTCCCATCCGATGAATAAGATAAGGTAGTTGCTTCCCATTACTAAAAGTAACATCGAGAAGATGAAAAGATTCAGGTAAGTAAAAAACTTGTAGAATCCTTTATCATGACTCATATATCCGATAGAGTATAAGTGGATCAGTGAACCGATACCCGTAATGATCATCACCATCATTAAAGAAAGCTGATCAATCTGGAATCCAAAATTGATTTGAACTCCGTTTACTCTAAACCATTCAAAAGCTTTTACAATAACAGGCTGGCTTTCAGAATTGAAATTCATGAAAATACTTACCGCAATACAGAATGATCCGAAAACCATAGCTGTAGCCAAAGATCCTACCAATATTTTGGGAAGGTTTTTCCCGAATAGCCCGTTAATAAGAAACCCTAAAAGTGGTAAAAGTACTATTGCATATACTAGATTCTCCATTCTTATCCTCTTAATTTATTAAATATACTCACATCTACAGAACGGGTGTTTCTATATAGCATCGCAATAATTGCCAGACCTACTGCTACTTCAGCCGCAGCTACCACCATAATGAAGAAAACTAAAAGCTGTCCGTCGCCGTTGCCTTTATACGCTGAAAAAGCTGCCAATAAAAGGTTTACAGAATTCAGCATAAGCTCTACACAGCCCAGAATCACAATAGCATTTTTTCTAAGCAATACTCCCATTACTCCCAAACAGAACAATACTGATGAAAGAATGATGAAGTAGTCCAAAGGGATGCTTTGTATAAATGTATTTACTTCTCCCATAATTTTATAAATCTTTTTTACCGATTAATACCGCGCCTACAATACCTGCCAGAATTAGGATGGAAGCAAGCTCAAACGGTAAAACATATTCATTAAACAAAAGTCTACCCAGATTTTTGGTAAGACCAACACCTCTGTCTACATTTTCAACAACAATGTGATTGTCTTTTACTCCTCTGAAAACTCCCAGTACGCCTACCAAAAGAAGACCTGCCGTAAAAACTCCAACAAATTTTAAAGTATTGTTCTTCTTACTTTCGTCTTGCTTATTAAGGTTAAGCATCATTAAGATGTAAAGGAAAAGTACCATAATGGCACCTGCGTAAACAATAATCTGGATGATTGCCAGGAACTGTGCATTGAGAAGAATGTACATTCCGGCAATTGAAAACATCGTAACAATTAATGACAAAATAGCATAAAGAGGATTTCTTGCAAATACAAAGTAAACAGCACTTGCCACTGCTAAAAACGCCACCAAGAAAAATAAAAACTGATCCATTATTTTACCGCATTTTTTTGTTTCTCGGATTGTCTTGTCGTGATATCAATCCTTTCATTTATTTTTTCAACTAATTTATCTTTTCCGTAAATGAAAGAACCTCTGTTGGTTTCTACATCTACCAATCTGTCAGTAAGATAGATGGCAGATTTAGGACAAGCTTCTTCACACATACCACAGAAAATACATCTTAGCATATTGATTTCATATACTGAAGCGTATTTCTCTTCTCTGTAAAGACCTCTTTCCTCTTTAGTTCTTTCAGCAGCAGTCATCGTAATGGCTTCTGCAGGACAAGCTACCGCACAAAGTCCACAAGCTGTACATCTTTCTCTGCCTTCTTCGTCTCTTTTCAAAACGTGCTGGCCTCTCCAGATGGTGGTTCTTGGTTTCTGTACTTCCGGATACGAATATACTGCGGGAGCACCCTTTATCACGGTTCTTACAGCATGCTTAAATGTAATCCCCATCCCTGTAAAGATGGCAGGAAGGTAGATTTTTTCAGCAAGGGTCATTTCTTTATTGGAAACAACTTTTGATCTGTTAGTTAATTTCATTATATAATTTGAAATTTGAAGTTTGAGATTTGAAATTTATTAGTAAGATTTTATCTCTCAAACCCTTAATTATTAATTATTATTTCTTTTAAATTTATTTCCGTTGTGGTCTGTCATCTTCAAATAATTTATAAATCCTGACAGCTGTTTAGACAAAGATATTGTTTGGCTTTTTAAAAAATTAAAAACTTCTTCATCTAAATAATTTCGGTCAAAAGCTCTGATTAATTGAGAACGAACTTCTCCAGCAGAACCTTTAGACATGGTAAGAAAGTTTATAAATTCTTTATTACCTTCTCTTTCAAACCCTTCAGCTATATTATCCATAATTGATGCAGATGATCTGTCAATCTGGTTTTTATCGTGGTTTAGAAATTTTGGATTCAACAAACATTCTTTTTGAATCAATTGGCAAAGACATCTTGATTGCTGCCATATTTCTAAATCTTCAAAATTATTTATCGTTGCCATGTATTTGATATTTGAAATTATTATTCTTAAAATTACTAATTTAAAGTCAATTAGTTGAATCTCAAATTTCAAACATCAAATCTCAAATTTACTGGAACGCTAAAATTACAGCTCCTGTAATTAATAGGTTTACCAATGCCATTGGGATTAATGTTTTCCATCCTAAGTGCATTAACTGATCATATCTGAATCTTGGAAGTGTCCATCTGATCCACATGAAGATCAGAATTCCGATTACTGTTTTCGTAAGGAATGCCACGATACTTAAGATTCCTGCCGCATTTTCTCCCCAGTTCTGAGTTACCCATTCAATACCAGGATAGTTATACCCTCCAAAGAAAAGGACAACCATAAAAGCATTGGAAATAAACATGTTCACATATTCTCCGAACATATATAATCCTAACTTCATGGAAGAGTATTCTGTAGAATATCCAGTTACCAATTCAGATTCACACTCAGGTAAATCGAAAGGGTGTCTGTTGGTTTCTGCGAGAGCAGCTACAAAGAAAACAAGGAATGCAATCGGCTGGTAGAAAATGTTCCAGTTCAATCCTGAAACCCAAGGAATAACGCCCCATAATTTTCCGGTTGTCTGACTTTCAGTGATTTCTTTTAAATCCAAACTTCCTGACATCATGATGATAGAAAGAAGTGCTAATCCCATCGCCAATTCATAAGAAATCATCTGAGAAGAAGCACGGATAGCACCTAGTAATGAATATTTGTTGTTCGAAGCCCAACCTCCGATCATAATTCCGTAAACCCCGATGGAAGCCATACCGATGATGAAAAGTACACCAACATCGATGTTTGCTACCTGAAGATCAAAAGAAGTACCTGCAATATTTAAACTTTTACCCCAAGGAATCACAGCTCCTGTAATCAATGAAATAAACATTACCAAAGCTGGCCCCAATACGAAAAGGAATCTTTCTGCATTGGCAGGCGTAAAGTCTTCTTTAAAGAAGAATTTTCCACCGTCAGCAAGAGGCTGCAGCAATCCGAAAGGTCCGGCTCTGTTAGGACCAATTCTATCCTGCATGATAGAGGCTACTTTTCTTTCTGCCCAGGTAGAGTAGGCTGCAATCGTAAGTGACAGCAGGAAAAGTGCTAGTACAAGTATAAGTTTAAATGTAAGTAAATCCATTTTTATTTTTATAGATGTTAAAGGTTAGAAGATGGGAGCTGGAAGATGGAAATTGTAGCAATCACATCAACAGAGACTCTCATTTTCAAATTACCTCATTTTCAAATTTTATTTTTCGTCTTTTTCACTGATTTCTTTAGCCATCGGATTGTCTAAAACTCTTAGCTCATCTTTAGGCTTTTCGTAGTGGTTCAATGAAATTACAGAATGTCTGTCGATATGTCTAGGACCTTCGATGTTCCAGTCTGATAAAGCTTTTCTTTCGAAACGGCATGTATCGCAGATGAATTCTTCTACTTCACCCCACTGGTCTTTTCTTGCAGTTACTCTTACAATTTCGTCTCCTTTAAACCATACAACAGCTTTTCCGGAACACTTATCACATTTACAAGTTGCGTTCATCGGTTTTGTAAACCAAACTCTGCTTGCAAAACGTGCTGTTCTGTCTGTTAATGCTCCTACAGGGCAAACGTCGATAACGTTTCCAATGAAGTCATTGTCTAAAGCTTTATTTAAATAGGTCGAAATTTCAGCGTGATCTCCTCTGAAAAGGATACCGTGTTCTCTTGTTTCTGTAAGCTGGTTAGCAGTCAGTACGCATCTTGCGCAAAGAATACAACGGTTCATATTTAGTTTGATGTTCGGTCCAAGATCATCAGCTTCGTAAGTATTTCTTTCGAATTCTGTTCTTGTATTTTCCACACCATGCTCATATCCTAAGTCCTGAAGATGACATTCTCCTGCCTGGTCACAGATAGGGCAGTCCAGCGGGTGATTTACCAATAGGAATTCGGTAACGGCTTTTCTTCCTTCCTGAGCTTTCTCAGAAGTAAGATTTTTTACTTCCATCCCATCCATTACATTAGTTCTGCAGCTTGCTACTAATTTTGGCATAGGACGAGGATCTGCTTCGGATCCCTTAGAAACTTCCACAAGACAAGTTCTACATCTTCCTCCACTGGTTTCCAACTTGCTGTAGTAGCACATTGCAGGAGGTACAGATTTACCACCGATTTGTCTTGCAGCTTCCAGAATAGAAGTACCAGGCAAAACTTCAGTAGTCTGTCCGTCTATAGTTATTTTGAATTTTTTAACTTCTTCGCTCATATGATATGCTTTAAGCTTTATGCGTTAAGCAATAGGCTTTGTTATTTATATTTCTTTGTATTAAATGTGTATCCAATTCCTCCCAGAATCTGTCCGAAAACAAAATCCTGGCGTGCTTTGTCCGGCTTATTATTCAACGTGGTTTTGATGTCCCACATATTGATATATCCTGCTTTTCCTTCTAATCTCAGCATCCAGTTTTTCCAGAATACTAAGTTAAGACTGGATCTGATATCGGTTCCCATACCCGCAACGTGAAAACGATCACTTCTTTCGTTACCAAAAAGTTTTACATTACTTTTCGGAAACATAAATCCGATTCCGGCCCCATAAGACCATACTAAATCTATATTTTTCTTATGAACAAGATTTTTGTATTTCTCAAGACCTAAGTTTTCATAATTAAGTCCGTCTGTATGTTCGAAAGTAAGGAACTTCTCATCTGCAAGATTAACCTGCCCGTTTTGAACCATTGCTGCATATTCAGGATCTGAAATATGTCCTTTGAAACCTACAGTCTGGTTCTGATCCATAACGTATTTCATATGGTCTATCCCCAATACCAACGCTAAATTGTCTTTAATGAAATATCCTATTCTGAAATTATACTGTGTTACAGTAAACCAGCTTGGATCAAAATAGACAATTCCAAATTTTGTAGGTCTGTCTTGTGCGGTTACATTATTCAGCTGAAAATCGTATCCGTTTCCGGTAAAATGAATGTCAGAATTACTATAAGCGGCTCTGTTCCATCCATAAAATACGAAAACCTGACCCTTTTTGCTTAGTGGTAAAGGCTTTTCCTTTTTCTCAGCTTTAATCTGCTCTTTCTCACTCACTAAATATGACAAATCCTCTTCAACGGATCTGTTATAATTTACGGTATCACTCTTCTTGTTCTGTGCAAATACAAGATTCGACATCATTAAGCCGACAACCAATAATTTTTTCATCTTACCTACGCATTCTTTTCAACAGCCGGGATAGGATCTGCATAATGTGCCAATCCATAGTTTTGTGTCTGAGACAACTCTGGGTTTTTCACGTGCCACTCAAATTCATCTCTGAAGTGACGGATCGCTGCTGCAACCGGCCAGGCTGCTGCATCACCCAACGGACAAATCGTATTTCCTTCGATTTTTCTCTGGATATCCCAAAGTAGATCGATATCTTCCATTTTTCCTTCTCCTTTCTCGATTTTCTTTAAAATCTTGTACATCCATCCCGTTCCTTCACGGCAAGGAGTACATTGTCCGCAACTTTCGTGGTTGTAGAATCTTGCCAATGTCATGGTGTGATCTACAATACACTGGTCTTCATCCAAAACGATGAAACCTCCTGAACCCATCATCGTTCCGGTAGCAAAACCACCATCTGCCAATGATTCATAGTTCATATATCTTGGCTCTCCGTTCACGGTTCTCAACAATAAATTAGCCGGAACAATCGGAACAGAACTTCCTCCAGGAATACAAGCTTTTAATCTTTTACCATCTTTGATACCACCGCAATATTCATCAGAATAGATGAATTCTTCCACAGTGATTGTCATATCGATTTCGTATACACCTGGTTTGTTGATGTTTCCACAAGCAGAAATCAATTTCGTTCCTGTAGATCTTCCAACACCTATTTTAGCATACTCAGCACCTGTAATATCAATGATTGGAACTACTGCCGCAATAGATTCAACGTTGTTTACCACCGTTGGTCTTTCCCAAAGACCTTTTACAGCCGGGAATGGCGGTTTTAATCTTGGGTTACCTCTTTTTCCTTCAAGGGATTCAAGCAATGCAGTTTCTTCACCGCAGATATATGCTCCACCACCTCTCTGTACATAGATTTCAAGATCGAAACCAGTTCCTAAAATATTTTTACCTAAAAATCCTGCTGCTTTGGCTTCTTCAATAGCTTCTTCAAGGATATCCGGAATCCATGAATATTCTCCACGGATGTAGATATAAGAAGTATTGGAACCTAAACAGTAAGAAGAAATCAGCATTCCCTCGATCAATAGATGAGGAAGGAACTCCATCAGATATCTGTCCTTGAATGTTCCGGGTTCAGATTCATCCGCATTCACAACAAGGTGTCTTGGAACACCTTCAGGCTTTGCCAGAAAGCTCCATTTCATTCCTGTTGGGAATCCAGCTCCACCACGACCTCTTAGCCCCGAAGCTTTTACTTCTTCAAGAATTTCGTCAGGAGTCATTTTCAAGGCTTTTTCAGCGGCTGTGTAACCTCCCTGTTTACGGTAAGTTTCAAAGTGGCGAATACCTTCTATATGTGCGTCTTTAAGTAAAAGTTTTTTACTCATTGTTTATTATGCTTTTCGCTATTGGCTTTTGGCTTCTAGCTTTTTATAATTATTAAAAAAAATAACTGAATAATTTAAAATCTAAAATGTAGAATTTAAAATTTCTATTAGTCTAAAGCAACTTGTCCCTGTCTGCAAAGATCAAGGATTTCATCTACTTTTTCTATCGTTAAATTTTCATGAAAGAATTTTCCTAGCTGCATCATAGGTGCATATCCGCATGCTCCAAGACATTCAGCAGGCTTTAAAGTGAACATACCGTCTTCAGTAGTTTCCCCATCCTTAATGTTCAGTTTGGTTCTGATATGATCAAGGATTTTTTCGCTTCCACAAACCATACAAGGTCCTGTTCTGCAAACTTCCAATACATATTTACCTACCGGCTTCATATTAAACATGGTATAGAAAGTAGCCACTTCATATACTTCGATCGGTTGGATACTTAATAGTCCGGCAACATAATCCATCACAGGAACATCTAACCATCCTCCGAATTCTTTTTGTGCCAGGTGAAGTACAGGAAGAAGAGCAGATTTCTGTCTTCCTTCAGGATATCTTGCGATAATTTTGTGTACCTGTGCTAAACTTTCCGGTTTAAAAGCTATTGTTTCGCTCATTTTTGAAATTTTAGATTTTAGATTTTAAATTCTAAATGAATAACGGTCTAAAATCAATTTATAATTTATAATTCAAAATTTATAATTCCAGTTATGCGTCTAATTCTCCCGCAATAATATTCATACTACACATCGTTACAATGGCATCTGAAATTACAGAACCTGTAATCATTTCAGGGTAGGCCTGATAGTAGATGAAGCATGGTCTTCTGAAGTGAAGTCTGTAAGGGCTTCTTCCTCCGTCACTCACAAGATAGAAACCTAATTCTCCGTTTCCACCTTCCACAGCATGGTAAACTTCTCCTTTCGGTACATCAGTTTCTCCCATTACAATTTTGAAATGGTAGATCAATGCTTCCATTTTCTGATAGACATCGGCCTTTTCAGGAAGATAGAAATCAGGGACATCCGCGTGGAATGGTCCTTCCGGAAGATTTTCGTATGCTTGTTTGATAATTTTGATTGATTCCCAGATTTCCTGTTGACGAACCATGAAACGGTCGTAAGTATCTCCTGAAGTTCCTACAGGAATAATGAAGTCGAAATCCTGGTATGAAGAATAAGGCTGTGCAACTCTTACATCATAATCTACCCCTGCTGCACGTAAGTTTGGACCTGTGAAACCGTAGCTTAATGCTCTCTCGGCAGAAATAGCTCCTGTACCGATGGTTCTGTCCATGAAAATTCTGTTTCTCTCTAATAAAGTACAGAATTCTTTGAATCTTGGTGGGAAAGTTTTTAAGAAGTCTTTCAACAACTCATGAAACTTAGGGGTGAAATCTCTTTCAAAACCTCCGATTCTTCCCATATTGGTGGTCATTCTAGCTCCGCAGATCTGCTCATACATGTCATAAATACGCTCTCTTTCGATGAACATATAAGTAAGACCTGTAATCGCTCCTGAGTCCATTCCGGTTACCCCGTTACAGATCAGGTGGTCACCGATTCTGGCTAGCTCCATCAGGATCACACGCATATAGTCTACACGTTTTGGAACTTCCACACCAATCAGCTTCTCTACTGTCATGTGCCAACCTAAGTTATTGATGGGTGCAGAACAGTAATTCATACGGTCGGTAAGGGTAGTGATCTGAGAATAGTTTCTTCTTTCAGAAATCTTCTCAAATGCTCTGTGGATGTATCCTACGGTTTGCTCTGCATGAAGGATTCTTTCTCCGTCCATCGTTAAGATATTCTGGAAAATCCCGTGCGTAGCAGGGTGGGTAGGTCCCAGATTCAGGGTGTATAATTGTCCGTCAATCTGTTCCTTACTTTCGTACTGGTTTAGTATATTAGATAATGAGTTATCTTTCATAATGATTGCTTTTAGCTATTTGCTTCTGGCTATTGGCTAGCTGCCATTGGCCATTCGCTTTTTTATCTTCCGAACATGCTATCGTTCTTGTCGGTTCTTGTACCGTCTTCAAGGCGATATTCCTTCAACATTGGGTGGTATCCAAGATCTTCCATATTTAAAATAGGTCTGAGATCCGGGTGTCCTTTAAATTTAATCCCATAGAAATCATACGTTTCTCTTTCCATCCAGTTGGCTCCTGCAAATAGCTCTACAAGAGAGTCTACTTCAATATTTTCTCTGGACATAAAGATTTTCAGACGTAATCTGAAATTGGCCATCATATTATGCAAATGGTAAACAACACCAATTTCCTTTTCCGGGAATTCAGGATAATGAATACCACAGATATCCGTAAGGAAATTAAATTCCAGTGATGAATCTTTCAGATAGTGAATGATTTTCTTAATATCTTCTTTCTTCACTTCAATCGTCAGCATTCCATAAGGTTCTGAACTTGAAATGACAGATTCCGGAAATTCTCTTGTGATAGCTTCTAATACAAATTCGTTTGTCATTTCCGTTTAGTTGCTTATGTTGTAAGAATCTAATAATTTCTGATATTCAGGCATGTCTCTTCTTCTGATGCTTTCGCTTTCTGCAAGAGCCTGTACCTGCATTACGCCTTCAATGATCTGTTCAGGTCTTGGAGGACATCCGGGAACATAAACGTCTACCGGAATAATTTTATCAATTCCCTGAAGTACAGAATACGTATCAAAAATACCACCGCTGGAAGCACAAGCTCCAACTGCTACCACCCATTTCGGCTCAGCCATCTGAGTGTAAACTTCTTTCAGGACTGGTCCTAATTTCTTTGATATAGTTCCGCAAACCATCAGCATATCTGCTTGTCTTGGAGAGAAAGAGTTTCTTTCCATACCAAATCTTGAAGCATCATAAGTCGGGTTCAGGGTAGCCATAAACTCGATACCACAACAAGAGGTTGCAAAGGGTAACGGCCAAAGTGAAAACTTTCTTGCCATCCCGATTACACTGCTCAGTTTTGTTGCGAAAAACCCTTCTCCTTCATAGCCTTCGGGAGCAGGTGCATCTGTTCTTATTACTGGTTTTTTATCTGACATTTTCTTTTGTTGATATTTAAAGATTAAAATGTTTATAAAATTTAATCATCTCTGTTTTTCAATGATTAAATTGTTCAATCTTTTAATGTTAAAATTTATTTATCCCAATCCAGAGCACCTCGTTTCCAGACATAGAAAAACGCTACGAAGAAGATCGCAACGAATGTAAGTACGGCAAGGAATCCTTCCATACCGAATTCTCTGAAGTTGACAGCATAAGGATAAAAGAATACGATTTCAATATCGAATAGTACGAACAATACCGCAGTCAGGAAGTACTTGATAGAAAACGGTGTTCTTGCGTTTCCTTCTACAGGAACCCCACATTCCCAGCTTTGGTTTTTTACAGAGTTTCCTTTTTTCTGCTGTGGGCCTAAGAAATGTGCTCCAAGCAAAGAAACAGCTACAAATCCTACTGCTACACCAGCCTGGATAAGGATTGGAATATAACTTTCAGGTAAATTCATTTTTGCATTATTATCTCAATTTGCAAATTTAGCGAATAAACAAGAAAGCATGAAATTTATCAGCTTAAAAGTCGGATGAAAATGAGTTAAATCGGTAATTTAGAATCAATAAAAATTAGCTTTTTATGATTATTTTTTTGGTGTGTTTTTCCCCTTTTTTTGTAGTAACTGCCAAAAGATATATTCCATCGGGCATATCGGAGATATTCAAACCTTCAATATTTTTTTGATTCGAGAAGTCTTTGATCATCCTACCTGAGTTGTCAAACAGATATATTGAGATGATTTCATTGCGTGGAATATTGGTATGGCATATCATCGTATGCTTCGCGGGATTGTTTACATTGAAATAGGTTTCTGATGCGGAAGTTTCTTTGGTATTTAATGGGGTGAGACTGCATGTCGTGTTGGTGGATGTAATATTATAACGGGCAGCAGCACCATAGATGAGATGGTTATAAGTTCGTATGGGAGTTCCTATCTGTTTGTTCACCATATCAATTTCAGACAAGGTGGATTTATTGTTGCCGTATGTTATCAGATAGGCTTTTGAATATGTTCCGTAATCAATAGAAAAAGCGGCGTATGGGTTCGCTGTATTGATGGTCATGAAAGGACAGCTCTGGGTTGGGTTTTCCAGGTTAATTTCAACAATTCCCTCCG
This sequence comes from Chryseobacterium sp. WLY505, assembly GCF_030846215.1. NCBI lineage: Bacteria > Pseudomonadati > Bacteroidota > Flavobacteriia > Flavobacteriales > Weeksellaceae > Chryseobacterium > Chryseobacterium sp. WLY505. The sequence continues at coordinate 102,075 of NZ_JAVCWI010000009.1, read as the reverse complement.
TGGTAGTTAAAAAAAGCCTGCTTTCATAGAAGAATAAATCTCCTGAAGGAGTCTGGCCATCCGAGAGATTACCGATCTCTGTGAAAGTACCGGTATTGATATCATACCTGTAGAGTGCGTTGGGGTTAGTTCCGGCAGCATATAGATAATTTCCGGAATCGGCTACCAGTGAGTTGGCTGCAGCGTTGCCAGTCGTGAAATCACCTAAGAATTCACAAATTGTATTGCTGCTTTTTTTTCTGTATAATAATCCCGAATTGGTAACATAATACAGATTATTATTGCTGTCAATGGCAATGTCTGTGGATATGTCGTTGGCTGTAATATTGGCTGTACAGGAGGTTTCGGGAACTTCCAAAGGACCTGAAACATCAAATTTATAGACGCCGTTGGTGAAGTTAGTAAAGTTAATTACAGAAAATGTATTGACGTAAAATTCCTGCGAATAGGTTGATGCCGGAATAAACAATATTCCAATGAAAAATAATATTTTGCTCATGCTGTTGGGTATTAGTCAGAACAAATATAAATTTATTTCATTGAATCTTATTATAATTTCAGATTTCTTATTTTTTCATTTTTCTAAGAAGAGTATAGGCCATAAAGGAGATGTATCCAAAAAGAATACTGGCAAAAAGAATATTAATTACCGTGTTGGTTTTGTCATCGGGCGACTGAAAAAAGATGTTGTAACCGATAAATCCGGCAATTAAAATAGCAAATATGATAAGCTGTGGTTTCATAAAGTTCAAAGTTTGGGTGGTAAGTTTACGTTTTACTAATTGCGGTATCAATTAGTTGAGTTCCATTGAATACGTTCTTCTTCTTTTGTGATTCACCGGATTGTAATCCTGCCACAAAAGCTGAATACTTTTGTTTTCTTCCAGTTCGGGATTGGTTTCAAGGTATTTTACTCCCTTTTTTCTGAATATGTCCCAGATTTCTTTAAAAATAATAGAAGTTACGCCTCTTCTCTGATAATCCGGATGAATTCCGATCAGGTAGAAGTTTGCTCTGTCATTTTTCTTTCCTGCCTGTAAGAAATGCCACCAGCCAAAAGGAAGCAGTTTTCCTCCTGACTTCTGCAGTGCTTTGGAGTAAGAAGGCATTGTAATAGCGAATGAGACCAGATTATTGTGTTCATCAGCAATACAAACAATGAAATCTTTATCGATCAGTTTGAAATATTTTTCTTTGTAGGTTTTGCGCTGTTCATCCGAAATAGGAGTATACGTGGAAAGATGTTTGTAAGTTTCATCCAGAAGATCAAACATAGGATCCACATACTGAATAATCTCTTCTTTTGTTTTGAATTTTAAAACCTTCAGCTTGTATTTTTCAGAAATAAGCTGGTTGAATTTATGAATTTTGTCCGGTAACGTTTCAGGGAAGATGATTTCAAACTCTACCCATTCCTTTTCCTTAGTCAATCCCAGGTTCTCAAGATGTTTTGGATAGTAATCATTATTGTAAATTCCTATCATTGTTGCCAGCTGGTCGAAGCCTTTGATCAGCATTCCAGCTTTGTCAAGATTGGTGAAGCCCATTGGACCTTCAATTTTGTTGATGTTTTTTTCTTTGGCATAATCAACCGCTTTTTGAATTAATGCCTTTGAAACTTCAGCATCATCAATAAAATCGATCCATCCAAAACGTACTTTTTTAATTCCTAATTCTCTCTCTTCCTTATGATTGATGAGAACTGCAATTCTTCCTACAATCTTATCATTCCTGTAAGCCAGATATTGTTTGGCCTCCGAATATTGAAGCGCAGGATTTTCATCCGCATTCCAAATATTGATTTCGTCATTGATAAAGGACGGAACGTAGTAGGGATTGTTTTTATACAAATCCATTGGAAATCTTACGAATTGCTTGAGCTGACCCGCTGTTTTTACTTCAATAATTGAAACTGTAGACATGTTTTTTGAGAGGAATTAAAGGACAAATATAAATAATAATATCTTATACTTTGGCACAGTTTTTATATGATTATGGGTAAAATTAAACACAAAATTTATATAAAATGGTGGGTTATTATATCATTATTGGTATTTCAATGTTGGTGAGCTGGTGGGTTTCGTCCAGATTGAAATCGAAATTTGAATATTATTCCAATGTACACCTTCGAAATGGCCTTTCGGGGAAAGAAGTAGCGGAAAAGATGTTGAGAGACAACGGAATAAATGATGTTCAGGTCATATCAGTACCCGGGCAGTTGACGGACCACTATAATCCGGCAGATAAAACAGTGAACCTTTCTGAAGGCGTTTATATGCAAAGAAACGCAGCGGCAGCGGCAGTAGCAGCTCATGAGTGCGGACACGCGGTACAGCATGCGGTAGGATATTCTATGTTGAATTTACGTTCAAAACTGGTTCCTATTGTAAATATAAGTTCCAATCTGATGCAATTTGTCCTTATTGCGGGTATCGCAGTAATGGCTGCATCCAGAACAATTGAGAATCCAAATGGAAATACAACTGTGCTTGCCATAGGAGTTGCAATGTTTGCGATGACTACACTTTTTGCTTTTGTAACGCTTCCGGTAGAGTACGATGCAAGTAACAGAGCGATGAAGTGGCTTAAAGATACAGGAACTGTAACTGCAGAAGAATTTGTTGGAGTACAGGATAGCTTGAAATGGGCAGCAAGAACTTATGTGGTAGCAGCGTTAGGTTCTCTGGCACAACTTCTTTACTGGGCATCTTTGCTTCTTGGTGGAAGAAGGGATTAATCATTAAATTCAAATGAAACATATTGCATCTCAGAAAGCTTTTCTGAGATGCTTTCTTTTTGGGCCAGTTTTAATGATGCAGTAAGAATACAGTTTTCATTGGCATCGAAGTTCAAAACTTTAGCATCAAATTTAGAAAGTAAAGTGAAAATAGTATTCTGTTGATTAAAATTAAATTGAATCTCTACTTCTGTTTCTAATTCTCTGGTGATAATAGTAGCTTCCTCCAATGTAATCTTCGCAGATTCTTTATAAGTCTTTACAAGTCCGGAAACTCCCAGTTTAGTCCCTCCATAATAACGAACAACAATCACGAGTACATTTGTGATTTCATTAGCTAATAACTGATTGTAAATGGGTAATCCTGCACTTCCGGAAGGTTCACCGTCATCGTTGGCGCGATAGTTTTCCCCATTCAATCCCATTCTGAAAGCATAACAGTGGTGAGTCGCCTTCGGATGTTCTTCTCTTATCTTTTCCAGCGCGCTCTTTAATTCTTTTTCGTTAGTCACAGGATAAGCAAATCCTATAAACTTACTGCCTTTTTCTTTTAAAAGAGTATTTTCTATGGGTTTTTCTATGGTTTTGTATTCGAACGTCATCAGAGTTGCTGCTTTGTTCTGCAAAAATATTAAATAAATCCAAGTAGTTAAGTAAAGAAGCCGCCAGATTTCTGGCAGCTTCCCAATTTTATGTATTATAACTTCTGTTATTTTTATCCGCAATAATCCAGCGGAAGTAAACAGATGTAGTTGGTAGGGCCACAAAAGTCTGTAGGACAGAAATCTCTACATCTCGTAAGGTCTCCATTTGGTAAAGTACAGTTTACAAATGCTCCTCCCTGGATTGCTTTTAAGCCGGTTCTTGATACTTTTTTCAAATTTTTCATGGTAGTTTTAATTTTGTAAAACTAATGTAAAAAAAAATATTTCATTTTACAGTGATAAAACTGCTATTTTGCTTTAAAAAATGAAATGGTATTATCTCTGAAATTTTCAATTGTAGAAGGAATTTTGCCAAATTCCGGGGCTTTTGTTCCATTTTCCAATATCAAATTCTCATTTTTAATCACAATGGCTTCATCCCAAAGATCAGCATTAATAAATTCCTGCAGCGTAAAGCGGCCCCCTTCGATAATCACAGATTGTATTTGTTCTTTATACAATATCTCCATGAGTTCAGCCAGAAAATCAGCCTTGTTGATTTTAATGAATTGAATATGTCCTTCAGAACCTTCCTTCACAGAATTTAAAACCAATGTTCTTGCTTCATTATTATAAATATTGAAGGCAGCAGGAACTTTTAAATCAAAATCAATCAGAATTCTGATAGGATTTACGCCTTCAGCATTTCTAACGGTAAGACTTGGGTTGTCATTCAAAGCGGTTTGAGTTCCTACTAAAATGGCATGCTCGTCTGCTCTTAACTGATGCACAAACTGATTAACCAATGAGTTGGAAATGGCTGTAGGTTTAAAATCTCTATCAAGAAAACCATCACCGGATTCTGCCCATTTTAAAATGATATAAGGTCTTTTCTTTTCGTGATACGTGAAAAACCTTTTGTTAAGTTCAATGCATTCTTTTTCAAGTATTCCTGAAACAGCTTCAATTCCTGCATCCTGAATGATTTTCTTCCCCTTTCCATTCACTTTATCATGGGAATCCATAGCGCCAATCACTACTTTTTTAAAGCCCAGTTCTTTAATTTTTAAAGCACAAGGCGGTGTCTTGCCATAATGTGCGCACGGTTCCAGTGATACATAAATGGTAGATTCCGGAATAAGCTCTTTATTCTTAACGGAATTGATCGCATTGATCTCTGCGTGGTTTTCTCCTGCCTTGTGATGATAGCCTTCACCAATGATCTCTCCGTTGTGTACAATTACACTTCCAACAAGAGGGTTGGGGTAGGTGTTGCCAAGAGCTTTTTGGGCAAGCTCAATACATCTTTTAATATAAAATTCGTCGTTGTTCATAGGTATAAAAATAAAAAGCGAAGACAAATTGCTTTGCTCCGCCTTTATTTATTCTGTTATGTATTATTCTCCGCTGATAATAGTGTGGAGATTTTGTTTTAATGTTTCCAGATGAGCTTTTTTCTCATCAATCGTGTTGTAAGTATCTTTTAACAGAGGGTTTTCTCTGGACGGCTTGTTGAAGAAAGAAAGGTTGTTTTCCAGTTTAACGATTTCTGCTTCAAGATCAGAGATTTGATTTTTGATCTTTCTTGCTTTATCGGTAAGCTGGTTTTCAGATAGACCTTCCTCTTTCAGTTCAAGTTCGTTGATCTTATTTATTTTCAATTTCTCTCTCAATGTTTTGTTGAATTCAGAGTTGATTGAAATTTTATCTCTCGGAACTTTTCCGATATTATTCCATGAAGTTTTGATCTGCTCAATTCTTTCAATGCTTCCTTCTTCGTTGGAAACTTCTTTAAGTTCATCAAGAAGAGCTTTTTTGTTCTTATAGTTCTCCTTCCAGTTGTCTGTGGAGGTATTGCTTTTCTCTCTGTAATTGTTGAAGAATGCATTACAAGCGTCACGGAATTCATCCCAGATTTTATTGGTCATGCTTTTGGGAACGTGGCCGATTTTTTTCCAGTCTTCCTGAAGTTTTTTGAATAACGGAACAGCAATATCCCATTCTTCGTTGTTCATATTATCCTGTGCCGTCTGGATCAGCTTTAATTTTTCTTCAAGATTCGCTTGCTGAGAACCTTTCAACGATTTATAATAGTTGTTTTTCGTTGTATTGAAACCTCTTAGTGTAGTTTTGAAGTCATTCCAGTTTTGGTTGGAAAGTTTTCTCGGAACACTTCCGGTTTTCAGGAATTCAGAGCGCAGATCTTCCACTCTTTTGATAGCATTCTGCCAATAGTTGTGATTAGGTGCTTCTGATGGTTCAGAAAGTTTCTTGATTTCGGCAATGATTTCATTCTTCTTTTCAAGATTAACGGCCTGCTCTTTTTCAATGGAAGCAGAAAGCTCAGATTTTCTTTCGTGAATTTTGTTTGAAATTTCTTTGAATTCCTCCCATGTTTTTTCACGGAATTCTTCTGCAACAGGCTCAGCTTCTTCTTTCCAAAGTTTGTGAAGGTATTGAAGCTCATTTAAAGCCTTCTGAATCACCGGTTCATTTTCAAGTTCTTTAGCGCGGGCAATGATGTGCTCTCTTTTTTCAAGGTTGTGGCTGTATTCCTGCTCCAGAAATTCTTTGTTCAGATCCAGCATCTGATAAAACTGATTCAGGTGGTGGAAATAGTTATTGTTAAGAATTTTGAATTCAGATTTGGCAACCTGTCCGGCCTTTGACCAGTCCTCTTTAATCTCACGGATAGATTTGAAAAGATTGATTCCCGGTTCAGAGCTTGTGTATAGATTTTTAAGTCTTTCAATTATACTTTGACGGTGGTCAAGGTTTTTCTTTTGCTCTTCTTCCTGTCCTTTCTGGAAGTCGTCATGTTTTTCTCTGAAAATATTAACCAATGCAGAGTATTTAGCCTGAGAAGGGTGTTCGTAGCTGAAATTTTCAGCTGCATTTCCGGCTTCTATGTATTCATGCTTTTTATCCTCCACTTCATCATGGATGTAATGACTTGCTTTTTCCTTCAGCTGATTGAATCTTTTGAAGTTCTCACCAGCGTTGGGAGTGTTGATGATTTTTTCCATTTCCTTTAAAGCATCGGCAAGGGAAATTTCTTCTTCATGTTCATCCAGGTGTTCTGCATCATCTTCATGTTGGTTTGCATCATGAGAAACTGTGTTTTCTGATGGGTCCTGAGATACTTCGTTAGGATTTTTCTTTTCTTCGTTTTCAGAAAGATTGTTTTCTGTAGTCATAGCAAATCTTTTATGTGAGTGGCGTTAATATCCTTTAAATATAGCTTTAAGGCCAATTAAAGTACTAATTTATGTTATTTTTTTTGAAAATTCCAAATTTCCCAAGCTTTTTCTGCTTGCTGTTCAAGCATATAGTATCCATTTACCGTTTTTGCTCCTTTTTCAGAGGCATTGATGATGAATTGAGTATAATTGGGGTTGTAAATCAGATCAATAACCAGATGATCCGAAGAAAGTCCGTCAAAAGGAAAATTCAGACAGTCTTTCACATTCGGGAAAGTGCCTACCGGTGTACATTGAATGATAATTTTATGGTCGGCAACAGTTTCCTGATCAAGATTTTCAAAATTGATTTCTGTACTTCTGGAAATGGTTACAGAAGGAATACTGTGTTTGTCCAATGCATATTTTACGGCCTTGGCAGCCCCTCCGTTTCCTAAGATTAATGCTTTGTCCTGTGACGGTTTCTTGTGTAAAAGAAGCGTCTTTTCAAAACCGAACGCATCTGTATTGTAGCCTGTTTTTTTTCCATCCTGAATAAGAACGCAGTTGACGGCACCTATTTTCTCGGCTTCATCACTTAATTCATCCAGATAATCGATTATTTTTTCTTTATAAGGGATGGTTACATTAAATCCTAACAGGTCGGGAGAAGCAAAAAGATCTTTTACTTCATGAATGTCGTTCAGGTCAAAAATATCATAGGAGAAGTTCTTCAGCATGAGCTTCTGGAACTTATTTTCGAAGAATTTTTTAGAAAAAGAATAGGAAATATTTCTTCCTATCAATCCTAATTTTTTATTGGAATCCATCTATCAAAAATAAAAAAAAAGACCGGATAAATCCGGCCTTAGTTTGAAATATTTTTTAATAATTAATCTACGATAAATTTGGTAGAGAAATTATCTGTTTTCAGGACATAAGTTCCTTTAATCATACCTTTAAGATTGATTTTGTTTGAATGTCTGAAAGGATTGGCAATTGTTTCAATTAATTTCCCTGAAAGATCATAGATCTCGGCTTTTGAAATTTTGCTAAGGTTTTCTCCTTTTACAAATAATTCATTATTTCTTACCGGATTAGGGTAGATGGTAACTGCTGATTTGTCTTTTTGATTTTCAGCAGTCGCTAACGTAGTTCCGAAACATGTCCAGCTAAGATCATCCAGAGCCACTCTGTTGGAAGTAGAGGAATTTGTCAGTTTAATCACGGCATTTCCGCTTACATTTATATTGCTGATGGTAGTGGTGGTAACAACATTACTGTAAGGAATAGTTCCTACATTAACATCGTTTACAAGAACATTAAAGTAGCCTGCACTCCCGGAGAATTTCAATTGAGTTGTTAAAGTTAAGCTTTGAACACCACCTGAGAAAGTTGAACTTGTTAAAGTACCATTTTTTATGGTAATAGCTTTATTATTGATAGTTTGGTCAACTCTTGAGTCTGTAGCAGTCCATGAAATTCCGTTGTTGGTCCAGTTTACTGTCAGATATGTATTTACAGGACCACTGATTGTTTCGAAATTTTCAGTTCCACAGCTTCCTCCTCCTGCGGGTACATCAAGAGTTGTTTCTGTAGCTGTTGTACTTTGTGGAGAAGAGTTTGCGAAAGCATCTTTAGCAATGATGTAGAATGTGTACTGCGTCAATGGTGATAATCCGGAAACAATAGTAGATGTAGTTGTACCTGAAACAGTAGCTTTTAAGGTACCGTTCGCATAAATCTGATACGAGGTTACTCCCACATTGTCTGTAGCCGCTGTCCAGCTTAAAGCAATAGAGTTTGAAGTTGGGTTGCTGGCAACAAGGTTGGTTGCTGCTGTAGGGGCCTGGCTATCAACAACCGGAGCTCCCCAGATCTGGGTAACATATTCAGGGTGATCAATGAAAGGGTTTCTGTTTCCCTGGTAAGTATAAGAAGCATTGTTTCTTGCAATTTCTTCCGGAGATACAGGGTCCATTGCATTCCACGCTAAATATTGGTTAAGTGCCCAAGGCTGTAGTCCAGGAAATGCTGTGTTGCCAAGCATATCACCAGTGGTGAAATTATGAAGTTTATCCTCATATCTTGTTACAAAATAAAGAATCATTCTTGCAATATCTCCTTTGAAAGCGTCGATAGGCTCAAATACAGTCCCTCCGTATCCTGCTGATACAGATGTACCAAGTTTTGATCCGTTTTTAGAGGTGAAAGAAGTGTTGCCAACCGTTCCGAAAGGGTAGTTGGATCTCATTCCGTTCACTTTTCCATCGGTAGCTCGGATAAAATGAATATCAGCAACCATAGGAGAAGCACTGTTGAATAAACTTTGAGGAATCACGTGCTCTCTGTTGTAGCAGTCACCTTCATTAGAATATCCGGCAGATCCGCACTGACTGGTTCCCAGAGTGAAATTATACTGATCTGGTCCATTTGGATTTTCAGAATAAATATCCAGAATAGTTCCGTCATTTTCATAAAAATAGTCGCGGTCAGTAGTAGCATAGCCTGTCCATAAACCACCATAGCCATTATCTATGTGTCCATCACTGATAATGATTTGAAGAGCTGTTTTAAGAGCTGCACCTGTTAATCCGTTAGCATTTGTATAATATCCTGCCGGAGCCTGTGCCAAAGCGCTTATAAATGTCACGCTTAAAAGAAAAAAAGATAAAATTTGTTTCATTTTTTAAAATTGGGGCGTAAAGGTACGAAAAAATGAAACCGAAGTATATTAACTTAATGTAACGTATAAACTAAATGTATTAGTTTTTAGTAATATATTCTTTACTGATTTTTGAAAAGAACCATGAAATAGTGATTCCAAATAAGGAAGCTGTAAGGGCTACGATAAGATAATTTTTACCTACAATTTTTACCGGGAATGGCAGAACTTCATTGGCTCTGAAGAATTCTGTATAAAGCTGGAAGTAGCAAAGTGCTGTTCCAAGAATTAATCCGGTAATCACACCGGAAATAACAATCAGGAGGCCGGTGTAGAAATAGGTCATTCTTAAATGGCTTAAAGGGAAACCTAGTGATATCAATGATTTTGCCTGCTCTTTTTTATCAAGCTGAAGAATAATAATGGCTCCCGCCAAATTAAAGGTGGTAATAAAGATCACCAATGCAAAGATCAGGTAAATAAAAAGTTTTTCAGTATTGATCATCTTCCAGAAAGCGGCATTTTCCTCTTCCTTGGTTTTGATCTCAATATTTTTTCCAAGAGAAGAAAGCAGATTTTGTTTTACGGCATCTGCATTTTCCGGATTTTTCAGTTTAATAACAATCTGATAAGCCGATTTTTTAGGAAGGGTAAGTAATTCTTCTGTAAGTTCAATAGGAGAAATGATATAATTGTCCAGCTGGTCTTTACCGGGGAAAACACCCGTTACCAGAATGTCTCTTTTATTATAGATGTCTTCTTCCTTACTGATAATTCCTGTTCCCGGTTTGGGCATGAAAACTGTTGCGTAGTGATTGGAAGAATCTACCGGAATCGAAAGTCTGTTATCCAGACTGTTTTCCATCAATACCTCATTGGAGTATCTGAAACTCGGATACGTTCCGTAGAACACTTCTTTATTAATAGGATTTACTTTCACGTAGGCAGAATCTACACCTCTTAAGTAAGCAATATCACCTTTTCCGTTGAAACTGATATATACTTTTTCTTCAATAACACGGGAGAAACTGCTGATTTCTTTAGTACTGCTTAAAGTTTTACTGACTTTATCCAGATTTTTGATGGTTTTCCCCGAAGTACTTTTTATAGTAAGATCTGCATGAAGATTGGAAATGAGATCTTTGTTCAGGTCTTCAAGCCCTGAAAAAACAGAAATAATGACGAACATTGCAGCCACAGCAACCGTCATGGCACCTACGGCCAGCCACGTAATGAACGTAACGGCAGTACTTCCCTTTTTAGCCAAAAGGTATCTGGATGCTATGTAAAATGCAATATTCTTCAAGATCTATAAAACAGGATTGTCGCCTTCGCCTCTTAATTCTCTTTCCAGTCTTTCAACATCATCAAGAGCGGTATCCAGGTAAAAGTTAAGTTGTGGAATAATACGTACCTGTTTTGCCATTTTCTGGCCAATGAAGTTTCTGTATTGAGGTTTGTTTTCTTCAATCTCCTTCATCACAGCGGTACGGAATTCCTGTGGGAAAATGCTTAAATAAATTTTCGCAATTCCTAAGTCAGCAGTTACTTTTACATCTGAAACAGATACCAATATGCTCTGTTTGCTTTCTGAAGCCTGTTTGCGGAAAAGCTCTGCGAAGTCTTCCTGAATGATCTGTGCTACTTTTCTTTGTCTGTTACTTTCCATAATTTCTGCAAATTTAGTACTTTTGTTTGAATTGATACTTTGAAATTCAACTACGGTATCAAATTTACGATTTAATTATATTGATTAGTATTTATGAAACTAGAACATATTGGTATTGCCGTAAAGTCTTTAGGGGTTTCTGATGAACTTTTTACCAAATTATTAGGAAAAGAATCCTATAAGAAAGAAACAGTGGAAAGGGAAGGGGTAGTAACTTCTTTCTATGCAACAGGGGAAAGTAAAATTGAGCTTTTAGAAGCCAGTAATCCTGAAAGTGCGATCTCTAAATTTATTGATAAAAAGGGAGAAGGCATCCATCATCTGGCATTTGGCGTTGACAATATCTTTGAGGAAGTAAAAAGATTAAAAAAAGAAGGATTTCAGTTTATCTCCGAAGAACCGAAAGAAGGTGCTGATAACAAATTAGTTGTATTCCTTCATCCCAAGTCTACCAACGGAGTGCTGGTAGAACTTTGCCAAGAAAAGCAATAAAAAATTTTGTAGTGAAAGAAATTTTACTATTTTTGCAAACACAAAATTTAACCAAGTTTTGAGGTCCTATAGCTCAGTTGGTTAGAGCACCTGACTCATAATCAGGTGGTCCCTGGTTCGAGCCCAGGTGGGACCACTAATTAAGAGCCCAAACAAAACGTCAAGTTTGTTGGGCTTTTTTTATGCCTTAGAATCAAGGTTTTATATTCTTATTTTTTCTAGAACATTCTCATTATCTTTTAAATCTAAACTAAAAAAGGTCCCCAAAAGGAACCCTATTCTGGGAAATTGGAACCCCATTATAACCCTCATTAACACTAGAAAATGACAATTAAAATATTATTTGTATTAGATAAATCAAAATCTAATAGTAAAGGTCTAGCTCCCTTAAAGTGTAGGATTACTTACATGGGAGAAAGAAAACCTTTTGCTACAGGCATATTTATTAATCCTCAAAACTGGGATAATAAGCAGCAGAAAGCTAAACCACCAAATTCTGAGAATGAAACTATCAATACACAATTGAGTCTGATTAAGAATAAAATTAATCAGGCTTTTTTGTTTTTACAGGTTAATGAAGAAGAGTTTGATGTGGAAGATGTTTTCTTACAGTATAAAGGAAATCCTCCTAAAAAGAACAAAACTATATTACAGCTCTTTCAAGAACATAATGATAGAATTGAAAAACTAATAGGTAAGGAGTATTCTATAGCAACTTTATGGAAGTTTAAACAGGCAAAAGAGCTATTAAAAGACTTTATTAAGTATTCTTTTAATAAGGGAGATTATCATTTCAAAGATTTGGACTTAAAGTTTATTCAAGATTATGAATTCTTCCTGAAGGCAGAGAAATCCTTAGCCCTTGCAACTACTAATAAGATGATACAAAGGTTCAGGAAGATAGTTAAGCTTGCCATATCCCAAGATATTATACAAAAAGAACCATTTACAAGCTACAAAGTAAAGCATATCAAAAAAGAAATTACTTATTTGACTAGGGAAGAGCTAGCTAAAATAGAAGAGTATCAATTTAAAGCAGAGAGATTACAAATAGTAGCAGATTTGTTTGTTTTCTGCTGTTATACAGGTTTAGCATATAATGAAATGGTAAACCTTGAGAAATCACATATTATAATTGGCTTTGATGGTAATGAATGGATTAATATGATCAGAGGAAAAACTCAGCATTTATTATCAATACCACTACTTTCTAGAGGTAAGAAGATAATTGAGAAATATGATTATGTTGATGAAAAGAAAGCTTTACCAAAGTTTAGTAATCAAAAATTTAATGCTTATTTAAAAGAGATAGCTGATATAGTTGGACTAAATAAAAGACTTACTCACCATCTAGCAAGAAGAACCTTTGCTACAACAGTATTACTCTTTAATGATGTTCCTATGGAGATTGTATCAGAACTGCTAGGTCATTCTAAAATCACTATTACTCAAGAGCACTATGCTAAAGTTGTTAAGAGTAAGGTTGGTGAGCAGATGAATAGGTTAAATTCTAAACTAAAATAACTATGGATTAACTGCTTTGTGTATTTTTACAAGGCAGTTAAACTTTATATTAAGCATGAATTTACCTAATACCCACTTTGAAGACTTTCCTATTGAGTTCAAACAAATTAATCCTGAAGATTTCTCTAATTTCCATACTACTGAGAAAGTTATTATTTCTCCTGATAGTGATGGATACATTAAAACTCCTTTAACTAATCACATTAAGCTGTATGACAAGAATACTGTGGTTATTAACGCAGGTGTAGGACAAGGTAAGACTACAGCAATAATTGATATTGTAAAGCAATATTACAGTAATACTGATTATGTTATTTTCCTAGCTTCTCCTTTTGTGAGTCTAGTGGAACAGTATTATAAGGATATATTGGAAAAAGAAATTCCAGAAAGAGATGTATTCAGATATGAGGTTTTAGGGAATGAGGAACCAACAGATTTCTGGCATAAAAGGATTCATATAGTTACAGCAAATTGTCTGTTAGGAAATCCTGGAGAAGATGCTTTTGTAAGCTCTAGTGTCAAAAGGTATTATACTAATAGACTAGTTAAATACTGTGAAAAACATGGGAAGAAAGTTATTTTTATCTATGATGAAATACATGATGCTATTCATAATTTTAAGGAAAAATATATTTTCAATCTTTGGAAATGGAGAAATGTAATCCTGAAAAACTATATCATTAGTGCTACATATAATGAAGCTTCAAAAGTTGTTATTGAGTATCTAGCTGAGCTTACTGATGATAAAATACAAATCATAGAATCTGAAAGGAGAAGGTTTTCTGAAAAGCAAAGTGAGCTATTTCTGCATTATAATAACGAACAGTTTTATACTTATGATGATAAAGCTATTACTGACCTAGTTAAGGAGCTTATTTACCTTGATAAGGATATTGACATATTATCTTATTCAAAGACACTAGCAGATAATATTATTAAAAATAAAGGTTCAGGTATTGGAAAGGAGCTATATTCGAAATATGCTGAAATCAATAATTGTACCTCTGAATTAGTTCTAAACCAAAGGAATGATAGAGTTACCCCCCAAAACAGATACAATCCAAGCATGTGTAATGTTGGTACTAATTTTAAAACTGGTGTAAGCATTAAAAAGGGCAATCATGCTTATGTTATTATCTTACCTCCAAAAGGAGCTAAAAAGCCTTTTAAAAATAACTATGGAATATTCTCTGGAGGCATAAATTCAATTATTCAGGCACTAGCAAGACAAAGAGTGAAAGGAGAAATACATCTTATTCTCCCTAAACCAAAAGATTTTGATTTTGAATCTTTACAGTTTGAGGAAGTAGAAAAGGTAGAAGTATTCAAAGAATTTTATACTTCAGTAATGGATACTCAGCAATTAGAACATAAAACAAAATATCTTTCTTTATCATCACAAGATGAGATACTTAATGCATTCTATGAAAAAGAAATAAAAGAAAATGTAAGACATGAGATTGATTTTGTTAAGTCACTAGATAGATTAAATAGTGTTAGGCTAGACTTCCCTGAGTATAGGTTATTCAAGTTAAATGAAGGAGAAGCTTTACTAGCTAAAAAATATGATTTCTATGGGAATGATCTATCTTCATATATTACTTATTGTGCTATTACCAATCAGTTTATTAATTGTAAACTAGCTTCAGGTAATAGAGTACCAGCATTAATCTTTAAATATGGAGAAATACAAAAGGGATTAAAAGAATATTGTAATAGCTATTACTTCCAAGATGATAGAAGAATGCATATATATTACTTTTATAATGATACCCAGTTTTATAATATATTCAGGGATGATTTATTCAATAGCTTTCAACTTATATTTCAAAATTCTAGTGGACAATTGTTACCATTAAAAAAGCATGGAACAGCTAATCATAATAAGTGTTTTGAATTACAGCTACTTAGCTTTGTACAGCATTTTGGTTATACCAATAATCCAGTAAACAGACATGAGTATTTTAAAGATGGAAAACTTCATGATGGTGTATATGATAGAAGTCAGTATTTCCTTGAAGGGATAGCACATGCAGAAATAATTAATACTGAGGATATTCAAGATAACCCAAATGCCACTAGAAGACTTAAAGCATTTAAATTTTTGAATTTTTTAAGACAACAAGTGATTAATTCTCAAATAACCATAACTACAGCCCATCAGGGTACATTTCAATTTGTCTTAAATAAACCTAATGAAAACTTCATTCCACAAGACAGATTAGAAGAATTTAGAGAAATACTAAAGCATTTCCTAGAAGAGGATGAGATACTTTCAAGGTATGAATTTAAACATAGATTTATAAATAAAGAAGAAAGCAAACAAATTGAATCCCTTTATAGTATAATATTGAATGATTTTTTCAAAACAACAGATTATAAAGAAGCTAGTGGTGCTAGGAGAAATGGGAAGAAAATTATTGAAATTAAACCTATTCCTAGACACACAGAAGTTGTAAATTATATCTCTCTACCTGATTATGACTATGAAGCCTTACCTGAAACATTTTTTGAAGTAAATGCACTTTCTGAGGAAGAAGTAAAAAACATAACAGAAGAAATAAGAAAATAATCCGTCCAAAATCCCTGAGTCTATATATAGGTTTTAAGAAAAATGGACGGATTGAAAAACATAATCCCTGTACTCTAGTGGTACAGGGATATATTATTTCTAGTAAACTCTACACTCTCTTTGAAGATATACTATACTCCTAATGTGCTAGCCTTAAAATGGTTAGTTTCAGCAAGTGCCACAAGGGGTTCTTTTTAAATCTCCCCAACCTTAAAAATCTATGATTTAACAACGCACGAATTCAGAGGAGGACAACTCTGTTGTAGTTTTGTTCCAAAACTTTTGGTATACAAAATTACAAAATTCTCAGGACAATATCAATAGTTTTAGTCCTACCCATGCATATTTGAAGCTAATAGCCAAATTGTAATTCACCTATAAAATAATTTCATTTTTTAACCTTTTAAATTAATCATTATGCAATTAAAACAATCACAAAGACAACAAGTAAAGCTCAGGTTAGGGCTTTCTGGTGCAAGTGGATTTGGAAAGACCAAATCAGCCTTATTATTAGCCTATGGAATGACACAGGATTGGAGTAAAATAGCTGTAATAGATACAGAGAATTCTTCAGCTTCTCTATATTCAGATTTAGGGAATTACAATGTTCTAGATCTACAAGCTCCTTATTCTCCTGAAAGATATATCCAAGCTATTGAACTATGTGAGAAATCAGGAATTGAAGTCATTATCATAGATTCAGCCAGCCATGAATGGAATGGTATAGGAGGTTGCCTAGAAATCCATGAAAAGTTAGGTGGAAGATTTCAAGATTGGGCTAATGTAACTCCACGACACCAGGGTTTCATTAATAAGATTTTACAATCTACCTGTCACATCATTACTACAACAAGAAGGAAAATAGATTATTCTCTTGATGTTGGAAGTAATGGTAAAACTCAAGTAGTGAAACATGGAACTAAAGAAATCACCAGAGATGGCTTTGAATATGAGTTAACTATCAATTTCGAACTTATTAATGAGAATCATCTTGCTAAAGCTTCAAAAGACAGAACAGGATTATTTATGAATAAGCCTGAATTTCTTATTACTTCTGATACAGGTAAAATGATATTAGAGTGGTGTAATTCAGGCTCAAAAACTAATCCATCTCAAATTATTCCAAGTTCTACAGGAAGAAACTCTATGCCTAAAATAGATTCAAGTGATGCTTTTGAATGTTCTCCTAGTCAGAATCTAATGGATGCTACAGAACAGGAAGTATATGAGGCTATTCAGAACTGCAAGTCTGTTACTGAACTATTAGCTTTATACAGACAGTTTCCACAATATCAGGAAAGCTTAAAACCTGATTTTGAAGCCAAGAAATCTTTACTTATCAATCTAACTAACCCTAATAACTTTAGTAAAAATGGACACTCAAAGTTTCAGTAAAACTCCCAACATTATAGAGGTAATTTTAAGACCACAACAAAACCCAATTAATCTAAAGCTAAGAAGTGTAAGTAATACTACTCATGTAGAAAAGAAATTAATTAGAGATATTTTCTTAGATGACAATGAGAGCTTTGAAGAAGCAGAAATATTTTATCCAAGCAAGATGAATGATGTTAATATCCCTATACAAGTTGATATTCCAAATAAAAAGCCTGAAACTTCAAATGTAGTTCAGGCTTTTTTAATGTCTGACTCTAAAATTCAGAATAGACCTGATACTCCAGTTGGGCTAGCTAAAAATGATGATAAACAGACTAGTCCTTTTATCATAGCTAATACATCAGAAGCTACATTAGATCATTTACAGAATGACTGTATTATTCCTGTATTCAGTAAGGATAATGAGAAAACTATTGCTCATCAGGAATTTATTGAAGTTGTTTTAAGTGCAGTTCAGACAGTTTTTCCACATCACCATATTACAGAACCTGAAATCAGGGTTTCTCATCAAATTAAGGGCAGAATACCTTCAGCTATTCATAAGGCTGTAAAAGAGCTTTTAGAGCATGAGAAAACCATTTATTATGAAAGAATGGCATTTGTTATTAAAGTACCTAGTATAACTGATAGAGTAAATGGTAATGAGATTTCTTTGACAGTTGGAGGTGTTAGAAGTTATAACTTGGAGAATCTTTATAATAAGAAGTCTCTGGAGAGATTCAAGTTCTTTATAGGCTTTCAGAATCAAATCTGCATGAACATGTGTATTAATACAGATGGCTTTTTGGAAGATATGAGGGTTGGAAGTTTACAAGACTTGTATACTAGGGTACTTGAAACAATACAAGGTTATAATGCTGAACTTCATCTAATGGAAATGAAAGAGCTTACACAATATTATCTATCTGAACATCAATTTGCTCAGCTTATAGGTAGAAGCAGATTATATCAACACTTACCTAAGTCTGAAAAACAGAATATCCCTTTATTAAACTTTAATGATAGTCATATTAATACTATAGCTAAGGATTATTATGAAGATAAGAATTTTTGCAGACAAGAGGATGGCAGGATTAACTTGTGGAATGTTTACAACCTTTTCACACAAGCTAATAAAAGTAGCTATATAGATACTTTTCTGGATAGAAATTTGAATGCTTTTGAGTTTTCAAAAGATATTCAAAAAATGCTTAATGATAGTTCTGATTATCATTGGTTTTTGAGTTAATAGTGTACCCAATAAATATTGGGTACATATTTAAACCTAATGAATGATTATATTTGTAGCTCGAAAAAATTGTATTGATGAATCACTTTGTAAATAATGTACTTAAATATAAAGCTTTGTTTCATGTTGTTGATGTACCTTATAGAGATATCCATTTAATACAAAATAAGGTACTTAAAGAACTTAAGCTTAAAGACCTGAATGAGTTAAGAGACAAATTTGAAGGTGAGCAGTTTTATAAAAATAGATTAAGTAAGTGCTTACCTATTGTTTCTCTTGAAAAACTACTTAAGATTAAACTTTTTGATTGGGAGAAATCAGAACTTAAAAATATCCAATCTGATATTACAATATCTGATATAAAAATTAGTTTAAACTTAAGTTTATATGGTAATACTCCAGAGGTAGAAAAAGACTCTGATTGTCCTATAATCTTTTTTATTCTTAATAACCTTAAGGAGGTTTGGATATGTGGTTTTGCATCAAATAAAACTATTAAAAAATATCAAGGAAGAGAAAGAATTATTGGGATTGGTTCAAAATCAAAAAAAGTTGTGGAGTTCAATGGATTTAGCCACTTAAAGAAATTCGATTCATTGGAAGAATTATTATTAATCATAAAAGAAGATAATGAATAAAAAATTCACAGTAGGGAGCTTATATGCTGGTATAGGAGGAATTTGTTTAGGATTTAAAAAAGCAAAATTTAATATTTCATGGGCAAATGAATATGACAAGAATGCATGTGTAACATATAGGCATAATTTTTCCCATCAACTATATGAGAATGATATCATATCTTTTGATATTAATAAGCTAAAGAAAATTGATGTTCTAGCTGCAGGATTTCCATGTCAGCCCTTTTCAGTAGCTGGTTATAGAAAAGGATTTACAGATGATAGGGGAAACCACTTTTTTCGCATAATGGAGATTGTTGATCTAATTAGACCTAAAGTAATTTTCTTAGAAAATGTAAAAAACTTAGTGGGACATGACCATGGCAATACCTTTAAGGTTATACAAGAAAACTTGGAAAGCAGAGGTTATACATTTGATGCAAAAGTTTTAAATACTAAAGATTATGGAGATATTCCTCATAATAGAGAGAGAATCTTTATGGTTTGTTTTGATAAAAACATTTTACAGCACCCAGATGATTTTAAGTTTCAGTTTCCTAAAAAAGACCCTTTAAAAAGGAAAATAAAAGATCTTATTATTCATGAAAAAGTTGATGATAAGTTTTACTATGGAAAAGATAAATATATGTATCACATGTTAGAAGAGACTATGACAAAAGAAGATACTATTTATCAGTTCAGAAGACAGTATGTAAGGGAAAATAAATCTAATGTATGTCCAACACTTACTGCAAACATGGGAACAGGTGGACACAATGTTCCTATGGTTAAAACAGAATTTGGTTTTAGGAAGTTAACTCCAAGAGAATGTTTTAGATTTCAAGGTTTTCCTGATGACTTTAAACTTCCTGAGATTGCTAATTCACACTTATACAAACAAGCAGGTAATTCTGTAAGTGTTCCTGTTATTGAAAGACTTGCAGGTAAAATTTTTGATGTACTTGAATCAAATACCCTTTAATTTATTATACATCAAATTAATATCCTTTAAATCACCACATTGGATGTAATAATTGTCAGCATCCATTGTGGTATGATTTAATCTATCTCCTTTTTTGATTATATATTTTCTTTTAATGATCTCTTTTAAAGTTGTAATTGATAGAACTCCTGGAATATCAAATGAAAAATCCTGATTATTTATTAATTCAAGCATCCTCTGTTTATCAAAATTTTTATCATTGAGAACTATATCTTTTACATTTGGCTTAATTCTAACAGCTATAAAATAATCATAGGTAAAACTTCCATTATCAGGTATATAATTGCCACTTTGATCCCAATCTCTGCACTCTAGTAAGAATAAATTAGAAAAGAAAGCCATAGATTTGATGTTAATATTTTTACCTTCTGCAACTATATCTCCGTGATCCCATATTCCTTTTTTAAATACTCCTAAATCAACTCCAGAGGTTGTAATACCATTTTTTATTAATTCATTATTTAAAATCAGTTCTGCAAGCTTACCTTGGAAAGTATTAGCAAAGACTTCTGCTGGAGTTCTAACTAAACTTCCACCATTTCTGTGATCTCTATGAAATCCTTCTCCATATGCCATTTCATATGCAAATTCGAAAGCTATACTAATAAATTCCTTTTTGACCATATTTTCAGTAAAAGGAATTTTTTTAGTTATCCTGTATATTCCATCTTTAAATTCAAGTCTGCTCATCTGTATTAGTTTTAGTTAAAATTAAGAAATTAGATCTTTTAAATTTGTAACTTCTAAACTTTTATTTTCCAGATACATCTGCTGCCAGTCTTTAAATGGGCATAAAATAATTAATATTTTTTTACCTGGATATAATTCATATTTAATATTTCCAATCAGTATTATATTATTAATTATAACAGCATGCTCATCTTCTTTAAGTTCTGAAAACTCATCCTCATTTGCTGGGAAAAGAAAAAAGTTTCCAATTGCTTTTTCTATTTTATTTTCAATATGCTGCTGGTATTGAAACTGTTTTAAAATGTCTTTGTATCCTGGTTCTCCAGATAGACTGCTTTTAAATTTTAGGCTGTAATACTTTGCATCAAATAGATAGGTATTATTTTCATTATCATTTATAATAATATCTGGTAATAATATATTTTTAGATTCATAATTATTACCTAAAATATCCCATTTAGGTCTTGGAAAATAAGAATCTTTTGAATGCTTGTACTTCCATATCTGCTTACATATATCTTCCCAAATAGTTGAATATGCTTTTGTACCATACAATGACATATCACTTTCCAAAGCTCCCGTCTTACTTCTAATTAAGAATATTAATGATTTTACTAAATATATTTCTCTGTCAGTATAAACAGTTTGTAATAACTTTAGAAGATGATTTATTAACTGCTCTGGATTTCCTATTTCACTTAGATCCTCTTCGTAATCAAAATCAAAATTAATCAGATCTATTCCTAGAAATACTGAATATTTTTCTGAAATATAATTTAACCCCCACTTTTGAATAGCTGCTGTTAAGTTAAATGTATCTTCAATTATAGTGTGATTTATAGTATCAGTATAAATTGGCTGACCAGAAGAATAGACTGGATCAATATCATTAACTGTATGAACCCAGTGAATGTCTCCATTCCCATTTATTTCGTACAGTCTATCTCTGTAAGTATAAATTCCATTACTTTGAAAGTCCTCTAATAAGAACTCTGCAATTGCTAATTCAGAACATTCAGGATTATCAGGCTCTATGTTGAAAAAATCAATCCCATCAAATAGATGTCTATTGGTTTTTGTATATCTTTTTAAAGTTTTAATTGTTAATAAAGCAGACTCTTTTAGCTCTCTAGTGTATATTTTAGGTATAACAGCAAATGCCACACTTCGTACAGATACAACTCCAACAAAAGTAAATTTATAATAGGTTTTACTCTGCTCAATTATACCCTTTAAGCCTAATGTGAATAATTCCTCTTCTGAAAAAGAAATCAACAATTCAGACTTAGTATATAGCTTTTGTTCAATATAAATAACAGGATTATTCAAAAGCTAAAGTTTCATCAAATACATTATTTCCTTTATCATACTCTTCTGCTATTTCTGAGAAGGTCTTCAAAGAACTTTTAAATATTCCAGTTTTATATCTTAAAACATCTTCTTTTAGATACAGAAGCAGTTTGTTTTTAACTGATTCCTGATTTGTAATTTCTCTTTTATTTAAAAAGAAAGGACCTACAAGCTTATCTTCATGAATTCCAAGTTCAAGAAGCTTTTGGTTTATGATTCTTCTAAAAGTATTCCATTTAAGTTCTGGTTTGCCTTCAAGGAAAGGCATCTTGATATAAATACCATCTATCTGGGCTTCACTCTTATTTATTCCTAGATGTTCAAAGCTCCAGCGTCTTTTAAAAGCTGTATCAAGAGGCAGTACTCCCTGATCTGCATTATTCATGGTTGCCCATATATAGAAATTTGAAGGGATTTTAATTTCAGCTTCAGTAATATTTCTCCCTCTTAGATAATCATATATTGAAGCTTCTAAGGTAATAGGATATTCACTCTCACCATTATCATTTCTATCAAGCAGTTGAAATAGCTCTCCAAAAACAGCAGTAGTGTTGGCTCTATTCAACTCTTCTATCAGTAATAAAAAATTGTGATCTGGATTTTTGACTGCTCTTTCATATAATATTAAAAAAGGGCCAGGCTCAAATGCATATTCAATAACAGGTTCAACCTTATGTTCATTCATGGTAACTCTGTCAGAATCAAATATTATTATATCTGTTTGTTTATATAAGGACTTGGGTTTATAGGTTCCAACAAAGTTTCTATAGGAGTAACTTGAGTGAAAAGTAACCCTTTTGTATAAAAACTCATTTGGGAAAGAAGCATTTGCTCTTTTATTCATTTCATAACTCTTACCCGTTCCTGGAGCTCCATATAAAATTAGGTTTTTAGGAAAATCTTCTGAAATAGGATTAGGCTCTAAATCTAAGTTTGAAACTATATTTAAATCTTTATACCCTCCTTCAATAGCTTTAAGATTAGTAATATAAAAATCATCTCCAAAAATTGCATTTATCTCCTCTTTAAGTTCTGGAAAGATATCAATAAGAATTCCAACTAAATTTTTAGCCTCTAAAGTGCTAATTTCAGCATTAGCTTGATTCTGTTCATTTTTTATCATAGGCCCTATAAAAGATATATTATAGGTGGCGAAATATCCTATGAATTCTTTTCGTGAAAGAACTCTTGGTAAAATAATTATTGGTTTTAATGTAACTTTAAAATTATTTGGCTTATTTGCATCATAGCCTTTACTATGTGGTCCAGCAGTCACGATACAAATGGCACTTAAACCAGATGGCCAAGCAGGCTTGTCTCCATGTTGATTAAAAAAAATAATATCACCAATATTTGTTTTGTTTTCATGCTGATAAATTCCATCAAATTCAAATTCAGCAATACTGTCTGGACTTGCAAGATCTATTGATGTTTTTGATGTCTTATAAGAATAGTAATTTCTTGTTTTTTCCACAACAGGTTTTTTTTCTTTCAAGAATTTCAAATAGTTTTCATTCCCTAATATAGCTTGTGGTGCCCCTTTTCTATATTTTGCATTTTCTGCCTTCCATCCAGCTTCATTATTGTTATAGACCATCTCTTTAATTCGTGCTATATCATCTTCTATGAAGTCAATATTTACATCAAAGAGATTGTTGTCAAAAAAATGTTCATCCCATCTCTTCAAGAGATCTTTCTTTAATATCCCTTTATATCCCTTTTTATAATTTTGTTGTTTTTCAGACCATTCTAAAAACTCATCAATTAATAAGTCTCTATCCATATTATATTTCTTCTAAAAATAGTTCATACTCATCTAATTTTGTGAAATCTATATAAAATTTATTATCAGGTGTTTTGGTTATTTTTACACTATCATAACCAATTTCAATTAGTTTGTTATAAGTCAGAAGTTCACCTTCTTTTAAGTTTAAAATATCTCTGAGCATCCAATTCGAAAGTGCATTGTTAGGGTTAGTCATTAAGGCTTTTCCATTTTCCTGGCATACTTTTGCGGAAAACTCTTCTCCGCTAGGAATCACTAATGTGAATGGCTCTTCTCTTGGTGGAAGAAAGTCTAAGTCTTTAATTTCTACAGGTATAGGAATATATACTTCTCCATAGTTTCTTGCTCTTCCACCTGCATTCCATTGATTTAATTGGCTCTTTTCAGGAACTATATGACTGTGCCCTTTAGCTTTTCTTTTTGCGGAATATAATGGCAGTATAATATAGTCTTCCCCTGGAGTTAATTCATTTTGAGTAATTTGATTAGTGGGTTCTATATATGTATTTATATTTTCAACTTGAACACGTGGGTTAGCTATTGCATTCCTCAATATAGTAATAGGATCATTAATTATATCAATATCAATACTTTTACAGTTATTAGGAACTGTAAACCTTTTCATCAATACACTTTTAGAATGATTAAAATTATATTCGTTAAGGGCATCTTTGAACTTTAATGCTACAGCTGAATCATCAATAATTTCTATGGATTCTTTATCTATCAAATCATAGTTATCCTCAAAGATTTTTATTACACCTTTATCTCTTCCAATAATGTGATAAACTCTCTTATGAATATCATAAGTTCTATCTGCAACTAAAATTCTTTCATTTCTTAAATCTGCCAGTCTATTTGCAAGATCAAGTCCTCGAAGAGTTCTAAGAATTGAACTATCTGCATTAAATTCAGCAACCTTCTCAACTTTTGAAGATCCATTTAATACAAAGGTTTTAATTCCAATACCACACTTATTTATTACTGCATCATAAGCTCCATCAGCCCTGGCGAGATTTTCAGCCCCAAAAACATCACAAAATATATTCTCAGCAATTCTATATTGAATATAGGGCTTATCAGACTCACTGAAGAGTTTAGATAATGCTCCAATAGCTTTTAATTTCTCCTGATATTCTTCAATTTTCTGCTGTGTTTGTACATTTAAAAACATTCAATTATTCTTTACAGTTGAGATTTCTTGTTGAATTATTTCTAAGCATGAAGAAAGATTTTTTTTGATTTCTTTACTCCAAAATCTTATTACTTTCCAATTATTTGACAGAAGGTACTCGTTGACTTCCTTATCTCGTTGTATATTTCTCTCAATTTTTGGAATCCAATAGTCTCTATTAGTTTTTATTCTATTTTTTTGGTTTTCCCAATCTTTTCCATGAAAAAATTCACCATCAACGAATATAGCTATTTTATATTTGGAGAAACTGATATCAGGCTTTCCAAATATCTTTTTATTATTTTTTCTATACCTATAACCCATATTCCATAATGCCTTAGCGAGCAGAACCTCTTCTTTAGTTTCCTTACTTTTGATTGCCTGCATATTCTTTCTTCTTTGTTCAGGTGTTAAATTATCCATATATGCTATTGTTATGGGTTATAAATCAAAAGAATTCAAAAGGGTATTTT
Source organism: Chryseobacterium sp. WLY505 (assembly GCF_030846215.1). Taxonomy (NCBI): domain Bacteria; kingdom Pseudomonadati; phylum Bacteroidota; class Flavobacteriia; order Flavobacteriales; family Weeksellaceae; genus Chryseobacterium; species Chryseobacterium sp. WLY505. The sequence goes on along the minus strand of NZ_JAVCWI010000009.1, from coordinate 76,874 downwards.
AGAGTTGAAAATAGGATGTAGATTAAATTAGTTAAAAATTTTTCTTTATTTTACTAAATTGAATTTCAATTTGATCTTTAAATAATTTAAAGGTCTTAATAGAATTGTTTTCTTTACTAATCATATGTATTTTATTGTGATTAGTAAAGAAAATCATATCATAGTAAGATGTAACAGCTCCTACAGAACCTTCAAATATCTTAAATTTTTTATCATATAAATAGTCATATAAATATAATCCGTTTTTCCCTTTAATCAATAGCATCTTCTGATATAATCTTACTTCTTGAATTATTTCATTTTCAAATCTAATTTTCTTTATTGGTTTTGTCTTATCATTTATTTCAAATAAGATAAGTCCCTCAAATGCATCTGCAATAACTATAATATTGTTTCTATTTAATATTTCTAAATCTTGTGCATCTTCGGTTCTGAATGAATTTGAATTTGTTTTATTTATTTCCTTTACACCATATCCTCTTATTGATAAATATATATTATCATTGTTACTCTTCATATTTGTAACAGTTTGATCATTCTCTATATCTATATCCTTAGCTGAAGACTTTAATCCACCAGTAGAATTAGCATTAAAAAAGTTAATTTTATTGTCAGTATTTAGTAAATCTATACGTTGGCTAGACTTGTTTAAAAATAACTGGTCAAACTCTTCATCAATAAACATAATTTTTTTATCGAAATCATTTGATAAATTAAGACGTAATAACTTATTATCACTAAGAGCGAATAAATTATTATTATAAAAATTTACTTCTGTAATATTATTATCACTAGTAATTTTATCAATATAATTTAGATTTGCAATGTTAATCCTATGAAATTTAGATTGGAAGTTGTCAAACTTTATTACTTCTATATCTTCTCCCAAGTAATGAATAAATAGGTGAAAATTATAGGCTTCTAATGATATGATTATTTTCTCCTGTTTCATTATATTCTTTTTCTTTTTACAATTGATGATATGTCATCAATGGAAATAACTCCTTTTTCAACCCAAAGATTTAAAAGATCTTTCGAAATATTATATCTAGATTTTGAAAATGGGATAACAGGAAAACCATGCCAGTCATCATTATCATTTACAGGTCTTTGGAAGAACCCAAATTGTTCATTATCCTGACCTACTGAGTTTTTATTTGGTAATAGTGACCACATATTATTTGAAGAAGTGCATGTCCATTCAATATCTATTGGATTATTTTCTATTTTAGTAAAATTACCATAGTCAGCATAGTCAAATAAGTCTCTTTCTACATTAATACTAATCCACTTTGCATATTTATTCCTAGCTGTGGATTGATGTTTTTCAATAGAAATATATTTTTTTCTTCCTATTGGTCTAGTGTAATTTATGTTTGGCATTTTTTAATTTCAAAATATGATTTTACATGTTTAGGTTAAGAAGTTGAGTTTCAATTATGATGATAACACTGTCTTATAATGCCGGAGATATTTCAATTAAATTGTTCATGAATTAGTTTTTTCCAAATTTAGTGATTTTTACAATTATACCTCCATGTATTTCATACACATCTTATTAAGTATTTTATTTACTCAAATATTTTTAAAAAAAAATTATGAAGTTATTCTTTTGCTCCATACCCTTATGACACCTGCCCCCATTCTTGAATGAAGGGAAACTCCCCCCATACATTTTATGTGAAAACAACTTTTAAGCAGAATTAGACTTTGTAATAAATTTTTAATCTTGCTGCGAGCTTGTTTCTCTAAAAAGTAATCTTAAAATTTTAAAACTTAAAAACAATGGTAAGAATTATTAATTACAAGCAAGTACAAAAAGAGGATGGAAAAAAATTTTATCTTCTAGAGGTGCAAGGAGGCATTGAAATGGTACTAAGTAAGGCTACTGGTCAATACTATGCTACAGCTAAAAAAGCTGCTGTATCAACTACATTTGATGAAGAAACCTGTAAAGGCTTAATAGGCTCTGATATGTCTGGTAAAGTTGCAAAGATTACTACAGAGCCTTATCAGTATATTATCAAAGAATCTGGAGAGGAAGTCACTCTCAATCACAAATACATCTATCTTCCAGAAGGTGTAGAAAGTTCTGAGGACAAACTAGCAAAACAACTTGAAGAAGCCTTTGCGTAGTTATTCTAGAGCATGAAGACTTAATACGTCCATTTTTCCTGAATCCATATATAGGGTTTAGGAATTTTGGACGTATTTTTCTTTTCTATAATGAAAAGTCCATTCTGTGTGGTAATGCTATATACTTATACACAAATGGACATTTTTATTTTTCAACTTATTCATTCACTAACAACCCTAATCTTTATATGAAAACAAATACAAAAGTTGCAGAATTACTTGTTTCTTATTCTAACAATATAAGTCCAGAACAAAAAATAAGCAACAGTGATGATAGTTATGATATTGTTATGAGTCTATGGAATCTTAATACTATTCAAATACAGGAAGAAGTGAAAGTAATATTTCTCAATGATGCTCTTATGGTGCTAGGCTTTTATTCTTTATCTAAAGGTGGTATTTCATCTAGTATTGTTGACATTAGATTAGTATTATCAGTATCTCTAAAGGCTCTAGCAACAGGTATTATTTTAGTTCATAATCATCCAACTGGAAATCTTAAACCTAGTAAAGCTGATTTAGATATTACAAAGAAATTAAAGTCTGCATGTGATGTTATGGGAATAAATCTCCTAGACCATTTAATTATCTCAAAGGAAAGTTATTTTAGTTTTGCTGATGAGGGGTTATTGTAGTTATATGGATTTCTCTTTATATGTAATCTAGGACTAATAATTTATTTTTAATATTATTCACATTCGCACATAAGAGCTGAATACTATCCTAAACTACCTTAATTAAAGCTAATGGCTAAATCTTATTACATATATAATATAGCCAAATTATAATATTCAAGTTTATGATAGATTAACAAAGAAGGCTCTTAAGTAATGGAATAGATACTCAGAGGTGCTAGATTAAAAGGGAGATAGATGGGAAAAATAAAAGCTCTAAAAGTCTCCAAACCATAATAGCCAAATCTTACCTTTCAGAAGCTTCAATATTTAATAGATCAACAAGCTTAATTTCTAAAGCTTCTGCTATCCTGTATAAAGTAATTACTGTAGGATTAGTCCTACCTGCTTCAATTCTTGATATATTGGTAGGGTCAATATTTCCTTCCATTCTGCCCACTAAATCTGCTTGAGAAATACCTTTTTGCATTCTCAATTCTTTAATCCTTTTACCAATTAATTTTAATATTTCTGATTTTTCCAACTTGTCATATTTGTCAAGTCAAAGTTGTTGATTATATTTACAGCTTGTAATGCCATATATGGCAATATTGATTTTGTTACCTTATGGATTTCCGTAAGGTATTGATCAGATTTAAAAGTAATTTGCTAATTAAAACAAACTTAAAACAATGAAAAAAACTTTACTACTGTTCATCTTAGTATGTTCAACTTACCTTTACTCTCAAACATCTCAATATGTATCATTTCCAGATATAAACTCTGATGTATCTCCTAATAAGGCTAGAATCTATGTTATAAGACCAACAGGAAAGTTAAGCCATTACTATATAACTCTATCATCTAATGGGGATATGATAGGCAGACTTGATTATAAGAACTACCTGTGTTGGGATGTAAATGCAGGTACATATAATTTAGAAGGAGCTTTTGAGGGTAATAAGATTAGAAAGGATCAGACTGAAAACAAAGATTTCTTTACTGTAAATGCTAAAGAAGGAAAGACCTATTACATAAGACTTAGCCCTGCTTATGGTCTGACAACAGGAAAAGCTTCTTTTGATATTATTGAGCCTGAAAAAGCAAAAGAATACATTAAAAAGTTCCCACAACCTAAAGTTAAATATGTAAACTAAAGTAATATGAGAAAGATTTTACTATTATTCATAATGACAATATCAGTTTGTCTTTATTCACAAGATGGGTTCCAGTATGTTACAACTAGCAAAGATGGTACTGATTATTACTACCAAATATCAAGTGATGTAGATAGTAATATGGGATTATACACTGACTTCTGGTTAAAAAAAGGAATCTCAGTAAAGAAAATAAAAACCAAGTCAGGAAAATATTCTACCACTGGAGGAGGATACTTTTTAACTTTGATGAGAATCTCATGTTTAGAAAAAACATATTTGTTCAAGAATACAATCAAGTATGATAGTGCTGGAAAAGTTATAGGGACACATGATTTTCCTATATTTGAAGAACCCAAACCTGTTGTACCAAACTCAGTTATTGAAACCATTTATAAAACTGTATGTAGAAAAGAATAAGCTTTACAGAACAATAATACTTATAACCACCTCAAAGCAGGTGGTTTTTTAATCTCAAAACTAATATGAAACCCAAAATACCATTTCGTATAGGCTACCAATATGATAAGTGGGAACTAAACCTACTGAGCATATCAGACAGCATCCCTGATAATTCTTATTGTAGCTATATATGGGTAGGAAGTGAAATTAAGAAGTTCTTAAACTTCATACCTCACAGAACAGAGCTTATATTCTATTGGGATATACTAGAAGTTGTAATCCTTGAGTTTGATAAGAAATCTGAACACTATTACAAAAGGCTCAATAAAGCCTTATCAGAAAGAGCCACTAGAGTGAACCCTGAAGTTCTTCCTGATGGTATGATTATTCACAAGTTTATAACTAGCAAAGTGACTTATTGGAATATCTACTTTCCTGTAAATAAAGAAATAAGGTTGATTTACTTTTCAAACTCCTTTGCTTACATCAAAACCTTACTGGAATAAAGCTTTGAAATCATTATTAACATTAATATAAAAATATAAAATGGGAAGAATACTTATAACAACTGATAACCATGGGGCTTTAAAAGCTGTAAAACAGGTTTTGGAAAGGTGTAATTTCAATCCAAATGAAGACTTATTAATAAACTTAGGAGATGTAGTTGATAGAGGCACAGAAAGTGCTGAATTAGTACAATTCTACATAGAACTTTCAGAAGAATGTCTTTATAAACCTTTATTCATTAAAGGAAACCATGATGATTACTGTCAGAAATGGTTAAAATCAGGTGAAATTAATATGGAATGGTTAATGAATGGAGGTACAGAAACTATTGATTCTTATATTAGAACAGACTATTTGGATAGTGAAGTACATTTAAACTTTTTTAATGAAATGTTTGATTTCTATATTGACACTAAGAACAGGGGATATGTTCATGCAGGGTTCACATCTCATAGTGGTCTAGGTCATGACAATCCTAATACATATTATTGGGATAGAACTTTATGGGAGCTAGCTCTTCTAAACAATGAAAATAAAGAGCTTTCTAAAGAAAGGAGAATATATGAATCTCATAAAGAAATATTTATAGGTCATACTCCAACACTTAATTGGGATGAAACAGAACCTATGAATAAATATAATATTTGGAATCTAGATACTGGTGCAGGATTTGGAGGAAAGATCACAATTCTAGATGTTGCTAGTAAAGAATTTTGGCAGAGTGATACAGTTGAAGATTTGTATACTGATAACAGGTATTAGTAAAGTTTAAGCTTAAAAGGTATCCATTTAGGTATCCATTCATTAAGGAAAATATGTAAAATGTTAAATATCAATATGAAATATGATCTGGTTCGAGCCCAGGTGGGACCACAGAAAATAAACCACTTATGTAATTTTTACTAAGTGGTTTTTTTATTCAGGTACAGCATATGTACAATAATTTTAATAATTCCGATTTATCTTTCATTGGCTTTCCTGTTTTAACTTTTGCTTATTTTTGAATATGGAAAGTAATAAAATCCCCTTTACGATACTTTGAAGATTTAACTATCTGCCTGTATTTCTGTGGAAGGTAGTATAAGGAGCCTACTTTCTTTAAACAGCTTGAAATCATGTTGAACCCTTATCTACAGTGAATACAAATGATTTTTCGACTCTGTTCTTCCACCACCATCTGGCTTTTGGGTATGATGCTTCTTTTTTCCTGAATAATATTTTCGTTGTTTTTTAAAACGTTTCACAGGGCGCTTTCCTCCAAAGGAAGTTCTTAAAAAAGTTGATTACCAGAAATCTAAATTCAGGAGTTAAAGAAATCTATCATTTTGCTAAAAGTTTGCTACAGAATATCAATCCATAGAAAGTGCAATTAACCTGTTTTGTGGTAAAGGTCCAGTGGAAGGCTTTGTAAATAAACTTAAAACAATCAAAACACAAATTTATGACAGAGCAGTTTTGAACTATTGAGAAAAAGAATTACACTAAATTTTCAATACTTTTTTTAAAAATGAAAAATCCACTTCTAAATTATAAATAATTGATTATTATGTATTTAAATGGGTGTTTTTGATTTCAATTTATAGATAAGCAATGTGTTGTGAAAATTAACTAAGTGTTGGAAATTTTACTTAACCCCCAATAATGAGAAATAACATGAATCAAGGTTATATTATATTGAGGAAAGTATTTTAAATAATTATAATACAATATGTTATATTGATTTTGAATCACGTATTAATACAACACCAGGTGAATTAATTAAATATTTTAGATGCAATTTGATTTTTTTTGTATAGTTTAGTGCCCTAACAAACCATGAATCTCAATAATGAAAAATACCATGAAAAACTTAATTGAATTATCAGACAGGCATGAGTTAAAAAGAGGAAGGCATGCTGCAATAGTATATGGTGATAATGAATTAACCTACAATGATCTGATAAGAGAATCTATTCAACTATCAAACTATCTACAAACAGAAAAAAAAATATCGGCAGGTGACAAAGTCATTGTAAAGATGATACGTTCTGAAAAATTAATTATTACCATATTTGGATTACTTCGTATTGGAGCTGTATTTGTTCCTGTAGATGAAGATTCACCTGTTGATCATACTTCTCATATATTTCAGGATTGCCTTGCAAAACTTTTGATAGACAATACTGTTTTTGAAGAATTTAGTGCTTTACGTAATAATTACAGCGATCTGGAAGTAAGTCAGCCAGTAACCGTAAATCCTGAAAATGAAGCATATATTATCTATACTAGCGGTTCTACCGGAGCACCAAAAGGAGTGATACTTTCCCATGATGGATTAATGAACCAGTGCCAATCCAAGATTGAACAACTTTGTCTTACAGAAGAAGATGTCTTACTACACACTTCAAAAATGAATTATGTAGGAGGAACATGGCAATTATGGGTGCCATTAATTTTAGGCGCTACATTGGTAATTCCAAAATCGGAAGAAGTAATGGATATTGATCGTCTTTTTGATTTGGCAAACACTTATGGTATTGATACAATAGAACTTGTACCCTCTCAGTTAAAAGAATATGTATTTTTCAGAGAGGTAAGAAATTTTGACAACATCAAAACACTTATACTTACTGGAGAAAGAATTCCTTTGAATTTGATTAAAGAAATATACAGAAGAAACCCTTCTGTAGAGATTTGGAATGGTTATGGACAGACAGAGTCTTCAAATGACACATTCACCTATAAATTGTCTAAAGATCGCTTTGAAGAAGAGGTTGATGTGATTGGTAAACCTATTATCAATACGAATGTTTATCTTCTTGATGAGTTTGGATGCTTAGCTAGGGAATGGGAATCCGGCCAGATTTGTACTAGTGGAAAAGGAACTTCGTATGGGTATATCAATAACGAAGAGTTGACCTCAAAATGCTTTATTGATAATCCATTTGAAGTTGGGAAGAAATTATATAAGACGGGAGATTACGGAAGATGGAATGAAAATGGAGACATGGTATTCTTAGGAAGAGTAGATGACCAGGTGAAAGTCAGGGGAAACAGAGTGGAGCTGGGTGAAATTCAACAACATGTTCTGAACTTTCAAGGAGTTGTTGACGCTATTGCCATATTTGATAAGGACAGCGAATTTATAACCTTATATTATACAGCAGACCAGGTTTTCGAAACCAACGAATTAAGAGATTATTTAAAATCCAAATTACAGCGTTTCATGCTCCCACAGCATGTGATTCTTTTAGAAAAATTTGAATTATTAGCGAATGGAAAAATAAACAAGAAGCATCTGCCGAAAATAAACCATCAGGACCTTGTCTATAATGTTGAATATGTGGCTCCGAAAACCGAAGTTCAACAAACCGTTTTGGAACTGTTTGCTGATTTACTGAATGTTTCAGTAAATGATATAGGACTAAAGCATAACTTCTTTGATCTTGGCGGGCACAGTATTTTGGTCACCCGTCTTCTGAATCAATTGAATACCAGATATTCAGGCCAGTTAAAGATTTCTGATATTTTTGAAAATCCTGCTGCCGGAGAGGTTGCAGATTTGATTGAAAAGAATACTACTGCAGATGGAGTCAGAGCTGCCTCTATAAAAAAAATACAAGTTCAGGATCATTATCCGCTTTCTTATGCCCAGAGAAGAATCTGGCTTTTATCTCAATTTGAAAAAGATTCAATTGCCTATAATATGCCAATGGGAGTTGAGTTGAAAGGAAACATTGAAGAATCCGTGTTGCGAAGCGCCATTGCACAATTGATGGATAGACATGAGAGTTTCAGAACATGCTTTCAAATGGTTGACGGAGAACCAAGACAAAAAATACTTACAGAATATAGTGTAGAGCTCACCATTAAGGACCTATCCCAGCACGCTGATAAATACCATAATGCAAAGAGCTTATATGCTGCATTTGCCGAAGAAAGATTTAATCTGGAAGAAGGACCTGTTGCAAAATTTTTACTTATTAAACTAAGTCAGAATCAATCACTTTTATGTATTAATCAACACCATATTATCAGTGACGGATGGTCTGAGGGCGTTCTGATAAATGAATTATTTGAACTTTATGAAACGATAAGTAATGGTGCTGATTACTCTTTGCTCAAAAATGAATTCAATTATATAGATTATACCTACTGGCATAATCAGCTGATTGAAGATCGCTTTTTTGATGGCGATAAAGAATATTGGCTGAATAAGCTGGCTGATAAGCCAACGGGAATAGATTTTCCGCTGGATTACCAGAGGCAACCTGTTCAGACATTCAACGGAGCTTCCGTTAGCTTCTTACTAGATAAAGATCAGCTCGCACAATTAAATACGGTATGTGAGGATAATAATATGACGATAAATATGCATTTCCTGTCAACTTTAGGTATACTTATGTATACTTATTCAGGTGAGAAAGACATCATTATCGGTTCTCCTATTGCTGGAAGAAATGATCAGCAGCTGAATAATTTAATAGGATTTTTTGTCAATACCGTTGTATATCGTTTTGGAATTGATCCACATCAGAAACTAGATGAACTTTATTCATCCGTTAAAAAAGAAGCCTTGGATGTTTATGACCATCAGGATTTTCCTTTTGACTTACTGATTGAAGAACTGAACATGGATAGGGATTTGGCCAACTCTCCTTTATTTAATGTAATGCTGGCCTATGACAATACAAGAGTGCTTTATCAAAAAAAAGGTGGAATAGAAATTCAGCCCCTTCCTCTTGACTTTGCAGAAGAGGTTAATATCAGCAAATTTGATCTGATTTTCTTTATTGATGATTTCAAGGATGAAATAAAAGTGACTATTGAGTACAATAAAGATCTATTCAATAGAAAAACGATTGAAAGGCTTGCCTGTAATTATAAAAATATCATCAGTGAATCACTCAACGGAAATGATCAGAGAATAAAGAACCTTAAGATTCTTGGTGAAGAAGAAAAAGAAACTCTTTTACATCAATTCAATAAAGCAAGAAATACCAATGATATTGAGTTTATTAATGAACTATTTGAGAAGCAGGTTGCAAAAACTCCCAATAATTATGCTGTAACTTTCGAAAATAAAAAACTCACCTACCTGCAGCTGAATGAATATATTAATCAATATGCGAATTTCCTGATACAGGAACATGATATTAAAGAAAACAGTATTGTAGGAATCTGTCTGGATCGTTCCTTTGAAATGATCATTGCCATATGGGCAACGGTAAAAGCAGGAGCTGCCTATCTTGCCATAGACCCATCTTATCCTCAGGACAGAATAGAGCATATGGTGCATGACAGTAAAGGATCAATTATTCTTACGACTGAAGATAAGCGGGAACTGCTTAATTTCTTTGATGGTTCCCTCATTTCTATAGATACCATTAATTTTGATCAGTATTCAACAGAAAATATTTCAAGAACTGTTAAAGCTTCTTCACCGCTTTACATCATTTATACTTCTGGATCTACCGGAATGCCAAATGGTGCCGTTTTATCTCACGGATCTCTGGCCAATCTGGTACAATGGCATAAAGAGGGCGCCAAGATAGACGGAAGCCTGAAATGTCTGCAGTTTACTTCTATTAACTTCTGTGTATCTTTTCAGGAAATAGTTACTACCCTTTGCTATGGAGGAGAATTATTCCTGATTGGAGAAATAGAGCGTCAGGATATTCAATATATGACAAACTTCCTAAGTGAAAATAAAATACAGAATTTGTATCTGCCGTTCACTTATTTGAACTTTTTGTTTAGTCATTTCAATGAATTTCCGGACAATTTTAAAAGCTCTCTTAAAAATATAGTGACTGCAGGCGAGCAGCTTAAAATTTCTCAGGGGCTGAAAGAGTTTTTACGAAGAGAACCCGGAGTTATGCTTCATAACCATTACGGTTCTTCGGAGCAGCATGTTGTTACGTCCCAGTGTATCGACTTTCAGTCTATTGATGAATCATGTGTTCCTTCTGTGGGAACACCCATAAAAAATACACAGATTTTCATCCTGGATGAAACTCTGAGACCTTGCCCGATAGGTGCGTGGGGAGAAATTTGTGTGGATGGAAGTCATGGTTTTTCAGGTTACTTCAACAATGAAGAATTGACTGCATCAAAATATGGTGAAATCGAGGTAATGGGTGAAAAAAGAATACTTTACCGTACGGGAGATATTGGGAAATATCGTGAAAATGGAGAAATTGAACTGAAAGGGCGAAAAGATTTTCAGGTAAAAATCAGAGGTTTTAGAGTTGAGTTGGGAGAAATTGAAAATAAATTTCTGGATATTTCCGGTGTTGAAAACTGCGTAGTTCTTGCCAAAAGTGATCAGTATGATCAGAAATATCTCGTGGCATATGTGGTGATCAAAAATGTAACTTCTGAAGAACTGTATCGCATCGTTTCTGAAAAACTTCCTAAATACATGATCCCACACATTGTTGTCATTGAAGAACTTCCGCTGCGGCCAAACGGAAAAGTAAATCAGGATCTTTTACCGGAACCTGATCTTCAGTCCAATGCTTCAAAATACATTTCACCTTCTACAAACACTGAGAAAAAGCTTGCAGCCATCTGGCAGGAAATACTTGGTATAGAAAGAGTAGGAATAAAAGATAATTTCTTTGAAATCGGTGGTGACTCCCTGAAAGCAGTCCGAATTGTATCCTTAATTTCAAAACAGTTAAACGTTAAGCTTGATTTGATTCATATGTTCAAATCTGCTACAATTGTTGAAATTGCCAGAATAATGGATTCTTTGACCCATCATTCGGACTCTGAAATTCCTGCTATTATTCGCCAGAAGAGCTATCCGTTAAACTCTACTCAAAGAAGAATTTGGATTATGAGCCAGCTGGAAGATGGAAATATTTCCAATAATATTGTCAATTTATTCTCCTTTTCAGGGAACCTTGATGTCAGCTGTTTTACAGATGCGCTGTTGAAAGTAATTGAAAATAATGAATCTCTCAGAACAGTATTCCGAAAAGCCGAATCATCAGACGTTAGACAGGAAATCATGGAAGGTTTTGCTTTACATGAGGTACTTGAGATTGATAATATAAATAATACTGAAAATTCAGAATTACTGATAAAAAAAATTACTGCGGAAGTCTCAAATCATTTGTTTGATCTTGAAAACGGCCCCTTGTTCAGAATCAATCTTATCCAGACAGGAGATGCTCACTGGCAGTTGATTCTGAATATGCATCATATTATTTCTGATGCCTGGTCCATAGCAAACTTTGTAAATGAAATTAACACTGTATATAACCACATTCAGACAGGAACTCCAGAGAATATTCAAGCTAAATCTATTCAATATGTAGATTTTATTGCATGGCAGAAAAACGAAATGAAGAATGAAGAATATGAGGAACAAAAAAAATACTGGAAAGAAAAGTTTGCTGCTGAAATACCGGTTCTTGACCTTCCAACAGATTTTGCGAGACCTAAGGTAAAATCATTTAAAGGTGATGAGTATAGAAAAGTTATTGATGCAAAAGTGCTGAAAAAACTGAAAGAATTTCTCCTTAATAAAGAAGCCACTTTATACATGGGACTGGTTGCTGCGGTTCAGTCTCTATTATACAAGTATACAGGCCAGGAAGAGATTATCATAGGCACACCGGTTGCAGGAAGAAAGCATGCCGACCTTGAGGACCAGATAGGTTTGTTCTTAAATATGATTGCTCTGAAGCTATCAGTTACACCTAACAGTAGCTTTGATGAAATAGTTAATGCTGTAAAAGAAGAAGCAATAGAATCATTTAAAAATGATAAAGTTCCAATAGAATATGTGATTGAGAATCTTGGCATAAAGCGAGATCCAAGCAGGTCTCCACTGTTCGGAATTATGGTTGTTCTTCAAAATACCGGGTATTCAGAGTTATTTGCAGATAAAAATGAACAGTTTATATTGGGAACAAGTCTTCCAATAAAAGCGACGAAATACGATCTGACGTTCGACTTTGTTGAAACAAATGAAGGGCTGTCATTGAACATAGAATATAACAGTGATTTATTTCTCCCTGGTACAATTGAACGTCTTGCTGATAATTTTGAGTTTTTGATAAGTTCTTTAATGCACAATCCTGATGGCGAAATCAGATATGCAGATTATGTAAGTCCGTCTGAAAAATCATTGATAGAATCATTTAATCCTGTAGAAGTTACAATTGAGAAAATATCACCAATCACTAAGTTCCATAATATAGCACTCAGCCACCCTGATCAAACAGCATTGGAATTTGAAGGAAAGACTTTTACTTACAAAAAGCTGTCAGAATGCTCAAATCAATTTGCGAACTTCCTGAAAACAGAATATAATATTAATAAGAATGATGGGGTTTGTATTCGTCTGGAAAGAAATGAATATATGATGTTTGCTATGATCGCTATCCTTTCAGTTGGGGCTCATTATATTCCTGTTCATCCTTTTGAAACCGAAGAAAGACTGGCATACGTAGCGGAAGACTGTAAGTTCAAAGTGATCATCGATGAAAAAGTAATCGGGAAATTTGTATCACAGCAGCCATCATATGCTGTTTCACTCGAGCATGAGAATATAGACCTTTCTTCACTGGCTTATGTTATGTACACTTCCGGATCAACAGGAGTACCGAAAGGAGTTCGAATCAGCCATGATAATCTGGCCAATTTCTGCGAAGCAATGAATCCTATTTTCTATGAAGAAAACGGAAGTTTTCTGGCTATCACCAATATTACTTTTGATATCTCATTCTTAGAATTGATATGGCCTTTAACAAGAGGGTACAGAGTTCTTCTGAAGGATATAAAAACCATCCTGAATGAAGATACTGCCGATCTTATTTCATCTGGTTTTGAAAATTATTTTCAATCATTAGGAAATGTATTTATTCAGAGTACTCCGTCATTGTTGGAACTTATGCTTCCAAAACTGGAAGAATACAAGAGTGCAGGTATGCTTTTCAGAAAAATTCTTTTAGGTGGAGAATTGGTAACCAGATCTGTCATTCAGAAAGTACAGACAATATTTGAAAATAATATTGAAATGTACAATATGTATGGTCCTACTGAAACCACAATATGGTCTACGTTCTCTCATATACATAAAGAAGACGAAAAGATTACTATTGGTAAGCCTGTTCTCAACACAGAAATATATATCACAGATGAAGATGGTTATATAAAACCTATTGGAGTAGCCGGTGAAATTTGTATTGCAGGAAAAGGTGTTTCTAAAGGATATCTCAACAGAGAAAATCTGACGAACGAACGATTTGTACAAAGAGAATATGCAGCAGATAAAAAAATATATCTGACAGGAGATATAGGTAAATGGACAGACGACGGACAGATTTTATTTATAGGAAGAAAAGATAACCAGATTAAACTGAATGGCCAGCGTATTGAGCTTGGGGAAATTGAAAATGCAGTCACTGCAATGCCAGGTATAGATGCTGCCGTAGCCGTTCTTAAAGAAAATAATGAAAAAGGCATTTATGTATTTTTTGTAGCCCCAAAAGAAATTTCAATAAAGGATCTTCGTAGCTTCTTAAGTAAAAAACTTCCTCCCTATATGATTCCTAGCGGATTCAGACAAATGGAAACCTTTCCGCTTAACAATAGTGGAAAAGCAGACAGAAAAGCTTTGCTAAATATTGATATTGAAAAATCTGAGGCAGTATTAAATCACGAAGAACCTATAAATGAGCAGAAACTTAAAATCCTTGAAATATGGAGCGAACTGCTCGGAAGAAATATTTTAGATCAGGAAGGGAGTTTCTTCGAACTAGGAGGTTCCAGCTTACACCTTATCAAACTTCAATCCAGGCTTATAGAAAACTTTAATGTCCGCTTAAGCTTTGCCGATCTTTTTGAAAATAATACCGTGAAAGAACTTTCTGATTTGATCTATAGAAAAACCTCCGTGAATGTATAGAAATTAATGAAGAAACAGAGAATACACTTTCAAAAAATAAAATAATTAAATACAGGGCTCTTTTAAACAAAACGTTTGTATAAAAAATGTAAAAGTGAATTTAAAAACCCAACAAGGGAAGAGACCCAGTCAATATAGAAAAAATAATATGAAAAGAATAGTTTTAATTACAGGAGCAGGATCAGGTATTGGGAGATCTACTGCCCTGAGATTATCGAAAAATGGATATAGAATCATTTTGAATGGAAGAAATGAATCAGCTTTATCAGAAATACAAGATCAGATAAATGCCATTGCCGGAGAAAAGATATCAGAAACGGTGATAGGAAGTATAACTGATATTGAAACTACTGAAAAAATGATTCAAAAAGCATATGATACCTGGAATACGGCACCATCTGTACTCATTGCCAACGCAGGGATTTCTCTCCCGGGAAGTGTTACGAATTCAGATGATACGAAATGGGACAATTTAATCAATACCAATTTTATAGGATTAATGAATCAGCTTAGAGTATTTAGCCTGGAAGCAACAAATGTCATGGACGGAATTACGAAAGATATAGTGGTGATTGGATCTAATATCGGAAGAAACGTCTCTCCCTTTAATTCTGTCTATGGTGCTACTAAATTTGCAGCCTATGGAGTTACAGAAGGATTGAGACGTGAACTCGCTCCTAAAGGAATCAGAGTATCATTAATTGAACCTGGAATGGTACAGACTAATTTACAGGCTACAGCAGGCTATGATATGGAGTGGTTTAAAAATTATGAAGCAGAAATAGGCCCTATTTTAAGTGGTGAAGATATTGCTCAGACCATTGACTTTATTTTGAGTCTTCCCGGTAATGTGACGGTTGATTCATTATCTATCAGACCTACAAGACAAGTTTATCCATGATCATTAACCTATTTTAAACTACTATGGATAAATATAAAAACTTAACCAATTTACTGATTAATGCTTCAATAGTATTCCCGGAGAATAAAAGTATTAAGGATAGTAAGCAGGCATTCACTTACGAAGAACTCTATGACAGATCAATGTTGGTGGCGAAATCTATTTCAAAAAAAATTAAAAGAGGTGACAGGATTATCTGCATGACAGAAAAAAATGTAGAATCAATTGTATTGTTCTGGGGAATATTATTCTCCGGAGCAATCCCTGTTTTGATTGACAATGATGATCAGGAAACCCTTACAAAAGAAAAGATTAACTATCTCTCACCAAGCTTTATTGCTTTTGTCAGTAAATCTTCCTGCAAAGACAAAAATATCGAGAACCTTTCCCCGGTCCATTTTTATGACGAATTGATCCTCCCACAGCCCAATGTAAAATATGAGCCTGTAGTCCCTGCAGATATCTGCTATATGCTGTTAACTAGCGGAACAACCGGAGAACCCAAAGCTGTTCAGATTTCACATCAGAACGTCTTACATTATATCACATCCGTATATGCAGATATTGGAAGTCCTAAAGAAATTAATACCGCTCACGTAACTACATTTGCGGCTGATCTGGGACTCACAAACTTTTTGATTGCCCTTATTTCAGGAGGATGTATGAGAATTTTTGACCGGTTTGATTCAAGAGACCCAAATAAATTTCTGAGTATAATCAAAGAGGATAATATCCAGTTTCTTAAATCCACCCCTTCACATATTTTGTCAATAATAAACGGACAGACAACTTCTTTTGAAAATACAGTACTTGATTTTTTAGTATTAGGTGGTGAAAAACTGACCTGGAATAATGTTGATCTGATTTTCGGTTGCAATTTGTGCAATAGCTTCTACAACCATTATGGCCCCACTGAAACAACCATTGGTGCAACATTATATAAAATCGATCAGTATTCGGATATCAGGACATGTTCAGATTCTGTTCCCATTGGATTCCCGATAGGAGAGAACAAATGCAGTTTGAGCGGTGGAGAAAACGAAGGAGAGCTTGTGATTTCCGGACCTGGAGTGAGCCTAGGATATTTTGGTGTTGAAAACATAGCAAAAAATGAAGAGAAATTCCAAAGCAATGGCATTGTAAAAACTTATAAAACAGGAGATTACTGTAAAATAATGCCAGATGGAAGTTTTGAATTTCTTTATAGAATGGACCGTCAGGTGAAAATACGCGGATATCGTGTCGAACTGGGAGAAATAGAACTGTCTTTACTTTCTCACCCGGAAATTAATTACGTATTTGTAGACCTTTACAAAAAAGAAGAAAATACCTGGCTGGAAGCGTATCTCAATACTGCAGATAATAAACAATTGGATGTAAATGAATTAAAAGCATGGTTGCAAAATCGTATATCAAGTTATAAAATTCCTTCAAGATTCTTTTTTTTCGAAGAGGTGATCTCAAATAAAAACGGAAAGATTGATACCCGGAAGATTAAAAGTATGTTCAAAAATGATACAACCTATTTTGATGGCTTAAAATTGTCCACTGAACAGGACTGGGAGAGTGTAGTGGAAATTGCATGGAAGAAAACCTTAATGATTGATAAAATTCAGCCATTAGATGATTTCTTTGCACTGGGTGCCAATTCTATTCAGGCCATTAAACTGATTGGGAATATTCAGCGCCAGGGTTTTAACGTTACTGTTAATGAACTTTATGAAAACTCAAACTTCTGTAACTTTCTGAATTTAAATAAATCAAAAGTGATTCAAAAGAGAGCTAGTATTGCAAAAAATGAGCAGACTCTTTCTCAACGCCTATTTCTGAAAAAAAAGTTTGATCTTGATGCCTATTGCCAGACTGTTCTTTTTGAAACATCAGATTTGAAGCTGAGAGAGTTTGGTCTAGCTGTAAAAATAGCTGTATCAAGCCACGAACTTTTAACACGATGCTTTAACTCTGGCCCTTATCATCAAAATGATAAAGATCTGGGACTCACATTCAGCTTTTTAGATAAGGAAAAGGCAACAAGTGTACAGATCTTTGATAAATCAGAAGAACTGATTGGTAACATCTCTCTTGAAGAGGGAAGAACATTCTTAACGCATGTATTTTTAGATGATGCAAGCGGAATAGATTATGTGTTTTTTGCAGCGCATCATATTGTAATAGACGTTACTTCATGGCAAATTTTATTTGAAGAGATCCTTGATATATATGATAATCTTCTGAAAGGAATAAAACCTAATATTCCACAAGAAAATTTGATCAATGACTTTTACGGGGATCTGAAGAAAAAGGCAAAAAAAATACACAGCAAATCAGAATCCCACTTCGAAAAGAAATATCATGAAGATAAACAGATACCGTATGAAGGATTTAAGTCCTTTAATATGACATTTTCCGAAGAATTTGGATATAATCTCCTTCAGTTTGAAAAAAGAAATCCTAATATATCTATCGATAATTATCTTTTTCACGCCTTTACAACAGCTCTTTTCACAGAGCTCAATGAAGATAAAATATGTGTAGATGTAGAGTTTCATGGAAGACCACGGTCAAATGAATTTGTTGACATCAGCAGATCCGTTGGATGGTGGGCAAATTCAATTCCTCTTGAGCTTGAAAAAGAAGACTTTTCCTTATCAAAATGCATTGAAATCTTAACCGAAAAAGGAAAACAATCCCATCAAATGAATATTGATCTGACTTCACAGGAAGACAAAGAGTCTTGGGCCAGATTCAATTATCTAGGCAGATTTCCTGAAACGTTTGATGGTGAATATATCAGATTTAAGCCTTCGGCATTTAATCTTGCATCAACAAGGACGAAACAGGCGCATGGGGAATATTTATTAAACTTTACGCTCCGGTTTATTGGTAACAGGCTGTTGGTTGATGTACAGACCGTTTCTAATAATTTTTATGTTAATTTGTCAAAGAATCTGTTGCGAAGATTTGCCGAAAAATTGAATAACTGTTTTAAGTTTGATGAAATACAGGTGTCCGAAAAGCTAATAACCAGTTTTTCCGAAAATAATGTTCACTCGGTAGGTAAACCTTTTCTTTATACCGATCCACACTTTGATGGGGATCAGGATTTTACAAGTTCTGTCTTGCTTACAGGCGGGACGGGTTACTTAGGGGCAAATCTTCTGTTTCAGCTTTTAGACGCCGGTTTTGAGAAAATATATGTTCTAGTCAGAGGAAAAGACAGAGAAGAAATTAAGGATCGGTTTTACAATTCGATCGAAGAGCATGGGCTGGATGCTCATTCAAAATTGCTCAGAAATAAAGTGATTCTTATTGAAGGAGATATTTCTATGGATCTATTGGGACTGAGTGAGAGGGTGTATCTATCTCTGGCCAATGAGGTCAGAATTGTTTACCATACTGCAGCCAATATAAATCTGAGCGAAAAATACGAAGTGCTTAAAGCGAGTAATGTTGATGGCACGAGACGAATTATAGATTTTTGTAAAAAAGGACAAGATAAACATCTTCATTATGTTTCTACAATTGCCGTATGTGGCTATGTTCAGGGACAAAAAATGATCAGCTTTTCTGAAACTGATTTAGAGGTCGGACAAAAATTCCGTTCCAATTATGAGCGTACGAAATATGAAGCAGAACATTTAGTAAGAATATATGCTGAAGAAAACGGTCATGTGAAAATTTATAGGATGGGACATATAGCAGCTAATTCCGTGACGGGCAAATTCCAACGAAATTATGGCGCAAACAGGATCATGCAGATCCTAAGAGGAATTATGGAAATGAAAAAAGTTCCAAGATCATATAACGAAAAATTTTCATTCTCCTATGTAGACGTCATCGTTAAATCTATAGTTGGGATCACGGCAACTGTTAAAGAAAATGCTCATTGTTTTCACCTGGAAAGTCCTCATTACTTTGAAGTCCATAAAATCGTCAACATTTTAATTGATTTTGGCTATGAAATTGAAATCGTAGATGATTCAGTGTATTATGATTCTTTAAAATTGTTTGAAGATAATGAGTCTGTAACGCTTATGGCAAACTGGATACAAAGATACTTTGATTCGAACTCAAATATCAATATCCTAAGCTCTGTAACTAATGATAAACTGGCCAATCTAGGATTATATTTTAAGAAACCAGATGCTAAATGGATAAAAAAAATCGTACAAGATGGGATTAATGCAGGATATTTGCAAAGTCCTGAAAAACAGTTAATTTAATATATATTAATTATAATTTTAAAAATGATAAATATAGATTTATTAATAAAACAAAAGGAATATGTAGATGCATCTTTGGAAAACAGAGGTGAGGACAGTACAATAACGGATAAAATTTTAGAAGTTTACAAATCATTAAATGAGTCAAAACATGCCTACGAAAAATTAAGACAGGAAAGAAACGTTTTAAGTCAAAGCAATTCAGTTGTATCAGATGATGATAAAATAGCAAAAGTCAGGGAAATTAAATCCAGTCTTTCCGTTTTGGAAAAAGAAAAACGAGAGCTGGAAAACAAATACTCCAATTTGATCATGCAGTTACCTAATGTACTGGATGAAGATACTCCAGTTGGAAAAGACGAAGATGAAAACGTTATTTTGTATTCTGAAAATGTTCCTGACGCATCAGATTTTAAAAGAAAAGAACATTGGGATATAGAGGTCTGTAAGAGAGATATTGATTTTGAAAGAGGAGTGAAATTAAGTGGTTCCCGGTTTTATGTTTTAAAAAACAAGCTTGCTCAGTTACAGAGAGCTCTTATATATTTCTTATTGGAAAAACACAATGAATCAGGATATACAGAATTGAACTTACCCTATATTGTTCAGGAAAAGTGTCTTCTGGGGGCAGGCCAGCTCCCTAAGTTCGAAGAGAACCTGTATCATGATCATAAGGAAGACTTCTGGCTTATCCCAACTTCTGAAGTTTCCATTACGTATCTTCATGCAAATGAGTTATTTGCTTCTAATTTTTCTACTATAAACTATTGCAGCTATTCTCCTTGTTTTAGAAGAGAAAAAATGAGTGCCGGAAGAGATGTAAGAGGAATAAAAAGAGGTCATCAGTTTGATAAAGTGGAACTGTATAAGATCTGCCATCCTGATGAATCCAAAACAGAGCATGAGAAAATGCTTGAACATATAGTTTCAATTTGCAAACAGTTAAAGATTCCGTATAGAATAAAGCTGTTATGCTCAGGTGATATCGGATTTGCAGCCATGAAGACCTATGATGTTGAACTTTGGGCAGCCGGAAGCCAGGAATGGCTGGAAGTAAGCTCCATTAGCAATTGTGGTGACTTTCAGGGACGTAGATCCAAGGTTAGAATTAAAGATGAAAATAGTAAAAAGAATGTCTATGCACATACTTTAAACGGAAGTGCTTTTGGCATTCCGAGAGTTATGATAGCTATACTTGAGAATTACCAGCAAGCAGATGGATCTGTTGCAGTTCCTGATTGTTTACAAAAATATGTAAACTTTAAAGTTATTTCTGTTTAAAAAATAATACATGAACATCAAACCACAACTTTTTCTTTTCCATTTCGCAGGTGGAAACTGCTATTCATATTCATTTTTGAAAGAATATTTAGAAGAATGTTTTGACTTTATACCGCTGGAATTACCAGGCAGGGGAAAACGGATGTCCGAACCTTTACTAAAGACCAGATCTCAGGTAATCTCCGATCTGGTCTGGCAAGTGAGAACACGGAGAAATACTAATGTCCCATTTATTCTTTATGGTCATAGTATGGGGGCGGGCCTGGGCTTGGATATTGCAAAACAGCTGGAAGAATCTGGAGATCCCGCGCAGACTTTGGTTGTTTCAGGAAATGCCGGGCCCCGAGTCTACAGAGAAAAAAAAATGTATTTACTACCTGATGAAGAATTTAAAAAAGAACTAGAAAACCTTGGAGGTATTAGCAGTGAACTGCTTGAAAACGAGGAACTCTATATGTTTTTGGAACCCATTCTAAGAGCTGATTTTGAAATTGTTGATATAAAAGATGAACAGATCCCCTCAGCATTAAAATCTACATCAATTATAGCTTTAATGGGAACAGGTGAAGAGAATGCCGAAAATATCGACAATTGGAGAAATTATACAAGTCAATCTTTCACAAAATTACTTTTGGAAGGAGATCATTTCTTTATTTATAATCATCCGGTAGAGCTGGCAGCACAAATTAAAAAAGCATTTGGAAATATACATAGTGTCTCTGTTCCAATTGCCGAGTAATAACAATTTTGTTTACTGTAAAATCGAATGATAAGTAAGAATTATTTATGAATATATTCCTGTCCTAATGATTATTTTATATGCATTTATAGAAGAAGAAAACCATCAGTATTTATTAGATAAATATTTACATGCTTTTTCCACTGATTTAAGTACGAAAATTCAGAAATACAGAAGATGGCAGGATGCCCAACTATCTTTACTTGGAAGAGTCCTTTTAAAATACGGTTTAAATGGTTATCTTGATATTCAGAATTTTAAACTAATCTGTACACAGAACAATAAACCTATTTTAACAGACCATAATGTACATTTTAATATTTCACATTCAGGAAGCCTAGTAGTATGCTGTATTAGTAAATCGGTTATTGGAATTGATGTAGAATATATTGATCATAAAATCAATTATATGGATTTTGAAACTCAAATGACTGAGAATGAATTAAACAGATTACACACCTCTGAAAACACTGTCAAAGAATTCTTTACCTATTGGACAGAAAAAGAAGCTGTAGTCAAAGCTCATGGTAAGGGTTTATCAATTCCTTTGACATCTTTTGAAATTTTAGAAAATAGGAGTATGATCGGTAATGAGAGTTACTGTGTGCAAGAAGTTTTTATTAATGATGAATATAGCTGTAATGTTGCAGCTTCTGGAATGGATATCCAGGGGAAGAATATTCATTTGGAACATGTAAAGCTAAATAAATTATGATCCAATAATCATTGTGTAATATTATGTATTCAAAATGCTGAAGGAAGATCAAAAAACTTCAGGCCTATAAGAATAATAGTAACCTCATAGTACACTTAATTTTGAAAAATAAGTTTCTGTCTTATTATTTTGATAGTCTGTACTTTATTAAAACGAATTATTTCCGTGAAATTAATTAAAAATTATACGAACTCATTTAAAGGACTTTCTCAGGAAAGCTGGATGTTGGCATTGGTGATGCTCATCAATCGTTCAGGATCTATGGTACTCCCGTTTTTAGGAGTATATATGACAACTCATTTGCATTTCAACATTGAGAATTCGGGAATTATTCTGAGTTTTTTTGGAATAGGATCTGTGATCGGCTCCTGGTTGGGTGGAATTGTTACCGACAAAATTGGTGAATATAAAGTGCAGAGTATTAGTTTGTTGCTAAGTGTGCCTTTGTTTTGTATGATTCCCCTTTTCACAACAGAAATAGGATTGGCTGGTATTATTCTGGTACAGAGCACTGTAAGTGAGACTTTTCGTCCCGCAAACTCAGTGGCAGTCACTAAATATACAAAACCGGGAAATATTACAAGAGCATTTTCGTTGAATAGGATGGCTGTGAATTTAGGATTTTCTATCGGTCCAACTTTAGGAGGGGTTCTGTCTGCTATTTCTTATGAATTTCTTTTTTATAGTAATGCTTTGGGAGCACTCTTGGCCGGGATAATATATATAGTATTCTTTAGAAAACGAGATAAGCTCTTGGCGGAAAATCCTAAAAAAATACAGAAAACCATTACCATCAATAAAAGCTCTCCTTACAGGGATCGAAAATTCTTAATCTTTTGTATTTTTTGTATGCTTTTTATGATATGTTTTTTTCAGCTTTTAAATACACTAACCATTTTTTATAAAGATACAGCACATCTTAGCCAGCAAAACATTGGTTATCTTTTAGGATACAATGGTATTTTGATTGTATTATTAGAAATGTCACTTGTCCAAATTGCGGAGAAATATTTTAAATTGAAAACGATAATGTTTTTAGGAACATTCCTGTGCGGGTTCTCTTATGCAATGCTTGCATTTGATTATAGTATTATTACTTTGATTATCTCAATGAGCATACTTTGTATCGGTGAAATATGGACACTCCCTTTTATGTCTACCATTACAGCTTTACGAGCCGATGCTAATAATAAAGGAGCTTACATGGGGCTGAATGGTATTTCTTTTTCCTTAGCCTTTATTGTTACCCCTTTTATAGGAACCTTAATTGCCGAAAGATTTGGGTTTAAGGTACTATGGATTGGTACAGGTTGCTGCGCAACTCTTATTGCGATAGCCTTTTATTTTATAATACCGTGGATGCTGTCTAAGGAAAATACAAAAGACGTTGTGACCTAATATAAAATTCAAAAATAATGAACTGATGTAAAAAACATCCCCAATGTATTTTATCTGGCTCAAAAACCAACAGTAATCAGAATTATCCTTGAACGTTTTCTGAATCCCTTTTGTAAAATTCAAGGGCATTCAGATTTCTATCTAGGAAAGTATCTATAGAAGAGGATTTATTAGCTTGGGTAAAAGGTTATACACATTCCAGAAGCTTATCCTGCTATCCTCTTGTCTGCAAAAGTTCTTACTACTATAAATATAGTTGAAAAAACTTAAATCTCTTTTACAGACTTAAATGAATAAATTTTCTCTATATTTTCCCCTTTGTAAATACAGTTGCTTGAGTGTACCATAAATAAAGGAAAAATAAAAAATATTCGAGCCCAGGCGGGACTACAGAAAATCATCCGCTTACGTAATGTGAGCGGTTTTTTTATTGTGTATCGGGATTTCCGATAATTGTTGTTGCCTTATAGAAACGGAGTAAATAATCATATATCACCATTTCAAATAATCTTTGATGGGAAACAAACAGCCTGTTAATATGCATATGAAAAATACTTTGGAAGAAATCTTTTACAGAAACTTTTAGCAGACTTTCTTTTCTTAGTCTAAGAATTTCTTGAAGTGGTACATTACTTTCGGAAATAGTATTCAGTATTAAATCCCTTATTTCTTCATATTCGCTGGAAGTAATGAATTCGAAGTATCCGGGAGAAAATTCATTATATTTTCTTTTCAACTGCTGATTTAAGTGTTTATCTGCCCTGAATTCTATTTTGAAAGCATTCTCATAACCTTTTATATATTCTGTTTTTTCTTCTGCAGATAGATGGAGTACTGTAAAAATATGATCGATATAAAAGAGAGATGCGATGATTTTTTCTTCGTCGCTGTATTCCAGAAAGTTTAAAATCAATTCACTGCTTTTAAAAAAAAGGTCTTCTGCATATTCTATAGTATTTTCTCCATACCGTTCAAGTTCTCTGGAGTAGCTTTCTATGATGAAGGCAGAAATTTCCCCAGATTCCAGATAATTCTGAGATACTGAGTTAAACATTTGCAGAACATGGTGATGGTCATTAAGGTTCCTGAGGGCAAATCTAATCCGTAAATGAGGCTTAGGATCATTATAACGTATAAAAAACCATTTTTCAATGATGTTTTGATCCTTTAATTGCTCAACGATGGGTTCCAAAACTTCCTGTAAAATAATATCTGAAGTTTTAACTCCAGTATAGACTTTAAAATAAAGCCACTTGCTTCCCGGATGAAATTTTCTGGTTATCATCTTATTTATAGATCTTTATAAAGAGAGAAAACGAATTGATGAATATAATCTGACTGATCATTACACAGGAACTCCTCAATAAAAATTGTTTTCTCATTTTTTACGGATGATAAAAATATTTGAATTAAATCGTAATTTTTCAAATTGATTGCCAGTGTATTATCTCCCTTTACCCACTGTATCCATTGCGGGATCCTTTTTAATTGTCTCCACTCTTCAATCTTTTGAAACAGAAGATCTTTTTGACCGGATTGAAGAATAGAATCAAAATAATGAATCTGTTCGGAATCAATCTTCCACTGCGCCTTAGACAGAATTATATTTTGATATTCTACTCTGGGAAGGCATTCATAAATTTGCGATAAACCGCCCCAGCTAAATGATAAATAAGGTTTCACATTCTGGTTATTATAATCACATAAAAAATGGTATATAGGCAACGAATTATGTGAATAATTATGAGCGTTTGTTAAATGAGGAATAACTTCCTTGTTATACTTTTTTGACCTTAAAAATAATTGATTATTTCTTATTGACAAGTACAAATCGTCTATAGGAAGCTGATTTTCTGTTTTTAACGCCGAACTGGCCAAATATGGAATTTCATATGCTCTTATTGATGGTCTTCTGATTACATTTCCGATTCGGGATTCAGGCAAATGTAAAATCTCTGCCAGGATTTTATCCATATTAAGTTCCTGCTCTTTTTCAGCAATGGTTTTCACTAAATCTTTTATGGATGATTTTTCTGAACAGAATCTGCCCAATAATTTTCCGGCATTTCCACTGATGGATTTGAGCAATAATTTTTCCTGCTGGCCTTCTGACACGATTTCTGCCATTACAGATAAAGTGTCCGGAACGTTTTTCCAGTCTTCTTCAAAACCATTGAAGTCCTGATCAGTTAAATGAATTACGGCATCTTTATTCCAGAGTGCTTTTTGCAGCTTTTGATTCAGGATAACCTGTAATGGATTAAGCTTAATGTGAATTTCTTTTTGCTGACGGGAATACGGCAGAATTAAATCTTCAATATAGGGATGAACTCCTTTTGCAGGGATATTTTGTAAATAACCAATTCCTATTTCCGGATCTAAAGCATAAGATAATGGAACTTCTTCGTGTTCAAATCTTTCATGAAAAGCTTTTTTAAATTTTTCTAAAGCAGTTTCTTTGTGAGGATCGGCAATTTTATTCAAAAAAGAAATTCCTTTCTTCAGCCCTTTTTTCCATTGATAAGATAAATCCGTTTCACTGGCAAAATAAAGATCTGTCTGAAAAAGGTATTTTTTTTCATATTGTACATTCAGTTTTTTGATGAGTGCCTCAATTTCAGAATATGCTTCAGCGGTATTTCCAAAATGTAAGTCCAGTTCATTAATTTTACTCTTTATAGCAGACAAGATTTCTTTTTCATCGTGAGCTCCGATTCTTTTGAGAACGGAAATGATAAGTTCCAGGAAATCATCTCCTGAAACGGTTGGATTAAGTTCACTGATTAAAACCTGGTTTTCAATGAGCTCATCAATAAATTCTTTTGCTTCTTCCAGAGATATTTCTTCATCAATAAGAACAGAAGCAATCTGGTCTATCGTTTTACCAGCCTTACAAAAGTGTATAATGTGTTCTAATTCTTTAGACAAAGGTGCAGAAGACACTACATAATCTCTTTTTCCATTATTATTTTCATATTCCATATAGCGGATTTTGCTTCCGACCTGATGAATACTGTTGTTAGGGAAAAATAAAAGGCTGTTTTTAATGTGGGGAATGAAGATAAGCTGCTCGGAGAGAGCGACCAGAAAATGCATGTCAAGCTTTGTATCTCGTATTTTTACGCCCTCTGAAAATACCGGAAATGTATTTTCCTTTTCAAATCGGCCGATGCTTACTCCTGAAAATAAACCAAATGGAGTGGAACGGGTACTTGTACGGTTATAATATTTTAATAATGAAATCTTTGTTTTTTCATTGGGCAAATAAGACGTTGTATGATCACGATCCGTCAATTTCTCTATCTCATCATATAAGGAAAGAGAAGCTAAATAAATGGCTTCTCTAAAAATTGTATGGTTGCAATATTTCTCTAAAGATCCCTTAGTGATGTTTTCACCAGAGAAATTATCCTGAAATTCTTTGTAGGAAAAAATCGGCGATCTCACAACAAATGTGTCAAAAAACTGAAATGGAAAACGTGGCATTATTTAAGTGAAATAGGGATTTCTATAAAACTGTTGTTGTAAAATTTTATTTCTACAGGAACTGCAGCATCCTTGATGGTTTCTTCGCTCACATCTTTTCCAGTTCCATAGTTGATCTGCATAAGTGGATTTTTTATAACTCCCAGCACCAAGACAAGCGTACTGCCTTTTGCTACTTTTTTACTTACAAATTCGTTGTTGACAGCAGTTATATCCGTTTCTTTGTTTTCACGCAGCAATTTTCTTTTCTCTGAACTTTTAGCATAGCTTGCTCTTCCATAGTAAGTAGACAGTAAAAAATATTTACCTTCCTGGGTTTTCTCATACAATTTCATGTATACATCGACATCTTTTTTATTAACAGACAGTTTTAAACGGCCCCTGAAATTTCCAGAATATTCAAAAGGTTTGTCAAATGGATCTGATGAAAATACCACTGCATCAGGATGATTTATTTGAGTATCTATCACATTATCATTCTGTTTTAAAAGCTCAGCTGCATTGGAACGTTGTTTTAAATCTACTTTTATCGATGTGAAATCCTTATGAGCTTCTTTTTGTAAGGAAAGCTGATGCTGGCTTGTGATATAGAATTTTAATTTATTTTTATCAAAATCATCAATGTTGGAAGTACTTTTCCATTCATTGGTTCCCATTACCTGGTAATTAATTTTATCTTTAAGAAAAGATGGCTTTGCTTTACCTTTCAGAATATAATCAAACCACTCCATTGTCATATTTCCAAGATCAATATTGGCTGCAGGATCAATAGCATACCCTTTTACATTACTTTTAATATAACCTTGTGCTCCTGAATGATCATAGGGGCCAATAATGACATAATGATCGGCATTTTTGTTATATTTAAAATGGTTTCTTAAATAATATAATGCTCCAAGCTGATCAGAATCATAGTATCCTGTAATAGTTAAAACGGGGATATTGATGTTTGAATACTCCCGTTTATAAGGAATCATTTTTTGCCAGTAATTATCAAATGAAGGATGTTTTAGCCAGCGTTGAAAAATTTCACTCTTTTTACCGGCAATAGAATCTAATCTGTTGAATGCTTCACCGCTTTCATACCATTTTTTAAAAACCGAATGCCATTTATCTTCATCCACAAAGCCTTGATCGAGCATTTTGTTATTGGTAACATAATTAATCCAGCGAAGACAGTAAGATGCGAAGATGTTGTTGTTCATGGGGAAATCTACTGTTCCGATTCCCACTGAAGCTTGCGGAATGATAGTTTTCAGGGCTGGGTGAATATTTTTAGCGGCAGCCCATTGGCTGAATCCCAGATAGCTTCCCCCGATCATTCCAGTTTTACCATTACTCCATGGCTGTTTTATCACCCAGTCTATAACCTTATTTATATCTTCCTGCTCATGCTCAAAAGGTTCTATTGCAGAGTTGCTGGTATATTTCCCCCGCGGATAGATATATACGGAATGATATCCATAACTTGCCTGCTGCTTCTGGTCATTTACATCCTCATTATCAGGATAGATAGAATTGGTTAAAATGGTAGATTCGGGGTGGGTAATTTTTTTATTTAAAACAACTCTTATACTTATTTGGTTGTCGATCAGTAAGCTGTCCATTACCTCAAAGTTTCGGGAGTCTAAATCTTTTAAGTATTTTAGGGCTATATCAAAAGTAGGTCCTGCTATGTAGGCGTTATAGCTTCTGCACAGCAATATAGCTTTTTTTAAATCGATGCTGTCTTTGTTTTGCACATCATTTTTAAGAGAAGCCAGAAGATCTTTTTTTGTTTTTTCCGTATCACCACTAAAATAGCGGGTAAGTATAATCTGAGACTTTACAGGCAAACTTTCATATTTTTTTTTGAATTCTTCCTTATATGCCTGTTGAAAGTCTGTTTGAGAATTTTTATTTTTTTTGGCTTTTATGAAGATTTCATACTGCGTTCCCATTGCGTTAGCAATAGAGGGATTACTTTTTTTGTACACACTTCGTACAGAATCCAGCTGGCTTAAAGCAACGTCATAGTTTTTTCCGGCCATATTTACCCTGAAAAGATTATCATACTTTGCGGCCTTATCTTTTTCTTCATACTTTTTTTGTATTTCAGAACTTAAATATGACATTAAAGGTTCTATCTTTTCAATATTGTATTCGTTAAATTGTTTAATGCTTATTTTTTGAGAAAAAATAATAGTAAACGATAAAAAGAAAGGTACAATTAGTATGTATTTCATAGAATGAAAAATCAGTAATTTTTTCCAAAATTACTGATAAAATGTTGAAGTGGTTATTAATTTTTTAGTTTGTTCCTGTTTGGATATCGATCGTATCAAGTGTTTTATTTACAACTGTGTCGTTCGCTCCATTATCTCCTGCAAAACCCAGGTTATCCATACCTAAACCTCCCCTGATGGAATTCAGCCCGCGTGTTATTTTAGACATTTGAAGTTTGTTTAATGATAATTTTTTTTCTGTTTTCTTAAGCTTTTTCACTAGTAAAAATGATTTAAAATTGATTTAATAAATTGATGTACAAATAAAGTTCTAATCTTGCTAAGAACGAAAATATATATACCGGAATTGATAAATTTCGATAAGGTGAGGTTGTAACGTATTGTTAATTAGTGTGTTGTTATTTGTGTTTAGCTGAGTGCTTTTATGTAGTAAGAAGGAAGAGTCCCCGTTATTTTTTTGAAAGCATTGGTAAAAGATTCAGCGTTGTTGTAGCCTATATCATTTGCAATGGCGGCAATGGTATGTTTTCTAATTTTCTCGTTCGATTTTAATTCTTCAACGATATAATTAATTCTAAGTTCGTTCAGATATTGTGAAAAGTTTTTACCTTTTAATTCATTCACGAGCTTAGAAAGGTAGTCTCTGTTGGTGTCGAATTCTTTTGAAAGAGAGTCTAATGTAATGTTCTTCGCAAGGAAGCTGTTCGTCTTCTCAAATTCCTCAATTTTGTCAATTAATATTTTAAATTTTGAATTGGAAGTGAGATCATTTTTGGTGGTCTTTTCTTTTCGTTCAACGGAAGCAGAGGGAGCTGTATTACTTTCTGGTTTTATTTCTTCTGCAAATACATGAGCAGGAGCTATTACAGGTTTTTCTAACAGTATTTTAGCCTGTTTTTCGTATTCTTTTATCTTTTTTCTGTTTTTTCGGATAATAAATATGAAAAGTAAAGTAATACATAACAGAGAAACTATTAACCATATATTCTGATGGTTCAGTTTATCAATTATATTTAACTTTTCTTTCATAAGTAAAGGGGTATCATACTTTTTCAGAATCTCTTTTGAAAGATTTTTTCGGTTCACAGCTATTATACTGTCACTATACATCAGGTTATTAATGTACCTTAGCTGATTATTTAAGTCTCCTTTCTTTTTATAAAAATCAATTAAAATTTCATATCCATCTCTCTTTATGGCCTCGAAGCCGTTAAAATTAAAGGAAATAGAATCTGCTTTTTTGAAGTACTCTACAGCTTCTTCTTCTTTGTGATTTTCATATTCGATTTTTCCCAGATAATAGTATAGAATACCTAAATTAATATAGTCCTTACTATTGATTAATCCTTTTTCAATGTTGGATAAAATGACACCAGATGACGAAAAATCCTTTAAATAAAAAAGGCTGATTCCTTTTATCATCAGGAGATAATTGTAATTGGAGTAATCATTATACTTTTTACATTCTGTCAATCCGAGATCTGCAAACTGGATACTTTTTTTATAATCCTTGCATTTTGTGTAGATGTTGGCTAGAGAAAAAATGGACGAAATATAGTTTTTAGCATCAAGGTTTGTATTTTTAACTTTATCCCTTTCATAATCGTAATATTTTATAAAAAGCGGCAAAGCTTCCTCATATTCCTCTGTCGCAGTTTTTAATATAGCAATAAGCTTGCTTACGTAATAAAATTGTTCCTTGTTTTCAGCCTTATTCAGATTGAGGGCTACAGTATATTCATTTAAAGCTTCTTTATATTTCCCCTCATTATTAAACAGAATTCCCTTCAGAATATGAGATTTGGCAGGATATTCAGCGTTACTAAAATTCTTGGTGGCAGTGATGAGGGAATCTGCAAAGGGATGCCCGTTCTCATTTTTGAGATTTTTTACACGGGCAATATTGTAGTAGCCTTCGAAGATAATCTTTTTATTATTCTCATTTTTTCCCTTTATTAAAATATAGTTGGCCAAATGCTCTGCTTTGTCATTATCAATTTGGAATACCTTATTATAAGCATCATCAAAATATTTATCGCTTTTATTCTTTAATGAGTCGGGAATATTCAATCCTCTTATACTCTGGGAAAAGAAAAAAACAGGGAAAACTGCCAATACTATCAAATGAATCTTCTTCATATTTCTAAATAACATGCAAATTTATAAAATATCACCGGATTTTATAGCTGAATAACTAAGTTGTTGATAATCAAAATGTATTTCCTGCTGAATATCGTGAATTTATAAATTTTAGTATCCGGATATGCCGGGATTTATCAATCTAGGGTTATTAATCTTGCAGATTTTTTCTAAAATTATGATGTTTGCATTAGAAATATTTAAATATCCATGAGGAAAATATTAATATGTGTGAGTGTTCTGCTGCCTTTGTTTGCCTTCTCGCAGGAAAAGAAAGACTCTATTAATAAAGTCATCGAAAAACAGATCGCAGAAATAAAAGTTAGCGGAAAGAAACCTTTTTTTGAGCAAAAAGATGACCGCTTTGTTTTTAATGTTGAAAACAGTGACTTAGTTGTAGGGAATCACATATCTGAAGTTCTTTCTCAAACACCATTGTTAAAAGTAGATGATAATAAAATAACTCTTTTGGGAACGAACGCCTCTGTTTATATCAATGACAGAAAATCAATTCTAAAAGGAAAAGATTTAATACAATATCTTAATGCTATGCCGGCTTCTAATCTTGTAAAGATAGAGCTGATTACCAATCCTTCCTCAAAATATGATTTGGAGGATGCCATGATTATTAATCTGAAGCTGAAGAAACTGGAAACAGATGGACTGAAAGGAAGTTTTACCATTACAGATAAACAAAACAGAAAAAACAGCCAGCAGGCAAATATTGCTTTAAATTATCATAAAAACAGATTTTCAAATAATACCATGTTGTTTTTTGAAAATAATAATGACCTGCAAAGAAACAGCATTGATAATTACAGCTCAAAATCCAGCAGAAATCAGATTATAGGAAATACACTGATGAAGGAAACCAATTTTGGAGGCAATACAGGTTTTGATTATGAGCTTAATGAGAAAAGCAGCATAGGCGGTATTCTGGAATATTACCACAAAACGCCGGAATCTTCCCTTGAAAACAGGAATATCTATTATGATACTACAGGAGGAATTTTTGAAAACAGAACGGTAAATACACAAAATGATAAGCTGAATCTTTTCGGAGGAAATGTTTATTACAGCTTTAATGATGATAAAAAATCCAAAAGACTTGATATCAACTTTGATTATTATACTCATCACAGAGACAATACGACAGAGTTTTTCAATTTGACAAATCCATATTCTAATGTAATATATAACGATTATCAGAAGGACAATTATACGGTAAGAGTAGATTACTCCAAGACCTTTGAAAAATTAAAACTTAGTTTCGAAGCAGGAGGGAAGCTTAATTGGCTTTCTACAGATAACCCCTATGCTTACTACAATGCAGACGGTACATTGAACTCCATATTTTCTAATAATTTCACGTATCATGAAAATATCAACGCGTTATATACCAACGTTAAGAAAAAACTGTTTTCGGTGTTGGATGTAAACCTGGGGCTGCGTTATGAAAATACAAACATCAACGCAAAACAAAATACAGTTAGCGAGAATTTCTCCAGAAGTTACAATAATATTGTACCCAGCATCAACTTGTCCTATACCATCAATAAAAATAACAGAGTTTCACTTGGATACAGAACCGCATTATGGAGACCTTATGTAGATGATTTGAATCCATTTATTTATAAAAATAATGAAACCTGGTGGGAAACAGGAAACCCGGATCTGAATGTGGCAAAGATGTATTTGTTTAATGCCAGCTACAGCATCAAAAGAACTTGGGTGTTTGTAAGTAATTTCGGAATTGTAAAAAATCCTATTCTTCCTTATACAGAGGTCGTAGATAATGTTTCTATTACAAGACCCAAAAACTTTGAAGGAAATGTAAAACGTCTTTATGTAGGATTGAACTATAACAAACCACTGTTTGAAAACAAATGGATGTTCAATCTGTCTACAGGAATGTATTATATCAATAATGCAGATATCTATGATGTTCATCCGAGTTCATGGTATAATAACTCTTCCGTCACGATTAGTGGAAACAACCTATGGAATAAAGGATGGAACATAAGCTACAACTTCGGTTACACCTCTCCATATACACTGGTTAATAAGAGGAATGGATATTTTATCAATAATCAGATTGAGATTTCAAAGAATTATAAAGATTTTAAATTCAAGCTTTCAGTTAAAGATCTGTTGAATCTTTCCAATTCCCGCAATACGCAATATAATAATGACGGATATATTGAAACGCTTTCACAATCCAATTTAAGATCCATATCACTCAGCATATCCAAAACATTTGGAAACAACAAAGTAAAAAAGGTGAATACCGGCGATATAGACAAGGGTAGAACTCAAAACGAAAATCCGCGGCTATAATCCTTTTTTTTACTACAAAACTAATACACTAAGAATAAAAACTAATAACCATGAAAAACAAAAAACTTGTGGAGTTATCCAAAAAGGTAACCCTTGGTAAGATCAAAAAATTAGAAAAACATGAAGTTTTAACAATCTATGCAGGAAAGAATATTACTGGAGATTGTTACGGACATCCTGATTGTAATTCCTACTGTGGTCCGTTTGTTTGCTCGTCGAATGATTGCTGGAGCTTTTCATAAAGATTTTTATTGAGCCTTCTCTGAAGCCAGAACTTTTCAGGAAAAACTATTAACCATGAAACTTATCAGGATGAAGAATAAAAAATTACATGAATTATCCAAAAAAATAACGCAAAACAAGTTATTAGGAGCTGATGCCAACTCAATAAGAACTATTACCGGGGGAAACATATCTCTCGAATTATTACCCAATGAATGCGGCCGTGAGAACGAATGCTGGGGATATGGAGGTACTGCTGGCGATTGTTCCAAGAATGAGTGCTGGTATTTTATGACAAAAGAAAATTAGTTCTTTAAAATCATAATCTATTAAGCTTGAGTAATTTTTATAGAGGTAAGACTCGTAATAAACATAAAAAACTTATTTCTATGAAAAACAAAAAGCTTGAAACGATTTCTAAAAAAATCACAAATGTCAAAATGAAAAAACTGCAGAAAGAAGGCCTGGTATTTATTACCGGTGGCTTATTCGCTTACCATTGTAGCCAATGTACCTGTAGTGGGTGCAGGCCGGATCTGCACACAGATCCTAATTGCTGGATCTTTTCATAAAGAAATTTGTGTTCTGTATAGCCCTGTGTGGAATTAAAACTGTTCAGGGAAATGATAACCATGAAAATTTATTGTAATGAAAAACAAAAAATTGTTTGAATTGTCTAAAAAAATCACTGAAAACAAGCTACAGGGAATGAGCGAAAATTCAGTAAAGACAATCAAAGGAGGTAAACTGCCTCTAGAACTAGCTGCAGACTGCACAAGCCAGAACAGCTGCTGGGGATTTGGAGGTACAGCTACTTGCAGTGGTAACAGCTGCTGGAGTTATAACTAAACTCTGATTCCATCAATTACGTTCTGCAGGGTCTTGTGTGGAATTAAAACTTTACAAGAAAAAAAATTAACCTAAGATTTATTGTTATGAAAAACAAAAAATTGTTTGAATTGTCTAAAAAAATCACTGAAAACAAGCTACAGGGAATGAGCGAAAATTCAGTAAAGACAATCAAGGGAGGTAAGTTACCTTTAGAATTAGCGGCAACCTGCACAAGCCAGAATGACTGCTGGGGATTCGGAGGTACACAAACTTGCAGTGGTAACGACTGTTGGAGTTACAACTAAAGTAAAAAGTAGAGTAGCATTCGTGCTACTCTATTTAATGTTAAAAAAAAATAATTATGAAATACAAATTATCAAGATATATCCATACCATAGAAAACGAAGAGATTTTAGATGATCACATCATTCTTTTTTCTACCCGTTCCGGAACATCTATTGAAGTGAAAAAAGGATTATACGAAAAAATATGTAATCTTGAAACCACAGAAATTCCTGAAGAAATTTTTATCAACCTTATAAAAAATGAATTTTACGTACCTGAGTTTGAAGATGAATTAAGAGAAATCCTTTCAGACAATATCATGTCTGTAGATCATCAGGATCTTAAAACACTTTCTTATGTGATTCAGCCATCCGGAAACTGCCAGCTGGGATGTCACTATTGTGGACAGCTCCATACCAACAAAAGTATGTCTAAAGAAGTTTTAGATCTTACTTATGATAGAATCATTAATAAAATGGAGGACTTATCGGGTGATCTTGAACATTTAAGCATTACCTGGTACGGAGGGGAACCTTTAACAGGCTTATCAGCAATTTCTAATTTGTCAACCCGTTTGATCAGTTTGTGTGAAGAAAAAAACTTAAAATATTCTTCCAGAATTATCACCAATGCTTTAAGTCTTAAATACTCACTTTTTGAGAAACTGGTAAAAAACTACAGAATTACAGAATATCAGATCACTGTGGATGGAACTCAGGAATTCCATGATAAGAGAAGATATCTGAAAAACGGTTCAAACAGTTTTGATATCATTATTAAGAATATAAAAGAAATTGTCAATTCTGAATTGTATCAAAAAGAAGCCAGCTTCAATATTAGATGTAATGTAGATAAAGAAAACAGCTACAATGTAATAGACTTTATTGATTATTTAGAAGCTGAAGGTATTTTGGAACATGTAAGTTTCTACCTGGCACCAATTCACGACTGGGGTGATAATAAGGCAACCATCAAAGGAGTTTCAAAAGAAGAATTTGCAGAGCTTGAAATAGAAGTTTATATGAAACTTTTACAATCAAAAGCAAAGTTTAAAACCCAGATCATTCCTGAAAGGGTTACAAAGCCATGTATGGTAGTGAGCCAGACTTCAGAAGTATTTGATGCTTTCGGAAATGTCTCTACATGCTGGGAAATTCCGTACACTCCAAAATATGACAACTCTGAGTTCTACGCAGGTAATATCGTGAAAGATAAAGACGTTGACAGTAAAAATATTGTAATGAGAAACTGGTTTAATGAAATTCCAGATAATAACTCATGGTGCAAGAGCTGTAAATTTCTTCCTTTATGCGGTGGAGCATGTCCGAAAAACTGGTACGATAATATTCCTGCGTGTCCTTCCTTCAAATTTAATATTGATGATAGAATTCTTCTTCAGAGATATATTAATGAACAGGCTGTGCTTTCTTAACAAATAATGTATGGAAACAATAATTCTAGACAAAATAAAAACAGTAGAATTCCGGGAATATGAGGTGAAAAAGCCAAGACATATTTTCGAAAATCTGATTGAGGAATTTAGAAAAGATATTCCGGAAGATATCCAGGCTGGGTTGTTTTACTATATGAACCTGTCTGAAAAATCACTCTCTGCTTTTCGTGTGGGGAATGCTACTTTAGGAAACTACCATTATTTAAAAATGCAGAATCTGCAGAGTTACTTCATCGATCCTATAGAACATGGGATGATTAGTTTAGATTATGCTTTGCTTGCTTATAAAAATTATGTAGAAAATGATTTTGAACTGGCAGAAGAAAATATTAACAGGGCTATTGAAAGTGCTTTAATTCAAAGTAAAACGTTTCCTTATTTTGCTATCATTATTGGCGAGCAGTCACTCAATAAAATCAGAATTTATGCACGCGTAAAAGATCAGGAGCGTTATAAGGAAGAAGTTTTGAAAATCATTGCTTTTTTCATGTTTAACAAACATGAAAATACCCATTATCAAAAAATTGCTGAAGATTTGCCATTGATTGATAAGCAGGGAATGCTAAAGCATATCATTAACAATTCTTATGTTGCAATTCAGAAATCAATACAGGATGATCAAAAAACAGCAAGGATATTTCAGCAAATATTTCATTCGCTTGTAAAATCAAATGAATATTCCGGAGATCAGGAAAATTTACTGGCTGCCATGTGCTGCATTGATAAAATTGATGATGAAGACTTTTTAGAGTATCTGAACGAAAATTTTTCTCATATTAAAAGTTCTCCTCAGAAATTAGTGAAAATTATAATTGAAAATTATTTAGATAAAATATCCAATAACGAGCAGTTGGTAAATGATGAAGAATTTACTAAAAAGCTAAAAACACTAGGCATAACAATTTAACTTATTATTGTGTTCAACAAATTTCCCTTTTATTCCCAAATAGAACAGATGGATTGCGGTCCGGTTTGCCTGAAGATTATTTTAAAATACTATGGCAAAAACTGCGATCTGGTATTTCTGAGAAATCTTACCGAAGTAACGCGTTCCGGTGTTACTTTGGCAGATATTAATGATGCCGGGAGAAAACTTTATTTCCATACCACTCCTTTTAAGGTAGATTTATCTACGCTGAACGAAGATGTGCATCTGCCATGCATCTTACATTGGGAGCAGGAACATTTTGTTGTACTTTATAAGATCAAAAATGATTTTTATTATATTTCAGACCCCAAATACGGAAGATTAAGACTTAAAAAAGAGCAGTTTACTAAACTTTGGATCTCTTCATCTGATCAGGAAGGAATAGGATTACAATTGATTCCAACAGAAGAATTTGTTGAATTTCAACCTCCGTTTGAACAAAAAGATTTAAAGATCTTTAAAAGCTATATTCATTCTGTGTTAGAAAAACAAAACTTCAAAATAGGTTTCTTGATTTTTTTAATCACAATCAGTTCCGTTATTTCGTATATTTTTCCTCAGCTGATCCAAAAAATGTTTGATGAAGGCATGAAGTCAAAAGAAGGAAAAATTATTGTTGGAATCTTTGGCTTTCAAATGCTTTTATATGGCGGACAAATACTCATCACTATTCTTCAGAACTTTGTGGGTGTACATTTCAGCTCGCAGGTAAGTATCAAAATGTTGAATGATCTGCTGCAAAAGACGGTCAGGCTTCCTATATCTTTTTTTGAAAACAGATTATATACAGATTTGTTACAAAAAATAGAAGAACAGGTCAAAATAGAACAGTTACTGACCCGGCAGCTGCTGTCTAACGTTTTATCAGTATTTTTACTGGTTGTATTGGTTATAAGGCTTTTACTATACAATCATTATATCGCATTGGGATTTATTGGGCTCGCTGTTTTTTCCACCGTTTGGATTTACCTGTTCAATAATAAGAGGAGAATTATAGATTATTATGCCTTTAAACTCAATTCAGAAAATAAAAATCATCTTGTAGAGATGATTACCGGAATGGTTTCTGTTAAAATCAGTAATGCTCACATTTCTAAAATATCAAAGTGGGAGGAGCTTCAGAAAAAAATATACAAGACTAAAGTAAAAAGTCTTACTCTGGATATTTACCAGACAAATGTTACCAGTATAATTAAGCAATTATTTATATTTTCAACTACTTTCTTGTGTGTTTATTGGGTGTCACTTGGGAAAATGACTGTTGGAGAGATGCTGAGTATAGGCTATATAATAGGTATTGCATCAGCTCCCATAGAAAACCTGGTAGCTTTTTTTCGCTCATTTCAGGATTCAAGTTTGGTGTATAAAAGAGTGCAGGAAATACTGCAGCAAACTGACGAAAATATAAATTTAAAAGACGGAAATCATACCCTTCTGCGTCAGGATATCAGCTTAAATAATTTGTGGTTCAAATATCCCGGAGGACATCAGCCCTATGTTTTAAAAAATATTAATTTTCAAATTCCTAATGGGAAAGTAGTAGCAATCGTTGGGGAAAGTGGTAGCGGAAAGACCACTTTATCTAAACTGTTGCTGGGCTTTTATCCCTCTTCAGACGGAGAATTAAAAATAGGAAATGAAGAGCTGTTTCGTATAAATCATGATTGGTGGCGGGACAATTGTGGCGTTGTGCTTCAGGATTCTTACATTTTCAGCGGAACAATACAGGAGAACATTGCAATGCAGGGAGATGTAGATGAAGAACTATTGATCAGTGCATGCAAACTTGCCAATATCTACGAAATGATTCAAAGCCTTCCTCTGGGTTTTAATACCAAGATAGGTGCAGCAGGCGATGATTTAAGTGGCGGGCAGAAACAACGTATTCTCATTGCCAGAGCCGTATATAAAAATCCTGATTTTATTTTCTTTGACGAAGCTACTTCTGCACTGGATGCGGAAAATGAAAAAATTATACACGACAATTTGCAGGAGTTTTTCAAAGGAAGAACCGTAGTTATCATTGCACACCGTTTATCCACCGTAAAGAGTGCAGACAATATTATCGTTTTGAAAAAGGGTGAAGTTGTAGAGCAAGGTAACCATCAGGAATTAGTATCTAAAAAAGGAGAATATTTTAATTTGGTCAGAAACCAGCTGGAATTGGGAGAATAAAAGAAAAATTAGAGACCTTAAATCATATATTTGATGAAAATAAAGTTTCTCCTGTGAAACTTTCAGACAAAAGGAAACCTTTGTCGGTTTCCTTTTGTCTATGCCCATTACAGCAGTATATGGCAAATGTAATTTACTATGCATAACATTAAACATTTGTTTAAAAAATCATAAAATACATTTAAGATTCAGTTAACAAGCTTCTTTCCCAGATACCGTTGCTTTGCAAAAAAAGTAATGATGGAAAACAACCACCAATTCAACAGAAGAAGATTTCTTAAAAATTCACTATTGGCAGCCGGAGGAATTTTTCTCGCTCCTCTCATTGAAAGCTGCAGTGACGATTTTACTGAAAATGGAAATGCTCCCGATGATCTTAAAAACGGAGGTTTTGAATCCGGGGTAGCAAGTTTTGATCCCAGCGCAACAGGAATTATTATCTGGACCCGGTACTCAAAAGGAACGGATGCCGAGATTACGTGGGAAATCAGTAAGAACAGTAACTTTTCAGAAGTGGTAAGAAGAGGGCAGGCAAATGCCACAGTTGTCAACGATTTTACTGTAGCAGTAGATGTTCAGAATATCTCTTCCAATACAAAATATTACTATAGATTTTATAACGGTAAAACCAAGGAAGTCAGCGTAACAGGAGAAACCCTTACTTTACCTTCAAAATCAGATGCTGTAAGTGAAGTGAAAATGGCAGTGGTATCTTGTTCCAACTTTCCTGCAGGACTTTTCAATGTGTACGGCGCAATTGCAAAATCTGAAGCAGATGTTGTAGTACACCTTGGAGATTATATTTATGAATATGCGCCCGGACAATACGGGACAAACCCTTACACCAATCAGTTGGGAAGAGCCCATCAGCCGGCGAAAGAAATTCTTAACCTCAGCGATTACAGAGAACGCTACAGACAATACAGAGGAGATAAGAATCTTCAGCTTCTTCATCAGAAAAAACCGTTCATCTGTGTTTGGGATGACCATGAATTTGCCAATGATACCTATAAATCCGGAGCAGAAAACCATCAGCCTAACGAAGGAGATTTTCAGGCAAGAAAAATGGCAGCTTTTCAGGCTTACAGCGAATATATTCCTCTTAAAACGGGGAAAGATATGAGAATTTACAGAAGCTTTAACTTCGGAAATATCGTTTCCCTTTACATGATGGATACAAGGGTGATTGCCAGAGATAAGCAAATGGAATATTCCGATTATATTGATAGCACAGGAAATTTTAATCAGATACAGTTTAAAACAGATTTTTTAAGTACTAACAGAAGACTGATCGGTAATGAGCAAATGGCATGGCTGGACTCTCAGATCAACAGCGATACTGCAAAATGGAAGGTATTGGGGCAGCAGATTTTAATGACTAAAATGATGGTTCCAGCAGAGTTATTGATGCTGTTGAATCAGATTCTGGCAGAAATTAAACAACATGGAAGCGCACAGCCAGCTACCATGCAGGCTCTTCAGAATACCATCACTCAACTGATTATTCTTAAAACAAGACACCAGCAGCAGGATCCAACACTGACTCCGCAGGAAATTGCAAGAATCACAACTACTTTACCCTACAATCTGGATGCATGGGATGGATATTTCATGGAAAGAGAACAGCTTTATTCCCTTCTTGCAGGCAAAAATGTAGTGGTATTAGCAGGAGATACCCATAATGCATGGCTGGGAAAACTAACCGATGCACAGGGTAAATTTATAGGGACAGAGCTTGCCTGCAGTTCAGTTTCTTCTCCTGGCCTGGAAGGATATCTGGGGATTACTTCAGATCCAACAAAAGCAATAGAACTGGCCCAGGCATTTTCACTACTGATTGATGATCTGGATTATGCCAATCTTTATAAAAGAGGCTATCTCCATGTGAAATTTACCACCGGAAGTTCTACTGCAGAATGGAGGTTTGTAGACAATGTGATTTCCGATACCTACAATACCACAACAGAAAAGACCTATACGATTTCGTAGTTTCAATAATTATATCTTATTTTCAATTTGGTAAAAAGAGTCATGGTGCTGCTGTGGCTCTTTTGTACTATAGTTGGGAAGCCGGAAGCCGGAGGAGGGAAGGTATTGAAATCATAACAAAAGAGACTCTCAAAAATATATCATCTTTTTAGAGAAAAATCGTAGTAATTATCAGACTAACAGTAACCTCCAGCCTCCCTCTTCCGGCTTCCATTTTTACCAGAGTTTACTTAATTTTTTCGTATCTTGAACAGATGCAAGAGGATATAAGAAAAGATTTTTTGCCATTAACATCTAAAACATGGTGGTTCATGACCTGGATAACCAGGACTTTTGGAATACTTTTATTGTTGGCAGCGTTTATGATCATAGCAGGATTACCTGTTGTGATGAGCGATAAACTAATCATATTTATTATTGTAGCCATACTATACTATCCGGCGCTTGCTTTCGGTTTATACCGTTTTTTTCTTTACCAGCGGAGA
The DNA here is from genome assembly GCF_030846215.1 of Chryseobacterium sp. WLY505. Classification (NCBI taxonomy): domain Bacteria; kingdom Pseudomonadati; phylum Bacteroidota; class Flavobacteriia; order Flavobacteriales; family Weeksellaceae; genus Chryseobacterium; species Chryseobacterium sp. WLY505. The sequence continues at coordinate 34,342 of NZ_JAVCWI010000009.1, read as the reverse complement.
ATCAGAAAAAGAATAGTCAGAACGATAGAGGTTGATGATAGGGGAATTCACTACGAAAGAGCCGATGGCACGATAGATGAGATTTTGTTCAATAACCTGAAAAAATATTCCTTTTCTGATGAATATGATGTGAGTGTGAGTCCAAGGCACAAAACTTATATATTGAAAGTAAATAATAATGGCTCGGTAACAGAAGTTGATTTTAATGGAATGGATGCAGGTTACAGTACTTATATTGGAAATCTGAGAGCATTACGAAGAAGATATATCCAGGGAATTGTGCATTTTCGACCAGATTTACGTATAAATCCTTTGGTTTACGAGGTCTATTATATTAACCCTGTTGATTTTACTTTTGATCATAAAAAGTTTTGGACAGAATTTGGGAAGATTTTTGCGGTAATGATACTATTCTGTTTAGTATTAGGAACCATCATGATCGGATTGTTTAAATGGCTTTTTTAAGAATCTGTCATTGATTAATGAATAATTTAAATTTCATATCCTTTTAAATTTTATTTTTACATCTCAAAATCTTATGCTTATATTTATTTTATAGTAAGATTTGCCGGTCAATAAAATAGAGTGTATTTCTCTAAAAGCTATGGCTGGATTTAAAATTAAATGAATGAAAAGTTTAAAAAAACAGCTGGGACAGTTTCCCGATGAGAAAAGAAAAGAATATTTCAGTACACTGCCCAATTATCTCAACGGACGATTTCAGAATATATTAACAACCCCGGCACTGTTAGAAGGAGAAAGCATGACCAAATTGCTTCTTAAAAGCCTGTGCAAAATAGAAAATACATCACCGAAAACAGCTCTTCCGTATGTAGTGACTGATCTTAAGAATCTTCAGCCGGATGAAAATGTGTTGGTATGGTTCGGACACAGCTCCTATTTCATACAGGTTGACGGAAAGAAATTCCTGATAGACCCGGTTTTCAGTGGTAATGCATCCCCGATGCCCGGTTCTATAAAAGCTTTTCAGGGGGCAGATTATTACAAACCGGAACATATGCCGGATATAGATTTTCTGCTCATCTCCCATGACCATTGGGATCATCTTGATTATAAAACCGTTCAGGAATTAAAAGATAAAGTAGGTAAAGTTATTTGTGGCCTGGGAACCGGACAGCATTTTGAATATTGGGGCTGGAGCTTTGATACCATTATTGAAAAAAACTGGTGGGAAAGTATAGACATTGCAGAAGGCTTCAGGGTTACACTCACTCCCGCAAGACATTTTTCCGGAAGATTGCTGAACCGCAATATCTCACTATGGACTTCTTTTGTTTTAAAAACTCCGACTAAAAATCTGTTTTTAGGAGGTGACAGCGGCTATGGAAACCATTTTGCAGAAATTGGAGAAAAATACGGACCATTTGATTTAGCCGTAATGGAAAATGGACAGTATAACGAAAAGTGGCCTTATATCCATACATTACCGGAGCAATTGATGACCGAAATAAAAGAACTGAAAGCCCAAAACTTTATCCCGGTACACCATTCCAAATTCAGGCTGGCTCAGCATACATGGTACGAACCTTTAGAGTTGGCTTCAAAACATGCAGAAGAAAATAAGGTACCAATAACCCTTCCGATGATGGGAGAAAAAGTCAATCTGGATCAACTGGGAACTACAATCTGGAAAAAATGGTGGGAAGAATACAGATAAATAACTTACCAATAATACATCCTTTTTAATTTTAAAATATAAAGACCTGCCCATCATTGAGCAGGTTTCTTCCTTCTTATCAAAAAATAATCACTACAAAGGCTCCTTATGGTTAACCTTAGTATGAATAATATCGTAAAACACAGATGGGTTACCAGCATCAGGCGTAATTCTGTAAGTAAATGTCGTTTCGTTCAGAACCAGAATATCGACAACGCGTGTAAAAGTAGGAGTGGTAAGGGTTCTCTTCTTTCCATCCGGAGAGATAGACCACGTTCCTTCGGATCTTAACACATCATTTAAACCGAAAATTTTAAAAGTACCGTTGGCTTTGAAGTAAGAATATCCCACAAATCCGGCTACACTCGCATCATTTAACGCAACATTATTCCCACTTTTATCCTTAGCACCAGTAGTTTCCCATGGAGTAGAAGCCAAAGTAAGCTGCCCATTGGCTGGCTCTGCATGAGTGGTTCTTGTGTGGATGATATCATAATAAACTGACTGATCACTGGAATTAGGACGAATTCTGTAAGTGAACTCATTTTTGTTCAAAACAAGAATTTCAACATCACGGGTAAAAATAGTTGTCCCATCCGGGTTTAATGCTGCAATAGTTCTGGTCTTTCCCTGAGCATCTACAGACCATGTTCCCATGGATCTTAATACGTCAGTCAGATTATAAATCGCAAACTTTCCATCTGCTTTGAAATAAGCAAAACCTACATATCCTGCCACGCTGGCATCAGTAAGGGCTACATTGTTTCCACTTTTATCTCTGGCTCCTGTAGTTTCCCATGGAGTAGAAGACAATACCTGTGAGGGGGTCTGTTGTTCAATACTTATTTCATTATCATCATTTGAGCATGAAACAAAAGATGCTGATAACAGTATAGCAGCAGACAGGTAGCATAATTTTTTCAGTGTATTCATAAGGGTATTTTTAAGTCTTTGCAAACTTATTTCTAATAAACATCAATATGTTGTACGAAATATCTCTTTTGTTGTAGAAAACATAACAGATCCCAATTCAGAATGAGAAAAATAATATTATGGGCAAAATTTGCATCAAAAGTACCCGATTCCCATCCTCTGGAGGGGTGGCGAAAATTCAAAGAATTTTTGACGGGGTGGTTTTTAGCATTACCTATTAAAATCAATTTCTTACCATAAAAATTCACCAAAAACTCTATTTTTGAGTATGAATAACAGAAACCGTGGAAAAAATACAGGTGATGACACCTTATTTGGCTCAGAAAAACAGATCAGTAAGCTGAAAATGGCTGTTGAAGACATGCAGTACCTGTTAAGCAGAGAGTATCCGGAAAAAGCGGCTTCAGATCTTGTGGGTAACAGATATAGATTGAAAACCCGCCAGATACAAGCTCTTCGGGGAGCATCAGCATCTATTCAACAGCTTCATAACAGACAGTTAAAGCATGTTGATGCTTCAGATTTAAAAGATAAAACGGTATATCTTGATGGGTTCAATGTTCTTATCTTACTGGAAAGTCTGCTTTCAGAAGCTTATGTTTTTGAAGGATTGGATGGCTGCATCCGAGATCTTTCAGGTGTACATGGAACTTATAAAAGAGTGAATCAAACCTTAAGAGCAGTCGAATTGGTAGCCTCTTTTTACAGGAAAAATCAGATTGATCAACTGGTATGGATATTTGATAAACCGGTTTCCAACAGTGGAAGAATCAAACAGATTATTCTGGAATTTGCCGAAGAATATCATCTTAACTGGGAGGCAGATCTGCAATACAATCCGGATAAATTCCTGGCAGAAAGTTCTGCAACCGTTATTTCCTCAGATGCCTGGATTCTGGATCATTGTAAAGAATGGTTTAATCTGATCAGCTACCTGATCACAGAAGAACGACTTCCTGCTAATCTGATCAAAATGACGTAAAATATGAATATGTTCGAACCTTATATTGCCCTGTTTTCCGAACCATGGAAAGATCAATACAAAGCTCTTTTAGCAAAAGAACATCTCGAAAACCTGGAGAAAAATATTCACAGATTTAAAGAAGGAATCTTAGATTGGGATTTTCCCTATTTTAATGAAGAAATAAAGATCAACAGACAGGAAAGCTTTGAAAAATTCTTGAAAATTCTTGATGATAATGATTCAGATGAGGTAAAAGTTCAACTTCTGGAAGCAATTCCTTTTGAGCATTGGCTGAATGTTTTGGGACAAAGACTTACCTCTGCCAGCATCCGTGATGAAAATGCTGTTCCGCCATTGAAAGCAATACTGATCAATGCCTGTAAAGAACCATTCAACAATGAAATTACCATTGCACAAAGAGCCTGGGAAAAGCATATTGGAAGAATGGATGATGATTTCTGGGGAGAAATAAAAGGAAATAACCAACAGAAGCAGGAAAAAGTAATGGCAAAAATCAATGATATTTTTGATCATAAAACCTGGTGGAATGTTTTCTTCCATTACAAGCATGGGTTGGTTTTTGAAGTTCGGGAAAAAGAAGGCCATGGAATCCGCTGGAGCCACGGAGGAACAAAGCTGATCGGTTTTCTCGAAAAATTTATCAACGAATAAGTTATCCACAAACATCTGCGCCATCTGTGAAATCCGTGGGAAAATAAAAACGCTCGCAGATTATGCAGATTATGCAGATTTTTTAATCTTAAAAGTATTTTGTCTTTTTACTTTTCTTCTTTTTAACTGCGTAAAAACATTGCGCACCATGCTTCTAGTTTTGCAGACAAGAAACAGAAGCTATGAATCAATCAGAACAAAAATTTTCTAACAGAATTCTGCCAGTTTCCATTTTATATTCAGAAATTAACATCGAATAAAAAGTAAAAAATATATGAACACTTATATTGATATTGGCATTAATCTGACCAATAAACAGTTCTATAACGAACACGAAGAAATTATTAACCGCGCTTTGGACGAGGGTGTTGAACATATGATTCTCACCGGAACCAGTATACGTGGAAGCAGAGAGTCGGCGGAAATTGCAGAAGAATATCCCGAAATTTTATTTTCAACAGCCGGAATTCATCCCCATGATGCCAAATCTTTTAATGAACAAAGTATTGATGAGCTCAGAAAACTATTAAAGCAGGATCATGTGATTTCCGTAGGAGAGTGCGGTCTTGACTTTGACCGTGATTTCTCCCCGAGATCTCTGCAGGAAAAATGTTATCAGGCACAGCTGGAACTCGCCGTAGAAACAAATAAACCCCTTTTTCTTCATGAAAGATCCGCATTTAAAAGGTTTAATGAAATCACAGATAACTATCTTTCAAAGCTACCTGAAGCCGTTGTACACTGCTTTACCGGAACCTTGAATGAGGCAAAGACCTATCTGGATAAAGGATTTTATTTAGGATTTACAGGCGCTATCAGTGATGAGAAAAGATTTAAACACCTTGAAGACGTTATAAAATATACACCTCTTGACCGGATGATGATTGAAACAGACGCCCCTTTTATGCTTCCGAAGAATATGCCGAGAATACATAACAGACGAAATGAACCTTCATTCTTACCTTATGTAGCACAAACCGTTGCCCATCTGAAGAAGATCAGCATTTCTGAAGTGGCAGATGAGACTACAGAAACTGCCAGAAATTTTTTCAGACTATAAAAAAGAGCTCTACTGATGAAGTAAAGCTCTTTTTTTATAATGAATTGAGTTCTTACAAACTTTTTATAGCCGATTCCAAAGCCAGTTCCATCATAGGATTCAAAGCTGTTTCTCTTTCATCGGCAGAGATTTTTTCGTGGGTAGGAATAATATCCGTTACCGTAAGAATAGTTGCTGCATTTTTTCCTAAATGCTGGGCATTGGCAAATAAACCAAAAGCTTCCATTTCTACTGCAGGACAGTTATATTTGGTAGCAATTTCCGGAGTGTTAGGATCTTTTCTGTAGAAAATATCACTACTGTGGATATTGATGGCTTTAGCATTCAAAGATAAATCTTTAGCCGTTTCATTAATGGTGTTAAAGATATTCCCCTGGTGAGAAAGGATTTCTTCTTCAATTCCCCATGCATATTTAGCGTACGTACTTTCGCTGGCTGCTTTATCAATATTTAAAATATCAAAAAGTTGAAGATCTGTATTGTAAGCACCACAAGTTCCGATTCTGATGATCGTATCTACTTCATATTCTGTAAATAACTCAAAAGAATAAATTCCGATACTTGGAAAACCCATACCACTTGCTCCTACAGTGATTTCTTTCCCTTTATAAAGTCCTGTATAATAAAAAATACCTCTGGTTTTGCTTACCAGTTTAGCATTTTCTAAATAATTTTCAGCAATATACTGTGCACGAAGCGGATCCCCCGGCTGCAATACTACTTTAGCAATTTCTCCTTTTTTTGCACTGATGTGAATACTCATAATGTTTTTTTGAATGCGACAAAGATAATAACTTTTAGTTTGTTTCTCTAATTACGAAAATGGAAACAATGAAACGACCTCTTATTAATAAAATATATAAGATGTTATTAATAAGTGCTTTAAATAATATTTTTAATAAAGTCCTTTGTATAATCCAAAACCTCACCTTGTAAATACAGAACAACAAAATAATAAAATAGAGCGGGTATAGTGAAAGCAGTCCGGCTACTTTTGCAGAAGTAAAAATCTTAAAATGAAAATCGAACATATTGCCATCTGGGTGAAAGATCTTGAAAAATCCAGAGCATTTTATCAGAAATATTTCGGAGCGGTTTCTAATGAAAAATACCATAATCCTGTTAAAAATTTTCAATCCTATTTTTTAAGTTTTGAAAATGGCTGCCGTCTTGAAATCATGACCAGACCGGATATCAAAGAAAGCGAAAACTCTTATGAATCCCAGCAGTATGGAATTATTCATCTTGCATTCTCTGTGGATAACAAACAAAAAGTAGATGAACTTACAGAAATATTGAGAAAAGACGGATATAAAGTAGCCGGCGAACCCCGTACTACGGGAGATGGCTATTACGAAAGCGTGATTCTTGATCCTGAAAATAATATCATCGAAATCGTATCCCAGTAAGTCATTGCGAGGAGCTTTAGCGCCGAGGCGATCTTTAGTAGTAATGAATACGTAATTTCAAACCTTATAGGTTTTTAAAACCTATAAGGTTTAGATTGTAAGATTTTCTTGCACCGTAAAAACGGCATAATACTTATAACCTTTGCATCTTTGCGTTTTCCAACACTTTAATTCCATATTTAACAAGAATCTTCCTCACAAAAATTTTATTCTCAGCGAAATAATTTTATTTTTGTTAGATCATGGAAACCAAGTCACCGTTTTTGGACACAATCTTTTTGCTTCGTAAGGAAGAATGTATTACTCTTTTTTCAAACTTACAGCAAATTTCCCCTCAGGAAGAGGCGGAAGCAGGAGATTATTTTGAAACAGAATTTGAAAAAGAACGACTTGAGTTTTTGTCTGATCAATTTACTTGCAGCAAAGAAACTGCTGTTTGGGCTGCCAAAGTGCTCTACCATAGCGCACAACTCTACCTCATCAGAGAAAATACAGAAAAAAATATTGAAAATCTTGTTCCCGGATTCAAAGGAATCCGGGATATTCCTTCTATCTTATCTGCTGACTTATCACTGAGATTTTTACCACAGGTCATCGTTGCATTACATACAATTGATCCTGAAGATCCACTGATTGCTATGCTGGAAAATATTCTGATGCAGTTTCACTATTCCGGAATAGGATACGATCTTGACTTGAGGAATGTGAACTGGCAGGAAGAACTGAATGACAACACGTACAGAAAACTCTACCTGGAAAGAATTGTTGAAAAAAGAGATTATAAACTGGCGGAAATTCCGTTTATCAATAAAATACTAATAGCCGAATTCGGAATGCACAAAGAGGCATTCTGGCGGGAACTAAAAACTATAACCGAAGACCACAATGAAAGCATATGAGAAAGTATTTGAATTTTTAACTGACCCTACAAAAGAAACATTCCTGAAATGCCGTGAACTGGTGATTCATAATCCGCAATATGATCCCTATTCGGAAGATATTGAAAACATGCAGGATTTATTAAATGAAGGAAAATTTGAAGAGGTTATACAATATGTTAATGTCAACATTCTACTGAGTCCCAGAGCGCATATCTGTAAATATTTTGCTTACAAAGAATTGGGGGACGACAAAGGAAGGAATATTGAAATGACCATAGCACAGCTTATTTTTGAATGCCTTGAAAAAACTGGAGACGGAACCAAAGATTCTCCTTATATGATCACAAGAATTTCCGATGAAAGAGATCTGATCAGGCATCACTTCAATAAACAGGATGTATCACAAAGTCTGATCAAAGATGGAGATCGAATTATGGATGCACTCACACTGGATGACGGAACACAGCTGTATTTCGATATCAGAGTACCTTATCAGAGACTGGCTTTTTCATTTAATAAAAGAAATGGACAGGCAGAAAGTAAAGAAGAAGAGAAAATCCTGAAGAAAAAGTGGTGGAAATTTTAATTTTTTAAATCAATGAACCAGAATATCAATCAGCTTAATACAGTCCTTACCTATGTGAAAGATACTTTTGTAGGTAAAAATGATGTCATAGATCTGTTGGGAATATGCCTGCTGGCAAGAGAAAATGCCTTTTTGTACGGACCCCCGGGCACTGCAAAATCTGCAATTGTCAGAACGCTGGCTAAAACAGTGAAAGACGGAAATAATTTTGAATATTTATTAACCCGCTTTACAGAACCGAACGAAATTTTCGGACCTTTTGATATAAGAAAACTGAAAGAAGGTGAGCTCCTTACCAATACAGAAGGAATGATGCCTGAAGCCTCTATGGTCTTTTTTGATGAGATCTTCAATGCCAACTCAGCTATTTTAAATTCACTTCTGACAGCTCTCAACGAAAAAATATTTAAAAGAGGTAAAGAAACCAAACATCTTCCTGCACTGATGTTTGTAGGAGCTAGTAATGTTCTTCCGGAAGATGAAGCATTGAACGCCTTATTTGACCGTTTTCTGGTAAGAATTAATGTAAATTACGTGAATCCTGAACTCTTACAACAGGTACTTTTGGCAGGAAGAAAACTGGAAATCCAGGAGGAAACGAACATTCCGGAAATCCATGCTGACGAAATCAGACAGCTTCAGAGCTTGTGCAAAACAATAGATCTTAAACCCATTTATGAAGTCTATCTGAATACCATCATCAGCCTCAGAAATACCGGGATTGCCATTTCAGACCGTAGAGCGGTGAAACTTCAGAACCTGATTGCTGCAAGCGCTCTGATCTGCGGAAGAAAAGAAGCTGTACTTTCTGATTTGTGGGTTTTGAAACATATCTGGGATACAGAAGAACAGATTGAAATTCTGGAAGGAATTATCAACAGAACGATCGAGAAAGATGATCATCCGGCTTCTCATCCACAGGCTATGCAAAACAAAACTCCCAATCCCGAAGAAGTCATGAAAGACGTGAAAATTCTTGTGGAAAAATGGAATGAAGGAACACTGAGCTTTGAAGAACAGAATGTAATTAAAGATAAACTGAGATACCTGCAGACGCGTTGCGACTGGATCAGGAATACGGAACAGAAGCAGTATATCCAGCAAGAAATTGAAAGCTTATGGCAGAAGATCCTTCAAAGCGTTTAAAAGAATTTCGGGCGGAAATTCCCCGTAATGATGAAGATTTTCTGGGCTCAATCAGAGACTGGCAAAATATTCAGTTTGCTGTAGATGATGATACAATCTGGCTGAAAGGCTTTACTGAAGAACAGGCCGCTGCCTCAGAATTACAACAGTTGCCGGATTTTATTTTATACGAACTTCGTGATGGGCTTTTATTCAGAAAAGAGGCCTTGGTTCCCCATAAAAAAATGAGAACAGCATTACTCTGGATTCCTATCAACAAAGCATTGCAGCTTAGCCTGCCTCCTTCGAACCAAAATTATTTTGGAATTCAGGAACAGGTTCAGATACAACTAAAAGAAAGTAATGAAGAACAGCCGGTGATTGCCTTACTTAGCAATATTGATGATATTAAAGAAAATATTGTGGCACTGCCCAAATTTAAACTTGAAAATATACAATGGACTTTGCTGGGAGATAAAGCCCTGTTTGTAGGTGTTCCCCTGCTAAGCTTACCCGGAAAAACCTATTGGACTAAAGACAGACATTTGCTGCCTGCAGGTCTGGATTTTGAATTTAAAAATGTAAGCCCACTGTTGCAGCAGAAATATAATAAAGAGCAGGAAGGGTGGCTGTTATGGGATGAAAATGGGAACTGTATTTTAATAAAAAATGCCGATTTCCGTGCTTTGTCCGTAAGCTCATTCCGCCTTACCGAAAAATCAAGAGAATGGAACTAAATACTTACTTCCAATCCTACGAAAATTACTTTTGGGAATGGAAAACAGATGAAGATGTTCCCGGAGATTCCGGTTATCATGATCATAATCTCCTCTCGGTACCGGGAGTAGGTGCCATTGCTTACAGACCCTATGTCATGGAGATTTTAAATTATCTTCAGCCCGTAGGATGGCCTCCTTTCGGGGCATTGCTTATGGTTTTGTATGCAATGCAGGACGGCTATACTGATTTTGCGGGCCCGTTAAGACGTACAGCAGAGTTTTATAGTGGAGAAGATTTTGAATTCAATGTGGAAAAACAAATTGAATTTCTTGAAAAAATTAAAGAACTTCCCAAAGCCTATAAACAGAGACAGAACAGAATTGTACTGCTGCAGACTCTTTTTGAAAACGGGCACAACAGATTGTCCCCAAGCCTTTCCGATGGTTTCCTGAGATTCTATTATAAAAGACCGCATGAACTTGCTTCCAGTGCAGAAAAACATGATGATGGGTCATCAGCTTTAAACAAAGATTTAAGTGCTTTGAACCTGAACGAAAAGTTCCCTACGGTACAAGCCATCATTGAAGCCATGAAAGGATTGATGCATGAGCCAGAGCTATATGATGAGGTCGTAGAAGAAGAAACAACGGCAGATTCCACTAAAGATTTTATCAAAGAATTAGAGGATGAACCCAAGACTTTTCAGGTAGGAAGCCTGATCAAAAGAATCTGGAGCGGTCTTAAAATTCCAATGCGTCATCTCTCACCAGGTGAACAGCCTATCGGAGGAATTTCTGATATAACTAACAAAGGCGATTTTCACAGGATGCTTATTTCCGAATTTGCAAGTGAAGATGAGGTTTTTATGAATCGAGTAGTCAACAACGAAGCACTTTATATTCAAAGAGAAATTCCGCCTGAAGAGAATATTTTTGAAAGAATTATCTTAATAGATACCTCCCTTAGAAACTGGGGGACACCAAAAGTATTGGCTTATGCTTCTGCAATAGCTGTTATTAAACATCCAAAAGCCCATTCAGAATGTAAAGTTCTTGCTTTGGGACAGGCGGCGACTCCTATTGCGCTGAACAAAGTGGAAGATGTGGTGGAAAATCTTAATCAGGTAAGTGCCGTTCTGGAAGTTTCGGACGCACTGGAAAAGTTTTTTAATGAATACCGTTCAGAAAAAGATATTGAAGTTTTCTTCATTACCCATCAGGATAATATGGCTGATGAGGAAATTCAGAGGGTTGTACATCAGAACAGGAATCAGCTGAAATTTTTAGTAACAACGGCTTCCGATGGGGAGATCAATTTTTACAAACACCATAAAGGAGCAAGAAAGCATATCCAGAAAATAAAACTTCCACTGCAGGAGCTGTGGGCCAATCCGCCCCAGCAAAAACAATCCACTCAGAACTTCAACGGAAAGAAAACTGATCTTCCGCAAAACTATCCGATTTTATTCCCAACACCTGTTAATAAGATTGCTAAATTTTTATATGATGGAGAATTTTTTATTCTGAGTTCAAAAAAACAATTGCTGAAAACGTATCTTTCCGATAATTATTATGACAGACACTCCTATGATTATTATAAAACCCATCATGGCTGTGAAGTGCTCTTTGATAAGATCTCTATAAAGCCGAAAGGACAGTTTGCTCTTGCAAAAAACAGACAGCAGCATTTTATTCTGTGTCAGTATCAGTCTGTTCAGAAATTAGTTTCAAAGATTAATCTTAACACCGGAGAATATTCTGAGCAGAACCTTACAGGAATGAATATTCCCGAATATTACCGGTTGATTTATTTTGGCCGGAGCTTTTATCTGTATCATCCGGACAATGTTACCCATTACAAAATCAATATTGACGGGAATATTTCTGTGCAGCCTACGACCGGAAAAGAAGAAAGATTTGAAAAAAATATCATAAAAGCCGAAGCTGAGGTCGCCAAGCTGAAAAAAAGCGGATTGAGGATAATCAATAATTTCAATAAAATAGGAATTAACCAGAATGAAAACCTTGTTGTTTCCGGGAGTGAGCTGTACAGTGCCTCCGAAAACACACTTAATTTTTCTAAAAACAAATATGATATCAGAGTTTCCGCAGAACAGAATAAAAATAAATTCACATTTCCTGATGGAAGTGAGATTATTACTGATTCAAGGGGAATGCTGACTTTCAGAAGCAGCAACAAGAGTATTGAGGAGTTCTTTATTCCGTCCACACTGGGTGGTTTTCTCTCGTTGGCTACCTATACGGAATTTGGAGGATCAGAATATTATCTTCCGGAACACGCCCTGTTGAAAGTAAAAACAATGGATGATATGTATGACAGGTTTTTAAAACCTTTTATAGAACAGATTTTGGATTATGGAGCTTAGAATAAAACCTTTCCCGAAAAATACTTATCCCCAAAAAGGACTTTTAATCAGGGGATCTTCACCTGTGGTATGGCTTCAGGAAATGGAAATGCTTGGGATCAGCTTAAGTCAGGTAAAATCTTTTGCGATTCCGGCAGATCATCCCCATGTGCTGTACGGTTGCTTTCTCATTTTTAATGATCATGCTCCGCATGAAATAGGCAGAAATGCTTACTTTCAAAGTGTGGACGACAGGCTTTTTATTCCTGAAAATACAACCTTCTATCCCAAAATAAATCCTGAAGACTGGACACAACTTGATTGCCGTTTTCTGATTATGCATCCCGAATTCGGATGGGTAAAACTGTCTGATGAAATCGACTGGACCGCATTGATTCAACAGCCGGGATCGATAACTGAAAGTATCCGTAAACCACTGAATGGCGTTTCAATTCCTCAAAAAATAGAAAGCTATACGGTGGAAATAGATGATGAAAAAGTATTGGAAGCATTACAGCCCAAACAAACCGAAGAAGAATGGATGAAAGATCTGCCATTTGATCTTAAAAAAGTAATGTCAGGAAATAAAAAGGAAATAGAAAAATACTTAAAATATATAGAAAAATACCCCGAAAGAGCTGTTGAATTAGGTGTTTCCCTGGATGTAATGGGAACTTCCAGAGGAGATGGTTTTGGTAAATTTACATGGCTTGAAGGACTGTTTGGTGGTGGCACAGGAGGGAAAAAAGAAAGTGCAGGAACCAGAAATTTTCGCAGAGTATTTTGGGGGATCATTGTTGCGGCCATTGTTTTAAAGATAGCATTACCTGCAGATAATAGTAGTTCAGAACAGGAATCAAACACGAGTTCATCTGGAACTATTGTAGACAATGCCATAAAAGAGTCTTCGGATATGATAGCTTTCCAGTCCGGAACTTCGGAAATTGACCTTAAGATAGATTCAATGTACCATCAGCAGAGAAAAGCATTATCCAAAGAGGTTGTTAAGGGGCGAATCTCAAAATTCAAAACAAAAGAAGATAATGAGAACTATAAAAAAACGGGAGGAAGAAACGTAAGTGAAATAGGAAGAGACATAGAGAATCTTGTTAATAAAGAAAAACAGAGCAGAGATTCCCTAAAAAGTATTTATACTAAAAAAATTACAAAACATCTTGAACAGAAAAATGAAAATCTGAAACGTAAAATTTCAGATTCTTTAAAGCAATACACTAAAGGGAAACCAGTGAATGGTGATGTTGTAAAATATCTTCTGAAAAAGAAGAAAGCCCTGATGGCGGATTCATTAGGAAAACTTTACGGTACGCTGGATATCGTAGATCCTTCTTCTGCGTCCATTGACAAATCGAAAGTAAAAGGTTTGGGTACAGACGGAACTTCTTTAGAAAAAAAGGCCCCGGTTTCCGATATTCTGTATATGGTAATTCTGATGATTGCCGGAGTAGGATTGTATTCATTTCTGTTTAAAAATAAATCATTAAACCTTGGCGGTGATTATGTACCTGGCTGGGTGAAATTTATTTTAATAACCATTCTTGTAGCGATGCTGGTATATTTATTTTACCCGCTGGTAGAAATGTTTGGATACAACTGGTTTGTATGGATTCTGGTAATTTGTGTACTGTTACTCCTTTATCGTCTGTTTAGAGAAGATAAAACCATTTTAAACTCAGATGATGATGAATAAACAGAAATTTATAGACAAATTCATGGCGGCATTCGTGCTGTTGGCCATGTTTAAGATTGTCGGAATTGTAGCCCAGTTATTCCATGAAAGTTTCTGGAGTGTTATCGGAACATTAGGAGTTTTCTTAATTGTGGCTTTTATCATTCTCCTTGTGATTACTTCTTTAAAAGACAAAGAACAAAACGACAGAAATTCAGCCGGAAAAAAAGGCCGGGGAAGCAGCAGTTTTTATCTGGAAAATTCACTTTTCGACAGGATCCGGAGCAAATATGAAGAACTTGCCGAAAAATACATTGCCGAAAAAGACTATAAAAAAGCAGCGAGAGTCTATATGAATCTTCTGCATGACAACTACAGAGGAGCAAAGACCCTGGAAAATGGGGGATTCTACAATGAAGCAGCAGTTGTATACCTTAAAAAACTCAATAATAAATCCGATGCTGCAGCCTGCTATGAAAAAGCAAAACAACATAAGAAAGCCATTGACCTTTACAAAGAAATGGAACAGAAAGAAAAGGTAGGAGATCTTTATAAAGAAATCAACGATCTTAAAAATGCCCATTATTATTATCAGATAGTAGCGGACGATTATGTGAAAAACAACCAGATGGTAAAAGCTTCTTTGGTGTACCGTAAAAAAATGGAGCAGCCAAAAGATGCTCAGAAGGTTCTAATGAAAGGATGGGAAGAAGATAAAGATGCTTTCAATTGTTTGAATAACTACTTTGCCAATATCTTTGACATTAAAAAATTAGAATCTGAAATTCTGAATTTATATGAAAACACTCCAGCTTATAAAAAGATTACTTTTCTGGAAGCGATAAAATATGAATTTAAAAAAGATCCGAAGCTGCATGCAGCAACCAGAAAAATAGCCTACGAAATCATTGCAGAAAAAGTAAACACCCATTCTGAAATTGTAAACGAACTGAAATTTTTTAATCCTGATGACGCAGTGATTTTGAAAGATATTTCAAGATTTAAGACAGGAAGAAATAAAATGTTTAGAAATTAAATATGTAAAGATTGAATAATTTAAAAATTAAATAAAACGTCTGCTTCATCAAATCAATTCGTAATTGATTCTTCTTAGCTCCCTAAAATAAGAAACTCCTGAAATTAAAACTTTGCGTTGAAGATAACATAATAATTTTGTTTTGTTGGAAAATTGCAAAGTCGCAAAGATTTTCAGTAAGTATATAATAAAAAAGTTATTTATATACAATTTACATTAATCCTGCTATCCTCTGTCATTCTGAATGTAACGCAGTGAAATGAAGAATCTAAGCTTTACATGGGATTCTTCCTTCGTCAGAATGACAATGGTGTAAATTTGTATTAGTTGTCATAAAAAATAAAAAGTATTTAATTTTATCGCAATTAAAATCCTTGCGCCTTATAACCATTTTTTTGATGTCATATTGCGCCTTTGCATGCTGAAAACCTTCCCGAGATTGTGAATATTATAAAATAATATTAAAAAAGATTTATCTTTGCACCAGAAAATTATGACAATACAAAGAGCACATATCAATGCAGAACTATTCGAAAGTCCTTCTAATAAAGGATTATTCGGATATGATGAGGTGATATGGAATGAGGCGAAATGTGCTGACTTTGGAAATTATTTACTATAAACCTGTAAAAAATTAATCAAAATACAACAGAAACGCCTCGGAAAACCGAGGCGTTTTTTGTTTTTTAGGTCAGAAATTATTTAGAATGAAAAAAAATAACCATAAACATGAAAAATTTTTAATCAACAATGAAACTTTAATACGATAAAATAGAGTGATAAGCAACCCGGTGAGAGACAGTCATTTAGGTAATTAAGATATCTGCAAAATATTGCGGACGGAAATTCTCTATTCTAAATTTAATGCGTAATTAACTGATTTTCAAGGTTTTAATTTGAAAATTTATTTGCAGATTCGAAAAATTCATATTTACTTTGCAACCGAAAATTGAAAGCAACAGGTTTTCAGGATTCATTTAAAAATAATTTAGAAACAAACAAAAATAAAATGAAACAGTTACACAACATATTCAATCAATATTCAAGACTATTCGGACAGGAGCCGACAGGTGTTGCGTGTATTCTTGAAAGTGGAATTGTGGATAAAAGGTGCTTATATACGTGGGTCATTTAATGATCTCTTACGTTTAAATAGATGAAGCGCCTCCCGAAAAGAGGCGCTTTTTTTATGGTTTCTTTAGCTTATTTGGTAAAGCGCCGGTCTGTGGAACCGGAGAACAGGGTTCGATCCCCGGAGATACCCAAAGGAGAAAATCTCATGGCTCAATTGGATAGAGCGTCGGTTTACGACACCGAAGGTTGAAGGTTCGAGTCCTTCTGAGATTACAAAGAATGTGAATTTTAAAATTAGCAAGTCAAGCAAATTGATTATTGATGATTCACAAAACCAAAACAATCTCATAGCTCAAATGGTTAGAGCACCGGTCTTTTAAACCGGGGGTTGAAAGTTCAAATCTTTCTGGGGTTACAAAAGCGGTTCCGTGGCTCAACTGGATAGAGCATGGGTTTTCTAAACCCAGGGTTAGAGGTTCGAATCCTCTCGGAATCACAAAAAGGTTCATGGAAACTTTCCCATCCGGCTGTCTCCCGGAAAAGAAACAGAAGTGAACCCCAAAGCTGGAAAGATAACGGTGGTTGTTTACCCGTCTTGGACGCGGGAGGTCGCAAGTTCGAATCTTGCTTTCCAGACAATTGGTTCCATTAGCATAGTGGCAAGTGCATCCGGCTTTCTACCGGACGACAAGGGTTCGATCCCCTTATGGAATACAAATGATTTCGTAGCTCAAGTGGTTAGAGTGTCGGTCTGATACACCGAAGGTTGAAGGTTCGAGTCCTTCCGGAATTACAATGATTTTGTAGCTCAATGGCAGAGCACCGGTCTGTTAAACCGGAAGTTGAAAGTTCGAGTCTTTCCAGAATCGCAGGTAACTAATTGTTAATTGTTTCAGGAGAAAAAGCAAAAGTTTGTCGAGAGCAGAAGATCTTTACGCTAAACACGAAAAATAGAGACAGGCTTTTCTTCTCTCCGGATGAATTAAAAGTAGGAATATCATTTATAAATTTTTAGGTAAAATAAAGTTTGTCAAGCGTAGAAGTTCTTATATCAAACAAATGAAGACAGACTTTATTTTTTAATCTGATGGTTCGCCGAAGTGGAAGAGTCGGGGCGGTCTGCAAAACCGTTGTGTAAACTGAGTGGGTTTGAATCCCATAGCCATCTCAAAGTAAAAACTATAGGAAATATAAGAATCTTTTATCAATGATCTTTTATCATCTATAGCAAAGAATATCCTTTATTAATAAAAGAAAAAGGCTGTCGAGCGCAGAAGATCTTTAATCAAACATTCAATAAAGACAGACCTTTTCTTTTTAAAAGGAAAAATGAGGAATTACTTATTAATTACTCAAAAAAATCCGGAAGTACGCCGAAGTTGGAGAGTCGGGGCAGACTGTAAATCTGTTGCTTCATTGCTGAGTAGGTTCGAATCCTACTACTTCCACCAACCGCTGATAATGTAATGGCAGCATGCAGGAAATGTACTCTTGTTGTTTAGGTTCGATTCCTGGTCAGCGGCTTAATGCTCTATTCGTCTAACGGTGAGGACGCCTGCCTTTCGAGCAGAAAACAAGGGTTCGATTCCCTTATAGAGTACTGGATGTGAATAGCTGGTCAATATTGAATTGATAATAATACCATGAAAGTTCAGATTTTTTTTAAAAATTGACCAGTTACCATTCACACAAAAAATGAAGAAAAGAGAAAAAAGGACTGTCGAGCGCAGAAGATCTTTAGTCAATAAAAACAGACAGCCTTTTACTTTTTTAAAACAAAATACAATTAGGAAACGAGAAAGGTTTGTCAAGCGCAGAAGATCTTTACAAACACTAACAGGCATAGTTTATCAACAGACAGAGCTTTCTCAAACCTAGCATGACATAAGTAATAAGCAATGAGCAATAAGTAATAAGCAATGAGCAATAAGTAATAACCATAGATTTTCAAATTACTCATTACCGATTACTCATTACTAATAAATTACGCCTCTCTATTCCAATTGGCAGAGAAAACGGCTTTAAACCCCGTAAAGTCCCAGTTCGAATCTGGGGAGAGGTACAGAATATGAGTAATAAGCAATGAGCAATGAGCAATGAGTAATAATGAAAATAGAAAATATTACTCATTACCAATTACTCATTACTTATAAAAAACCTGCGGGAATGGTGGAATGGCAGACACTCTTGATTTAGGATCAAGCTTTTGGGGGTTCGAATCCCTCTTCCCGTACCAAAACATAAATGATAAGCAATGAGCAATAAGTAATGTTGTAGTGTGAAAATTACTCATTACCAATTACTCATTACTTATAAAATCCGGAAGAGTGGTGTAGAAGGTCTGCACGTTAGTCTGAAAAACTAAAGGTACAGGTTCAATTCCTGTCTGTTCCACAAAAACATGAATGATAAGTAATAAGCAATGAACAATCATTGATACCCGACTGATTTCTGATATTACTCATTACCAATTACTTATTGCTCATGAAATTGATTCATAGTGTAATTGGCAGCACACAAGATTTTGATTCTTGGAGTTTAGGTTCGAGTCCTAATGAATCAACAGCATTTACTCTGATGGTGTAATGGCAGCATCTCAGTCTCCAAAACTGATGGTATCGGTTCGAGTCCGGTTCGGAGTGCTCAAAATGGCAACCAATAGACAGTTATCATTTATCAATTATCAACAATCATTTATAAATTTAAAACATGTAGAAAAAATGGAAACGCAACAACAAACATGGCAGAATATGAATGGGAAAATTTTCCAACACTCTATCACACAGCTGGTAGAAGAAGCCATCCTCCGCGAACAGGCCAACGGACACCGTCTGAAAGTATGTGTGGGATCAGACTCCCATGTATACGGAGATGCCATCAACTATGCTACGGCAGTAGTATTTATTCGTGAGGGAAAAGGAGCGTTTACCTTTATCAGAAAAGAAAGAGAAATACAGAGTATCAGTATCAAGGAGCGAATGCTGAATGAAGTCAACAAATCTGTTGAAATTGCATACGCAATCTGCTCTGTGTTGGATGCTTATGGTGTGGAAATGGAGGTACACGCAGACATTAATACCGACCCGGATTTTAAATCCAATGTTGCACTGAAAGATGCTATGGGATATATTCTGGGAATGGGATATGTGTTTAAAGCAAAGCCTTACGCTTTCGCCAGTTCCAACTGTGCTGATATGATGGTGTAATAAAGCTGGAAGCAAGATGCAGGAAGCTTAAAAATTATAAAAATTAACTCATGGAAAAAACAAAAAGATTACTATTTCTGGATGATATAAGATACCCGATTGAGGCTTATCATTATACAAAACAGGATATTTTCCTCAGAAGCGACTGGCACATTGCTCGGAATTACGAACAGTTTGTCAACAGGATTTTGGAAAAAGGACTTCCGGAAATGATCTCTTTTGACCATGATCTGGCGGATGAACACTATCTGAAACAGGATTCTCAGGAATTTGTTGAAAAAACAGGATATGACTGTGCCAAATGGCTGATAGAATATTGCATGGACAATGATCTGGGCCTTCCTGAATTCTATTGCCATTCCATGAATCCGGTAGGAAAGGAAAATATTCTAAACCTTTTAAAAAATTTTAGAAACAATTAAAAAAACTAAAACAAAATGATTTTCAAAACATATAACGCTATAGAAAATGCTTACCAGGCCCGCGTGATCGAACAGATCAGGATGCAGGGTTTTGGGGATGAGGTTTTCATCGTACAGGAAAAAGTTCACGGAGCTAATTTCTCTTTCTTTACCGACGGAAAGGAAATTAAAATCGCGAAGAGAACTGCTTTTATCGAAAAAGATGAGAAATTTTTCAATGCCCATCAGATATTGGAACGCTACAGAAAAAATGTAATAGAAGTGTTTCAAAAAGTGAAAACCATTTACCCGGATGTAGAAACTGTAGTGTTCTACGGTGAATTGTTCGGTGGTGGTTACAAACATAAAGAAGTAGAGCCCGTAAAAGATGCTGTGAAAGTACAGAAAGGTATTGAATATGCACCTTACAACGAATTTTACGCTTTCGATATTAAACTGAATGGAATTACCTATTTGGATACAGAAGTGGTCAATCAGATTTTTGAAGAGACAGGATTTTTCTATGCAAAAATTTTGTTTCAGGGAACTCTTGAGGAAGCTTTGAAATTCCCTAATGTTTTCAATTCAAAAATTCCGGTTTGGCTTGGATTACCTGAATTGGAAGACAATAGGTGTGAAGGTACCATCGTAAAAACTTTGAAAACCAGATATTTTGGTAACGGTGCCAGAATTATTCTGAAAAATAAGAATGAAAAATGGGTCGAAAAGTCCAAAATGGTTAAAAAAGAGGGTAAAACTGTTCAAAAACAGATTCACTTCAGCGAAAAAGCGCAGGAGATCTGGGAAGAAATCCAAAAATATGCTACAGCCAACAGATTGAATAATGTGGTGAGCAAAATTGGCGAATTCGAACCTAAAATGATAGGTAAGGTCATTGGTCTTTTTTCACAGGATATTTTAGAGGATTTCCAGAAAGACTTCCCGGCAGCTTTTGCAGCTATTGAAAAAGAAGAGCAGAAAAGGATCAACAAAAAGTTGAATTCTCTAGTCATTGATTTTATAAAAGAAGAGTTAATGACGCTCAAAGTATAGTTTCGGTAATTTTTTACCGAAACTTTTTTATGTATAACAAGTAACCATCAAAGTCAGAATAACGAAAACACTTCATTGTATTTAAGAGAAATAGAACTACTGAAAGTGTGACAATTCCCATCCTTTGGAGGGGTGGCGAAAATTCAAAAAATTTTTGACGGGGTGATTTTAAAAAAAAAATTAAAAAAATGAAACCCAATATATTTTTTACAGCAGACCATCATTTTGGTCATGAGAATATTATAAAATTTTCAGAGCGGCCTTTTGAATCTCTGGACCATATGAATGAAGAGCTCATTAAAAGATGGAACGAGAAAGTTGAGCCCGGTGATACGGTATACCACTTAGGAGACATGAGTTTAGGAAAACCGGATTTTACAAAGGAGATTTTAGACCAGTTACATGGCAATATTCATCTGATCAAAGGCAATCATGAAGGAGTTGCTTTAACGTATCCCAAACGATTTGCTTCCATCAGAGATTACCACGAACTCAGAATTGATGAACCGGATCAAAGTAATGGCAAACAAAAAATCATTCTTTTCCATTACGCCATGCGTACCTGGAATGGCTCACACCGTGGAGTCTGGCAATTATACGGCCACTCACACGGAACCTTGCCGGATGATGAGATGGCACTGAGTTTTGATGTTGGAGTAGACTGCCACAATTTTTATCCGGTTTCCTACGAGGAAGTCAAAGAAATAATGAAGAGGAAAAAATGGACGCCTCCATTTGCTCCCAGAAATTAACAATTAACGATGAAAATGAAGCTTGAGGATATGAGAAGTATAAACCGAACTAACCTCTAGCTTCTAATTCTAAAAAAATCATGAAAACAACCAATGAGATGATCATCATCGATCTGGAAGCCACATGCTGGGAAAACGACAGAATTCCCATTGGGCAACAGGTCGATATTATAGAAATAGGAATTTGCAAATTAAACTTAACATCAAAGGCAATTTCCCAGAAACAAAGCATTTATGTTATTCCGGAACGTTCAGAAATCAACAGATTCTGTACACAATTGACCGGAATTACGCCACAACTGATAGAAGAAAAAGGAATTTATTTCGAAGAAGCCTGTGAAATAATCAGGGATCAATACCATTCAGAACCGCTTACCTGGGCAGGATATGGAAACTTCGACGGAGAGCAGATCATAGAACAATGTGACTGGCTCGGGATAACCAATCCTTTTTCAGAAAACTATATGAATGTGATGCATGAATTTAAAAGACATTTCAAATTGCATAAACAAATAGGGCTTAAAAGAGCTTTACATTATTTGAATATGGATTTTGAAGGCACCCATCACAGCGGAGCAGACGATGCTTATAATACAGCCAGAATTTTAAGTAAGATTCTGTAAATAATCAATAGGCTGGAAGACTGATGCTGGAGGCTGGAAGTAAATGAGACGTTATAAAAACTTCTTCAATCCCACATCATCCATGCTTTAACAATTAAATTTTAAACAAGTGAAAACAACAGACAATATATTAATAGTAGACCTCGAAGCAACGTGTTGGGAAAACCGCCCGCCAAGAGGTCAGGAAAGCGAAATCATTGAAATCGGGGTATGCATTATGAATGCAAAAACAGGTAAGATCTCTAAAAATGAAGGAATTTTAGTAAAACCCCAGTATTCAAAAGTAAGTTCGTTCTGTACAGAGTTGACTACTATTACCCAAAATATGCTGGATCATGAAGGCATTATGCTGGATGATGCTTTCGATATCCTGAGAGCAGAATATGATTCGGAAGAACTGACATGGGCAAGCTACGGAAACTACGATCTGAATATGCTTCAAAACCAGGCAAGAAGATTCTACACAGATTATCCCATGAGTGATGACCACATTAATGTGAAGACATTATTCGGTGAAATTCATCCTACAATCAGGAAAAGTGTCGGGATGAACAGAGCTTTGGGTGAATTGGGTATGACTTTAGAAGGTACCCACCACAGAGGTGTAGATGACGCCAAAAACATTGCAAAGATTCTGCATTGGTGTCTTAAGAATTATTAAATACTCTGAAATAGAAACAGATATTTAAAAATGAAGACTGTCTCAAATGTTGAGGCAGCCTTTTTTTATTTTGTTAAATCAGATATCCTGTCACTAATAAAACTGTAAAGCTCAATAGGAATAGAATGTCCCATTCCTTCAATAAGCAGCCATTCGGCACCCGGAATAGAATCCGCAATATCTTTTCCGCAATCAGGATGAAAGATCAGATCGTCTGTTCCGTGAATGATTAAAGTTGGAGCCGATATTTTCTTCAGCACTTCAGGGTTATATTGAAAGGAACCAATGGCTAAAAGCTGCCGGATGATTCCGTTTTTGGTTCTGGAACGTATAAGTTCCTCTTCAAGCAAAGCTTTTTCCAGATTCGAATCAAAAATATATCCCGAACCCGATATTTTTTTTGCAAAACGGATCTTTTCCTTCAAATACTTTTCTTTCTGAAGAACAGGATCAGCGGACACCTGTGTCATCATAGCCATCACTTCCGGATCAGGTTTGGGAAGGGAAGGATTTAAGGATGTTGACATGATGATCGTCAATGATAAAACTCTTTCAGGATAACAGGAACCTAAAAGCTGTGCAATAATTCCTCCCATGGAACGCCCTGCAATATGAGCTTTTTCAATATTTAAATAATTAAGAAGACCAATAACATCATTCGCCATATCCATTAAAGAATAAGGAATCCCTTCGTTACTGAGATTCCCGAAAACCTCTTCAATGCTTTTACCAGCAGGAATTTCTCTTTTTGCATTAAAAACAGAAACTCCCGAATCTCTGTTATCAAACCGAATCACCCTGAATCCTTTTTCAACCAACAGATCACAGAATGTAATATCCCAACGGATCATCTGGCTTCCTAATCCGGAAATTAATACAATGGTATCAGAATTTTTCTCGCCAAATTCCTCATAGCATAATTCCGCCTCATTCATTTTGACTGTTTTCATTTAATCTCTTTGTATATTTAATACTATTTCTTCCAATGGTAAAAGCCTTGAATCCTCTACTGCAGCCATTCTATGACCCATAATCTTCATATAATCTTCATTTTTTTCGAAACCGAAAAAATCATTGACACTTTTTTGTTTGATTAAGAGGCACAAATCCCAATATTCACTTTCAGGACCTATCAGAAACTGATCTCCTTTTCCAATAAATAGAATTTCTCCACCGCTTTCCTTTAAATAGGGTTCCGTTTCCCTGATATAAGTAAGATAGGCATCCCTGCCGCTTGTTTTCTCGTGAGGTTTCAAATCCGGATATTCAGAATAATCTGCTTCCTTCTTTAATCTGATGAGATTAAGATTAATAATGGCTCCTTGTATATTTTTTGTAAACAGATGCTTTCCTGCCTCAAAAGTAGGAGATAGATATTTTTTTGCCATCACTTTAATACAATTCTGTAGTTAGTCCGGAAATATAAAACTGCTCAGCCTTTTGAATCTCTTTACGATAGTTGATAAATTCATTGTTCTGATCAGGAACAACGACTGCAAACTCAAAAGTAAAAGAATCACTTCCCAACTCAGTCCACTCCTTTTGCAATTGTAGATGGGTAAATAATCCTCCGTTTAAAAGAAATTTCATCTTGTTCACCAGTGCTTCCAGGTTTAAAGAAGCCTGAACATATTTTTTCCCGTTTAAAGTGTTGGTAACAGCAAGTACTCCCATTGTTGTTGTATGGGCTTTTGCCTTTTCTCGTAGCTGTTTCTTTAATGCATTTTTCATCTTTTCATTATTGTATATTTCCTCCTAAATCAAATAAAAACTCATTGACCATGCGCAGCGATTTATTTTTTTTGGATGAAAGGATTTCTTTAGTACTATTTTCAGCGCTTAGCCTAGCTTCTTCAAATATCTTTTTACCATTAGGAGTGATGACCACATAACTTACCCGGGCATCTCTTTCGTTGGTTTCTCTGGCTACCAGCCCGATTTTTTCCAATGGATTCAATAAACGGGTGACTCCCGATGCGGTCAGACCTATTTTTTCAGCCAGATCTATTCTTCTCATTCTGCTCTCAGAGGAAGAATAGAGTACATAAAGAATCACAAAGTCATTGAATCCCAGTCCGTGAACACTCAGAGAATCAAATTTTCTGGTAATTACAGACTGTAGTTTATTGATGTTGATCAAAAATAATAATTCCGTGCTAATCATTGAAAAGTATTTGAGTTGTCAAGTATTTTGTTCTGCAAATATATAAAATTTAACGAATTACAATCCTACATTTATTATTTTAAAAAAAATTAACGTATCCGTGTGGTAAATTGATTGTGTTGTGGGCGATCACAAATCCTGAAAATAAGACACCAAATGTTGTGTAAATATCATCCTAGACAGCATTTAGCTACTTTTCTATTGATATATCTTTAAACAGGGATTTATTTTTATCCTGTTAAATGCTTTATTAGTGATTGTTTCATTAACTTAATATTTGTTAAAAAAATCACTTTTAAGGGATAATTTACTGTCTCTCAGTCAATTTTTTTTATTTTAGCCGATAAGAATGAATTTATGCTTATTGGTAAAGGTTTTCAGGTGAAAAACTTAAACTGTTGGCTTATGGCAAAAGAGGAAAAGGGTACAAAGAATAAGATTACGGATATGATAAAACATCAGTTGATATTGTAAGTACATTCTTTGATCTTTATATCCTGAAAGTGCTTCTTTTTTTTATAATTCATTCCATTTTTTCAAGGTGTTTATGATAACCAGCTGAATAGAATTTGTATAGAATTTCCTGTTTTTTCAGACTCTGCTTTGACAGGTGAAAAATATAAAATCTTGTAAGGTTTTGAGTATAAGTATTTTACTTGAACGGGAATTATGTTTCTGAATATTTTAATGAAACAGAGCACCCTTTCCTGAAAAGGCTTTATGCAATCTTTTTTTCGGGACTGTTTAATATTATCAAACGCTATGTGGTACGGCTTTTGAAGCCCTAAAACCAGGATGATTTTAAATAATTTTAAAGAAATGAAGTGGGAACAATAACCGGTAAAAAATTAAGTTTTAAACGGAATCAGATAAAAGGATTTATGCATGAAATTCCAAAACCTATCATTCTGATTACCAGTTGCTATATTGCTTTCGGAAAACTGCTGATATCCATTCTTTCAACAGTTGAAAAAACAGTTCAGAATCCTATAAGGTTCTTTGAAACTGATTATGAACGGATCAAACAAAATGATGCCGGGATGAAAAAAAATCGTGTCATGCAGAGTAAAGAATGGCATAAAATGAATAACCTGAAACAAATTTATACATCAAATTAAAGCACATGAAAGAAAGACTTTATGAGATCCTTAATGAGGAAAAAATACATGAGATTATTCCCTTTCTAAAAGAGCTTAGTATTGAAGAGAGGAAAACCTTGGTACCGTCTATCAAGAAAATGGACCGTGAGATCAGTAAAATTGTAATGACTAAAAACTCCTACCATACGGCAGGATCTGTAAATCAGCATTCCATTATAGATATTGCTTCATTTGTCTGCATGGACAAAAAGAATTTTGGTAAAAACTACTGGAGTCTTTTCCGCAATGTAGAACAGACTGATCAGATCCTGGAATGGGGATGTCCGGATTGGTTTTCAGACTTTATCAATGAATCTGTTGAAGCTGAATTTACAGCATTTAATTATAAAGATATTTTAGGATGGACGGAGAAAGGATATGTACAGCCCAAACCAGAATTGTTGGGACATCATCTGAGCAATTATCCGGCAGATCTTGACCGCCATCCTGAAACACTCAATACTCATTTTTGGTATTTGTGCGAATTTCCTTCCAAATCTTTACCTTTCCGCAAAGAATGGTTTCCTATTGTTCAAAAACTTATTACAGATAAGAAAATTGAAAGAAAAAGATTTCTGAAAGAGTGCCTTCTGGCTGCCAACAGGAATTTTAATAAAAATGTCACAGGTTGGTTTATGGATGCGTTTACGTCATTAAAACCAACGGAAGAAGAATTATCTGATCTGCAGGATGAGCTTCTTGCAGGGCTTGTTTCTTCACAGTCAAAAGCCGTGAATACAATATTATCCCACTTGAAAAAAATTGTGGGAACTTCAGAATTTAAGAATGAAGAATTTTCACATTATCTTCCGAATCTTCTAAGCTCTGAGGTAAAAACAGTAGTGGTTTCCAGTCTGGGGCTTACGGAAAAAATATTCCAGAGAAAGAAAATGGATCCGGATATGCTTGGGATGGCTTTAAGTACAGCATTTGTCAGTAAAGATGATGGGATCCAATCAAAAGCAGCGAAGATCATCCTGAAATACATTCCGGCTTCAGAAAATATGATAGTCGCCCTTTCTCATTATTCAGATAATATATTAACCAATGTACGTCCTCTTCTGGTAAAATATATTGAAGAGAAACAGCCGGAACTTGAGGCGATAGCATCAGAAAAATTATTGCTGACTTCAAATGAAAATGCAGTGCAGATACTTCAGAACTTTGAAGATCTCATGTTCTATCTGCCTTTAGCAATGGACGATCCGTATAGCTACCATTGTGATATTGCTTTGACAGGATTTATCAGGTTTGCCGGAGACGTGGATGAAGAATCTGTAAAACTGATGGAACCTGTGTTTTTGAAAGCCTGTAAAACCATTGCAAAATGGGAAGTTCCTTATCTGAATGTTTTATTATGCAATGCAATCATCAATTATGGGCTGGCTTTAATGGAAAAATATCCGATTCAGCTAAAGAGTCTGGAAAAAATATACCAGAAAACCAAAGAGGAGGAAGCTACGAGAGAGTCTTACTCCAATTATCAGAAAAAATTAGGTCCGATAGAAGATGTAGGAGCAGATTGCCCTGCACGACAAGCTTTTAAGGAGATTGCTATCTATGCAATTGAAAAAATAAAATCAGGAGACAAACTTCCGTTGTTATTCCCAATCACCCATGCACCATGCTGGATTTCTCCTGTAACGCTGGTTGAGAGATTGGAGAGTTATCAGAATAATAATGCAGAGCCTCACCATCTGGATATTCAGCTGGCCCTGCAACGTTGTGCTTTAGATGATACTTCAAAAGCTATTGAAGAAACAGAGAAAAGATTAAAAGGTGAGTATAAAGAATTACTGCTTTTCTTCTTTGGAAAAAATGAAAAGCCGGAAGGTAAGTTTATACACCCTTCATGGTGGATGACAGCTGGAATTACCCGTTCACCGGAAGCTGTTTTTGAGGAATTTAAAAATTTCGGATATGATAATATTCCCACAGAATTCTTTTCAGGGGATTATCAATGGAAAACTATTGACAATAAGAAAAATTCATATTATCCGGTAGAGCTGAACATTACAATTCCAAAATATCATCTTGAAAAAAGAACAGAACCTTTGTTCATGGAATATTTTGTTGCCGAGCAGAAAGAGCTTAATGAAATTCCTGCGCTGATGCTTTGCTTCCCCAATACACCTGCAAATGCGTTAGCGAAAGTAATTAAATATTGCCTTTTCTATTCAGGAATTGCAGAAGTTTTTGAAAGAAGCCTTGTTCTGAATACAGCCAATACGTTGTATCAGATCAAAAAACCTCTGGATGAAATTGGGTATCTGTTTCTTGGGACTATTTTCCTGGACAGTGACAAAACTATTCGTGGAACAGCTGCTGAAATCTGGCTTGAACATGTTTCTGGTCAGATGATGGATAATGCAAGACTGGGAAGAGTGATTGGTCTGCACGAAAAATTAGAATGGGCACCGGTGAAAAGATTAACCGATCTGATGCAGCACCACATGCTTAATGTAAGTAAAAATCATAATGCAGCGCTCGAAGAATTGATTTTCAATATTTTACTCCAAATGGAAGAACCGGTTACCAATCTGAAAAGAATTCTGGAAATCTACCATGAAGTATTGGCTTTGAATCATTCCTCAGTACATCAGGAAGTCGTTGAAAAATTAAACAACTGGAAAGAAAACTCAAGTCTTAAAAAAATATGTAATCTTCTTCTGAAAAAATAGATCATGGAAGATATACTTAGTTATAACTATTCAGGAACATCCTCTTTAGTCAGGAGAGGTGCACTTGAAGAACTATTTCTTGCCCAATACAGTGAGATTGATAAAAATACTGATGTTCCATGCTTTTTCTGGGGAGATGTAAGGCAACCCTTTATTTTGGCCCGATGTCTGATCACACTTTCCAACATCGTGAAATCCAGTTTTAACCTGTCGCCTTTTCAGATGTCGCTTCTTAAAGATCCTATAGTGACAGCAGGAAATGAAAGAGTAAGGTTTGAAGGTTTTTCTCATTGTGCGGGAGTGTATGCAAGAGTAGATGTGCTGCCTGAAGGCTTAGATGGGGAGTTTCTTGAAAACGGAACTACGAATGTGGATTTCAATCAGCCTATGATAACAGCTTTAGGAAGCATACGTCCGAATGAAAAAATTATGCTTTCTGTAGGGCAAAAAGAAGTAGGGCTATATAAGGAGGAAAGCAAAATAATAGAAAGAAAAGTACCATTGCCTGCTAAATGGATCAAAGGACTGGGAACTGTTCAGGTGTATTTATCAGAATCCGAAAAGCGTCATACCTTCAACAAAATCCAGACACAGCAATTGTTCAGAGGAATGCCGAAAGGAGTGGTGAAGTCAGATTATTATTTAATCGTGAGAGGAAATAAACCTGTTTTTTCTCCGGTAAAATCTGCAGATTCTGTTTGTATAGGAGGACTTCACAGACTGCGCTTATTAGAGCCTCTTCTTCCTTATATTGATGGGTTGCAGGTTTTCGCACATGCTCATATGCAGTCTACCACATGGCAGCTCACTATGGGAAATATCCGGATCAGTTTTTCTTTATCACGAGAATGCTGGAGAGGTTTTTCAGGTGAAGGTGCAGTATTGGATAGCCTGATTTCAGATGTCCCTGATGAGTGGATTGATGCATTGGATAAATACGCCTATGCCAATCAGTCTTTTAATCCTGGCAGAATTGCTTTGGAAGAGCATATCAGTTTTGACAAAATTGAAAATAGTACTGGCAGACTCGCTGCAATGGGATTACTTGGTTACGATCTTAATGACAGAGAATTTTTCTATCGTAGACTTCCTTTTAAATTAAGCCGTATTATCGGGCTTAATCCCCGCATAAAAAATGCAGAAAAACTGATTGAAGACGGAAAAGTAGAAATCTTAAATAGTAATAAAGAAAGAACAGAAGCCAGAGTAAAAGGAACTGGTGTGCATCATACAGTAATCATTCAGGAAGAAAGAGAACGATGCACCTGCGAGTGGTTCAGTAAGTATCAAAGGGAAAGAGGCCCTTGTAAACATGTATTGGCAGTGAAAAAACTGGTTAATGTTTAAATACTGCTGATGCTCATCTGATCATTTTGTTGAGCAATACAAAGGCGCAACATCTTGCGCCACTGTGTTGTATGAGTGTCTTATTAATGACCAGTCTGCTTCATCCATTCCTCATAGCTCAGTACTCCCAGTTCCGGTCTGCCTTCACCCTCCAGAATAGAAATAAATTCAAGCTGGTTTCCATCTGGATCATTAAAATAAATAGCCAATGCAGGCATCCACGAAAATACCATAGGCTCTACAGTTCCGTTTTTCAGAAAATTGTAAGGTTTTAAATCCTTCTTTTCAAGAAACTCCACAGAATAATTCAAAATATCCTCCTTACTGCTGGAAAAAGCAAAATGTCTGGTCTGAAGATTCTCCTTCTGCTCCCAAAGCCCCAGCATAAACTCTTTTCCTTCTCCCACCCATAAAAAAGCAATAGGTCTGGTTTCATCCCTGTGAGCGAGCTTCAGTCCTAATATATCTGTGTAAAATTGTATTGCATTTTCCAGATTGCTCACCTGAACATGAGTCTCATATATTCCTTTAATCATAGCTTAATTTTAATAAGAACAAAGCTAGAAAACTCTCATCTGGAAACGCTCTATACGCGATTTCTTTAATGAAAATGAATGATAGAAGGATTTTATAATGATGAATGATGAATTATAAATGATGAATGATGAATTCAATTATATCGCCACAACATCTATGCTAATCTGTGGTTAAAATAAATTCTATAAATCAATACTGTTCAATAGCGGTGGGCTTTAGCCCGCCTTTCAAATAGAGCACCTTTCATTCGGCTTCAGCCAAAACTTAAAATCTGCGTAATCCTGCATAATCTGCGAGAATCATTTTAAAAAATAAAAAAAAATCAAAGAAAAATAAACTACGCAAAAAGGTTGCGCAATACTGTTTTTACTTTGCATCAGAAATCAGAGAGGAAGTATCAATCCTTCCCATGTTTAACAATAAAAACAGTAACCATGAAATTTAATTTTTTAAAAAAAGAAAATAAAGTAGTACAGAACTACGAAGGTGCAAAAGCTTATGCCATGACGCCTGCAGAAGAATTGTATAGTGCTGTTGTTACAACAGGACTGTCAGATGCCAGCTATGAAAAAGGAAATGACAGATTAGGAAGAATCCAGTCTCTGATCAAAAAAAATGATCCCGAATTTGTGGCAAAGCTGGCCGTATATGCAAGAAAAGATATGTATCTGAGATCTATCCCATTGGTTTTGACAACTGAATTGGCAAAGCAGACTTCAGGTACAGACCTTGTAAGCAAAACAGTAGATGGAGTCGTTCAGAGAGCAGATGAAATCACAGAATTATTGGCTTACTACCAGCTTGCCAATCAAAGAACAGATACCAAGAAACTGAACAAACTGTCCAAACAGATTCAGAAAGGTCTGGTGAAATCATTCAATAAGTTTGATGAATACCAGTTTGCCAAATACAACAGAAAATCAGAAGTAACGCTGAAAGATGCATTATTCCTGGTTCACCCGAAAGCTAAAGATGACAACCAGCAGGCAGTTTTCAACAAAATTGCTAACAATACCCTGGAAACTCCTTATACATGGGAAGTGGAGCTTTCCGTTTTGGGTCAGACGAAATTTGCAAATGATGCAGAAAGAAAACTGGCTGTCAAAAATAAATGGGAAGAATTGATCTTCAGCAACAAACTGGGCTATATGGCAACCATGAGAAACCTGAGGAATATTCTGGAAGCTAAAGTATCTTCTGATGCGATGAACAAAGTGTGCAGATATCTTTCCGATGAGAGAGCCGTAACCAATTCAAAACAGCTCCCATTCCGATTCCTGGCGGCTTACAGAGAATTAAAAAACTTTGATTCTCCGTATTTGTCCTCAGTACTGGAAGCGTTAGAAAATGCTGTTGTGGTAAGTGCCAGAAACATCAAAGGCTTTGGTTTTGAGACATCAGTGGTGATCGCTGCCGACGTGTCAGGTTCTATGCAGAAAGCAGTTTCCAGCAAAAGTAAAATTTTACTGTATGATATTGGTTTGCTGATGTCTATGATCCTCCAATCACAGTGTAAAAATGTGGTGACAGGGATCTTCGGTGACCGTTGGCTGAGGGTTCCAATGCCGAAAAACGGTATTTTAAGGAACGTAGATGCATTCTACAAACGTGAAGGTGAAGTAGGATATTCCACCAATGGTTATCTGGTTATTGAAGATCTTATCAAAAGAAGAGAGCAGGCAGATAAAGTAATGCTGTTCACCGATACTCAGATGTGGGATAGCACAGGAAACAGAAACTCCTTTGAAGACGTGTGGAAAAAATACAAAGCCATCGCGCCTCATGCAAAGCTGTATATTTTTGACCTTGCAGGTTATGGTACACAGCCGCTTGATATCAGAAAGGATGATGTACATCTTATTGCAGGTTGGTCAGACAAAATTTTCGATGTACTGAATGCTTTGGAAGACAAAAAATCTGCAGTGAAAATGATTCAAAAAGTAGTGCTGTAACAGGCACTGCTTTTAAAATATAGAAAAAAACAATCAATATATTCAGGAGCTTACTCCCGCTTTCCACTTTATCTTTTTCGCCAAAAGCTTTTTTCAAGCCATTAAGAAAAAGGATGCCGTTGCAATCGGGGCTAGGAATGATAATTATAAGTTATGAATTATGAATTCTTCTTTATTATGGATAATAGCTCTTTGTAAAACTTAACAGAATGTATGTGAAAAAGAATAATAAAAAGTCGAAATCTCCTGTGATAACAACTCTGGAAATATGACATAGGAAATGGAGGCGTTAAGAAAATAAGCTATACGAACGTTAAGAAAATTCTACTGTTTGAAGCGCGAGAGTGTAGGTTATTTTTAGCTGGAGTTTCCAGGTCTTGAATTTTTGGTTCTTTTGCTTCAAGGCAAAACGAACAAATATTCAAATAAAAATCATCTACGTAAAAAGATTGCGTACTCACAATATAATTTTGCAGTGTTAATAATACTGGTGCCGTTAGAAAGACCTCCTTCGATTCCAAACTGACAGAGTCTTTCACCAGATTGCCCGGTAGCAAACCAATGCCGTTGATAAGAGTTTCATCGTCAACTTCCAATTGAACATCAATTACTCTTATGATTCATTGCTTGGTTTTTTTTTAATAAAAAACAACTGCGTAAATAGAATGCGCAATAAGAATATAATTTTGTAAAAAGAAAACTAATAACGATGAATAATTATAAACCAGATCTAAAAGAAGCGGTGTATTGAGGTTAATACTCAATACTTATGAAAAAAGCTAAAACGTTAAGACAAAAATTCGGATTCAATGAATATGGATTAATCGACTTTCCAAAGAAAATTTCAGGCGTACAAATCTCAAGATTGATGCATGGAGATGATATGGGGTGTTCATATTGTTTTCCACACGGTTTTGAAGTGGTGAACGCAAGGTATACAAAGTTCCAGCGAAACTGGAAGAAATACAGAAAGAAACAATGGAAAAATTAAAATCAGGTGTCGTTTTGGAATCATACTTCGAGTTCCCCGTCAGATGCAGGTTCAATTCCTGCCATTCCTGTTGTAAACGGAATGTAGCTCAAATGGCAGAGTAGATGGCATAGAAAAGATTCCGCCGCTTTTACCCTGATGCTATAAAAGAGTGCCGTAGAGAAGGCTTGCTTCGGTATAATATTGGTTCGACTCCATAACAGATCATGAAAATGATCTTGTACAAGTCTTTTTGAATCTAGCCTCTTTTATTTAAATCACATCAATGAAAAAACAATAATAAAAGGTTGAAATTTCCATCAATGGCAGCTATGGAAATATGACATAGGAAATGGAGGCGTTAAGAAAATAAGCTATACGAACGTTAAGAAAATTCTACTGTTTGAAGCGCGAGACAGAAAGTGAAACGAAAAAGTAACATTAGATTCGCGCAAGTTTTAGAATTTTTAGAGAGTGTAGGTTATTTTTAGCCGGAGTTTCCAGGTCTTGAACTTTTGGTTCTTTTGCTTCAAGGCAAAACGAACAAATATTCAAATAAAAATCAACTACGTAAAAAGAATGCGTACTCACAATATAATTTTGCAGTGTTAATAATACTGGTGCCGTTAGAAAGACCTCCTTCGGTATAATATTGGTTCGACTCGA
>NZ_JAVCWI010000008.1:0-243732 GCF_030846215.1 Chryseobacterium sp. WLY505 | reverse complement strand
GTATATCAAGTATTACAATAACGACAGGATAAGACTTAATCTAAAAGGAAAGAGTCCGGTACAGTACCGAACTCTTTCATATAATAATATTGTTTAATTTTGTCTAAACTTTTGGGTGCAGTCTACAAGTTGTGAGGTTTTTTTATTTATAGCCTTCTGTTTTCAAATGGAAAACAAAGCGAAAGAGACATCCAGGTTTCAAAAAGACATATATTATCCAATTGTTAAAATTAAACACCTGTTCAACAACTATTCTTAAACATTATCATCATCTATTGAAAACTGAATATTAATTAACAAATTATATTGACTCAAATGCAATGATAATCAGAAAATTATTAGTAACTTTAATGGGAACTTAAAACCAATTAACTATGTCACATATATTAGCTGGAGTATTTGGTCATCACAGCGACTACAAAAAACTGGAAAGTGATCTGGAAAATTCAGGATTTGAAAACTCAGATTACATTGTATACCTTACTGATGGTTCCGGTAATTCTCAATATTTGGCAAGTGTTACCGTTAATGATCTTAATCAGATTGACCTTGCACGGAATGCATTTGTTCAGAATGCAGCATTGAAATCCTATTTATTTGAAAATATGAAGATCAATGAAACCAATTACGATACCATCAAAAGGTATATTGATGCAAGAAACAGAGCTGAAATCCACAGCAGCCCTGATATTAAAATCAAAACGTCAAGTGACGGTATGAATTCTGAAGTAAAATTCTAATCGATATAAAATCTAATAGCCGAAGATCCGTAGTGTATACTGCGGATCTTTTATGTTTGAAAAAACTAAAAAATTTCGTATTTTCGTCTAATTATAGGCATGTGCACAAATGAGCTACGATTTAGAACAAGAGAATAAAGAGATCCTTGCCAGATACAAGGACCTGATTTCTAACACATACAGAACATTGGATGAGGAAAACAACAAACTCATCCGAAAGGCATTCGATATTGCGCTGGATGCCCACAAGGATCAAAGGAGAAAATCCGGAGAACCTTACATCTACCACCCTATTGCTGTTGCTAAGATTGTAGCAACAGAGATTGGTCTGGGTGCTACTTCTATTGCCTGTGCGCTTTTGCATGATGTGATTGAAGATTCCGATTATACCTACGAAGATCTGAAGAAAATCTTTGGTGAGAAGATTGCTAATATCGTGAATGGATTGACCAAAATTTCCATCATGAACCATCAGAATATCTCGGTACAGTCTGAAAACTACAGAAAACTGTTATTGACATTATCCGAGGATTTCAGGGTTATTCTGATCAAAATTGCTGACCGTCTCCATAATATGAGGACTCTGGAAAGCATGGCTCCGGACAAGCAGAAAAAAATTGCTTCCGAAACGGTTTATATCTACGCTCCAATGGCTCACCGTCTTGGATTGTATAATATTAAATCCGAACTTGAAGATCTTTCCTTAAAATACAATAGTCCTGAAGTCTATAACGAGATTACGGAGAAGTTGGAATTGGCCAAAGAAAGCCGTGAAAGGTATATCGAAGAGTTTAAAAAAGAAGTATCTGAAAGACTTCACGAAGAAGGCTTAAACTTTAAGATCAAAGGCCGTGCAAAAGCGATCTCTTCCATTTACAGAAAGATGCTGAAGCAGGGAGTTTCCTTTGAAGAAGTTTTTGATAATTACGCCATCAGAATTATTTATAAATCAGATGCGAAAAATGAAAAATTTCTGGCGTGGAAGATCTATTCTATCGTTACGGACGTATACCACAGTAATCCTTCCAGAATGCGTGACTGGATTACACAGCCCCGTTCTACAGGATATGAAAGTTTGCATTTAACCGTTTTAGGGCCGGACAGAAAATGGATTGAAGTACAGATCCGTTCGGAAAGAATGGATGAAATTGCTGAAAAAGGAGTTGCTGCTCACTATAAATACAAAGAAGGGTACAAACAGAGTTCTGATGACAGAAACTTTGAAAAATGGGTAACTGAAATCCGTGAAGTACTGGAACAGCAGCAGAACCTTTCTACTTCGGAACTTTTGGATAATATTAAACTTAATTTATATTCCAAAGAAGTATTTGTCTTCACTCCAAAAGGAGAAATTAAAATCCTTCCGACCAATGCTACCGCTTTGGATTTTGCTTTCTCTGTACACTCCGATTTAGGAATGAAATGTCTGGGAGCCAAAATTAACGGAAAACTGGTTCCTATTTCCTATATTCTTCAAAACGGAGATCAGGTAGACATTCTTTCGTCACAGAATCAGAAGCCAAAATCTGACTGGCTGGAATTTGTAGTAACTTCGAAAGCCAAATCCAAGATTAAAAGTTATCTGAACTCTCAGAAAAACCAATTGGTAGAAGAAGGAAAAGAAATTCTGCAGAGAAAACTTCGTCATGCGAAAATCAATTTTAATGATGAAGAAATCAATAAGCTTCAGAAGTTCTTTAATTTAAAATCATCTCAGGAGCTCTTCCTTAAATTCCAAAGTAATGAACTGGATGTAAGCAGCCTGAGAAAATATATAGAAAGTAAAAATGTATTCAATAACTTACTTTCAAGATTCAGAAAATCACCCAATAAAAGCCAGCATTTCGAGGATCCGAAAGAGGAAAACCTTGACATGATTGTCTTTGGGAAGGACGAAGAGAAGCTTAATTACACGTATGCAAAATGCTGTACCGTGATTCCGGGAGACAAAATTTTCGGATTCATCACCATTTCAGACGGAATCAAGGTGCATAGTGACAACTGCCCGAATGCCATCAATCTGAGAGCTCAGTATGATTACCGTGTTATTCCGGCCAAATGGGTGAATGCAGAAAGCTTCAAAAACAGAGTAAAAATTGAAATTGAAGGACTTGACAGAATGGGGATGATTAATGATATCACCACTGTCATCAGTGGAAGTATGGGAATGGATATGAAAAGTATGTCTATTGAATCCAACAATGGTGTTTTCACAGGAAATATCAACCTCGAAGTCAAAAATAAAGGTCAGTTGGAAGAGACCTTTAAAAAACTTAAAAATATTAATGGTGTTTCCAGAGTGAGACGGGTACAATCGTAAACATGAATTTATCTCTTTATTTTAAAAAATTTTTCAACAACAGTCAGTCCTCAGGAATTATTCTTATTTTCTGTGTGCTTATTTCATTGCTAATTGCCAATTCTGCTGCGGCAGAGAACTTTCAGCATTTTTTAGACAAAGAGGTGGGAACGCATCTTTTTGGTTTGGAATATCCTGTCAGCATCTGGATCAATGACGGATTAATGGCAGTTTTCTTCCTTTTGGTAGGCCTTGAAATAAAACGTGAACTTGTAGAAGGTGAATTGTCATCCTTTAAAAATGCCTCACTTCCTATTTTTGCAGCGGTAGGCGGAATGCTTATCCCTGCTGTAATCTACAGCATTTTCAATACAGGAACGGAATACAGCAATGGCTGGGGAATTCCTATGGCAACTGATATTGCATTTTCCCTGGCAATCATTTCGATGTTAGGTAAAAAGATTCCTAATTCCATTAAGATATTTTTAGCGGCATTAGCCATTGTAGATGACCTGGGAGCGATCCTCGTGATTGCGATTTTCTATACAGAGCAAATTCACTGGAGCTATCTGCTCTTATCTTTTGGAGTGACTGCCCTGCTTTTTATTTTAAATTTTTTAAAAGTAACCAAAACAATATTTTATATCATTCTGGGACTGTTTTTATGGTATTTCCTTCATCATTCCGGAATTCATGCGACGATAGCAGGTGTTTTACTGGCATTTTCCATTCCTACCAATGCTTCGAATGTAGAAATCTCACCTTTGGAAAAACTGGAGCATCAGCTTCATATTCCGGTAAGTTTTCTGATCATGCCAATATTTGCTTTAACGAATACGAATATCACTTTTTCCAGTGAAATGGTTGCCGGAGTAACTAGTACATTAGGATTGGGAATTATCTGTGGATTGGTATTGGGTAAGCTGATCGGAATCAATTTATTCTCGTTGATTGCCATTAAATTAAAACTGAGTTCCCTTCCTCAAAACAGCAACTGGCTACAGATGATTGGTGTAGGTCTGCTGGCCGGAATCGGGTTTACCATGTCCATTTTTATTGCATTGCTTTCCTTTAAAGGAGAAATTCCGATTCAGGATGAAGCGAAGTTTGCGATTCTGATTGCATCGTTTATCGCTGCTATTGCCGGATTCACCATACTCAGCGTAAGCTCAAAAGAAAACCCCGAACTGGAAGAAAATTAGTCTTTCTTCCCGTTCTCCAATTTTCTTTTATGCTCCTCATCACTATCAAAGTCCGGTTCAGTAATCTGGGCATGATATTCTAACGCTTCTTTCTGGATCTCATCAGACAGCAGCTTTTCAATTCTGAGTTTTCTGATCGCCATATTCAGCTCATTCCCGAATAAAAGAAGATATACATTGACATTCACCCAAACCATCAGTAGAATCATACTTCCAATAGAGCCGTACAGAACATTATATCGGGCGATATCCTTTACATAGATGGCAAAAATATATGTTGTCACCACAAACAGTACCGTGGTAAGAATAGCTCCCGGAACCGCTTGCCGGAATCTTGTGATTTTTACAGTTCCCAACCAGTAAAATAAGGTAAGAAGGATAAAATAGAAAAGCGGGAAAGAAACAAACCCGATAATTTTAGAAAGGTTATCTACAAGCCACGTTACATCATAAGCCGGAGTAAAAAGCTTCATCACAACCTCGGCATAATACACCCCGAACAGCGTTAGAAAAACAATAGTGATAAAGCCTATGGTAATAAAGAAGGAAAGAATAAATTCTTTGACATCACTTAATTTTTCATCTGTATTTTCGTTAAAACCGTTAATCAGGGAAAATGTACCATTGGTCGCAAAAATAAGAGCCAGAAGAATGGTCAGGTTACTGATTCCTTTCATGTTCGGAATGATATTGCTTACGATGTATCCTTTCACATCTCCTTCCATGTTGGAAGGGAAAACATTATGCATCAGCACATCAAAAATATAAAACTGAAGCTCATCATACAGCGGCATATGAGGCAGTACAGAAAGCAAAAACAGAATAAACGGAAAGAGGCTTATGGTAAAGCTCCAGGAAATTGCAGCCGCTTTTCTTCCAATTTTCCCTTTAAATATCCCGGAGATATAGATCTGAAACATCTGCCAAAGCGATATTCCCAAAACAGGAATATGAATGCTGTCAAAAAACTCTTGAATCTTTAAAATAAATTTAGGAAGCTTTACACTCATCGATCTGTTTGTCTTTATACAAAGGTAGGGGAATTAAATTAAATAGGGAAAAGATAGGTGGCAGATGTTAGGTAGCAGGTGGCAGGTTTTAGGGATTAGTGGTTTGAGAGTTTGAGAGTGGGAAGGCTTTAGAGTTTAAGGTTTAGGGACTAAAGTTCAAGGTAACTCGCAACTAATATAACTTTCAACTCGAATCCCGGAACCCGAAACAAATAACCTTGAATCCCGAAACTGCAACCAAAAACCAGCAACAAATTAGCCGCGAAACCCTATCTTTGCACTCTGAAACTACTTTACAATGCGAATCAGTTTACTTTGTATCGGTAAAACAGATGATAAGGAAATTACCTCTTTAATCAATTATTATCTCAACCGTCTTCCCAAACACTGGAATTTTGATATCACAGAAATTCCGGATGTAAAAAATGCCAGAAACCTATCCCCTGACCTTCTTAAAAAGGAAGAAGCCAGACTATTTTTAAACCATATTGATAAAAACGATCTGGTTGTTATTCTTGATGAAAAGGGAAAACAGTTTACCAGCCGTGAGTTTTCTCAGAAAATTGATACCTGGATGAATTCTTCCGTAAAGAAAGTACATATTCTGATTGGAGGCGCTTATGGCTTTTCTGAAGACATCTACAGCAGAGCCAATGAAAAAATGTCTTTATCCAAAATGACTTTTACCCACCAGATGATCCGCCTGTTTATTGTGGAACAGCTCTACCGTGCTGACCAGATTCTGCAGGGAAAACCTTACCATAACGATTAAAACAAAAGAGATTGTCTCAAAAGTCAAACAATTGGCTTTTGTCATTCTGAGGAAGAAAGAATCTCATGGATAACCAAAAGTATGAGATTCTTCATTACATTTCATTCAGAATGACATTTTTGAGACAACCCCTTTCTTATTTCAAGCCTATCTGTCTCTTTGCCTCTCCTACCACAAAAGCAACGGAATTGGCAATATTAAAGCTTCTGATGAGTTTCGACATAGGAATGGTCAGATGATTTTCAAAACGGTCCAGAACCTCTTTACTCAGTCCCACACTCTCTTTTCCGAAAACCAGCCAGTCTCCATCCTGAAAGTCAGTCTCAAGGTATGATTTTTCGGCATGTGAACTCATTAAAAACACCCGTGACACATCAGGGATTACTTTAATCCATTCTTCCACATCTGCATATTCAGTAACATCGAGATGTACCCAATAATCCAATCCGGAACGCTTCAGGTTCTTATCATTAATGACAAATCCAAACGGATGAATCAGGTGTAATCTGCTTTCGGTTCCTACACATAATCTTCCGATATTTCCTGTATTATTAGGTATTTCGGGCTCTACAAGAACAATATTCAACATCTTTCTATCTCTTTATTCTTTTTTGATATGGATTTATTTAAATGATTTGGGGTAGAGTGTATTTTAATTTATTTCTTTACACATTTAGCATAAGAATCAGTAAGGACTGCTTTTTCATAGCCTAAAGCAACTGCTTTATCCAGATTTTCACAAGCTTCCTTAATTTTGGAAGTGTCCATCAGTATCATAGCTTTGCTCACATAAGACTGGGCAAATTTCGGGTCTATGGAAATCGCTTTATTGGCATCTGTAAGAGCTTCTTTATATTTCTTCATTTTAAAATAGACGTCTGCTCTACCGTTATAGAGTAGTGATTCTGGTTTTTCGGCAATAAGTTTATTATAATCTTTTAAAGCACCTTCCAGGTCACCATTATTTTTTTTCAGATTGGCCAATCCTGTCTTTGCAAAAATATTGTCAGGAGCAAAAGTCAGGATCTGATTGAGATCTTTGATGGCAAGATCCTTTTTTCCCTGACTGTCGTAAATTTTGGAACGGGTAAGATACAAATCAGCTGTTTCAGGATTTACTTTGAGTCCCTGATCTATATACTCCAATGCCTTCACTTTGTTTCCTTTCTGGCTGTAAAGGGATGAAAGATTCACGTATACAGAAACCGACAAGGGATTTGCTTTCAGAGCAGAATCGTAGGATTTAAAAGCCTGAGTCGTTTTTCCAAGCCTTCTTTGGGCTGTCCCCAGATAATCGTAATATTCCGATTGAAATTTTTGAATCTGTTCTTTCTCTGCCAATTTTAAATACTGCTCTTCTGCACATTTATAATCAGCTTTCTGGAAGCATTCTTCAGCCAGTTTTTTATTCTGGGCATAGAAATGAAGGGCGAAAAAGAGGGAAACTACTGCTGGTAAAGTTTTTTTCATGAATTTATAGTTTGTTTGTTGATCACTTTTTTGGCGAGTGCACCAAATATCACTCCCAATAAAGATCCAACAAACGCCCCCACCAAAATATCTATCGGGAAATGCACTCCTAAATATATACGGCTGTAGGAAACCACTATAGCCCACACAAATATAGCATATGGAAACCATTTAAGCTTATTTTTTAATAAAATACTTAAAAAGGCAGCCAAAAAGAATGTATTGGAAGCATGAGCAGAATAAAACCCAAACTGTCCACCACATTTCACGATTCTCATGTGATGCTCCAGCGTAGGATCATGACAAGGTCTCAACCTTGCCACACCATATTTAAAGACACTGGCCAACTGATCAGAAACCGTTGCCCCAATAGCCAGAAATATAAGAATAAAAACTAATGATCTTAGTTGATAATTTTTGTATAAAAAATAAAGAAATATAATATAAAGAGGTACCCAGATCCAGGTACTGGAAATCAGCATCCAGAACTGGTCGAAAGATGAATCCCCCAAATTGTTAAGGTAAAGAAATACCTTCTTATCTTCCTGAATGATTTCCTCCATACTTATCTGCTTACAGGTCCTTCGTAAGTCTCATCATCTGCCGGTTTCGGTTTTGGAGGCTCATTAGAGGCCACTGAAGAAGGTTCCGTCAGAATATCTTTTTGGATATCATTCATAGGGTTGAAATCCTTGGCAGCGTCTTTTACCTTCTCAATCTCACGTTTGATTTCAGAAACAGGATTATCCGTTTCCTTCATGATTTCAGTTTTGATATCTTCCACTGCTCCACGCATTTTTCTAACGCCTGCACCTAAGTCACGCGCAATCTGAGGCAGTTTATCCGGACCGAATAATACAACGATTGCAATGGCAATGAGTGCCATTTCTCCAATGCTTAATTCCATGGCGTAAAATTACGAAAGATTATTGCATTTATAGACTGTAAACTAAAAATTTAAACAAATTTTAAGATTTTATAATGAAGTTCAGGATTCAAGGTTCAAGGTTCAAAGTTTAATGTTTAATGTTTTGTGGGCGGGTTGCGGGTTTCGAGATTATTTTGTTGCAGGTTGCTTGGTGAAGAGTTTTTGGCGTTGGTACAAGGGACGAGGTGCTGGTTCTTTTTATTCCTGTTTACCCACAAACTTTAAACCAAGAACCCTGAAGCCTCAAACCCTCAAACTCTCAAACTCTCAAACTTAGCTACCAGACATCCGCAACCTGCAACCTCGATTTATTAATTAACAAATATTTAATTCAAAACAATGAGAATTACATAACAATTCTGTATATTTATAACACACAACCAAATAAATATTAATTATGAAAAAACTAGTGACTACTTTTAAAGTTTTCGCCCTGTTATCGGTAATGGCACTTCACAGCTGCCAGAATGAAAACAATGAAATGAACCAACAGGAAGCGGTTCAGGCTAAGACAACCATCGATGAGCTGAAAAAAGAAATTACTCCTTCTTCTTCTCAGATTGTTCCTGACGCGGTACAACTTCAACTGAATGAATCCACCAAAAATCTTGAAACCTATTTAAAAAATGATTTACAGATTGTTGGTGTAACTGTACTTGGGAAAATTTCAACCCAACAAGGGGTAGAACTTTCCAAAAAACTGATTACAGATAAAGATCAGTTCATTGCATCCGGAAATATTATGGATCCATCTTCTGTAAAAATCGGAAAAATTGGAGATTTGTATCATGGTGAGG
This sequence comes from Chryseobacterium sp. WLY505, assembly GCF_030846215.1. NCBI lineage: Bacteria > Pseudomonadati > Bacteroidota > Flavobacteriia > Flavobacteriales > Weeksellaceae > Chryseobacterium > Chryseobacterium sp. WLY505. Next base: position 234,514 of record NZ_JAVCWI010000008.1, on the reverse strand, counting down.
ATTTAACAATCGCCCGACAAGGATTAAATGAAGCCATCACTGAGCAAGTAAAACCCGGCACCCAGGTTATGGAAGTAACATGGAGCGGCAAAAACGGAAAATTTACCACCTTCTGTTTTTATGGCGACTCAGGAATTATCTGGGATAATATCTTCGGAGGTCTGGTGATGATGGACACCCGTGGAAATTCAGAAGCATCTGACCAAGCTTCTAAAGTAGCATCCAAATGGTATAAACAGTGGTGGACAGCCAACTGGCTATGGGGATCTAAACGAGGTGAAGCAGGATATCAGATTACTATTTATTATTCAGGATCTACAGTTTCCAATGCGGATGTAAGCGACTGGGGATATATCAGTTTAGGAAAAGCAAAAAGCGAAAGTAAGATCACAAAAAGAACCGGAGCTTATGGGCAGTGCCGTTATGCACTGGGACTTTGTACCCCTACAGGTTCTTTAAGCTTTAACTCAACCAATTTCTCGGTATCATTCTCCGGATTGGGCAGTAATATTGTAAGTAACGGGACAAAATCCCTTTATCCATAGTTATTTTCATAAAAATCAGATTTTAATCAAAACGGGAAGCTCAGTGAGCTTCCCGTTTATTATATTTTATAAGTCTTACCAGATTCTGACTTTTGACTTCAACGCTTCTATTGCATTTTCTTTAAGCCCAAAAGTATTAATCAATATTTCATAGAGCTGTATATCATTTTCTATCGTTACAGATTCCTTTTCACCATCACCGGAACGTATATTCAGCACATGATCTGCATACGTATAGCGGGCATTCTCATCTACTTTTGAAAGAATCAGTCTGTTCTTAAAATGAGAATCCGGATGAGTAGACAAATACCAGTTGGAAATATCAAGGTCAACAGGTTCTACATGTCCAGGAATAAATCGGTATACCGGAAGCCACTGCTCCTTCCACATCCAAAGTGTATAGGTTTCTTCTTTATTGGAAACTTTAAACATTCCGTTGGGTGTTTGCTGCTGCTCTTCTTCATTTAAAAGTACAGGTGCAGTGAGCGTGGCTGTTCCAAATCCACAATCTGCCACATATTGATCTCCATCAAAATCGACAATAAGCAAAAGGTGAGTCTGTGCAGCAATACTATCCTCCTGCCTTCCCCACACTACCCTTCCAAGCTGGAGTTTGATGTTGAAGCCTAAGGATTTTAAAACTTCACTTAAAAGCAGATTCTGTTCATAACAATATCCGCCTCTGGATTCAATAACCAACTTTCTGAAAATATCATCTACATTCAAAGAAGGAACAATACCTGTATAAGAATCAATATTCTCAAAGGGAATATACTTGGGATGGAGCTGATGTATTCTTTTCAATGTCTCCATACTCAATTCCGGGGTTCCGGAGAAATGAATCCGTTCAAAATACTTTTCCAGATCTGCTGTATTCATAATTTGGTTTTTCCTGTTTCAACAATGAGTAAAACTATTTCACTCGTGTAAAATTATTGAAAGATATAACCCAAAATCATCTATATCTCATCAATAGAACAAATCTATTTAATGAAAATCTTTTTTTGAAGTCACATCAACTAAATTTTTATTTTTCTTCTGAAAAGCAGAATAGGTAATTACCACACTGACCGCCATTAAAATAAAAGCTAAAAAGAAAGGTGCACCGGAAAATTTGAACGGCGCTTCATCATGCGTAAAATAGTAAAATAAATTGGTCATCATCGGAGGTCCGATAATGGATGTGGCACTCATTAAGCTCGTCAATGCTCCCTGAAGTTCACCCTGTTCATTAGAGGGAACACTTTTCGTGATGACAGACTGTAAAGCCGGTCCACAGATTCCTCCTAAACAGTAAGGTACCAGAAACACAAACATCATCCAGCCTTCTGAAGCAAAAGCAAATAACAGCATTCCTACAGCGTAGAAAGCCAATCCGTAATAAATACTTTTCTGCTCTCCCAATCTTGGGGTCGTATATCGGATAAGCCCGCCCTGTACAAGGCCAACCAACAAACCTACTACTCCTAACGAGATCCCCACCATTCTTTCTGTCCAGCTGAACTTATACATGGTAAAGAAACTCCAGTTACTCTGTACAGCATGACCTGCAATGTAGATTAAGATCAATGAAACAATCAAACCTGAAATTTCAGGATGTTTTCCTAAAAATTTAAATGAACCAATAGGGTTGGCACGTTTCCAGTCGAATTCTCTTCTTTTATCTTTATCCAAACTTTCAGGAAGGATGAAGTATCCATACAGGAAATTAAGCAGACACAAGCCCGCAGCAGCATAGAAAGGAACTCTGGCGCCATAATGTCCAAGAACTCCGCCCAGAACCGGTCCAATGATAAATCCAAGACCAAAGGCAGCCCCTATCAGTCCGAAATTCTTAGCTCTGTCTTCATCTGTGGAAATATCTGCAATGTAAGCACTGGCCGTGGTGACACTCGCACCCGTAATCCCTGCGATAATCCTTCCCAAAAACAACCACCAGATGGTGGGAGCCAGTGCAAGGAAAATATAATCTACTGCAAATCCGAAAAGAGAAATCAGAATGATGGGTCTTCGTCCGTATTTGTCACTAAGGTTTCCTACTAAAGGAGAGAAAATAAATTGGGTAAATGCATAGGCAAATCCCAGCCAGCCTCCATATTTTGCAGCCTCACTGATATCTGCGTGAATAAGTTCCTCAATTAATTTGGGAACAACAGGAATGATAATCCCCCATCCCGTAATATCGATCAGTAAAGTAATAAATATGAAGCCTATAGCCGCTTTTTTCTTTGAATTTTCCATGATGGTGCAAAATTAATCAAATCTGAAAAATAATGATTCTAAATTATGATATGAATAGTTAATATGATTATTAAAAAAAGTAAAGCCAACATGATCATGAATTGGTAACCTTTGTTTTTTGACTTTGACTTAAAAAAAAGGCCGTCTCTTTCGAAACGGCCCTTACTAATTTATTGTAGTTTGTATTACTTTGAAGCAAGCTCTTCTTTAGCAGAAGTGGATTTTCCATGTACCTCTTCTTCTTTTCCTGTTTTAAGGAAGTCGTAAGCAATTGCAGACGCAATAAAGATGGATGAGTAAGTACCGAATCCAATACCGATTAACATCGCAAACATGAATCCTCTTAAGTTATCACCACCGAAAATGAAGATCGCAAGGATCACCAGAATCGTAGTGAATGAAGTGTTGAATGTTCTACCCAATGTACTTGAAATAGAGTCATCAAACAGACCTGCTAATGTTAAAGATTTTTTCTCTCTCAGGTATTCTCTGATTCTGTCAAAGATAATTACCGTATCGTTGATTGAGTAACCTAATACAGTAAGAATCGCAGCGATGAAATCCTGGTTGATCTCCATGTTGAACGGCATATATTTGTGAAGCAATGAATAGGCTCCTAAAATAATTACCGCATCGTGGAATAGAGCAGCAACTGCTCCAAGAGAGAACTGCCATTTTCTAAATCTTACAAGAATATAGATGAAGATCATTGCTAATGCCGCTAATACCGCATAGATACCGTGTGTCTGGATATCATCAGCAACAGAAGGTCCTACTTTCTCGGAAGAAATGATTCCTGCGTGGTCTTTATCAGCAGATTTGAAATCTTTCAATGTAGTTCCTGCCGGTAAGTTTGATTTTAAACCTTCAAATAATTTCTGTTCGATAATCTGGTCAGCTTTTAAAGATTCGTCTTCGATAAGGTAATCGGTAGAAATCTTTAATTGTCTGTTGTTTCCGAAAGTTTTAGCTTCTACAGAAGAGTTCTTACCATCTTCCGTTTTGAATAATGCTACTAGTTTTTCTTCAACATCTTCAGCTTTTACATCTTTATCAAATCTTACCACATAGTTTCTACCACCGGTAAAGTCGATACCGTATTTGAAACCGTGCGTTGCGATTGAGATCACACAAATAACGGTAAGAACAGCAGAAACGATGTAAGCATATTTTCTCTTTCCGATGAAATCGATCCAAGTATTTCTGAATAGGTTCTTCGTAGCCGGAGTCCAAACAGAAAGTCCTTTTCCTTTATTTAATCTTGAGAAGATCATTACTCTTGAAAGCAATACAGACGTAAATAATGTCATTAAGATACCGATCATCAACGTCAATGCAAAACCTTTAATAGGTCCTGTTCCGAAGAAGAACAATACAACTGCCGTTAAGAAAGTCGTTGTGTGACCATCGATAATCGCATTTAATGCATGTTTGAAACCATCTTTGTAAGCTTCAAGGATACTTTTCCCAGCGAATAATTCTTCTTTAGTTCTTTCATAAATGATAACGTTTGTATCGACCGCTACTGCCATCGTCAAAACGATACCCGCGATACCTGGAAGCGTAAGGGTAAAGTCACCCGAATCCATAATACCGAAAATATAGAATAAGTTGATCACCATTGCAATTACCGCATATACACCAGCTCCACCATAGTAGAAAATGATATAAACAATGATAATAGCGAATGCAATAATGAACGACATTAAACCAGAATCAATAGCCTCTTGTCCTAAAGACGGACCTACAACGGTAGCCTGAACTACTTTTGCACCTGCAGGCAATTTACCAGCACCTAACACGTCTACCAGTTCTTTAGCTTCTTCCTGAGAGAAGTTACCAGAGATCTGAGTTCTACCGTTAGGGATAGCATTTACAACGTTAGGAGCTGTGTATACTCTGTTATCAAGAGTTACGGCAACCGGTTTTCCAACGTTTTTCTCAGTTAATGTTTTCCATTCTTTTGCTCCTTTAGAGTCCATCTGCATGTCTACCACTACTCTGCTTAGTTCATCGTAGCTGATCGCAGCAGTTTCCACAGCACCGTCTACCGGAGCTTTCTGGTTGATGTTACCTCTGATCGCATACAATACCAAGCTTTCGCTATCTGTAGCTTCAGGTTTGTAACCCCACATGAACTGTGTATATTTAATGTTAGCCGGACGTAAAGACTGACCTACTTTGCTGTTTAAGATTTTGTTTACAACTGCAGTATCAGATAATTTTACGTTAGCAACACCATTTGTTCTTAATTTGTCAAGCTGTAAAAGGCTCATGAAGTTCACATTCTTTGCCACTCCCATAGAATCTCCTTTTGTAGCAACCATAGTTGTCAAAGTCTGGAAATAAGGTGCAATTTCAGGAACCTGCTGTACTTCCCAGAACTGAAGTTTTGCAGAAGTCTGAAGCATTTTCTTCACTTTATCGATGTCCTTCATACCAGGCATTTCCACAGAAATTCTCGCTGTACCAGGTACTCTCTGAACGTTTGGCTGGATGGCTCCAAGCTTATCAATTCTCGTTCTGATTACCTCGAAAGCTGTTCCTACAGACGCATCGATTTTTCTTTTAACAATGCTTTTCACCTGATCATCAGGCGTGTTGTACTTCACCTCAGTAAGGGTTGTGTTTCCGAAAATTTCCGGATCTGCCAACTTCAGGTTGGTACCTTTAGCTTTGTTAATTACATCGAACTGCTCGAAGAAGTTGTCGATGTAAGGTTTAGTAGAATTCTTCTGTGCTTCATCAGTTTTGTTTAAAGCCTCAATAAGAACAGGATTGGTAGAATAATTGGTTAAATCATTCACAAGATCTCTCTGGTTGATTTCCAAAAGAACGTTGATCCCTCCTTTCAAGTCAAGACCAAGTTTCATTTCCTTGTCTTTGGCTTTAGTGTAATAAAGTTTTGTGAATCCTAAATTCAAAGTATCCTTAGAAAGTCTTGCGATTTCTTTCTGATACTTCTCCGGATTATCTCCTGCAATAGCAGTCGCCTGCTTTTCAATTTTGCTGGCGTACCATGTTGGTAATAGCTCGTTTAAGCAAATCAACCCTAGTACAATAGCGACAATTGTAATAAGTCCTTTTCCTTGCATTTTGTTATAACTACGTTAAATTAAGTCGGCAAATATAATGATTTTCTTGTATTTTATGAATTTTTAACAACAGAAATGGTTTATTTCCAGATATATTGGTATCGTGATTTCTATTTAAGATTTAACAATTTTTTCATACTATCATAATAAAGTCTTCAAAATCGATTGGTATAAAATTTTCATTTACTTTTCCAACACACTAACTCTCAAAATATTATGAAAAAATTACTTTTTAGTATCAGTATTTTTTCTTCCTTAATTGTTAATTCTCAAAGCATTAATTTGGAAGAATTTGCTACAGGACTTACCAGCCCTGTAGAGATTACGAACGCCAATGACAGCCGGCTTTTTGTGGTTCAACAGGACGGCATCATTAAAATTATTCAACCCAGTGGGACAATTAACACAACCAACTTTCTGAATATCGGATCAAAAATTACTTTCGGAGGTGAAAGAGGCCTTCTCGGTCTTGCCTTTCATCCTCAATACTCTGCCAACGGGTATTTTTTTGTGTATTATAACAATCTTGCAGGCAATATTATTGTTGCCAGGTACAGTGTAAGTTCAACAGATCCAAACGCAGCAGATCCTGCCTCAGAAAAAATCCTGTTGAATATTCCCAAGCCATTCGACAATCACAATGGAGGAAGTATTCATTTTGCTCCTGATGGAAAGCTTTGGATCATCACCGGAGACGGAGGAAGTGGTGGTGACCCGAATAATAATGCCCAAAGTAAAAATGTGTTATTAGGTAAAATGTTGAGAGTCGATGTAGATGCTACCGGTCCTTACAATATTCCGCCAGACAATCCTTTTGCAGGAGCCGGCGTGGATGGTGCAGACGAAATATGGGCATACGGACTCAGAAATGCATGGAAATTTTCTTTTGATCTGACAACCGGCAATGCCATGATTGCAGATGTTGGCCAGGGAGCCATAGAAGAAATCAACAAAATGCCCATTACTGCAGCCGGATTAAATTATGGTTGGCGATGTTATGAAGGGAATAATGCGTACAATACTGCAGGATGTGCTGCACAGTCCACCATGACCTTCCCTGTTGCCGTATATAACCATTCTGGCGGGAAATGTTCCATCACAGGCGGTTACGTCTACAGAGGAACCCAATACCCGTCCCTTCAGGGGAAATATTTCTTTGCAGACTATTGTTCTTCTCAGATCGGAATGCTGGATACCAATAATGCCATTACGTGGACGACTCCTTATTCCGGAAATAACTTTTCTACTTTTGGAGAAGATTATCAAAAAGGATTGTATGTAGCAGATTTAACCAATGGAAAAATTTTCAAAATATCTACAGGAACTTTAGGAACTAGTGAAAATACTTTAGGAACAGTAAAAATTTATCCTAATCCTGCTTCCAAGGAAATTTTCATTGATGGGGTGAAAGATAAAAGAGCAACCCTGGAAATCATCAGTGCGGAGGGAAGAAAAGTGATGGAAACGGATCAGATTACTAATGGCAAAGGAATTAATATTTCAGGGATTCCTGCCGGAGTGTATTATATTAATCTGAAATCCGGGGACCTGAAATCATATAGTCAGAAATTGATTATTAAATAGTAGTAGCTGGTTGTAAACGCAAACGAAACGTTAAGGCTTTTACATTCTATAAAAAAGGACCACAAAAGGGTTTCACTAAGCAAAAAACATTGGATATTTCTTAAACCATTAAGAAGGATTTAAGGAGTAAAGCATAGTTAAGTTAAGATAAATCATTCTGATCTTTAAGCTTAAAGCGAAGCTCATCTTAATACTCTAAACACCTTAATGCTATGCTAATGTTTCAAAAAAGTTTAAACAAGTTCAAAATAAGCCCACGGGTCAATAAAAAAGCGGTTCAGAACTGAACCGCTTTTGTTTTATATTGTCATTGAGAAAATCCTTGTTTCAGGTTTATTTCTCATCATTCTCAGGTCAAAAACCATGGCTACATTTCTTGTAAATGCTCTACCTGCTTCTGTGATTTTAACTTCAGTTCCGTTGATCTCAACCAAACCGTCATTTTCCATCTCTTTGAGCATTTCCAGTGCATTGTCAAGCTCAGGGAAAGAGTTGTTAACATCAAAAGTGGTTTCAAGCTGACACATCAGATTCAGAATATGCCTTCTTACCGTAAGATCCTCATCGCTCAGAACGTGTCCTTTTACAACAGGAATCTCACCCTCTTCAACCATTTTCTGATATTCTTCCACTGTTTTTACATTCTGGGCAAAAGCATACCATGAGTCTGAAATAGCAGACATCCCAAGTCCAACCATCAGCTGGGTATTACTTGAAGTATAGCCCATGAAATTTCTGTGAAGCTTTTTATGAATCAAAGACTGATACAGATCATCGTGCTCAAGAGAGAAGTGATCCATCCCTACTTCAATATATCCTAAATCCTGAAGAAGCTTTTTACCATCTTCATACAAACGGCGTTTTTCTTCTCCACTTGGAAGATCATTTTCATCAAATCCTCTTTGTCCAACACCTTTCACCCATGGAACGTGTGCGTAAGAATAAAATGCTAATCTATCCGGCTTCAACTCCATTGTTTTTCTGATCGTATGTTCCATGGCATCCCAATTCTGGTGTGGCAATCCAAAAACAAGGTCGTGGCTGATTCCTCTGTAACCAATTTCCTTAGCCCATTCTGTAACGTTTTTTACATTTTCAAAAGGCTGAATTCTGTTGATGGCTTTCTGAACTTTAGGATCGTAATCCTGAACCCCAAAACTCACTCTTCTGAAACCAAGATCATATAATGTCTGAAGATGTTCCTTCGTGGTATTATTTGGGTGCCCTTCAAAAGAAAATTCCGGATGTTCTGCTATATCTACTGTTGAGAAAATTCCTTCCAACAATGTTCTCAAATTCTCAGGAGAGAAAAACGTGGGTGTACCTCCTCCCAGATGTAATTCTTTCAGCTTTGGTTTTTCATTGAAAAGATCAAGATACAGTTTCCATTCTTTTAAAACACTTTCCAGATAAGGTATTTCAACACTGTGCTGTTTGGTAATACGCTTATGACAAGCACAAAACGTACACAACGCCTCGCAGAAAGGCAAATGGATATAAATAGAAATTCCCTCCTCTGCATTGCTTTCATGAAAAGATCTGATTACCGTTTCCTTCCAATGTTCCGGTGAGAATGTGGATTCATCCCAATATGGTACGGTAGGATAAGAAGTGTAACGCGGTCCGGGAATATTATACTTATCTATTAAAGAGTTCATTTTGAAAATTAAAATTTTATAAGGACATGAAATTTTAACATCATGAAAATTTCATCTTACAAAATTAACCATTAGTTATGAATTTTAACCTATGAATTATATTAGGTTCTATTTTATAATGAGTCTAAATACGTATGATCAGGCTTTTGGCCAATAGTGATAAATTCTATTCCTAATATTTAAAATTTTAATTTCATCACCGCAATTTTGTTATTTCCGGCAAGAACCACTTTATTAGCACCAATCCACTGGCAGACAAAGAATCCTTTTCCATCAGAAATCTTCTTCCATGTCTTCCCAAAATCTGAGGAATAACTGATGTGCTTATCTCCCACTGCCACTATTTCTTTTCCTTTGGATCCTGGTTTAATTTTCACGCAGGTTGTATATCCTGCATTCTGTCCTGAAGCCTGAATCTGCCAGGTCTCGCCGGCATCAATTGTGGTTGCGATATTATTGATATTGGCATCCTGCTTAGTATAATCACCTCCTGCCGCAATTCCAAAATTATTATCAACAAAATCAATAGAATACATTCCCTGCGACGATTCTCCTTGTATGATTGGGGTGTTGAACACTTCTATTTTTTCATCTTTCAGATTCATTCTTAAAATTCTCGAAGCTTTTCCTCCGGTTGCAATCCATAAGTATTTTTTAGAGGATGAAATATTGGTATTACTTGCAGCAAAAGCAGCTTCACCTTCATTTAATTTTACATTATTCTTAAACATGCTCCATTTCCCTTCTTTGTATGCAGCAAGTTTCAACATCTGATCTTTATCTGCATCACTAAAAGTATAGGCTAGCTTATCATTCACAAAATGCAAAGCATCATAAAAAGCTGTTTTCGCTGTATCTTTAAAAACAACCTGTGATTTCAGGTCGTTTTTATCAATTTTGAAAAAACGTGCCGGACTTTCAATATTGATTGCATAAAAAGACGTTTTATCCTGTGCTAATGTTCTGAACTGAAGTTTTTCTTCAGACAGCCTGATCTGCTTCTGGTTTTTATAATCTTTAAGATCTACATACCCGAATTTGGAATCTGTACCACTGTACCAGACCTTGTTGTCATATAATTCAAGGGCTCTGATACTGATCTTATCATTAAGAATGGTTTCAAGGCTTTCCACCTGTTGGGAAAATGCGGTAAGACCTACGGATAGGAATAAAATGGACAAAATATTTTTCATAGTAATAGTATTGTGACAAAAAAAACCGCCGAAGCGGTTTAATATGATGATTAATCTTGATTCTGATATTTTTCAGGATTGTTAAGCTTACTGTTTGATTTTCCGTACAGGAAGTATACCAAACCTCCTAAGAACAACCATACCGCAGAAAGTTCCAATGCATGAGCACTTAAGTTAAAGATCAAATATAAGTTGATAATTACCCCTAATGCCACTACAATTTTATAAGCCGGAACTTTGAAAGGTCTGATCAGATTAGGTTCTTTCTTTCTCATTACCCAAACGGCAATACAAACCAATGTAAATGCGAACAGGGTTCCGAAACTTGTCATATCTGCCAATGTTGAAATTGGTGTAAATGCAGCGATTAAAGCCACTACAATTCCTAATAGAATAATTCCTTTGTAAGGTGTTTTTGTTTTTGGGTGGAGCTGTCCGAAGAATTTAGGAATCAAGCCGTCTTTTGCCATTCCGATGAAAATTCTTGACTGCCCCATCATCATTACCATTACTACAGAAATTAATCCTACAGTGGCAGCAATCGTTACGATGTTACTAGCCCAGTGTTTCCCGGCAATTTCAAAAGCATAGGCTACAGGAGCTTTAATAGCATCCGGATATTTTCCTTCAGGATTAAAGTCTGTATAATGCATCATTCCTGTTAATACAAGAGATACACAGATATATAAAGCTGTACAGATCAATAGTGAAGCAATGATAGCAAAAGGCACGTCTTTTTTAGGATTAATAGCCTCTCCAGCCTGTGTAGAAACAGCATCGAAACCAATATAAGCAAAGAAAATAGCTGCTGCTCCGGAAATAATTCCTTTAATCCCGTAGGCAGAAACCAGATCTCCTTCAGAGTTCTTGATCTTTATCGGATCAGGAATAAAAGGTTTCCAGTTTTTAACGCCGTCTACCGCGTTGTAAAGATCTGTATTGGAGAAAATGATATATACACCAGCGATAATTACAAAGATAACCGCTGAAGTTTTCATTAAAACGATCAGGTTATTCGCTCCCGCAGCTTCTTTGGTTCCCTTTACCAATAATGCAGTAATTAAAAGAACCAGAATAAACGCAGGCAGGTTCATGGAAAAACCATCTCCGGTATAACTTGCCGGATCTGATGTCAGATAGGCAGGTAAATGAATATTAAAAATCTTCAAAAATTTGTTAAAATATCCGGACCAGCTCACGGAAACCGCCATACTCGCCATGGCGTACTCGAGGATGAGACACCATCCCATGGCCCATGCAAAAATTTCTCCTACAGTTCCATAGGCATAAGCATAAGCTGAACCCTCTACAGGAATAATGGATGCAAACTCTGCATAACATAATGCAGCAAAAACGCAGGCGATCCCTGCGATGATAAAGGAAATTGCAAGTGCAGGCCCTGCATGATAATAGGCTCCTGTTCCGGTAAGAACAAAGATTCCACCACCGATGATAGCACCCACTCCAATTGCTGTTAAACTCCATTTTCCAAGGACTTTTTTCAGCTCACTTTTCTTCATATCTGCCTCATAGGCACTTAGTGGCTTTTTAACCCAAATTTTCGACATGTTTTTTTATTTATTAAGGATTTACGAAAATATAAAAAATTTAGAAACTCTCACGTTAATCGTTAAAATTTCATCATTTATTTTACATTAAAGACTTTAAAAACCTGACCAACACCTTATTCATAGTATTTCTTCAGACATGAAGTTTTTGCGTTCTGATTTTGAACCGCAAAATCAGGAAGCCAGTTGTATTACAAATATGCCGTAATCCGTAGTTTTATAAAAAAAATGTTTGTAAGCATAAATAATAATGATTGTAGTTTAAAAACTACAACAATCTGATAATGGTCAGACAAATTCTTCAGAATAGAAATAAACGAAATTCCTAACAAGGCATTACTTTTCAAAAAACCGGAAAACCATACAGGAACATCACTATTTTTGATAAACTACAAAGAACTTCTTCAAGAAAAGTAAGATTTCTCTATTTTTGATGCTATGAATTTATATGATCTTTTCATAAAGCCTTATGAAGGCTATGATTCTTTACAGATTACATTGGAAGCATCAGGTGCAGTTTTCGGAATCCTGAGCGTATTTTTTTCCATTAAGAAAAATATATGGGTATATCCTACCGGCATTATTTCAACCCTGATCTATGTATACCTTCTTTTCAATGCCGGTCTGTTGGGAGACTGTATGATCAATGTCTATTATTCTGCCATGAGTATTTATGGCTGGATTTTATGGGCCAAAAATTCCGAAGATCATGTTCACGTAGAAGTTACATGGGCTAGCCGAAAAGACTGGATATATGCAAGTATTCTTTTTGTGCTGAGTTTGGCATTTGTTACTTTTATTTATTACTGTAAACCTTATATTGATCATTTAGAAGGTAGTTATTTAGGATTATATCATCTTGATTGGGCCAATTGGATGGATATTTTTACCACTTCCATATTTTTAGTAGGAATGTGGCTGATGGCCAAACAGCGCATTGAGAGCTGGATTTTCTGGATTCTCGGAGATTTGATTTGCATCCCTATGATGATTTTTAAGGGACTTGGAATCACTTCGGTTCAATATTTGGTATTTACTATAATGGCGATCTCAGGATACGTCAATTGGAAAAAAAGTTTTAAAGAAAAAAAAGTACAATAAAGTCATGAAAAATTTATTTAAAATAGCATTCAGTATTTTTGCTATTACCAGTTTAACCTCTTGTTTAGCATATACCGACGGATACGGAAGCAGCGGAAGCTATGGATATGGAGATCCGTATTATAACAACGGATATTATTATGCTCCGTCAGGATATTACGGAAATGGCGGATATTGGGGTAATGACGGCTACTATTATAGAAACAACATTAATTATTACTATGATAATGGTATTCCTTATTACTACGATAGCTATAATAACTCCAGAAGAAAAGTATACGTAGAAAGAAGATCTTCTTCATCTTCGAGACCTCAGAACGGATTCCAGAATACGCGTACAACGAACAGTAACGGTTCGTACAATAATAACGGAGGATTTAATAACAACAGAAACTCCAACAGCAACAGCGGATTCAGAAACCAGAATAATGGTAATCAAAACAATCAGGGCAACCAAAATAACAGTGGGTTCAGAAACCAAAACAATGGTAATCAGAACAGCCAGAGAAACCAGAATAACAGCGGGTTCAGAAATTCCAATGGTAACAGTGGCAGATCAGAATCTTCCGGCGGTGGATTCAGAAATAGCTCAGGCAGCCAGAGCACGAGTTCAAGCAGACAGCAGAGCGGCGGAGGCGGCTTTAGATAAAACGATTATAAATAAGAAAACGAACAGCTAACACTGTTCGTTTTTCATTTTAAATATAGTAATTTTGCTTCTTCATTTAACAAAAAAATATGGAATTTTATAAATATCAGGGAACAGGAAATGATTTTGTAATGGTAGACAACCGTGATCTGCAATTTACCAAAGATAAAGACAGTATTGAAAAATTATGTGACAGACGTTTCGGAATAGGTGCTGACGGCCTTATTCTCCTGGAAAATGATCCAGACTATGATTTCAAGATGGTATATTATAATTCAGATGGCGGAGAAAGTACAATGTGCGGAAACGGAGGAAGATGTCTTGTTGCTTTTGCTTTTTTCCTGGACATTTTTGAAGACAAATGTAAATTCATTGCAACAGATGGTGAACATGAAGCTGAAATCCATAACGGAATCATTAAATTAAAAATGATCAATGTGGATACTGTTTCCCATGACGGAAATGATTTTGTTCTGAACACCGGATCTCCCCACTATGTAAAATATGTAGACAACCTGAAAGACTTTCACGTGTATAACGAAGGATATGGCATCCGAAATTCTGAAAAATATAAAGAAAAAGGAATCAATGTGAACTTTGTGGAAAAAATTTCTGATAATGAAATTTTTGTAAGAACCTATGAACGAGGCGTTGAGGACGAAACTTACAGTTGCGGAACAGGAGTTACAGCTTCTGCTTTAACTTTTCTTCAAAAACATAATCTAACCTCTGTAAAAGTTAAAACTTTAGGTGGAAACCTTAAAGTATATGCTGAAAAAAGCGGTGATGCATTCCAGAATATTTGGCTGGAGGGTCCTGCAAAGCAGGTTTTTAGAGGTAAGACAGATCTTCTTTAAAAACAAAAAACTTTTAATCAACATTTATAAAGAATGAAAAAAGCAATTCTCATTGTCATTCTGCTGGTTTTTGTAGTGGCAGGATTTTTTGGTTTGAGATTTTATAATAAATATTTAGGAAATAATGTAGAAAAGGATGGTTATGTTCTGATTCCTCATAGAGCAGGTTTTAAACAGATCCTCGATTCTATTGCTCCTTATATTAAAGACAGAGAGTCTTTTGAAGCTGTGGCTAAGGAAAAAGGCCTTGACACAAATTTTAAACCAGGGCGATATCATATTCAGAGCGGAACAGGCAACAAAAACCTTGTCAATATGATCAAAGCGGGTAACCAGACTGCAAATTCTTACAGAATCGGTGATTTTGGAGATATGTATCAGATGATTGGTAAGGTGACAAAAAAAACAGAAATTGATTCACTGCATTTTGTGAATGATCTGAATGCTGTTGCGCAGGAGAAAGGCTATAAAAATGTTGAAGATTTAAAAAAATATTTTTTCATTGATACTTATAATTTTTTCTGGACGGTAAGTCCGAGAGAATTTTTTTCCAAGTTCGAAAATCAGTATAACGATTTCTGGACCAGTGAAAGGAAAAATAAAGAACAGCAGTCCGGTCTTACAAGAGATCAGATTTATGCCCTGGCTTCTATTGTTTATAAAGAATCAGGAGGGAAAAAAGATGAAATGAAAACGATTGCAGGATTATATTTAAACCGTTACAGAAAAGGAATGAAACTTCAGTCTGATCCTACGGTAATTTATGCAATTAATAAGCAGACTAATTTTAAAGAACCTATAAAAAGGGTATTATATAAGCATTTGTCTACACCATCACCTTATAATACTTATGCCAATGCAGGTATTCCTCCGGGACCGATCTGTGTAGTGGATAAGAATTCAATAGATGCTGTTTTAAATGCTGAAAACAACAATTTTATATTTATGTGTGCTGATCCGGCAAGATTCGGGTATCATAAGTTTACTGCAAGTGCTGAAGAACATGCGGTGAATGCAAAGGCTTATCAGGACTGGCTCAATTCAAAAAATATAAAATAAGCTTAGAAGCACCAGAAAATTTAAACAGTTAGAAAAAAATATACAACCATAATGTTTTGATGTTCAACTAGGTATGGATACTCAAAATATTAAGGGTTATTCTTTCACGATCTTATACAAAAAAATAACCTATGAAGAATAAGACAGAAATTGTCACTATTTTCACCAGAAAAACTTTAGGACTTACATTAGTACTTTCGGCGGCAGCACTGGCTTTTGCACAAGAAAAGGCTGGAGTTTCAGGAATCATTGTCAACAAAAAAAATCAACCGGTTCCTTACGCTTCTGTAACTTTCAGCAATAAAGCCAACAAGACTTTAAGTGATGCTGTACTAACTGATGAAAAAGGGCAATATACCCTTCAGCTTATGCCAGGAGACTATGACATTACCGTAGAAGCGATTGATTATAAAAAAAGTGTAGTCAGCAAAAATATTGCAAAAGCAGGTAATATCGGTGCTCTGTCTATTGAAGCAGAGGCTACCTCTACTGTAGATGGCAAAACGAAAGAAATACAGGGTGTTGTTATTACCGCATCAGCAGCCAAAGCATATAAAGTAGAGCTTGATAAGAAAACATATGATCCGTCACAGGATATTGTGAGCAAAGGAGGAAATCTTCAGGATGTTTTAACCAATGTTCCTTCGGTTTCCGTAGACACAGACGGAACAGTATCAATGAGAGGAAATTCAAATGTAAAATTTCTTATCAACGGAAAGCCATCTTCTCTTCTTGGAATAGATGACGGAGCCAATGCTTTGCAGAGTATTCCGGCTGATCAGATTGAAAGAATAGAAGTAATTACCAACCCTTCTTCTAAATTTGAGGCAAGTGGAACTGCCGGTATTCTGAACATCATTCTTAAAAAGGATAAAAAGATGGGATTCAACGGTAGTGTAACCGGAACTTTAGGTTATCTTCCAAGAACCAATCTTAATGCAAATTTAAACTGGAGAAAAGGTAACTGGACCTGGTTCTTAAATGGCGGCGGCGGTTACCAGAAGAATGAAAGTACCATGAAGAATACAACTACCCGAAAGGATGATATTGGCAGCTTAGCCTCAACAGCATTCCCTTTTACTCAGTATTCCCAACAAAATGGTAAGACAACCAGAGAAAGTGATACTTATAACGTGACGGCTGGTTTTACTCATGACTTCAGTGATAAGACTTCCATCAATTTCTCGGGAATGATCAGAAGTTTTGATACGGATCAGACAGGTCTTAATTCTTATGATGAAAGGCAGTATACTACTCCTACTTCTGGTGTAAGCAATGTTTTAAGAGAAAGAAACAGCTTTGGAAATAATAAAAACCTGGCAACACAGTTTGATCTTGGGCTTGATCAGAAAATTGGAGATAATGGCCAGCTACTATCCGCATCCGCAAGTTACCAGACGAACAAAACAGACGGAACCAATAAGATTGAACAGAAAACATTTGTCAATAATCTTTTACAGCCTAATGGTAATATTACTAATAATGTAATTACAGATTCTAAAACAGACACTTTCATTGGAAAAATCGATTATGAACTTCCAATAGGTGAAAAGTCTAAATTAGAAGCAGGAGCACGTTATGATTATAACAGGAACACGTATGATTATTTTGTAGACCAAAGTAATAACGGACAGCCTTCCTTTACAAGATTTGATTTTACAAGTAACACCGTATATTCTGAAAATATTCTTGGAGTGTATGCACAGTTTAAAAGTAAGATTGGAGAAAAATTTGCGTATCAGTTAGGATTAAGAAGTGAGACTTCAAAGATTGACGTTAATTTTCAAAATTATGATGTAAACGGAAACCCGGCAAATACTCCGGAGGTTAATAAAAACTACACTAAGTTCTTCCCTTCTGTATTTTTAAGTTATGATCTGGCAAAGAACAATCAGATCTTGCTAAATTATTCAAGAAGAATTAACCGTCCGAGAGCTTTTTCCCTGATTCCTTTTATGTCTTTTGATGATGACAGGAACTACTTCAAAGGAAACCCGAATCTTAATCCAACCTATGAAAACTCTTTTGAAGTTGGATACAATCTTTCAAATAAAAAGATCACGTTTAATCCAACTCTGTATTTTAAAAAGTCTGAAGATGAGCAAAACAGATATCAATACATCGATGAGACCGGAGCTGTCAACACCATGCCTTTCAACGTGGGTACGGAGACCAACTATGGTTTGGATCTGAATGGAACTTACGATCCTTACAGCTGGTGGAAAATAATGCTTTCTGCTGACCTTTACGGATATAAAAATACAGGAAGTTTTAACCTGTTCCCTGACAATCCACGAACTGTAAATGATTTCTCAGGTTCCGGATTTTCATACAGAATACGTTTTAACAATACATTTAAACCGACTAAAAACTTAAGCCTTCAAATCCAAAGTTTCTACAGAGCTGCTGAGAAAACAGCTATGAATGACAGAAAGGCTATGTATGGTATAGATTTAGGAGTAAGCCAGACCATCTGGAAAGGAAACGGAATTATAGGATTCAACATCAGAGACATCTTTAATACCCGAAAAATGAAAAACTTCTCTGATAATGCTCAGTTTACCCGAGAAATGGAAATGCAATGGCAGCCAAGACAATTTGCTCTATCCTTCACTTATAAGTTCAAGCAAGGTGAGAAAATTGATGCCAAACCTAAAATTAAAAAAGATATTAATTCTAATACAAAAGGGGACGAAGAACAAGGCGGCCCAATGTAATACAGCAAAAATCCCGAAAGAAACTTTCGGGATTTTTTATTTCTGTTATTTTACAGGTTCTGCTTTTGTGTATTTTTCTTTTTCAGCTTCATAAATTCTCCTTCTCAGATCACTGGTGGAAAACCGATGGTCTCTTTTGTTGAAAAATAGCTCAATTCCTTTTTCCTCACAGTATTTTTTCCCTGTAAAGTCTCTGTCCATATAATCATCTCCAATGATTCTTACATCAATCACAAATGATTTAAGGATATCCAACAGGTCTTCTTCTGTGTAATAAGGAACAATCTCATCCACAGCATTCACTGCCTTTAGCTGAATATATCTTTCAACAATAGTCTGGCTTGGCTTATTTTTGTTTGGTCGATCGTGGGACGGATCAATTTGAAGTCCGACGATTAAATAGTCACATACCGTTTTAGCTTCTTCAAGCATTTTGATGTGGCCCGCATGTAATAAGTCAAATGACGAAAATGTAATACCTATTCTCTGTGTCTTCATACTAATTTTAAATTAAAGCTTCCGTAAATAAATGTTCTTAAAAGGTAAAAACAATGAATATTCAGGAAGATGTTTTTGTAATTTGTTTTATGATCGTTTAAATTCTTCTTTCAATATAAGCATTTCTCAATGCTAAATTACGAATTTCTGGTGTTCAGATATTTTTGCCATTCCCAAACTGTTCTTAAAGCCTCTTCAAGCGAGGTTTCAGACTTCCAGTGAAGTTCCTTGCCTGCTTTTTCAGGGTTGGCATAGGCAATCGTGATATCTCCTTCTCTTCTGTCGCAGATCTGATAAGGCACCTCTACACTATTGGCTTTTTCAAATGCTTTCACTACTTCCAGTACAGATGAGCCTTTTCCTGTTCCCAGGTTGTAGATGTCTATAACAGTATCCGATGAAGAGTCGTCTATCAGTTTCTTTAATGCGGCAACGTGTGCTTTTGCCAGGTCAACAACATAGATATAATCACGAACGGCCGTTCCATCCTCAGTAGGATAATCATCTCCCCAGATATTCAGTTTCTCACGTACTCCGGAAGCCGTCTGCATTACATAAGGTACTAAATTATTAGGAATCCCTATCGGCAATTCTCCCAGTTTTCCGGAAGGATGAGCTCCGATTGGATTAAAATACCTTAATAGTGATATTTTACTTTGATAGGCTTTTGCAAAATCAATCAGGATCTGTTCTCCCATTTGTTTTGTTTTCCCATAGACACTTTCAGGGGTTTTCAACGGGGTATTTTCATCTATCGGCATTACATCTGCCTGTCCGTATACCGTACATGATGAGCTGAAAATAAAGTTGGAGATCTTTCTTGTTTTAAATTCCTGAAGAATATTAATCAAAGAAAACAGATTATTCTCGTAATAATCTACAGGAATGATCTGACTCTCTCCTACCGCTTTAGACGCAGCAAAATTGATACAGCCATCAATCTGATGAGCATCAAACACCTGAGTAAGAAGTTCTTTTCTTCTTAAATCAAAAGGATAAAAAACAGGCTTCTTACCTGTAATTTCCTCTATATTTTTTAAAATAAACCTTTCCGTGTTGGATAAATCATCTACAATAACCACTTCAAAGCCGTTATTAAGAAGTTCTACAACAGTGTGAGAACCAATATATCCAAGTCCACCTGTAACAAGTATTGCCATTTTTTTATCTTTTGTGCTTTCTTAGTCTTTGTGTTCTCCTATACTTTCAATTTCGTTAACTCCATTATAATTTTTCACTTTAAATACATTAACAATCAGTAAACTCAATATGAGGATAGTTAATAATTTAAAAGTAAAATGTTCTAAAATATTATTTCCATTTAAAAATCCAAGTAGTAAAGGGTAACCTAAAACAAAGATGGATAAAAATAAACTAAGATTTAAAAACAAAATAGCTTTATCATATTTTTCTACAAGATTGACAAAAGCAGATGAGTTAATAACTAACGAAATAGTAATAAGTAATGTTTTAAAAAGATTAAAGTCATTAAATATTTCAAGAACTGAAAATGCTGATATTATAAAAAAAACTAAGCTGATTAAAACGGCTAAGTAGTATACCAGCTTATATTTAAATATCTTTCTTTTCATTAATTATCCATAAACTCAAGCACCGCATCCGTAATATACTTCAGCTGCTCTTCGTCCAATTCTGTATGCATTGGCAACGAAATTACCTGATCCAAAAGCTTATCAGTATTCACAAAGTCTGCAGCATTACTTTCCTGGAAGTAGGCTTTCTGCTTTCTTAATGCTACCGGATAATAGATCATTGCAGGGATTTCTTTTTCCGTTAAAAACTTCTGGAGCTCGTTACGTTTTCCATTCAGTATTCTTAACGTATACTGGTGGAATACGTGAGTAGAGTTCTCCGCTCTTTTTGGAGTCAGGATATTTGGGTTTCCTCCAAATGCTTCATCATAAAAATCAGCTGCTTTTCTTCTAGCTTCGTTATAAGAATCCAGGTGAGGAAGTTTCTTTCTTAAAACCGCTGCCTGAATGCTGTCCAAACGTGAGTTTACTCCTACCTCATCATGGTAATATCTTTCGTACATTCCATGGTTTACAATTCCTCTTAAACGGTGGGCTAATTCATCATTATTGGTAAAAATAGCACCTCCGTCTCCATAGCATCCCAGGTTTTTTGAAGGGAAGAAAGAAGTGGTACCCACAGTAGACATTGTTCCTGCCTGTTTTACACTTCCGTCAGAGAATGTATATTCTGAACCAATTGCCTGAGCATTGTCTTCAATAACAAATAAATTGTGTTCTTCAGCAATTTTTAAAATTTCTTCCATGTTGGCACACTGTCCGAAAATATGCACCGGAATAATCGCTTTTGTTTTGGGCGTAATTGCTTTTTTAATCTGTTCCGTAGAAATTGTGAATGTATCATAATCTACATCTACCAGTACAGACTTTAATTTAAGCAAGTGAATAACTTCTACCGTAGCAGCAAAAGTAAAATCAGCTGTGATAATTTCATCTCCTTCTTTCAGATCCAAAGCCATCAGGGCGATCTGTAATGCATCTGTACCATTGGCACACGGAATCACATGTTTTACGTCTAAATAAGACTCCAATTCATTCTGGAAAGACTTTACTTCAGGACCGTTAATAAATGCCGCAGAATCCATTACATTCAAAACTGCATTGTCTACATCATTCTTTATTTTGTAATACTGACTTTGCAAGTCAACCATCTGAATTTTTTTCATATACTAAATATTTCTGTAAAAATAAGGAATTTAAAATCCTATCAAAAATTTTATTGATTTTGTTTTTATCTTTATACAAATAAATTTTATGAAAAAACTTTTACTCTTTTGTTTCCTAAATGGTTACCTTACTGTTTCCGCACAAACGGAGCTCGTTTTTGTTTACTTCACGGATAAGCCTAATAAAGCTGCTTTTTACGCCAATCCGCTGTCAGAACTCAGCCAGAAATCACTCAACAGGCGTACCGCGCTGGGAATTCCGCTCAATGATCAGGATGCTCCTATTGAACAGTCTTACCTTCAGAATCTTCAAAATTTGGGATTTGTTGTTACGGATTATTCAAAATGGCTTAATGGTGCGGCAGTCAATGCCACTCCTGCACAAAAAACATTACTTCAGGCTCAAACTTATGTTTCATCTGTTGAAAGTTTTGCCAGAAACAGCTCTACTACTGTGAAAACAACACCAGGAAAATGGAAGGACGATGCCAGCATCAATAAAACACTTACCAATTTTAATTACGGTTCCGGAGCCGGACAAATAGACCAGGTGAATATCCGCCCGCTTCATCTGGCAGGCTATACAGGAACAGGAGTTTCCATAGCGGTGATTGATGCCGGATTCCCAACGGTGAATACAGGAACTGCTTTTTCAAGATTGTGGACCAATAATCATATCAAGGCCTCTTATGATTTTGTAACCAAAACCGGAGATATTTACAATGCAGCGCTCAGTACTCATGGTTCTGTTGTGTTAGGTGCTATTGGTGGATATCTGCAGGATGTTTTTGTAGGAGCAGCACCTGATGCTGATTTTTATCTTTACCGAAGTGAAAATGCTGCTGTAGAAATCCCCGAAGAAGAGCTATACTGGATTGAAGCAGCTGAGGAAGCAGATCGAAAAGGGGTTGATATTATCACCTCATCTCTGGGATACAATATTTTTGACGAAAGCCGTTACAATTACACCTATGCCAATATGGACGGGAATACTTCTTTTATTGCCCGCGGAGCAGGTATTGCCGCTGAAAAAGGAATTTTTGTTCTTGCCGCAGCAGGTAACTCCGGACAGCAGCCCTGGCATTATCTTTTGACACCCTCTGATAATGCTAAAGTATTTTCTATCGGATCTGTAGATTCAGCCGGAAATGCCTCCGGATTTTCTTCTTTCGGGCCTAATGCTCTCGGAGTGGTAAAACCAGATGGAAGTACCCAGGGAACTGGCACAACAACCGTGTATGATAGTGCGACCTTAATTGTAAACGGAACTTCTATTGCTACTCCTATTGCTGCCGGAGGTGTTGCATGTCTTATTCAGGCATTTCCAACGATGAACAGAGAGCAGATGAGAACAAAGCTAAGACAAACCGCTTCACTTTATCCTCTTCATTCAGATCAGACGGGATATGGAATTCTTAATTTCGGAAGTTTATATAATCTGGTTCTAAATACCTCTGACACTGTAAAAAAAGAAACGTTTTCTATCTTCCCGAATCCTGCAAAAAGCATTCTGAATATTGCATCAGAACAAGAAGTTCAGTCCCTTGAAATTTATGATAACCTGGGGAGAATCGTCAGAAAAAGCAACCACCAGAAATCTATAAAAGTAGAGGATTTTCCAAAGGGAACCTATTATCTGAAAATTCAGACGAAGGATAAAGTTTTCTATGAAAAATTCTTAAAAGAGTAATCTTTTTGTTTCTCGCAGATTATTCAGATTGAGCAGATTTAGTACAACATAAATATCTGTGTGATCTGCGTAATCTGCGGGAGATATTCTTGTAAAGCGGTATACAATATGTTTAGGCTAAAACCTGGGATGGGGCAATAAAAAAAGAATGGGCTTTAGCCGCCCATTCCTATTGATATACTATTGTACGACAGGTACAAAACTTTCGTATTAAATTAAGCCGAGTTTCTACTCGCATTAATATTCCCGAATAAGGAACGGGTTACCAGCTTTTCATAAGCCTCTTTGTTTCCTTCTCCTTTCTGAATTTTCATCAACGCATACTGCTGGATACTTAGCAATGGAAGGACAATCTTCTCACGGATCTTCACAGATTTTCTGGATAACGGATCTTCTTCCTGAAGCATTTTGAATCCTGTCAGCTCCAGCATAATGTCTCTTGAAAGCTCATATTCATCGAAAAGGACATTCCAGAATGCACCGAATTTCGGATTGTCTTTGATATAATACGTCAAAGGAAAGTAAGACTTATTCATACTCATCATGGAGTTCAGAACTAAAGTTTTAAAGAAGTCGGAACCTTTATACAATTCTCTTACTTCTTCAAATCTACCCTGTTCTTTCATCTTTTGCATCGCATATCCAAAACCAAAGAATCCTGGGACATTCTGTTTTAGCTGTGACCATGATCCTACAAACGGGATGGCTCTCAGATCTTCAAATTTCAGTTCACTTCCGCTTCCTCTTTTGGAAGGACGGCTTCCGATATTCGTTTTTCCGTAGTATTCAAGCGTACTCATTTCCTGAAGGTAAGGAACAAACATTGGGTGCGCTTTCAGATCTGAATATTTTTGATAGCTGATATCCGCCAGCTCAATAATCAAAGCTCTTTCCTTCTCAGTAAGTTCTTTTTTGGCATTTTTGAATACGTCATTTTCTACTCCGGCTGTCAGAAGCTGCTCAAAGTTGTATTTTGCCTGTTCTTTATTTCCAAAAATACTGGTAATCGTCTGTCCCTGAATTGTCAGTTCTATTTTATTATTCGCAATCGTTTTTCCCTGAGATGCATAGAAATCGTGGGTCTTCCCTCCTCCTCTGGCTGGTGGTCCGCCTCTACCGTCAAAGAATACCACTTTAATATTATTCTGCTCAGAAAGTTTTGTCAAAACTTCTTTGGCTTTATAAATTTCCCAGTTGGCTTTTAAATATCCTCCGTCTTTCGTTCCATCCGAGAATCCAAGCATAATCGTCTGCTGGTTTCCTCTTTTCTCAAGATGATTTTTGTAAACTGGATTATGATACAGCTCATTCATTACATGCTCTGCATTGGCAAGCCCTTCCATTGTTTCAAAGAGTGGAACAATATCCATATTGATAGCTTCATCTTGATAACCGCAGATTTTAAAGAATGCGAATACATTCATAACATCTTTTACGGCATCAGAATTGGAAATAATATAACGGTTCATTCCTCTCAGTCCGTTCAGATTCTGGATTTCTGTAACCTGAGAAACCGTTAACAGAGTATCTTTTACAATATCTTCGAAATCATTTGCTTTGACAGTTTCTGAAATCTGAATCAGTTTATTGAACTTCTGTTCGTCATCAGCCTCTTCATTTCCGTAAACTTTTGCATATACTTCATCAATCACTTTCTGATGAATTCTGCTGTCCTGACGGATATCCAATGTTGCAAAGTGAGTCCCGAAAATCATCACACGGTCTCTGAAATTGACCAAAAGATCTAAAAACAAAGCGTTATGCTCATTGATTAATATTTTTTCTGCTTCATTAGCTTTCTTTAAAATATCTTCAGCTTTAATGCTTTTCCCGTCAAAAATTGCAGCATACAGTTCTTCACTTAATTGGGTCAGCACTTCGGAAACACCTCTGAAACTTAATCTTCTTCTGATAAATTTCAAATGGCTGTAATAAGACTTCAGAATGGCTGAGCGAAGTTCTTCCGCTACTCTTTTCGTTACCTCTGCGGTTACAAAAGGATTTCCGTCTCTGTCTCCTCCCGGCCAGAAACCAAGCTGGATAATATCTTCATGAAGGTGGAAATGACCATTCCCGAAAGTCTTTTTGATCTTTGTAAACAGTTCACCAATGGTATCATAATACACATATCTCAGGTAAGAAATAATGCTCAGCGCTTCATCTATCGGAGTCGGTTTTTCTTTGTTGACAAAAGGAGTTTTCCCCAGCTGTTGCAGAAGCATATCGATCTGCGTCACCGAATCACTGGTGATGGCCCCTCTCAAATCCTGAATAATTCTTTGTACTGAACTCGGATAAAACTGAGTCGGGTGCGCAGTAAATACAACCTTAACGCTGAAATCTTTTAATTTCTCACGTACTTTTTCAATTTTATGATCCTGAAAAGAACGCTCAAAAAGATTGGTTACCGTTCCGTTATCACTTTCAGAATGGAGGTTAGGAAATGCGGCATCTTCAATACTATCAAACAAAACTACCTGTCTTTCTATATACTGGATGATCTTGAAAAGCAGTTCCAGTTTCTGCTCTTCGTTCTGAAGATCGGTATGGTTTTTAAAGAATTCTTCGACGATATCTTCAGGAGTATTCCCTGCTTCATAACCGGTTCTGCTTTCTTCATAGAGAAACGGAAGCAGCATTCCGATATTCGTCATTTTATCATAAGGCAGGCTCATAAATAATGAATTGTAGATCTGGAACTTATTTTCCACAATCTGCCTGAATTTTTCTGCGCGTTGGTCATGTATCATAGTAACAAATGTAAGCGATTTTGAAATTAATTTAATTGACAAATGACAAAAATTAAGGTCGAAATACAAAAAAATAATATTAATTTTTGTTTAAAATTTGATTTACTTTAATAATCAGGTGAATCCTATGATTGAAGTCAATTTCAATAACAATATGGATGTTAAAGGTCACTCACTTACATCTTATCAGATTTCGTACCTTTATCTGATAAATTAAACCCTATGGGCTACATCAGAGAATATTACGAACAGATTGTCAAACTGCAGGAATCGGAATGGGCATTTATAGCAGGACACTTTCACAGAAAGGTTTTTGCTAAAAATGACATCATTACCCAGCAAGGCGATACGGAGAATTACTTATCCTTTATAGAATCCGGACTGGTAAGATTTTATATTCCTGATGATGAATACGGCTATACTTTCAGCTTTAGTTTTGAAAAAGAATTCAGTTGTGCCTATGATTCTTTTCTTACCCAAACGCCTTCTGAATATGAGATGCAGGCCTTAACAGAAACTGTGGTATGGCAGATTTCCTATGATGATCTGCAGAAAGTCTACAACCACACCCATGTTGGGAATCAACTGGGACGTTTCGCTTCTGAAAAACTATTTCTGGCAAAAAGCAAAAGGGAGCTTTCTCTACTAAAACTTACGGCGAAAGAACGTTATCTTAAATTATTTACAGAACAGCCGGAAATGATCAAGCGCGTTCCTCTAAAATACATTGCATCCTATATCGGAATTACACCACAGGCTTTAAGCAGAATCCGCAGACAGATTACTTAACATAGGTTCATTGTATATCTGTTCTCTTCTCCTGAACTTTGTGGGAAAATACGACAATGAATTTATCTATTCTCGCTTACGGAAATCAGATTTTAAAGCAAAAATGCTCAGAAATCATAGAAAATACCTCTGAAATCCAGAAATTGGTAACAGATATGTGGGAGACCATGGAAAATGCCAATGGATGCGGCCTTGCCTCTCCTCAGATCGGAAAATCTTTACAACTTTTCATTGTTGACAGTGAGATTGTTTATAAAAATCTGGATATGGAAGATCAGATTCTATATTTCGGAAAGGATGATAAGGGGATTAAAGAAACCTTTATCAATGCAAAAATAGTCTATACTTCGGAAGAAACCTGGGAAGATCATGAAGGCTGCCTGAGCATTCCGGGACTTTCTCAAAAAGTAAAAAGGCCCTGGGAAATTACCATTGAATATCAGGATCGGGATTTCACAAAACATACGAAAATTTTCACTGGATTAACCGCCAGAATTATCCAGCATGAATATGATCATACGTTGGGAATTTTATATACCGACCATCTGAAACCTCTGACCAAAAAAATGATGGAATCTAAGCTAAAAAAAATCATCAATGGAAATGTTACCGTGGGATATCCGATGAAGTTTTTATAAATTTGATTATTAGACATTAATAATTAACTTTACTCTTCACACCATCCATCATCCATGAAAAAAATATTTACTTTTTTACTCATAGCCCTTCTTTTCATCTCTTGTGAAAAAGATTGTTACAATCCACCTCTGCCGATCCTTTTTAAGTTTGTTGATTCTAATGATGAAAATCTTATTGCCAATGGAACATTGACCACTTATTCAGTTCAGGACGAAGATAACAATAGTATCCAACTATCCAAAACATCTGACAATATGATTATTGTAGAAAACGTAGGTGCTTATAATGGAACAAAAAAGTATAAATTCTTTTCTAATATTAAAGACTTAGATTTTTCAATCCAATCCTCAGAATTTAATGGAGGTTGTGATGGCTATCAAATCAATAAAATAACGTTTACAGGTATAGATATTGATGTAACTGCTGAAAAAGGATATTATAAAATTGTATTGGAATAATTCTCTTTCTTAAATTTGCACCGGAAACACATTCTCTATGAAAATAATCATCGCATTTTCCCTGATTCTCTCCAATCTGCTTTACAGCCAGATCAAGGTTCCTGATGATTATAAAAAAATTCCTGATATTCTTGATACGGTAGAATATCTCTATCCGTTCATTGTTCCTGATAAAGACTATGCTTACTGGCGCGTTCTGAGCAATGATGTGGACTATGAAAAATCAGTGCTCTATGAAAGCCAGTCGCCTGATTTTATGACCATCAATGAACCGGTTCCTGAAAAAGGTTTTTTCCAGAAATGTATTGGAAATAACTGCTTTTCATACATTCTTGCATGTAAAAACGAAAGATCTGTTTATTTTTCCAATGAGCAGCAGCTGAGAGATTTTATCGGAACAGTTGATAATCTTCCGGAGGCTATTTTACTGGCAAAAACGTATGGGTATTCTGTGGATACAAGCAATCGCTTTACCGGATCATATAAAATTGAGGACCGCCATATTTCAATGTACCTTATGCAATCTAAGGGTTGTCCGGCTGCGAAAGAATCTTTTTGGGTTAAAATCAATAGAAAAACAGGAAAGCTGGAAGCAAAAAGCAATGGAGTTTATACGAAGGATGAAAACTGTACTTCTTTGTAACTGAATTTAAAAAAACGCCAAGGCGCAAATTAATTTATCAAGATACAGCTTTAAGGCGCAAGGATTTTATCTGCAATAAAATTTACAAACTGCTAATGTAAACCATTAAGATTTTTTAAGTTGATAAGGATAATTAAGGGAATAGCTAAAGCTATTTTTCAGCGATCCGCTTTATCTTCCATCAAAGATGGATCTTAATTATTCTTATTGTCTTCATTAACCTTAATGGTTTAATTTCTTATATATTAATAGCTCCCTGCCCAGATGCAATCAAGTAAGCTTCCTTCAACGTTTCGGAATAGGTTGGATGGGCATAGGAAATACGAAACATATCTTCTGCAGTCACCTCATATTCCTGAGCGATAACACCCTGGGCAATCAAATCTGCTGCTCTGGCTCCAATGATGTGAACTCCCAGCACTTCTCCATATTTCGGATCTACCAAAACTTTGGCAAAACCTTCCGTATCCATAGATGCGCGTGCCCTTGCACTGGCAGAAAACGGGAATTTCCCTACATGATATGCGATGTTATTTTGTTTCAGATATTCTTCCGTATATCCTACTGAAGCTACTTCCGGCCATGTATACACCACGGAAGGAATACGGTTATAATGAATATGGCGTTTTTGTCCGTTAATGGTTTCCGCTACAAAAACACCTTCTTCTTCCGCTTTGTGAGCCAACATTGCTCCCCCGATAACATCTCCTATTGCATAGATAGCAGGCACTGAAGTCTGATTGTTTTCATTTACTTTAATAAAACCTCTCTCGTCCAGCTGTACTTCTGTATTTTCCAGACCCAAACCTTTTACATAAGGACTTCTTCCCACCGCTACCAATACATAATCTGCTTCCAGTTCACCTTCTGTTCCGGTTTTATCTTTAAAGAAAACTTTGCCCTTAGAGCCCGCATTCTCAGTTTTATATACCGCGTGATTAAGTCGGATATCAATTCCTTCTTTTTTAAGGATTTTCTGAAGGCTTTTTCCCAACTCATGGTCCATGGTGGCAATCAGATGATCAGCATATTCCAGAATAGTCACTTTCGTTCCGATACGGTTGAAAATAGAAGCCATTTCCACTCCTATTACTCCACCGCCGATGATTACCATAGATTCCGGTTTTTCCTTTAAAGACAATGCTTCTGTGGAAGTAATAATCCTTTTTTTATCAATCTCCACTCCTGGAATACTTGATGGTTTTGAGCCTGTAGCAATGATATAATGCTGAGCAGTAATCTTTTTAATCTCAGATTCGCTGATAATTTTTATGGTAGAATTGTTGATGAAACTTGCGGTTCCTTTTAATCTCGTAATTTTATTTTTATTCATTAAAAAGTCCAGCCCTCCGGTATTTTTTGAAACCACCTCAGCTTTTCTCCTGTACATTTGGGAAAAATCAAGTTCTATAGTACCCAGCTTAATCCCATGCTCCTGGAATTGATGTTGTGCTTCTGCATAATGATGGGTGCTGTCCAATAATGCTTTAGTCGGAATACAACCTACATTGGTACATGTTCCTCCCAATGTATCATATTTTTCTATAATCACTGTTTTATAACCCAGCTGAGCGCTTCTAATGGCAGCCACATATCCGCCGGGTCCTGAGCCAATTACGGCAATGTCATAATGATCCATTTGATTAATTAATTTTTTATGATTAAATTTACTTGCAAAATAAAAGCAAAATTAAAACAAACACTTTCATTTTGCAAGTATTATTTTAAAATTAACAAAATGAGTAAAAAAAGATCCGACTGCCCGATCAGCTGTTCCCTGGAAATGTGGGGTGACAAATGGTCTCTTCTCATTATAAGAGATCTGATGCTGAAAAAGGAATGTACTTATGGTGACTTCCTCAAAGCTGATGAAAAAATCGCCACCAATATTCTGGCGACAAGGCTTCAAAACCTTTTGGACCATGGAATCATTGACAAAAAAGACCATCCGGACAGCAAGCTGAAAATTCTTTATTTTCTGACTCAGAAAGGGATTGATCTTATCCCCGTAATCGTTGAAATCAATCTTTGGGGTGACCAGTATCTTACCATTCCTGATGACCGGAAAAAACTATTGGAAGAGATCAAAAAAGATAAGGAAGCCTTTATCAAGAGAGCAAAAGCCTATCTTTCTCCTGAAGCATAGTATTTAGATTAGAAAGGAATAAAAACATTAATCAAAGAAGTTCAAAGCAATAGCTTTCATAAAAATGAATAATAGCAATTTTAAAATTTCATTAACTCAGTTTTCTTTTTTCATTCCGTAAATTTGACTTAAAATAAATTTAGAACAATGCTTAATTTCGAGTTTAAAAACCCAACAAAAATACTTTTCGGGAAAGGCGAAATCGCTAAAATTTCCAAAGAAATTCCTCAGGACGCAAGAATATTAATGATTTACGGTGGCGGAAGCATCAAAAACAATGGTGTTTACAATCAGGTAAAAGAGGCTTTAAAAGATCATGAATTATATGAGTTTGGCGGAGTTCCTGTCAATCCTGAATATGAAGTCCTGATCAATGCTTTAAACTTTATCAAAGAGAAAAATATTACTTACCTTCTTGCTGTAGGTGGCGGATCCGTGATTGACGGAACAAAATTCCTTTCTGCAGCAGCCCATTATGATGGTGAACCATGGGATATCCTGAGAAAATCCGTAAGAACATTTGAAGGAGAAGGGATGCCTTTTGGAAGTATTTTAACACTACCTGCAACAGGTTCAGAAATGAATTCCGGTTATGTGATCTCAAGAAGGGAAACCCATGAGAAATTATCTTCAGGAGGACCTGGACTTTTCCCACAATTTTCTGTTCTGGATCCGGAAGTGATCAGAACTATCCCTAAAAACCAGATCGTGAACGGAATCACAGATGCCTACACTCACGTTTTGGAACAATATATGACTGCTCCTTCTTCTGCTGATCTTCAGGAAAGAATTGCAGAAAGTATTCTGATCAGCCTGCAGGAAACTGCTCCTAAAGTATTAGCTGATGATTTCAACTACGATGCTGCCGGAAACTTTATGTGGTGCTGTACAATGGCTTTAAACGGCCTGATCCAGAAAGGAGTGATTACAGACTGGGCAGTACACGCTATGGGACATGAGCTGACGGCTTACTTCGGTATTGACCATGCAAGAACATTGGCAATTATTGCTCCATCCCATTACCGTTACAATTTCGAAGATAAAAAAGGGAAACTGGCTCAGTATGCGGAGAGAGTTTGGGGAATCAAAGACGGAAGCATAGAGGAAAAAGCTGAACTGGCCATCAAAAAACTGGAGGAATTCTTCCATAGCCTTCACATCAAAACCAAACTTTCCGAGTATACAGAAGACTTTAAAGGAACTGCTGAAAAAGTTGAAAAAGCCTTTACAGACAGAAACTGGCTGGGTCTTGGAGAATATAAAAAACTGACTCCACAGGATGCTTATAAGATTGTAGAGATGAGCTATTAAGGGATTCGGGGTGCGGGTTCCGCGGTACGAGGTTTGAGCTACGCTATTTCGAGATTCGGGTGAATGGATTTATTAATTTTTAAGTTGAAAATATACAATCCAAAACTTGTATCTCGTATCGCAGCATTCATAAAATTATTTAATTTACAAACATTCGTTTAAAAAATCGTTATTTCATTACAGATATTTCAAATTTATTTATATTTTAGCATATTCTTAAATTTGTGAAAATGAAAAAACAGCTACTTTTATTTGCCTTTTCTGCCCTGGCACTTACTTCTTGTAAAGATGACAATCTTGAAGCTTATGATATGGATATCATGAAAGGAGATTGGAAGGAAGTTAAAAGGGAAGTAATTTCCGGAAAAGATAATAAAACAGTGCTTTATACTGAAACTTTAACAGGATGTGCAGCTAAAAATACTCTTTTCTTAAGAACAGATTATTATGTAAGCTATACAGCATATACGGGAGAGGGTGCCAACTGTACTCCATCTCCGAAAACCGAAGGAAGATACACCTACGATGCTGATTCAAAAGTGATTGGAATTAAACTTGGCGACGAAGGATCTGTAAATTACAGAATTGATATGTTAACAGCCAAAGATCTTAAACTTGCCCAGCAATCAGGGATCTTTGATATGGATGGAGATAAAATTCCGGATATCCCTTACGTTACCTACAAAAGATAAATCATAAACTCCCGCTAATCGGGAGTTTTTTATTACTTTTATATCTAATTTAAAACTGAATATAATGAAGAAGATTCTATCAGCATTTCTATTGCTGTACTTTGCTATTGCCTTTTCTCAGGAAAAAAAACCGATGTTCTGGCAGGACATCCAGGAGTTTAAAAAGCTGGATCAGCAAAATCCGCCTCAAAAGGACGCTATTTTATTTATCGGAAGTTCCTCGTTCACCAAATGGACGGATGTAGCGGATTATTTTCCCGGCAAAACAATCATCAACAGAGGTTTCGGGGGATCAAGACTTACAGACCTTAATGATTTTGCAAATGATCTCTTAGCACCTTACCAACCCAAACAGATCATTATTTACTGTGGCGAAAATGATTTTGCAGATAATCATAAGCTAAAAGCAAAAGTAGTCGTTGACCGATTCAAAGCTTTCTACAAAAAAATACGTGAGCGATTCCCTGATATTGAGGTAGACTATATCTCCATCAAATATTCGCCGAGCAGAGAAGTGATCTGGCCACAGATGAAAATTGCCAATAAAAAGATTGCTGCTTTTATGA
The DNA here is from genome assembly GCF_030846215.1 of Chryseobacterium sp. WLY505. Classification (NCBI taxonomy): domain Bacteria; kingdom Pseudomonadati; phylum Bacteroidota; class Flavobacteriia; order Flavobacteriales; family Weeksellaceae; genus Chryseobacterium; species Chryseobacterium sp. WLY505. The sequence continues at coordinate 201,346 of NZ_JAVCWI010000008.1, read as the reverse complement.
AAAAAGAACCAAACGCAGAATTTATTGATGTTACCAAGGCAATGGAAGATGCTAATGGAAATGTAAGAAAAGATATTTTTGTGGAAGATATGCTTCATTTTAAACCGGAGGGATATAGAATCTGGACAAAGATTATCACTCCTTACCTGAAATAAAAATGAAAGAACACTGGGATCTACCTATTTATAAAAAGGCTGAGGAAATCTACAAAACATTAGTGATCATTACAGATCTCTTTCCTGAAAACAATGATTACCTTCAACATTTGAAATCTAATTTACTGGAAGATATCATGGTGGTTCAAGCTAAAATTTCCGGAGCTGAAGCAGTAAAACTGTATGATATTAAAATGGAAAACGCAGCCATTATTCGAAAAGCAGCAAGAGAAATTATGATTAGTGGTAATCAACTTGAATTATTGGGATTTTCCGATGCCAAATATTATAAAATTATCCGAAATCAGATAGAAGAGTTCCGTCTCTTATTCATTGATTGGATTGCTGCATTCAATCCGAATCATTATATTGTTGATAACTGGGGACTCTTCAACCCTCCTGGAATTTCACCTGATCACATACAAAGGGACGATGAGCTGGATTTTCTGGATGAAGACGATGAAGAGTAAACCAGATCTTACTAAAATAAAAAACGATTCCAATACCAGGAATCGTTTTTTTATTTTATTTCTTTCTTTTCGATTTCGAAATTGCTTTCTGCTGCGCTCTGTTGGCTCCAAACTTCTTAGGTGCTTTTCTTTTGGAAGGTCCACCCCAGTTTTCTTTGGTATTTTTAGCCTTTTTCTCATGGAATGCTCCACCTCCTTCATTCAGTTTTACCTGTACAGGATTTTTCATCACAACCTGATCTTCTTCGGCAGCGATTTTCTTAGGATTGATCTTAACGCCTTCAGGGAATTCATTAAATTTCAATTCTTTGTCCATCAACAGCTCGATATCAAGAAGCAAAGGTTCTTCTTTTTTCGTTACGAAAACCAAAGCTTTTCCTTCTTTATCTGCTCTACCCGTTCTACCGATTCTGTGGATATACTGCTCAGGAACTTCAGGGGTTTCAAAATTGATGACATGCGTAATGTTTGAAATATCAAGACCTCTTGCCATTACGTCTGTCGTAATCAAACCTCTGATCTCTTCATTCTCAAACCTTTTCATCGCTTTTAGTCTGTAATTCTGCGATTTATTGGAGTGAATCACATCAAACTGTTCAGGGAAAAGTTCATCGATTTTAGTAAAGAGCAGGTCGGCATGCCTTTTATTATTGTTAAAGATCAATACTTTGGACATATCAGCATCACTTTTCAGCAAATGTTCAAGTAAATTGATTTTAGTATTAAAGTTTTCGACTTTGTACCCAGTCTGTTCAATTTTTTCAAGCGGAGTTCCTGATTTTGCCAATGAAATTTCTACCGGACTTGCAAAATATTCATCAAGCATATCATCTACCGCTTCTGTCATCGTCGCTGAGAAAAGAATATTCTGTCTTTTCTCTTTCATCATTTCAAAAATATGAGTAAGCTGTGGTCTGAAACCAAGGTTAAGCATCTCATCAAACTCGTCAATGATCAGCTTCTGAACTTCCTTCAGAGAGATTGCGTTGTCTATGGAAAGGTCCATCACTCTTCCCGGTGTTCCTACCAGAATATCACAACCATCATTGAACAATAGTTTTTGAGTATTGATATTTTTTCCACCATAAATTCCGATTACTCTTGCGGTAATATTTTCCGTCAGTTTTTCAAGGATTTCAGTCACCTGTACCACCAATTCTCTTGTAGGAACAAGCACCAAAACAGTTGGATTTCCTGTCTTGCTGTATTTCCATGTTTTCAGAACGGGTAAAAGATAAGCCAATGTTTTTCCGGTTCCGGTCTGTGCAATTCCCATTACATCTCTTCCTGAAAGAATAGGTTTCAAGCTCTTCTCCTGAATGGGAGTAGGTTCAAATAATTCCAGATCCGCTAAAACATCAAGAATTTTAACCGGAAGGTCAAAATCCGCAAAAGTGAGTTTTTCCATTTTGCAAAGATAGGTATTTAATTACAAGTTGAAAATTTGAGGTGGCAGATATTAGGCTGCAGGTTGCAGAGAGTAGCCATCTGATTATAGAGAATCACTACCAGATACACTGATCTTTCTGGCAACAAAGAACAACCAGCAACAAATTAATTACTCATTCACCTTTACACTATTGACTTTGATTTTAATATCATCATCTTCCCATTTGCTGGAGGTAACGATAACATATCCTTTCTTTTTAGGATCTTTTCTGATGGGGAACCGATCTTCTTCCCACTGATTACAATGGGTTGAAATAGAAGGCAATAATGGCTTCCAGCCCGTTTTACTTAAAGTATACACATAAAAAGGATGCCAGCAGCTGGTACACCAGTTGGGATAAAATCCGATCTCCTCTTTACCGTCATCATTAAGATCTCCCAAATTATACAAACTTCCCTGATTGGCAGGAGAAATTGTTATGGGTTTTATATTTTTATCACTGAAATAAATGGTTGTTTCACACTTTCCTTCACATTCGTCACCACAGTCGCTGACTTTTGTATAGGCGTATTCTTTTGTTCCATTTCCGTCAAAATCTCCCTGAAGCTTCTCTTCGTTTGCTTGTTGAGCCATAGAATGTGAACTGAATAAGGTGATTGCGGTTATAATAAGTGTTTTCATTATTGGTTTGTGGTTATGAGTTGCGGGATTCGGGTTACGAGTTACGGGGTGCGAGTTTTGAGTTTTGAGTTTCGAGATGCGAAGTTTAGGGTTTGAAGTTTTTGAATTTTTCGGGTTTACTTTCTGGTCACTCTCAATAAGAGTATGAGCACTAAAATGATTGAAAAAATAAAGCCCAGAACTGCTACTAAAGATAGTTCTCCGATTCTTGGTCCGGATTCGGAAGAAAAAACGATAGCTGTAGCAATGATATTTGCTCCTAAAACCATAGCCAGAATCAGATTGATGACACTGGATTTGATCAGTTGGTTGGTCTTATCAATATTTTTGATTTCGCTGGAAACCGTAAATTTATTTTCATCCAGCTTTTGGAGAACGGAACGGAGTTCTTTCGGAATTTCATCGACATTATCCGTAAAGTTCATCATGCGGTCCATTCCTGTTTTTAAAAGATTTTTAGGACTGATTTTCTTGGTGAAAATCTTTTTGGTGTAAGGATGAAGACTTTTAACGATATCAAGATCAGGATTAATACTCCTTCCCACTCCTTCTATCAGGCTGATTCCTTTAAACAGAAGATAGAAATAATCCGGCATATAAAGCCTGTTGTCCTTCAAAATATCTTTCATCTTATTGATAATCACCTGTACATTGATATCCTGTAATGATGAGCTGTGTACAAAGTTCAGGATTTCTTCCACATCATTTTCAAACCTTCTTTCATCCGGAATTTCATAGCTTATGGCCATTTTTTTAAGGGAACGGACTATTTTATGAGCATTTTTGGCGACAAAACTTACGATAAGATTTTCAAGAATTTCTTTATCATTGGGCTGAATTTTACCTACTGCCCCAAAATCAATGAAAACAATTTTACCGTCTTTTCTCACTAAAATATTTCCGGCGTGAGGATCAGCATGGAAAAATCCGTAGTCTAAAATCTGCGATACAAAAAGCCTCAATCCTGTTTCTGAAACTTTTACAGGATCAATATCATTGGCTAGCAGAACAGATTTGTCGGTTACTTTAATCCCATCGATAAATTCCATACAAAGAATATTGTTGTTGGAAAATTCTTCGTACACTTTAGGAACATAGGTTTCTTTATTGTTCTTAAAATTCAGTCGGAACTGCTGAATATTATTTTTTTCATTGATCAGAGAAACTTCTTCCAGTAAAGATCTTTCAAAGGTAGAAATCGCCTGCTTCAGATTCAGTTTTTCTCCTATTTCCGAATAGGCAGATATGAGCTTTTCAATATCTTTGATCAACAGTAAATCATCTTCAATGACTGACTGTACATCGGGTTTTCTCAATTTTAAAATCACCGGACTGCCATCCAGCAGAACAGCTTTGTAAACCTGTGCAATAGAAGCTGTAGCCAAAGGCTTTTTCTCGATTTCACGGAAATAATCTTTGACGGAAATATTGAATTCACTTTCCAGCGCTTCTTCCACATCCATATCTACCGTATCCACTTTGTCCTGAAGTTTTTGTAACTCCTGGATCAATTCCGGCGGCAATAAGTCTTCCCTGTTACTGAATGTCTGACCCAATTTTACAAAGGTAGGTCCCAGCTCTTCGAGAGCGAGTCTTATTCTTTCATAAACGGTTCCTTTTGAAATGATTTCATCTGAATGACCAGAAGCTTCTTCCTGTTTATTTCCATTCATTCTGGCCAGAATATCTTTGAATCCATATTTACTTAGTACGGAAATCAGTCTTGCGGATCTTTTCAGTTTTCTTTGAGGCTTATCAAACATAGTGTATCAATAGTAGGTGCAATTTACTCCAAAAATTGTTCCTTTATGAAAACAATTATGACAACAACGCTAACGAATAAAATTAAAAATAACAACACATAATCAGTATTTTAAAGAATAAAATACACCAATATCAATAAAAAACACATCATATATTGTAAAAATTAATATATTTACAACGTACAAATTAAAACAAATCAAAAGTATTAGAACATGAAAAATTTACGCAACAACAAACTTTCAAGAGAGCAATTAAAAGGAATTGCAGGAAGCGGAATCATTATCGGAAACTGCTCAAACCAATGCTGCCCTACAGACGGAAGACCAAAATGTCCTGGACTGATCTGTCCTGCTGTAGTATGCCCTCAGTATATGTAAGATCAGATTTTATACAGAATTATACAATACCCGAAGAAATATTCTTCGGGTATTTTTTTTGCCCTGAAAAATGCCTACGTACCTCAATTTCCGGCACATTATTTCCATCTGGAAGAACAAAAAAAATTTATAAATATTTAAATACAACACTATGTTAAAAAAAATTATTTCAGCTGGTCTTATTGTATCAGCAGTTCTGTTTACAACACAAATAAAAGCGCAGGTAGCATCAGCTCATTCTATTGCCGAAGTAGCCACAAAAGAAATGAGTTATTTAGGACTTACAGAATCACAGGTTAGTAAAGTGACAGAGATCAATAAAATGACTGCAGATGCGCTTATTGCTGGTGATAATAGCAGTTCCCAGAACAACAAAGTAATTGCTGACGAATTTGTTAGCATCATCGCTCAGCGTCATAAGGCAATGGAACAAATCCTTACTCCGGAGCAAATGGCAATCGTAAAACAAGACCGGGCAGAAAAGATTGCGCTTTTCAGAACATTGATTATGATTCCTATCCTGGATCTGACCGAAAGACAGGTTGAACAGGTCTACGATATCAACTTCAAAGGAATACAGAAGGTTCAGAAAGATTTTGGAAAGCGTCTGAACAAGAAAAATGCAGGTCCTGAAGGTGCTGACAGCAACAAGGTAAAAAAGGTTATCATCAGTGATTTTAAAGCCCTTGATAAAGATTTTAAAAAGATACTGAGTCCTGAGCAATATGAGGTTTATAAAAACAATCAGGATTTAATCAGAGAATCCGCTAAGAAAGAATAGTTCGGTCCGGTTGGAAAAAAAATATCAGCGGCAGCTCCAATGGAGCTGCCGCTGATATTTTTTATTTAAGGTACGTTTCGTAAAGGTCTTTTCTGCGGTCTTTCATGACCTGAACAGAACCGTTGTGATGGAGATCTTTCAAGAGGTTAAGATCGACATCTACAATCAGGGTCATTTCTGTATTAGGAGTAGCCTCCCCTTTCACGGCATTAGATGGGAAAGCAAAATCGGAAGGAGTAAATACAGCAGCCTGTCCGAACTGAATATCCATATTGTTTACCTTCGGAAGGTTTCCTACACAACCGGCAATGGCCACATAACATTCATTTTCTATGGCTCTTGCAGCAGCACAGTGACGGACTCTCATATAGGCATTCTGAGTGTCTGTCAGATACGGTACAAACAGGATTTTCATTCCTTGATCAGCCAGAATTCTTGGGAGTTCCGGGAATTCTACGTCGTAGCAGATGACAAGTCCTATTTTCCCACAGTCGGTATCAAAGACTTTGATTTCATTTCCGCCTTTCATTCCGTAGTACCTTTTTTCGTTCGGAGTAATATGAATTTTTCTGTATTCATCCATACGTCCGTCACGGTGAAGAAGGTAACTTACATTGTACAAATCATTATTATCACTATCAAAAACAGGCATACTTCCGGAAATAATATTCACGTTGTAACTGATCGCCAGTTCTGAGATTTTATTTTTGATCTGCTCGGTAAGCTTAGCCAGTTCTATCATACTGTCTCTTTCGGAAAGATTATTGAAAGGAGCCAGCAAAGGCGTGTTGAAGAGTTCCGGGAACAGGACAAAATCAGACTTATAATCTCCCATCACATTGACAAAGAATTCTACCTGCTCATAAAACGCCTCAATATCTTTAAAGGTTCTCATCTGCCATTGTACCAATCCAAGACGAATAATACTGTCCTGCATCGTATTTGGTTTTCTGCTGTAGTAAATGTTATTCCACTGTAGAAGAACTGCATTCTCTCTGGAAGCTTCATCTTCCGGAAGATATTTTTTCAGGATTCTTATCGGAAGAAAATTATTGGAAAGCTGGAAAGATAATACAGGATCATAGATTTCCTTATCTCTTACTTTTCGGATATATTCTCTTGGAGAAAATTCATGGCTGTATTTGTGATAATTCGGGATTCTGCCACCCAGAACAATAGATTTCAGGTTTAATAATTCACAAAGCTCTTTTCGGGCATCATAAAGCCTTCTTCCCAAACGCAGTTCACGGAACTCCGGATCGACAAAAACTTCAATTCCGTAGAGAACATTCCCCGTTGAAGTGTGGGTATTGAATGTGTAATTTCCCGTAATATCGCTGTAGGTATGATCATCTCCAAATTCTTCGTAATTAACGATAATGGAAAGTGCTACAGCAGCCAGTTTTCCGTCAACGGTGATACAGATCTGTCCGTTCGGAAATATTTTTGTGAGTTTATCAATACTTTTTTTGGACCAGATAGATTCCGACATCTGCGGGTAGGCCCTTTTCATCGTTTCCGCCAGCTCATTATAATCCTGAAGGGTCAGGTTTCTTGTTTCTATTTGCATTTGATGTAATTTTACTTAAATTTAGTGAAAATATTTTACTTTAATCCTTATAGAAAAGTACTTCCCAACTATTTATACAAAATTTAACAGTGGATATCTCTGAGATTTTACAAGCAGCAGTTTACTCAAATAATTACTGGAAACATTCTGATTTTGGCTTTGTAATGGAAACCCTTAAACCCCATTATAATATTAGTATGGAAATGGATACAGAAAAAGTTGTTGTTCTGCTGTTGGGAGATAAAACCATCGGATATATCTGTTTGAATTATCCTCTGATTTTTATAGAAAGTCAATATGCGTTACAAATAAAAAATATTTTGCATGCATTTTATGATATAGAATACATTCTTGTCGATAAGCTATCTAATCCATACCTTTCTGTAGATCCTGATTTTTATAATGCTTATTTTGATTTTATGGAAAGCCTGAATGCTTTTTCTGCTGAAGATTTTTATTTTTACAATGTCAATTAAAAATCATTCTTGTCCGATTACATTAAAGCGTAATTAACAGGTCGCTCCTCCGGAGCTTTATTTTTATGGGAACTTCTTTTTTTCTATTAACAGCAGATCCCTACGGGATCAAATCAAGCTCCACTAGGAGCTAACTGTTAATAGAACATATTTGTTTTAAAATTATAGCTCCGGAGGAGCGACCTGTTAATTCATAATATGAATATTGATATTTCCAATGTATTTATACTTTTTATCGGACAATAAGGATTAATTAAATTTTTTATTAGCTAATGATAATGAAACCATACGCAGTAACTTTACTTATAAGCACCTTACTTATTTTGATTTTAAGAATCTTTTATCCTTACTCAATCATTAATCTTTCACATAATTTCAACTTATTTTCGGCATCTGAACTCAATGCCGAGGAAGTGAAAACTTTTATTTATGTACATGTAGCAGGATCAATATTTTTAAACTATCTTATTTTCCATAAGCATATACTCTTCAAACTGATATATTGCTTATTAATTGCTTTAAATATTTTATTGATCATGTCTTCATTGAAACAGTTTTAACAAAAAAATCCCACCCAAAAACGGGCAGGATTTATATTTTAAATTCAAGTCAAAAATTATTCCCACTCAATGGTTGCAGGTGGTTTGCTTGAAATATCGTAAGCTACTCTGTTGATTCCTCTTACTTCGTTGATGATTCTGCTGGAAACGGTATCCAGGAACTCGTAAGGAAGTCTGCTCCATGTTGCTGTCATAAAGTCGATGGTGTTGGCAGAACGTACTACAGCAGTATATTCATAAGTTCTTTCATCACCCATTACTCCTACAGATTTTACAGGAAGAAGTACTACAAATGCCTGAGATACTTTTTCATAAAGATCATTTTTGTATAATTCTTCAATGAAAATATCATCAGCTTCCTGAAGAATTCTTACTTTCTCAGCATCTACCGCTCCCAATACTCTGATTCCTAATCCAGGACCTGGGAAAGGGTGTCTGTATACCAGGTGATGAGGAATACCCAATTCTTCTCCTACTCTTCTTACTTCGTCTTTGAAAAGCTCTCTTAATGGCTCTAATAATTCGAATTCCATATCTTCAGGAAGCCCTCCAACATTGTGGTGAGACTTGATTACAGCAGATGGTCCGTTGACAGACTGGCTTTCGATAACGTCAGGATAAATGGTTCCCTGAGCTAAGAATTTAGCCCCTTCAATTTTGTGAGATTCTTCGTCAAAAACATGGATGAATTCGTTTCCAATGATTTTTCTCTTTGCTTCAGGATCGTCTACTCCCGCTAGTTTTGAAAGGAATCTTTCTTTAGCATCTACCATTTTAATGTTCATATGGAAATGCTCTCCATACTGATCCATTACTTTTTTGCCTTCATCCTTTCTCAATAATCCCGTATCTACGAAGATACAAGTTAACTGATCACCGATTGCTTTGTGGATCAAAACAGCGGCTACAGAAGAGTCTACACCTCCTGAAAGTCCAAGGATTACTTTGTTGTCTCCAACTTTCTCACGGATCTCCTCAACTGTTTTTTCAATATAGTTGGTCAGTTTCCAGTTTTTTTCTGAATTACAGATGCTGAAAACGAAATTTTCAAGCATTTTCCCTCCTTCTTCTGTATGAGAAACTTCCGGGTGGAACTGAACGCAGAAGATTTTTTTATCTTCATTAGCGATAGAAGCAATGACTCCTGATTTTGCATTTAATTCAAAACCTGCAGGCAATTCTCCTACTTCGTCAAAGTGGCTCATCCAAACAACAGAGTTCTGAGTTACTCCTTTTAATAAAGAGCTTTCTTTAACGATCTCTAAGTTGGCTTTACCGTATTCTCCTTTTTCTCCTTTGTTTACTTTACCTCCTAAAAGGTGAGCAGTCATCTGCATTCCGTAGCAGATTCCCAATACAGGAACTCCCTGCTCGTATAATTCTTTTTCAACCAGGTGGGCATTTTCTGCATTTACAGAACTTGGTCCACCGGAAAGAATGATTCCTTTTGGCTGTTTTGCTAAAATATCTTGTAATGGTGTATTGTAAGGTAAGATTTCAGAGTATACACCCATCTCACGGATTCTTCTTCCGATAAGCTGGTTGTACTGGGATCCGAAATCTAAAATAATAATACCGTTGTTCATTTTTGATAATTGATAAATGATGATTGATAAATGATAGAGCTAATGGCCACTGGCTAATGGCTTCTGGCTTGGAAATAATTTCCCAATTTCACTTTCAGCAACTAATTTCTAACCTCTAGCGTCTAACTTCTAATTATTAACTGTTTTACAAAAAAAGACTTGGATTAGCTCCAAATCTTTTTTCATGATTTTATTAAAACTTTCCGATGTCTTCTCTATAGAAGCCGTAATCGAAATGTACGTGACCTGCGTCTTCGTAAACTTTTTTGCGGGCGTCTTCGTAAGTAGCTCCTGTAGCCACAATGTTCAGTACTCTACCTCCATTGGAAACTACTTTATCTCCTTTGCTGATTGCTCCTGCGTATAACAGTTTACTGTGTTTCAGTTTCTCTTCTCCGGTAATTTCGAAACCTATTTCGATATTTCTCGGATAACCTCCTGAACACATTACCAGACAAACTGCTTTTTCGTCTTTAAACTTAAGCTCAATGTCTTTTCCTTCCATACAATCCTGAATCACATCCAGAAGATTGTTTTCCATCAATGCCATCAATACCTGAGTTTCAGGATCTCCGAATCTCATGTTGTATTCCAGAAGGTAAGCTCCGTTTTTCGTTACCATCAATCCGAAGAAGATGATTCCTTTAAATCCGAAACCTTCAGCTTTAAGACCTTTAACAGTAGGTTCCAAGATATTTCTCTCAAAATCTGCGTAGTGCTCCTGAGTAAATTCCGGGCTTGGTGCTACTGAACCCATACCTCCTGTATTAGGTCCTGTATCTCCGTTTCCAGCTTTTTTATAATCTTTAGCTGCTACACATGGGAATAATTTTTCCCCGTTAGAGAAAGCAATAATAGAAGCTTCAAAACCTTGTAAATATTCTTCAATAACTAAACGAATACCAGCATCACCATAGATTCTTCTGATCATGAAATCATGGATTGTAGCTTCAGCTTCTTCAAGGTTGTCACAGATAACAACACCTTTTCCGCCAGCTAAACCACTTGCCTTGATTACCAAAGGATACTGCTGTGTCTGCACATATTCTTTAGCTTCGTTATATGAATCAAATACTACAGCTTTAGCTGTTTTGATATCATAGGTCTGCATAAATTTCTTAGAGAAAGCTTTACTTCCTTCCAGGCTCGCTACTTTTTGAGTAGGCCCGAAAACCTTAAGATCATGCTTTTTAAATTCGTCCTTGATACCCGCTACAAGAGGAGCTTCAGGACCTACGATCGTAAGATCAATTTTTTCTTTAATAGCGAAATCTCTAAGTTCTTTGATTTCTGATAAATGAACATTTTTCCCTATTACATCGGTAGTAGCATTCCCGTTGGCAAAAAACATTTTAGAAATTCTTGAGTCATTCTGAAGCTTTGCCGCTAAAGCAGATTCTCTACCGCCTTCACCTATGATTAATATTCTCATACTTTATATTATTATCTAGTCTTATTTTACAAATATATAATTTTGAATGCTAAAAATACAATCCCTAATTATTTTTTAATTCTATTTTAATTAGTGGAAAAAGTGTCTGACACCTGTAAACATCATTGGAATATTGTGCTCGTTGGCAGCCTCAATACTATCCTGATCTTTTACACTTCCACCCGGCTGAATAATCGCCTTGATACCTTCCTGAGCGCAGAAATCTACCACATCACGGAAAGGGAAAAATGCATCTGAAGCCAGTACCAAATCTCCTGAGAATTTTTCTTTTGCCCTTTCGATAGCCTGCTGAGTTGCCCAGATTCTGTTTACCTGACCGCCTCCGATACCGAACGCCTGAATTCCGTTGGAAACTACGATGGCATTAGACTTCACATATTTTACGACTCTCTGAGAGAAAAGTAATGCTTTTTTCTGTTCTTCTGTAGGCTGTACTTCAGTTACCACTTTGATATCGTCTGAGAAGTGCAGGTCATTATCCTGAACAAGGATTCCTCCGTCTACTTTCACCCAGGTCTGTTTGTCTGAAACAGGGTTTACGATTTTGATGATTCTCAGGTTTTTCTTTTTTCTCAAAATTTCAAGGGCTTCTTCATCAAATTCAGGAGCCATTACAATTTCAAGGAAAGTTTTATTTAATTCTTCAGCTGTAGCTGCATCAATCTTATAGTTCATTGCAACAATTCCGCCAAAGATGGAAACCGGATCACATTCGAATGTTTTCTGGTATGTTTCCAATGCTGAAGTTCCGATTGCAACACCACAAGGTGTAGAGTGTTTTACCGCACAACAAGCCATTTCTTCTTTGAACTCAGTGACAACTTTCCAGCAAAGGTCCATATCACGAAGATTGTTGAAAGAAAGTTCTTTCCCTCCAAGCTGCTCGAAGTCTTTCATCGCTCCGTTCTCGAAAGTAGAAACGTAGTAAGCTGCTGTCTGGTGAGGGTTTTCTCCGTATCTTAAGTCAGCCACTTTTTTATAAGAAGCATTCAGATAAGTAGGATATTCTTCATCTAAAAGCATTCTTGAAATTGCAGCATCATACGCAGAGGTAAGGTTGAATACTTTTCCTGCAAGCTTTTTACGGGTTTCGATATATGTATCACCGTTTTGCTCCATTTCAATTTTCACTGCTGCATAATCTTCTACATCAGTGATTACCGTTACAGAATCAAAGTTTTTCGCTGCGGAACGAAGCATTGAAGGACCTCCGATATCGATAAACTCTACTTTTTCATGTAAAGAAATGTCTTTGTTTACATTTTCAAAGAAAGGGTAAAGGTTTACGATCACCATGTCAATCAGACCAATTCCGTGTTCCTGAACGGTTTTCATGTGCTCTTCGTTGTTACGAACAGCCAACAATCCACCGTGAACTTTCGGGTGTAGAGTTTTCACTCTTCCATCCAACATTTCAGGGAAATTGGTTACCTCATCAATCTGAATAGGATTTAAACCAGCGTCTTTCAAATGTTTGAACGTTCCTCCTGTAGAGATCAACTCATAATTCTGAGCTTCCAAAAACTGCGCGAATTCAATTAATCCACTTTTGTCAGAAACACTGATTAAAACTCTCTTTTTACTCATTTTACTTTCAATTTTTTACTTTTTACAGCTATTTCAAACTGTGTCCGGGTCTTTCACCTCCGAACTTACTTTTATTTTACTTAGATTATTTGCTAATGCAGCAATGTATCAGTCTAGCAATGTAACAATACCTTTAACATTGGTAAATTGGTACACTGGTACATTGGTTATATTTATTAATTTCCCAGGACCTTATTGATCGCTATCGGGAATATTTCATATTCAATCTGGTGAACTTTCTGAGCCAGCGTTTCAGGAGTATCCTCAGCGGTTACTTCGAAAGACTTCTGAAGAATAGCTTCTCCTTCATCAATCCCTGGTGTCACAAAATGTACAGTTGCCCCACTTTCTACTTCTTTGGCTTCAATAACTGCATTGTGAACGTTCATCCCCCACATTCCTTTTCCTCCGAATTTCGGAAGTAAAGCAGGATGAATATTGATTATTTTACCATTCCAGCTCTCGCAGAATTCAGATTTTAAGATGGATAAAAATCCTGCCAATACGATTAAATCTGTATTTTCAGGGATTACTTTAGCCAATTCACTGCTGAAATTCTTTCCTCTCGGAATCAGTATGTTTTCTATATTGTGATTCTTTGCTCTTTCCAATCCGAAACATTCTCTGTCTGCCACAACTAAAGTTACTTTTGCATTCTGGATTTCTCCGGAATCAATAGTATCAATGATTCTCTGCAAATTGGTTCCTGAACCGGATACGAGTACAACGATGTTCTTCATATTTCTAATTAGCCCCGATTGCAGCGGCATCCTTTTTTTGAAATGGCTTTGTAAAAAAGCACTGGCAAAAAAGATATAGCGGAAAGCGGGATTAAGCTTCTAAAACTTTAAATTAATTTTCTCTGCTCCTTCAGTGATTTCTCCGATTTCGTAAGCGTCATCTAAAAGGTGCAATACTTTTTCAGCATGTTCAGCATCTACAACGATTACCATTCCTACCCCCATGTTGAATGTTCCGTGCATTTCTTCACGTTTTACTCCCCCCCTTTTTTCAAGCTCAAGCATCACACTAGGAATTCTGATTTTTGTCTCGTCAATAGAAGCACAAAGTCCTTCAGGAATAATTCTTGGAACGTTTTCGTAAAGACCACCTCCTGTGATGTGAGCAATTCCTTCTACTTTTACTTCTTCCAATACTTTGTGAATATCTTTGTAGTATAGTCTTGTAGGAACTAAAAGCGTCTCATATAATGGTTTTCCTTCAAACTCTTCTTCAAAGTTCGGGAATACTTTTCTTACTAAAGAGAATCCGTTTGAGTGGAATCCAGAGCTTGGTAATGCAATAATTTTGTTCCCAGCTTTGATCTTAGAACCGTCAATGATCTGATCTTTTTCTACGATTCCTACACAGAATCCTGCAACATCATAATCTCCAGGCTGGTACATACCAGGCATTTCAGCAGTTTCACCACCAATCAGTGCACAGTTGTTATCCTTACAAGCAGCAACCATTCCTAAAACGATTTCTGCGGCGATTTCTGAATCAAGCTTTCCACAAGCCAGATAATCAAGAAAGAATAAAGGTTTTGCTCCGTGACAAAGAATATCGTTAGCACACATTGCGAAACAATCTACCCCAATAGAATCATATTTTTTAGTATCTAAAGCTACTTTCAGCTTTGTTCCTACTCCATCTGTTCCTGATACAAGAACCGGATTTTTGTATCCACCGATTTCATAGAAAGCACCAAAACTTCCCAAGTGGTTCAGTACATTGGAATTGTGGGTTTCTCCGACCGCTTTTTTGATCTTGTCAACCGTTTTGTATCCTTCTTCTTTGTCTACTCCTGCTGATTTGTAAGTGTTGCTCATGTTTAATAATTTAATAATGTAACAATATATCAGTTTAGCAATGTAACAATAGCTTCACTTTGGAAACCGGAGAATTGGTAAACTGGTACATTAGTATATTGATACATTTTATTTTAATAATTACTTTTATACTCGATTTTAGAAAACAAAAAAGCCGACAATCTTTTCAGATTATCGGCCGTTATTTTATCTCAGAATTTCAGAGCCCACAACTTTCCCTTTATGAGAAAAACATTGATTATAGGAGGTCTGAATTTTCATCTCTTTTCTTTTTGCAAAAATAGTAATTTTAAATGAATATTCAAATTCTATTTTTCAAGGATTGTTTCAATGGCTGCAATCTTCTTAATTTTTTCTTTTAACTCGCTGTCTTTCTCTTCATTAGAAATTTTATGAGCGGCTTTATCAAAGTTATCATTAAAGAAAGGAAGTGAAAAAGTTTCCACCACATTTCCTCCGTGGAAAGGGAAACGCTTTGATGCTGCTTCCAAAACACCTGCTCCACCTCTACCGCCCGGAGATGTAGACATCAATAGCATAGGTACTTCGTTCCAAACGGTTCTGTCTTTGATTCTGGATACCCAGTCGAACACATTTTTAAATGCTGTAGAATAGGTTCCGTTGTGCTCTCCTAAAGAAACCAACAATAGGTTTGCACCATCAATTTTTGCTGCAAAATCATGAGCTTCCTGAGGAACACCGCCTGCTAATTCTCTTTCATGTTTATAGATGGGCATTTCGAAAGGATTCAAATCGATCACTTCTACGTCTGCATTTTCAAATAATGTTGATGCATACGCTACCAACTGTTTGTTCATTGAAGCTTCTGAATTACTTCCTGCTATTGCTAAAATTTTCATAGGTGAGGTTTATTTTTAAGATTACAAATTTAGTTTTTTATTTAAGATAAGAAGGCAGTTCCATTGGGACTTCCATTAATAATACTTCGGTGTCTTCTACGGCTTCAATATTAAAGCTCTGTGTATCCCAGATTCCTAATCCGTCTCTTTCATTCAGAACACGGTCTCCGATTTTCGCACTTCCTTTTAACACAAATGCATACACTCCGTTTCCTTTTTTGTTAAGCATATAATTTTTGCCATTTCCTTTTTTAAAGTTCGCCAGATTGAACCATGCATCCTGATGAATCCAAACTCCGTCATCATTTTTATTGGGAGATAAGATCTGCTGGAATCCGTTGATCTTTTCTCCTTCTTTGATACTTTTCTGATCGTATCTCGGTTCAACATTCTGTTCTTTTGGGAACACCCAGATCTGAAGAAATTTCACTTCCTCATCTTTATTTTTATTGTATTCGCTGTGCATCACACCGGTTCCGGCACTCATCACCTGAATTTCTCCTTTTCTGATCACCGCAGTGGTTCCCATTGAATCTTTATGCTCCAAATCACCTTCCAAAGGAATGGATATAATTTCCATATCTCTGTGCGGGTGTGTTCCGAAGCCCATTCCCTGCGAAACGGTATCATCGTTCAATACTCTTAAAACGCCAAAGTTTGTTCTCTCTCTGTTTTGATAGTTGGCAAAACTGAATGTATGATATGAATTTAACCATCCGTGGTTGGCATGGCCTCTTGAATCTGCTTTATGATATACTGTTTTCATTTTCTGTGATTATTTATAGTACAAATGTACGGGATGTGAGCGTTTAAAAAGTTGATGTAGGTTAAGAAAGGAAATTGAAGAAGTAAAAAGGGTGAAAAAGTGAAAATATAGGCTAAGTTGGATTACGCAAAGACGCGATTTTTTTTACATTTGATATGTTTTTAGGGCGCAAGGATTTTACCTGCGATAAAATTTTATACTGGATATTTTTTCTTCCAATGATTGAACTGATTATATAAATAAGTGCAAACATCAGCGTCATCTGTATAATCTGCGAGACATTATAATATTCTAATCATCAAAAAAGCACAAAAAAATGCATTTAGGTCTGAGTTTTGGCTAAAGCCAGATTGATGAATGTTTAAAGAGAAAACGGGCTAAAGCCCGTTTCTATTGAATTTTGTTATGTTTTTTATATTTAAGTTAAAGTTTACGGCACAACTAACTTCTAACCTCTAACTTCTAGTTTCCAATTTAAAAATGCACCTGCTTGATTTCCTCTTCAATTTCCTTTGGAGTCTCATCTTCAGATTTCACAAAAATCATGGTCACTACAGCCCCAATCAGCATGCAAACACCTCCTACAACCACATAATCCATAGCCTGTTTTCCAAAAACACCACTTACGACAGGACCTCCGAATAAACCATTGATGATCTGAGGAATCACAATAAAGAAATTGAATATTCCCATATAAACTCCCATTTTTCTTTGTGGAATCACCTCAATAAGCATTGCATAAGGCATTGCCAGAATACTTGCCCAGGCAAAACCTAATCCGATCATTGAGATCCATAAATTGTTGACATCTTTAATGAAATACATGGAAACCAATCCCAAACCTCCACATAATAACGCTAAGGCATGAGTCTGTTTTTTACCAATCAGTTTAGCAATAGGTGTTAATAGAAATGCAAACGGAATTGCCCAGAGATTATACATTCCGAAAAGTTTTCCGGTAAGATCACCTGCATCATTAAATGCTTTGGAATGGGTATCTTCCGGAGAAAGTCCGAAATGATGTGTCGCCAATGCACTGGTGGTAAATACCCACATGGTAAACAGTGCAAACCATGAGAAAAACTGAACAATTCCCAGCTTTTTCATCTGCGCAGGAATCGCAGCAAAATCTTTGAAAATATCTGAAAACTTAGAATTATGTTGTTCTCCTTCTTTTCCATCTTCAAAATCAGCAAATTCCTGCGGGGAATATTCTCTGGTTGTCATGATGGTGTATAGAATTGATATGATAAGCAATCCCGCGCCAATATAAAAAGAGTAAATAACATTATCCGCAACAAATCCTTCTGGAGCTACATTGGAAATTCCCATTTTCGTTAACCAATCCGGCAGATAAGAACCTAGTACCGCACCGATTCCGATCAGAATTGTTTGCACAGAAAATCCTATCGTACCTTGATGTTTGGGAAGCATATCTCCTACCAAAGCTCTGAATGGCTCCATTGCAATATTCACTGAAGCATCCATCATGGCAAGGAATATTACCGCTAACAAAAGCGCATTGGCCGCAAACATCTGAGTAACGGAAGCAGCATTTGGAAGGAGAACCAATCCTATGGCACACAAAACAGCTCCAATCAGGAAATAAGGTTTTCTTCTTCCCAACGGACTCCAGGTATTGTCGCCCATGTGGCCGATAATAGGCTGAACAATCAGACCTGTAATGGGAGCTACCAGCCAGAACCATGATAATTCGTGAACATCTGCTCCTAAATTCCCAAGAATACGGCTTGCATTCCCATTTTGTAATCCGAATGCCATCTGAATTCCCAGAAATCCCATGCTCATATTAATAATCTGGAGCATTGATAAGTCTGGCTTTTTTCTTTTCCCGACTGCCCCGGTATCATATTTCCCCATCATTATTGCCATTATGACTTTAGTTTTTGAATTAATGCATCTTCGATAGGTGCTTTTTCTGTAACTACTTTATCTACCACCTCATTAGGCACTGTCACAGAAAGAACATATTGCTTAACCTTCCAGCTTCCATTGATTTTTTCTACAACACCGGAGCCTCTGCAGATCTTCATCTGGGTATCCAGTAATTCATCAAACCATGCCAGTTTTCCGTCTTTGCTGAAGTAAATATTTCTTTTAAGGGCTTTAAAATTCCAGGTTTTCTTTTTGTCGAAATGAGGTTTTGCCCATACCATAAATGCTTTTTTATCCCAGATTTCGGTAGCGTCTGTTCCGATGAAGGTAGATTCATCTGCAAAGAGATTGAAATAGGCATTGTAATCTGCTTTTGCCGCCGTTGCATTGAAAGTATCAAGCATCGCACTGATTTCCGATTTTTCTTTCTCAAAAGTATTTTTTGACTGTGCAGTAAATAAAGAGAATCCCAGTAAAAAAAGGAGTAAGGTATAAGCAGTCGTTAGTTTTTTCATAGGTAATTATTATTTTTCTAGTTCAATGATCAATGGAGTTTTTGCAGGAATATTTATACTGTTTTGTAATGAAATTTCTTTGCCTGAAATAATTTCTTTTCCTTTTGTATATCCATTCAGTGATTCTGCAAACCGTTTCAAATCTAACGGCTGATCTTTTTCATTATTGTTGATCACTACCATTACACTTTCTTTTTCATTATATCGGAAATATACAAAAACACCATCCTGAGGAACGAAATTTTTAGTTTTCCCATGATGAATCACCTCTTTGCCTTTTCTCCAGTTCAGTAGTTTTTGGGTAAACTGAAAAAATTCTTTCTGCTCCGGAGTCTGAGTAGATGGATTGAAAGCGTTTTGTTGATCAGATTTCCATCCTCCCGGAAAATCTCTGCGGATATCGGCATCACCTCCTGCTTTTTTATCGCCTCTCATTCCTATTTCAGATCCGTAATAAATCTGCGGAATTCCTCTTACTGTGGAAATCAGAGTAAGTGCTATTTTATAGGCATCAGGATTTGCATTAAAGATTTCGTTCCATCTTTCTGTATCATGATTTTCAAAGAAAACAAGGGTATTATTGATATCCGGATAAAGGAAATCGCTGGTAAAAGAATCGTAAATACGGATCATTCCTTTATCCCAGCTTTCTTTTTCTTTAAGGGCTTTAGGCATATTTTCAAACAGCATAAAATCCATTACAGAAGGTAAATTTGAGTTGTATCCTTCTATTTCTCCTATTTTCGAATTTTTCTGCCATGCTGCAATTTGTGCTGCTGTATAAAGCCAGGTTTCTCCTACAATATTGAATTTCGGATATTCATCGGTAATCGCTTTGGCCCACTTTGCCATGGCGTCTTTATCATTGTAAGGATAGGTATCTACACGAAATCCTCCCAGTTCTGCATATTCTATCCACCAGATGGCATTTTGTATGAGATATTTCAGAACCAATGGATTTTTTTGGTTGATATCCGGCATTGTAGTATCAAACCATCCATCCAGGGCATATTTTTTATCAATATCGGAAGCATTGGTATCAAACTGCGTTGTCGTTTTATAGTTGGAACGTTTAAATCCTTTCTCTCCTTCATCAAACCAATGGATCCAGTCTTTGGAAGGAAGATCTTTAATCATCCAGTGTGAGCCGCCCCAGTGATTCGTCACATAATCCATCACCAACATCATCTTTCGTTTATTCAATTCCTGAGATAATGTTTTATACTCTTCATTGGTACCGTAGCGGGCATCAATTTTATACAGATCGGTCTGAGCATAACCGTGGTAGGAGTACACTTTTTCGTTATCTTCATTCACGGGAGTCAGCCAGACTGCCGTAGCTCCCAGATTCTGAATATAATCAAGGTTATTGATAATCCCGCGGAGATCTCCGCCATGTCGCCCATTTGGAAGACTGCGATTTGCTTTTTCGGTAAGCTCCGGTCTTGAATCATTCTTCTCATCACCATTGGCAAAACGGTCCGGCATGATAAGATACATCATATCTTTTGAAGTAAAAGACCCGCGGTTGGCAGATCCCGGATTTCTTTGCTTTAATTCATAAGTGTATGAACCAAGATTCTTTTTACCTTTTTTAATATTGATAGCAAACTTCGGAACGTTTATTTCGTTGGTATTGACTGTAATAAAAACATAGTTAGGATTATCTACTTTCCTGATGTCTTTGATCTGTATGCCATCAGAAAGCGTAATCTCGTTATTAGCCACTTCTTTTCCGTATACAAGAATCTGAAGTTCAGGATTTTTCATTCCCTTCCACCAGAAAGCCGGCTCTACTCTTTCCAGATTTTTCTGGGAAAAAGCAAAAGAAGCTATCGAAAGGGCGAATGCTGCATATATTGTCTTCATATTAGTGTTCAATTTAGCATTAAATTTTTATATATACATCCAAAAATACAAGAGAAAGTCTTTTTTTTGCGCTCATTTTATATAAAATAACACTTATTTGAGATTTGCTAACGAATACTTAAATTTTTCACAAAAAATTCATGCATAAAATTAATTTCCCATGCTTTTTATGTTTAGTTTTATAGAAAAAATGTTGGATTTCAGCAATATGTTCAAAACTGAAGGACCGGATGTTGTTTACACATGGACCATCCCTGTGTTTGCTGCTATTATTTTCTTAGAAATGGCATACAGCCACTTTAATAAGGAGAAAATTTATGAAACTAAAGATGTTGCAACCAACGTTCTTTTTGCATTGCTTAATTATGGTTTAGACATCATTATGAAAGGTTTTTCCTTATTCGTTATGATGTTTTTTTACCAGCACCGTCTTTTCGACTGGCAGGAAGGAATATGGTATTGGATTGCCGTATTTCTGGCTCAGGACTTTGCTTATTACGTCCATCATTATGTAGATCATCATTCACGTGTTTTCTGGGCGGTGCATATTACGCATCATAATTCTGATTATTTCAATATCAGCACTGGATTCAGAAGTCCTGTATTTCAGCCGTTGTACAGGTATTTATTTTTCTCTCCATTAGCTTTCATGGGTTTTCATCCGTGGCATATTCTGGTAGCCTACTCTTCTATACAGATTTATGGCACGTTTGTACACACTCAATCCATTAAAAGTATGGGATTTTTAGAATATATCCTGGTGACTCCTTCTCATCACAGGGTACATCATGCCTGCAATATCAAATATCTGGACCGAAATATGGGAATGGGACTGATTATCTGGGATAAGATTTTTGGAACTTTTGAAAAAGAAGATCCTGAAGTTCCTGTAAAATATGGAGTTTATCCTAAAATAAAATCCAAAGATCCTGCAACGATGCTTTTCTATGAATGGAGAAGAATAGGAAAAGATATCAGACAACCGGGAATCTCTTTTAAAGACCGCCTAAAATATCTTTTTTATTCGCCAGGATGGAGACATGACGGAACTGGAAAAACCGTCAAACAGTATCAGAAAGAATATAAAGAGAGAGTAAAAACTCCTGTTAAAGTAGAGAAAAAACTATTAGAATCTGAAAATCAATATTCCCAACTGATTCAACAGGCAGAGGATAAATAAAAATACCCCGGCCATCGAAAATTCGATAAACCGGGGCACCTTAGTGTCTCTTTACAATTATTTTACTGGTTTAATTGAAATTGCGAAACCGCCACTTCTAACCATTTTAAAATTAATTTTCGACTTACTTGTAATCTCTTTTTTGTAGATGTTATAGCTTTGAGGATTATCGATATAATCAGCATCTTTTCCATCTTCATAGATGGTTGCTTCATATTTTTTTCCTTTGTCCAAGAAAGAGAAGTCTACGGTATACTCACGTTTGTTTTCATCGGTAATACCTCCTACAAACCAGTTTTCAGTACCTTTTGCTTTTCTTGCTGTAACCACATAATCACCAGGCTCAGCAGCTAAGATTTTTGTATCATCCCAATCTGCAGCTACATCCTTAATAAACTGGAATGCATCCATATGCTTTTTGTAGTTTTCAGGAAGATCCGCAGCCATCTGAAGCGGCATATACATGGTTACATAAAGCGCTAACTGTTTTACCAGAGTAGTTTTTACAAAACGGTTGTCTCCAGGGAAATAATAGTCAAGTTTTGTCTGGAAAATTCCCGGCGTGTAGTCCATAGAACCTCCCATCCATCTTGTAAACGGAAGAACCGTCTGATGATCCGGTTTATTTCCTCCAAACGCTTCATATTCCGTTCCACGTGCTGCTTCTGCAGAGATGTAGTTCGGATACGTACGGCTTTCTCCTGTAGGACGTACGGATTCGTGAGAATTCACCATGATTTTATAGTCGTTTGCTTTTTCTGCAATTCTATAATAATGGTTGATGGTCCATTGAGAATAGTGATGTTCTCCTCTAGGAATGATATCTCCTACATATCCGGTTTTCACGGCATCATAGCCATATTTGTTCATCGTTTGGAACGCTTTATCCGCCCATCTTTCATAGTTCGTAGCAGAACCTGAAGTTTCGTGGTGCATGATCAGCTTGATTCCTTTTGAATGTGCATATTCATTCAACATCTTAATGTCAAAATCCGGGTAAGGGGTAATGAAATCGAAAACAAATTCTTTAGAATGTCCGAACCAGTCTTCCCAACCGATGTTCCATCCTTCGATCAACAATCCCTGGAATCCGTTTTCTGCAGCAAAGTCAATATATTCTTTAACTTTTGTATTGTTAGCAGCATGTTTTCCGTTTGGAGTTAATTTCGCGAAGTCTGTTTTACCCAAGTGAACATTTTCAGCAGTAGAATAAGCCCACTGTGATTTTCCGATAATCATTTCCCACCAGACTCCCATGTATTTTGTTGGGTGAATGTAAGAAGTATCGGTGTACTTTGTAGGCTCATTAAGGTTGAAGATCATTTTAGAATCCATCACCTGTTCTGCTTTCGGCGCTACAATAATCGTTCTCCAAGGCGTTACTGAAGGAGTCTGAATGTATCCTTTTGCCCCTTGCCTGTCGGCAGTTAAATGCGTTTTGAATTTAAAATTCTGTGCATCTACCTCAAGGTGTGAAGCTGGATAATCTAATACGGCAGCTTCAGCAACGTTGATATATAAAGGTTCCTTTCCTTCTTTTTTAAGCATCAACGGAGACTGCACTGCATTTTTCACCAATGACTGTGAAGCGTTTGCATCGTATGCTTTATCCCATTTTGAAGGGATTTCAGATACTTTTGTTTCCTGATACTGATATTCCTGAGAGTCATAATCTGCGACCATCCACCATGCTTTCATATCGGTAGGGAAATCGATTTCAGAATCTTCTTCTCTGATGACAAAATAATTAAGGTTTTTCTGTTGTGGGAATTCATATCTGAAACCAAGACCATCATTAAATAGTCTGAATTTCACTACAATGCTTCTGTCTGTAGAAGCCTGATTCAGGGTAACCGCCAGTTCATTGTAATGGTTGATATAATTTTTCTTTTCTCCTAAAACCGGCTGCCAGGTTTCATTTTTGGAGTCTCTTTTTTCATCTGTCTTCGCAAAACCGTTGTTCAGATCGTATTTTGCATCTTCTGGTTTGGCAATCTCAGAAGCGAATTTTATGGCTGTGTCTTTAAATAATCTCAATCCCAATTTAGAATCTTCCACTACTAATGCACCATTGTATTTCAGGTTGTAGTAAGGCACTCCTTCTTTCAACTGGAAATTCATTTCAAATTTCCCATCCGGAGATTTTAAAGATTGGGCTTTCACACCTGTAAACATCATTGAGAGCAAAAGTGCTCCAACTGTAATTTTCTTCATAATGACTATTTATTAACTTAAAAAATAAAGTGCTGCGGTAAAGCAGCACTTTGCTTTATTTGAGTTTGATTTCTAATTTAGTTTGATTTCTAATTGTTTTTTAAAATATTGGAATTGCCGAATATTCCGCAGTTATATCGTTGAAATATACGTCATACTTAAAGGTTTCACTTACCGGAATATTTCCTCCACTGAGCTCAGCTACACCAAAAAACTCCTGAGCTTTCCCCCAGTTTGTTCCCCAATCATGATTTGCTCGGAACTTGAACTCACCTGAATTCAGAGTAACATTTTTCTTAACCCAAATGTGAGAATCAAAAGTTGACTTCTGTAAATCCAGATCTGTATTCCAATCTCCTGATGCTGTTCCAATCATTGAAATCGTATTATAGGTAACGGTTGGAGATCCAATTGAAGTAAAGGTATATACTAAAGTATTGGTATCAACTGTCAATTTATAATATCCAGCAGCAGAGACAGAAATATTTCCTGAAGAACCGCTTGTACTTAATGTACCTGAAATACCACCCATTCCATATTGAGTATTCCAGGATCCTGGAGTTTTAATCATTTTAAAACCGCCTTGTGCAAAATATCCGGTATAAGAATAAACTCCTGCTGCAGCTGTTTTTTGTAATGGAAGAAACTTCGTATTTGTATCTGTATTATCCCATCCTGCCGCTGTAGCATCCCCAATCAGATATAGATCACTATAATTATAAACCGGGCCTAAAAGATAGGGTGTTACTGTTAAGATATTCACATCAGAATAGAAAGGTGCAGCACCAACCAAAGTTCTTAGCCGAACTTCAATCTCAGCAGCTACATTAGTAGCAGCCCCAAGGCCTAATGCTATATTATTAAGCTGTTTATTAGTAAAGCTTAGAGGTGAAGTTGTCACTTCCATAGTAGAAGCATCCTTAAAATTTTTCCCTTTTATTGCAAATTGCAATTGTTGTGTATAAACTACAGGTACGTCAAAGGTTGATTTATTCCAAGTGATATTTAGAGCTACATTGTCAGGATTAGCCTTATCTAAAACAATAGCTGTCTTATCTGGTGTAATCTTACTTTTTACAGTTTCTGTAATAATTACCTGGTCTTCGTCTTTTTCACAGGAAAAAACTATAAGTCCAGTAAAAACCAGGGCTAATATTTTGAATAAATTTTTCATTTTAATTTAATAGTGTTTTTAATTAATAGCCAGGATTCTGAATCAGATTAGGGTTAGCAACGATGTCGTTAGCAGGAATTGGAAATAAGTTTCTATAATCTTCAACTGATTTACCATCTTTTACACCACCTTTCCAAGGCCACAGATATGAAGCTGAAGTAAACTTACCATAACGAATCAGATCGGTTCTTCTCGTTGCTTCCCATGACATTTCTCTAGATCTTTCATCTAAGAAAAAATCGGTATTAACTGAAGCAACAGCAACTCCTCCTGCTCTCGTTCTTAAGGCATTTACATATCCTAATGCAGTGGCTGCATCTCCTCCTGATCCACCTCTTGAAACGGCTTCACCATACATAAGATAGATATCTGCCAAGCGGTATAAAGGAATATCCGCATCAACAAAATTACCTGATGCATCTGACCCAGGGGCACCATTAGAAAACTTTATGTTTTTATATTTAATAAATGCATAACCATCTGTAAATGTTGATACATTATTTATTTCTAAATTTTGACCATTTGTATAGAAATTTCCTCTTTTGTCGCTTGGGGAACCAGCAAATAGATTAACAAAAGATTTTGTAGTTCTTATACCACCCCAACCTCCATTGATTCCGAACTGGGAAGCAGGCATCGAACCTCCTACTGCAGCGTGTACCATAAAAGTTGAACCTCCGTAAGTTTTTGTACTTGTACCGTCGTAGTTTACTGATAAAATAACTTCAGGATTATTCACATTATTATCTGCCATAAATAATGATGAATAGTTTGATTTTAATGAATATCCTGCGTTTATTACTTTATTACAGTAGGTAATACAATCTGTATATCTCGCTGTACCTGTATAAACTTGCGCATTCAAATATAATCTCGCTAATAAAGACCAGGCAGCAGCTTTATCTGCTCTACCGTATTCATTACTTCTTGCATCTTTAAGATCATTTGCACAGGCTAAAAGCTCAGACTCTACATATTTGAATAGTTCTGCTCTAGCAATTCTGGGAGGAGGTGTATTAATAATATCAGTAGTCTCAGTTACCATTGGTACATTTCCAAATAAATCCATTGCATGATAATACGACTGAGCTCTTAGAAAACGAGCTTCTGCATGCATATATTTCGCTTCTGTAAGATTAGTCCCAGTAATTCCGTTTGTAGAAAGTTTTTCGTCAGTCGTATTTTTAATAAATTCATTACTTACAGCAATTACATTGAATATTCTATAGTATATTGCTGCAACAAAAGGATTGGAAGCATTCCAAGTCATATTATGCATATCTGGAAGACCTGAATCAGCCCAAGCAATAACAGCTTCATCTGTTGTTAAAACCTGCATACTGTACATTTGACGAAGATAGTTTGAGAAACCTCCGTCAATTCCACCTATATCAGTATTTCCATCCGCATTATTTTGATCTCCCTGCCCTCCAATTGCCAGTCCTGCATAAATTTTAGCTAAAGCTGGTTTATAATTATTAAAATCTTTGTATAAAACAGTAGATGTTAATCCTAAACTTGGTTCTCTCTCAAGATCTTGTGTACAAGAACCCGCAAAAAATAGAGCCCCTAGAGTAATAGACCCTATAATTATTTTTTTATATAAATATTTATTTTTCATGTTGATTAAAATTGGAAGTTAAACCCTACTGAATACACTTTCGGTCTTTGATAGAAACCATTGTCAATTCCTCCAAATACCTCAGGATCTATACCTTTATATTTTGTAATTACAAAAACATTTTGTGCCATTGCATTTACTCTTAAATTTGTTCCTTTTCCCATAAATTCTCCTGCATTATAAGCAATGGAGAAATTATCCATTCTAAGAAACGATGCATCTTCAATGAACATATCCGAGAAAAGTTGGGTTGCAGCAAATTGCGTTGTTAAAACACTTGAATTTGTATTACTCAAGAAATTATTCGCCTGAATATTTGCAATTGAACTATTAGAAGCAGAATTATTATAAACGTAATTCCCTAAAACAGCTCTAAGTGATGTGCTAAATTCCCATTTTTTTACACTTACCTTTGTGGAAAAGCCTAAGATTACATCAGGATTTGGAGACTTGTAGAAATATTTATCATCTTCAGTAGATTTTCCATCACCATTTCTGTCAACATAAGCTCCTTCGAGAGGCTTTCCGTTGCTATCATAGACTTGTTGATACACATAGAACGCATTAAGCGGCTGACCAACTGTAATTGCTTGAATATAGTTATTAATACCGGTAAGCGTTCCCACTTGAATTTTATATGATGAATCTACATATTGAGATAAACTTGTAACCCTAGGATTAAATCTGGTCGCATTAAGATTTACATCCCAAGTTACCATTTCATTTTTCACCGGAACCAAATTCAGGTTAGCTTCAAAACCTTTATTGGCAATAACTCCAACATTTTTAATATTAAAGTTACTTAAATCACCTGCCCACGTGGGTACTTTTGCAATAAGGTTTTCAGACTTTTTATCAAAATAATCTATTGAACCACTAATTCTATTATTTAAAATTGCAAAGTCTAAACCTAAGTTTTTAGTAGTTGTTGTTTCCCAAACCAAGTTTGGATTGTAAACATCTGGACGAAGTAAAGTATAGAAACTATTACCAAACTGGTATTGCGCTGTACTACTGTTACTATAAGAATAAGAACCAAATGCAGGATAGAAATTACCTGTTTCTTGCTGACCTGTTTTACCCCAACCTGCTCTTATTTTCAATGATTTAATTGCTGAAATATTTTTTAAGAAGCTTTCTTCATTAATTTTCCATGCAACCGACACTGCTGGGAAATTGCCCCATAACTGGCTTTTATCTGCTCCATTCCAGAATGTTGAAGAACCGTCTCTTCTGATTGAACCATTGATTACATACTTATCTGCTATCGTAAAAATACCTCTGGCATAGAAAGACAGTAAAGTTCTTTGTGTATCTCCAGCAGTTGAAAAATCGGTTTTTTGACCATTTCCATAATATGTAGGAGCTTCCGGAGTAATTGATCTTGTATCTTGATAAGAGTAACCACCAATAATATCCACAGTGGTATTAATCGCATTAATCTTTTTTACATAGTTTAGATAAGATTCAAATAATTTACTTTTAATTTCCTGCGAATATGAACGATAAGACCCTAAAGTTCCAATTCCTTGAGCGTACTCTTTATAGGTGTTAACAGAACCATCACTTTTTGCATAATCATAAGATCCTGTTATACTCAATCTTAAATCAGGTAAGAAATGAAACTTATAGTCTAGTTGCAAACTTGGAATAACCCTAAAAACAGATGAAATATCTCTTTTACCATATAATAAACCTAATGGGTTTCTTGTTCCATTTACGTTTAGACCTGTAGCGGTATTGGCAGGATCCAACCATTCATAATATCCTCCATATTTAGAATTTCCTGAATATACAGGCTGCGTTGGATCAAAATATATAGAAGCACCAATAGCTCCAGCATCTGGAAATCTGTTCTCAGAAAAAGTTCCTTTAAAATTACCATTAACAGTTAAATGATTATCAAAAAATTTAGGTGAAAAATTTAACCCTAATGAAGTTCTTCTGAATTCATTTGTTCTTACAATCCCGTTTTGCTCATTGTACCCCAAAGATACTCTATATGGCAGACCTTTTACACCACCTGAAAATGCAACATTATTATCTGTTCCCCAGGCTTGTTGATAAATTTTATCCTGCCAATTAGTATTTGCAGTACCGAGGTAAGATTTCTGAACATTTGTACCAAAAGTATTCACAAAACTTCTAAACTGATCAGCATCTAAAACATCTACATTCCCCATTTTAGTGGAGACAGAAAAATTAGTATTGAAATTAACTTTGAATTTACCTGCAGTACCTTTTTTCGTTGTAATTAAAATAACCCCGTTCGAAGCTCTATTTCCGTAAATAGCTGCAGAAGATGCGTCTTTTAAGATATCAAATGTTTCGATATCATTTGGATTTATCAATGATAAAGGATTCGTTGCTCCACTCAAATTGTTAAAATCAATAGGAACACCATCGATAACAATTAGTGGATCATTATTAATGAATGAAGAACCACCTCTTACTCTAATTGTAGAACCTGAACCAGGAGCACCGCTGTTACCGGTAATTTGTACCCCAGGAGTTTTACCAACAATTAGTTGATCAGCAGTGGCTGCTCCCCCATTAAAATCTTTGGATGTTATAGAAGAAATAGATCCTGTAAGATCCGTCTTCTTCTGCTTACCATATCCAATCAAGACAACCTCATCTATTTTTTTCTCTTTAGAAAGAGTGTCTTTAGTCTGCGCATGCATTACTGTACTGGCCAGTAAAAAAGCGGGCGCGATTTTTAATACTGTTGTAAAATTCTTCACAATCTTATTTTTTTATAGTTTCGTATTTCAGTCATATTTTGGCCCAGAGCCAGACTCGCAATTTAAAAAAAAAATAGAATTATTATAAATTTAATATAATTTTAGTTAAAATTATGTATATTACGAAACCGATTTTAGTTAGTTTTTTAAGATACAATAATTTACAACGTCTTATGCATTGCATAATAATTGTTTTAAATTAAGAAAATGTTAAACAACCGTTTAACTTAATTTCATATTCAGCCTTTCAAAATCGCTTTCTTCATCATAATAATGCCACTAATAGCGGTATTCGACAGATATTCCTTATCTTTGCAGTCAAAACTTTACTATAAATGTCAAACAGAAAGATGATTACGGCAGCTTTGCCTTATGCAAACGGACCGGTTCATATAGGACATTTGGCAGGTGTTTATATTCCTGCGGATGTTTACGCAAGATTTCAGAGAAGATTAGGAAAAGATGTAGCGTTTATCTGTGGTTCAGATGAGCACGGGATTCCTATTACCATAAGAGCTAAAAAAGAAGGAGTAACTCCTCAGGATATCGTGGACAAATATCACGAGATCATTAAAAAATCTTTTTCTGACCTTGGAATTTCATTTGATGAGTATTCCAGAACAACGTCTAAAAAGCATTATGAAACCAGTCAGGACTTCTTCAAGGTTTTATACGAAAAAGGAAAATTCACTGAAGAAATTTCTGAGCAGTATTTTGATGAGCAGGCAGGAGAATTCCTTGCTGACCGTTATATTGTAGGAACATGTCCTAATTGTGGTAACGAAAACGCTTACGGAGACCAGTGCGAGAAATGTGGTTCTACCCTTTCTCCTTCTGAGCTGATCAATCCGAAATCAATGCTTAGCGGAAATGTTCCTATCCTTAAAGAAACCAAAAACTGGTATCTTCCGTTAAATGAATACGAAGACTTTTTAAATGAATGGATCATTGAAGGTCATAAAGATGACTGGAAACCTAACGTATACGGACAGGTTAAATCATGGTTGAATGATGGCCTTAAGCCTCGTGCCATGACCAGAGACCTCAACTGGGGAGTTCCGGTTCCTCTTCCGAATGCTGAAGGAAAAGTATTATACGTATGGTTTGATGCTCCTATCGGGTATATTTCTTTCACCAAAGAATGGGCAGAGAAAAACGGAAAAGACTGGAAAGACTACTGGCAGAGCCCAGAAAGCGATCTGGTACATTTTATCGGAAAGGATAATATTGTTTTCCACTGTATTATTTTCCCTTCGATGATGAAAGCGCACGGAGATTATATCATGCCGGCTAATGTTCCTGCTTTTGAATTCCTGAACCTTGAGAACGATAAAATCTCAACATCAAGAAACTGGGCAGTATGGGCTCATGAATATGTGGAAGACTTCCCTGGACAACAGGATGTTTTAAGATATGCGCTTCTTTCATCTGCTCCGGAAACAAAGGATAATAACTTTACATGGAAGGATTTCCAGACTAAGAATAATTCTGAATTGGTAGGGATCTTCGGAAACTTCATCAACAGAGTTGCAGTTCTTATTCATAAATATTATGACGGTGTAGTTCCACAGGGAGATGTAAACAGCCCTGAACTGCAGGAAATAAGTAAATCTGCAAAAGAAATCTCAGGATTCCTTGAAAATTATGAGTTCAGAAATTCATTAACAGCCTTAATGAACCTTGCCCGTTTTGGAAACCAGTACCTTCAGACAGAAGAGCCTTGGAAAACCATTAAGGACAATCCTGAAAAAGCGGCTCAATCTTTATTCGTTGGAGCACAGATAGCTGTTGCTTTAGCTCAATTATGTGAACCTTTCATGCCTTTCAGTTCTGACAAATTATTGAACATGTTCAATGTTGAGAAGAAAGACTGGAATTCTATTGAAAATCAATCCGTATTGATTGAAACTGGACACAAAATCAACGAATCATCTCTTCTTTTCTCAAAAATTGAAGATGATGTAATCGAAGCTCAAATCCAAAAACTGGAAGACACAAAACAAAACAATAAAAAAACAAACCCTAACGCAAACCCTATGAAAGAAGAGATCACATTTGATGACTTTACTAAAATAGACCTTAGAACAGCTACCATTTTAGAAGCTGAAAAAGTAGAAAAAGCAGACAAATTATTAAAACTTACTGTAGATACAGGAGTAGACGTAAGAACTGTTGTTTCCGGTATTGCAGAAAGTTTCTCTCCTGAAGAATTAATCGGGAAGCAGGTAATGATCCTTCTGAACCTTGCTCCTAGAAAGATCAGAGGAATTGAATCTCAGGGAATGTTATTATTAACAACAAAACCAGACGGAAAATTATCTTTCGTAACACCGGACGACAGCAATGTTGAAAACGGTATTGAGATCGGATAATTAAAATCCTTATAAAGATCACAGGCTGTTTCACGGGAAGCAGCCTTTCTTTTATAGACAGCTTATGGTCAATAAAAATGTTTTAAGAAAACTTTCCAATCAGGAACTAGAGGGATATTTAAAAGAAGGCAACCGCTTTGTTCCGGAGGCCGTTCAGGCAGCTTTTGAAATTCTGGAAGAAAGAGGGCGTGTTTTCAGTGAGCAGGAAAAAATGGCTGTTCAGCAGTTGATTCAGCATAAAAAAGAAGCTGAAGAAGCAAGACATACAGAAGAAGTAGAGGTCTGGAAAGATCATATCACCGAAGATCCTGAGGCTATTAAACTGTATTCGAGAATGACTATTTTTGTCAGCAGTCTTTTTTTCACTCCTATTCCAGGGTCTATTTTGCTGTTCCTTAATTTTATCAAACTTAAAAAGTACCTCGCAAGTTTTTTTGCACTGGCATTTGGCCTTCTTTTTTTTATGTTTCAGAAGTACGTTCTGCTGTCCCATTTTGATTTCGGTACATCTTCCAGGTACAGTCCGGAAATTGGGGTCATCGTAGTTGGAGCTTTGGGTTTACTTGTCATCAGCGTTTTAGGAACCCCAAAAAAACTTCCTTACCGTGCAGCATCTTATATTCTTCCTGTGATTTTATGTATCGGAACGGCTGTTCTGATCTATTTTTATTTCCAGGAATGGTTTTCTTTTTATCCCTTTGTAAGAGCCATACAACTATTCAGACAATCATAAGGAGCTCATTCCCGCTATCCACTTTTACTCCTCGCGCCTGGCTGTCACCCTGAGCGTAGTCGA
Source organism: Chryseobacterium sp. WLY505 (assembly GCF_030846215.1). Classification (NCBI taxonomy): domain Bacteria; kingdom Pseudomonadati; phylum Bacteroidota; class Flavobacteriia; order Flavobacteriales; family Weeksellaceae; genus Chryseobacterium; species Chryseobacterium sp. WLY505. The sequence continues at coordinate 168,657 of NZ_JAVCWI010000008.1, read as the reverse complement.
AGGGCCTCCCCTTTGCTGTGGGGTAACCGTTTCTATCGGGGCTAGAATAGTACAAAAAAGTCATCCCGGTTTACAGGATGACCATATATGAATTCATGAGATTGCTTCGCTTTCAGCTCGCAATGACTTGTTGTCAATTATTTCTTAGTCAGTTTTGCTAAGTAAGAATCTTCATCTTCCAACACTCTTTCTATTTTGAAACCATTATTTGTGGCAGCATTTTTCAACGTATTAAAATCAAGATAAAGCCAGGTAATGGGTTCTTCAGATTCTCCTTTATAATGAACGACATAATCCAGTTCTCCGTAATATCCACCAGCCGGAATATACACTCCGCCATCTTTATCACGGTCAAACATATACAGGATATCCGTACTGTCAATTAAAACCTGTCCGCCATCATTCAGTAAAGTATGCAGTTTCTGAAGATAGGTATCTATTTTTGCCAGGCTTTCAAAAACTCCGGTACCATTCATCAATAGTAAAATGGTATCAAAAGTCTCTCCTGAAAAATCAAGCATATTTTCACAAACCGCTTTTTTAATCCCTCTCAGCTTGCAGACCTCAATAGATTTAGGTGAAATATCCAAAGCCGTCACCTCAAGATTTCTTTCATTTTGAAGGTATAAAGAGTGAGAACCTGCTCCCGCTCCGATATCCAGAACTTTTCCGTTGGATAACTGCAGTGCTTTCTGCTCAATATCATTCATTTCTTCAAAATCTCTGAATAAATAATCCACCGGAAGTTCATCCAGCTCAGAAATTGACGTTTCAGTCTGCAGATCTTCAGGATTGTCATTTTTATAATAATCCCAGATCGCTCTGCCCATTAAATCTTTCATAGTGCAAAGATAATAGTTCAGTGTTCAAAGTTCAAAGTTTTTGGTTGAATGTTACGGGTTTCGAGATGCGGGGTACGGTGTGCGAAGCGCGGGTTTCGGGGTAAGAGGTGTAGTGTACTTACAACTTTAAACCTTAAACCTTAAACCTTGAACTCTCACACCCTCCCACTCTCAAACTCTCAAACTCTCAAACCCTCAAACTCTCAAACTCAAAACCCCTACCACCTACTTCATCGAATCCTTCTCCTTATGTCTGTCTGCCTGCGATTCATTTTCTGCTACACCTGCTTTCCAGTAAGAATAAGCATATAGTTCCTGGGAAGTCCAGTTTTTCTCTTTTCTCAGATAGGTACGGATTTCTTTCACGCTTGAGAATTCACAGGCCACATAACCAAACTTTGTTGATTCCGGAATTTCAATACTTTTTACCGCATTTGAAATTTCACTGCTGATCTGAGGCTGTGGATTGTGTAACCATTTAAAATCAATCTGAGCTTTCGTTTCGAGCAGCTGTTCGTCTTCTTTTCCATGAACTTCAATCATACAAACACCTTTTGCCGTTTCAGGAAGTGTTTCCAGAATAGCACTGATCACCGGAATGGCCGTAGCATCTCCTGCCAGCAAATACCAATCAGCTGCCGGATACAATTCTTTTCCTTCCAGACGCATCATCACGCCCAGTTTTGAACCTGCTTCAGCTTCCCTTACCCATCTGGAAGCAGGACCTCCATCTCCATGGTCTACAAAATCGATGATCAGTTCATTTTTACCGAGATCAATTCCTCTGTGGGTATAAGTTCTGATGGATGGAGCGACTTCTTTAGGCGGATATACCCATTGACGATTTTCATCCAGCGTAGGGAAATGAATTTCATTCAAACCAGCCGGAGGAACTGCGATCTTATTATTATCTCCCACCATCGTATTTTTGAACAAATGAACTTCCGGTGAGTACAAATACACTCTGATAAAATGGTCAGTAATGTATTCTTTTCTGGTGACTTCGGCAACAATCTGCCCTGTTGAAATTTTAGCCATAACTGATTTTTTTAAAGTTAAAATCCGGTTTCCGATTAATTCAGAAACCGGATTTGAAATACAATATTTTTTCAGATTAAGGCATTTTTACCTTCATCTTATTTTTAAAATTCAAAAGTGTAAGAAAGATTGAATGTTCTTCCTCTTCCTTTATAATTAAACAATTCCGGGAGTCCGTAAGTAGAATACAGTACCTGGGAACGTTTGCTCCATATCGTCTGATAATCTGTATTAAATATATTCTGGATTCCTAAATTGAATTTTCCAAAATGGAATCGGTATCCTATCATCAAATCGGAAGTATTATAGCCTTCCACCACATTATTAAGCTCGTCTTTCTGTTTGAAGTTCTGCAAAGACTGGAATCTGAATGACCAGTTCTGAATATTATAGCCGATATAGGTTACCAGTTTTGAAGGAGAAGCATTGTAAATCTCCTGTTTCTGCCACTCTCCCTTATTATCTACCTCAGACTTGATCAAAAGTCCGCTTGCCCCGAAATACACTCCATTATTTAAGGAATAAGAAACCTCAGCTTCAATTCCCATATTTCTTAGTTTCAAATCATTCACAAGAATCTGGAAGGTCTTTTTATCTACGGCAACGGTTTTGTCTGAGTTACTTAAAAATCCTGCAATCTGGGCTCTTAAACCACCTTTATTGACACGGTAACCCACCTCAAACTGATTGGTCTTGATCGCCTGAAGAGGCTGTTCGTTTACATTGAGACTAGACACTACATCCCAGTTTGTTCCTACCAATTTGTACTGTCCGATTCCATAAAATTTGGCAGGATCTGCTAAGCTTGCTCCCTGGGAAAAAGTTCCCCAAACCTGATGCTGCTCATTGAATTTGTATAATAAACCTGCATTGGCTAAAGTCACATTATAAGAACTTTCACCTCCGGGAATTGCCGATGCGGAATTTCCATAGCCCATAGCAATCTGTGTCTGCTGCTCTGAACCGACAAAATCATCCATTTTTACATTGATATGCTGATAACGGATTCCCGCATTCAATTGTAATTTTGGAAGAATATTATATTTTGCCTGAACATATCCCGCATAACTCTGTGAATGATTAGTAGGATATCTGCCAAGGCTGTATTTTGTTTCATTGATTAAACCTCCGCTGGACATTGTTTTTGCAATATCATAAACAGATTGAGTCCCTTCAAATTTTTCAAAATCGAAATCTGCTCCATAAGTAACATTCAAACCTCTCCATGATTTTGACAACAAAGCTTTAATCCCGGAATAGTAAGTATCCTGCTGCGAAGAGGACATATAAGGTATTTTTCCTGACTGTAAAGTAACATTTCCGGGAAATGGATAGAATCCTAATTTTTCACCACGCGTAGCCAATTGTACATATAAATCCTGTCCACCTAAAATTCCGTTTCCGTTATACGCTACGGTTGCCATATAACGCTCTGTTCCTACATTTTTATCGGATGAGAAACCGTCTCTCATTTCCAGCAATGAAGCATTTTTGGTAGTAAATGCACTTAAATTTTCACCTAAAAATAAGCTTCTGTCTCCATTAAATTTAGAATTGTAATACTGAACAGAGGCTGTTATTTTATGTTTATTGTTAAACTGATAGCCTCCCGTAGCCAGGATATCAATAGACTGGTTATACTGAAGGTCGGTCTGGGTAATATCGGTAAAAAGCTGTTTCTGATCTGCCCCATACACCCCTCCATTCTGCTGATAAGCTACTCCCAGTCTACCAAAAAACTTTTCTCCTTTTGCAGCAATAGACTGAGCGGCACGGAAATCATGGTCATCTTTTCCCATAAATCCAGTACGTACGCCCAATTCTGTTTCTCCACTGATTCCTTTTTTGGAAGGTGTTTTTGTAATTATATTGATAATCCCACCGGTAGCGTTACCTCCATAAATTGAACTTGCACCTGAAAGCACTTCGATTCTTTCGATATTAAAAGGATCAATGGCATCCAGCTGACGGCTTATAGCGCGGATACTGTTCAGAGAAACTCCGTCGATCATGACAAGTGCTGAGCGCCCTCTCATATTCTGTCCGTAATTGGTTCTTCCCTGCGGACCAATATCCATAGACGGAATCAGAATCGATAACATTTCTTTGATAGGAACTCCGCTTTTTGCCTGTTCCTGAATCTTTTCTTTCAGTACTACCCAAACCGTTCCCGGAACTTCAGAGATTTTTGTAGGTTTTCTGGAGGCTACGATTACCACATCTTCAATACCTTTAGAGGCAATAGAATCTTTAACGGTCTGGGAGATCATCGCTCCCGAAACCAAAAGACCTATGAATGCATACTGCTTTTTCATTCTTTCTACTCAACGTTTTATAATCTCACAAAGGTAATTCTTATTTAGAAAGAATAAAAATAATAAAATATGAGATTTTCCCTTATTTTATGATAGCAAATGTGTTTTTTTAATAGATTGTTTAATGTTGGATATATTAAACCATTAAGATTCTATAAGAAGTAAAGTATAGTTAAGATAAATCGTTTCAAAAATGTTTAAAATTAGACATCTTCTTAAAAGCGTAAAATCCCAGCCCAACGAAGGACCAGGATTTTACTAGTAAAAACAAGGTATTTTTTATCCTGCAGGTCCTGCTGCACCTTTTATTTCTTCTAATAATTTTCTTCTTTCACGAAGTCTCCTTCTTGCGATGACGGATTTACCTCCCAAAACTCTTATAAATCTGAAATATTGGAATCGTTTTGCTCCGAAATGATGAGTCGCAACATAAATCAGTACTCCAAATCCGGCTAAAATAATATATCCGAATATCTTCTTGGTGGCGATAATAATGGCATTAAGCTGAATGGCTTTCATATTGGCGGCTACATTTTGAGGAGTCACCGTCATTCCGTCCATATAAACGGCAAGATCACCAATTGCTGTCACCTGAAAACGGTATTGAAACCAAGAGTACAGAGTCGAAAAGATTCCTACAGCGAGGAAAGTTCTCCAAACCAGAACAAGTCCGATAGCTGCCAGCATTTCATCCATTTCAAGCTTATCCAGCGTATAAAACCATACGGAAATAAACAGTGAACACATTCCGTAGCCTTTTAAAAACATAGGCAGATACCAGTTGTCATAGCTGAACTCCAATACCATAGAAAAGTACATGATAATAGCGTACCCAACCATGGCGGCAAAACCGGAAAAAATGTACATTTTCAAAGGTTTTTCTTTTTTGAACCAGAAGATGGCTATGATTCCTGCTAAAATAATTCCGGGAATCATTAATAAACTGAGTCCGGTATTGGTCAATTGGTCATATCCTAATACTCCCACTGCAAAAGTATTCTGAATAGAAGCAGTTCCTAAAAACATTCCCAGCCAAAAAAGCATAAATAACCCATTCTGTACATTATTTTTGGTGAAAATTTTGAATGAAAGGTATGGTCTTTTTAAAGTAAGCTGACGGATAGAAAGCAGTGCAAAACTTACAAAAGCAGCAATACTCGCATTCATAATATTCCTGGAATTAAACCAGTCCTGCTGTCTTCCAAATGAATACACATACGCTGAAAACATGAATGTTGAAATGAAAAGCAAAATACTCAACCAGTCGATATAATGCAGAGGAACTTTTAATGCAAAATATTTATTATGCATGAAAATCCAATGGATCAAAGCTAAAATAAAGCATAAAACGGCTGTGAAAAGGTAAAATTGCTGCCAATTGTAAAGAAGGGCAAACTCAGCGGCATAATAGGTAGCCACCTGGTTCATGACAAGAACGAAGGTATAAAAAGCTCCGTAAAACATCCCTCGGTTTCCAATCATCACCATCAGTGGCAGGAACAGCTCTATAGTGACCATCATCTTCATAAAACCGATCACTAAGGAAGTAAAGACGAAAATCATGGGTTGTAAAGTTGTTCCGTTTACATAGCTGAGCAATCCTAAAAGGACCAGCAATAAAACCAGCTTATCCCTTACTTTGAATCTCATTTTGATTCTGAGGACCACAGGCATACAGGCTCCCATTCCAATAGTAGTCGCATAGTTAGCCCACATAAAATATTCTGTCATGGCACCCGTACCGCTTACCAGAGAACTGATATTCCCCGTATATACCCCACCGATAGGCATTACCACGGCAAGCAGTAATACTATCAGCAGAAGCTGTACGGGTTTGGGTACCCAGTCGTTATATAATCCTTTGTTGTACATGTTTTTTTAGGTAATAGATTTCAGATATCAGATGGCAGACTTTCAACATTCAACCTAAGTTTTCCTTACGCATATGGTCTGGAATCTGATATCTTCCATCTTTTAGTCTTTATTAGTATTCACATTCATATTCATTCCGGCACTCAGTTTATCCAGATCTTCTTTTTTGTTGGAAGCTGTAAACTCTATTCTTACAGGAATTCTCTGTTGTACTTTGATAAAGTTTCCGGTAGAGTTATCTGTTGGCACATTTGAATATCTTGAACCGGTAGCCGCTGAGACTGCTGTGACTACTCCTTCGAATTTTTTACCGCCTAAAGCATCAGCTGTCATGAAAATTTTTTCTCCTACTTTGATATTCGGCATCTGACTTTCCAGAAAGTTGGCAGTTACCCACTTCTGACCGTTCAGAACGATTGTTGCAACCTGCTGTCCTGGTTGGATCAGCTGGCCTTCAGAAATTGTTCTTCTCCCCATCACGCCATCGTAAGGCGCTGTAATAACAGTATATGAAAGATTGATCCTCGCCATATCCAGAGCAGATTTTGTTCTTTTAATTTCAGCATCATTAATTCCCAATCTGCTTTTCACTTCTGTAGTGGAAAGGTTGGCAGATTGTTTTTGATTCACCAGCGTTTCATAAGCTGCCTTCTGTGCATCATATTCTGTCTTCACCTGATCATACTGTTGTCTCGTAACGGCTTCAGCTGCCAAAAGGTTTTTGTATCGGTTTAAATTCTGCTCAGCATTCCATAATCTGGCTTTTGCTCCAGCAATATTAGACTGCATGACGTTGATATTATTGGAAACCGTGTTCACGGAAGAACTTGTTGCTGTTTTCTGAGCCATTGCATTCTGATAAGCGGCTTCTGCCTGTCCCAACTGAGTAAGAATTTCACGTTCGTCAAGGATTACTAAAGTATCTCCTTTTTTTACACGCTGATGTTCAATGAATTTGATTTCTTTAATATAAGCAGAAACTCTCGTATTGATAGGGTTAATAAATTCCTCTACCTGAGCTGCTTCCGTATAGGTTTTGCTTCCGATATGGAAATATTCCCGAATTAACCAGAATAATCCGAATCCGATCACCAGAAAAACGATGATGTTGGAAATGATGGCTCTGATTTTATTGGTTTTATTTTTCTTTTTTTTATTTTCTACAGCAGATGCTGCCGGAGTTGGTGTTGTATTTTGAGTAGTTTGTCCCTTGTTTTCCATTGTTGATTTTCAGTTTTAAAAATTAAAGTGTTCCCGTAGATTTCAAAAGGTTGTAGTACTGATACAGAACATTGATTTCTGCATTCGCATAATCCAGTTCTGACTGTAGTTTCTGGTTCTGTGCATCAATCATTTCTGCCTGCACAGCCAATTGGTTCAGATACTTGGCTTCTGTAATCTTGTAGTTTTCTTCCGCCAGTCTTTTGGAATCATTCAGAATATCAGCCTGCTGAATCGCTTCCTGATATTTGGTATAGGCTGCATTCACTGCCATATCTACATTCTGCTGTACCAGAGTTTTGGCATCATTTGCCTGATTCTTTTGCAGCTCACCCAATTTTACTTTTTCCTTTGTTTTAAAAAGAGTATCTATATTATAGCTCAAAGAAACTCCGGTCTGCCATCCTCCTGAATACATATCTAAAACAGGATTTCTTGTCGTGATCGGTCTTTGTAGTGTATATCCACCAAATCCTGCCAACGTAGGCGCATTATCGGTTTTGATAATCTCTATATTCTTATCTGCAACTGCAATATTTTTTTGAGCCGATTTCAGTAATGGATTGCTTTCATGAGCAAGATCTGTATAATACTCCATGCCAATTCCAGATTCTTTATTCTCCAGATTTTCTGTAGGAACAATCTCCGTGTCTGAGGATAAACCTAATGCAATATTCAGATTATAATTAAGGATTTTCTTATTGTTGGTAAGGGTAAGAATTCCCTGGTCCAGGTTTTTGATGGCCAATTCTCCACGAATCACTTCATTTCGGGTCACCATTCCCTGCTGATAGAACTTCTGGATGTTTTTAAGACGTTCCAGAGCCAGTTTTTTGTTATTCTGAAATACCTCTTCCTGGTTGATGATTTTATAGACATCCAGATAATTGGAAATCACTAAAAATTTCACATCCTGCTTATTTTTCTCAAGATCCAGTTCAGAAAGCTGTTCACGAAGCCCAGCCATTTCAATAGATTTATTCACCAATCCTCCTTTGAAGATCAGCTGCGTAGCCTGTACAGCATACGAGCTTCCGTAATGGGGCATAGGAACGTTTGTAGAATTCGAAAAGTCTTTATCAATGGCTACTGCATCTCCTAAATAGAACTGACTTGTAGAAGCTGTGATGGTAGGAAGTTTCTGAAGCTTAACGACATTGGTATTTTGTTTTGCAATACTAATGTTCTGTGCGGAAACCTTAAGCTGCTGGTGATTCTGAACAGCGAGCTCCGCCACCTCACCCGCGGTCATCTGCTTGATCTGTTGTGAAAAAAACAGCGCAGGAAAAGCTGCTATCAATACAGATAGTGCTGTTTTTATTTTCTTTGTCATTTTACCTTGTTTTACAGATGCAAAGTTAGGTCAACAACAAAATCAATCAAATGTTTGATTTTTGGAAAAAGATGTTCAAATGTAAGATTTCAACTTTCAAACTGATGCCTGTACTGCGTAGGGCTTACCTCCAGATGTTTCTTAAAAAAATGAGAAAACGAGTATTGATCGCTGAATCCAAGAATTGAAGAAACCTCCGAAACCGGTTTACTGGAAGAGTTTAAGAGTACTTTCGCCTCATTGATCACAATTAAAGCAATGATCTGGCTTGCAGACTTCCCCGTAATGGTCTTTACTACAGTAGAAAGATGTCTGGTTGTAATGGATTGTCGTTCGGCATAAAACTCAACGGTTCTTTCGGTAAGATGATACTCTGCCAGGTCTGTAAGAAAGACAAATACAATTTCTTCCTGTCTGGACATCTGGTTCATAGAGCTGTTATCTTCCTTGGAAATAATTCCTGCCATCTGATAGCAGAACACGGAGAAAAGATGCTCTACCATTTCTTTCTTATAAAGCATTTCGGTTTCAGAATCCAGGATGTATTTCAGAAAATTGACACTTTTCCAGACTACTTCCATTTCATCCTCAGGAAAAGGAACTCCCTTATTCATCTGCTGTCTGAAATAACGGTAAGTAATCAGACGGTTAAATTTTAATGATAATGCAGAAATAAACTCTCTTTTGTAAGAAACCATCCTCGACTGAAAATCATCAGTCACTCCCACCACTTCATAAATGGTTTGCGGATCGGTTACCATAAACATATTGGCAGAAACCTCCAGATCACTGAAGTGCTGACGAAGCTTTATGGTGCCGGATTTAATAAAAATAAATGCAGGATTTTCGGGACGAAACGGCTTACCCACAGCGATTCGCTCGAAAATATTATGTTCGGTAAAAATATCAACACCAAATTTTTCAAGGGCAGACATAAGACAAATGTAAGCAATCTTACCAGTGATTACAAAATTTTATTATTTTAGCAGGAATCCAATTTCCCTTCAGCATGAGAAAGGTTGATCTATTATTTGCAGAATACAGTAAAAGCCATAGAAACGCGACCAACAAGTTCATTCACTGGATTTGTGTGCCTCTGATTTTCTGGACAATTCTTGGTTTTGCTTCCCTTATTCCCTCTCCCCATTTCTGCGCTTCCTACTTCGGATGTGCAAGTATTATAAGCCTTTTGGTGATTACTCTGATCACTTTATTCTATATTCGGCTGTCTTTTTTGATCTCAGTTGTAATGATTGTCATCATGCTTATTATGGAACATTTCATCTATCTGACCAATATCAGATTCGGAAAACAGTCATGGATGATTTACCTTTCCGTATTCATCATCACATGGATTTTCCAGTTTATAGGTCATAAAATAGAAGGAAAAAAGCCTACTTTTCTCAAAGATCTGCAGTTTCTTCTGATAGGACCGATATGGCTTTTAGGCTTTATTCTTAAAAAGACAGGAATCCGATATTAATCTTCCAAAGCATAAACCGCAAAACTGGCCAGCCAGTGGTCTCCACCGTAATTTCCCTGGAAAAGTAATGGTAATCCATTATTGAGAAATACATCAGCTGTTTTCTTAAAATCTTTTTTCAGGGGATGATTAGCCGGAAGTGCGTTTGAAATTCCTTTCATACACCATGCTTTAGAAAAAGATAATCCTACAAGGTGAACGGTTTGGTAATCGCTCAGATCACTTACTACAGGAATTTTCTCAACATTTTCCAGACTTCTTTTTTCATAGAAAGCATTCAGCCATTGTACAAATTCTTTTTGAGGAAGCACTCTTCTCATAAGATCTGCAATTTCAAGACTTGGCGAAAAGAAATCTGAGCCGTCCGGTTCCAGATAAGCAGGCGTTTTCTGATCTTTTAAGAAAAAGTATTTTGCTTTTTCCATCAACTGATTTTCAAACGCTTTATCCTTATTGGCCCTTGCCCAATCTATCGCAAATGCCATAGCAAATGCAGTATTGGGATGAACTCCGGTTCTGTTAGGGTACGTTTGTTTTGGAAGATAGGTCTTCCAGGATTTCAGAATCTTATCTGTAAGCGGCTTCAGATTTTGGTGCCATATTTTAGCTTTCGGATGATCCCAGGTTGTGAGTTCTTCATCCAGTTTTAAGATCCACGCCCAGCCATAGGTTCTTTCAAAAGTTCCTGTTAACTGATATTTTGTAAAGTAATCCGCTTCTGTCTGAAGTTTTTCTTTCTGAAATGATTCATCCAGAATTTTTTCAATCTCTTTGGCATTGGAGAGATTGGGTTTTGTTTTTAAAAGTCTGGTCAGCATCCAATGTCCATGAACTGAGCTATGCCAGTCGAAACATCCATAAAAACTAGGGTGAAGATCTTTTGGAGTTAAAGGAACTTCGCCTGCATTATTGATGATATGGGCAGTTTTATTAGGATATTCCTGGTTGATACAATGAAGAGGTTTATCGGATAATTTCATCGCCATTTCGTCTGTAAGTTTCGGAGCTTCCTGGGCATACATCAGAAATGGAGAAAATGCTAATGCTAAAAGACTTTTTTTCATGAATTAAAAATAGAAATAATTTAGCAGTTCTCGTAATTTTTCAAGTTGGTTTTCCAGCTATTTCTTCTATTTACTGATTTGATATTAAATTTTTTATTTCATTTTAATTTATTAATCAATCTTACCCATCATCATTTTTGTGCACACTTTTTGATCATATCCATAAAAAACTAATTAACCCATGAAAAAAATTATTTTACTGTTATCAGGTCTTATCCTGATCAATTGCAGCAAATCAGGTAGTGAAAAACAGGAGGTAAAAGCCGACCTGATGGAAGTTCTAACTGAAGATAGAGCACCTTCTCCTGCAGCAGCGCCTCCACCTCCACCACTTTCTATCTCTGAAAAGGTAGTTTCTGATGAAAATGGAACCAACAAAGATGTTTACTCTCCACAGAAAACAGATACGATCTCCAAAAAAATTATCAAAAACGGAGATATGAAAATTCAGGTGGGTGATATTAAAAAGACACAGAGCCAGGTCAATGAAATCATCAGAAAAAACAATGCTTATATCCAGAAAGAGGAGTTTCAAAATACGGATATGGATGATAATCTTAGTCTGATCATTCGTGTGCCGCATAAAAACTTTGATGCATTGATTAACTCTTTTTCAGATGGCGTTGGAACCGTTTTGTCTAAAAACATTTCATCTAATGACGTTACTGAAGAATATACTGATGTAGCGATAAAGCTGGCCAATAAAAAGATATATCTTGAAAAATACCGTGATATGCTTAAAAAGGCTTCCACTACGAAAGATATGCTGGAGATCCAGGAAAATATCCGTGAACTGGAAGATGAAATTGATATTGCTGAAGGTAGTCTTCGTTTTATTGATGACCGTGTGAATTACAGTACTCTGAATTTAAATTTATACAAAGAAAAAGTAAGAAGTTCTGCCACTTCAAAAATAGGCTTTGGAAGCCGCTTTATGGATTCTCTGACGGAAGGCTGGAACAGTTTTGTAGTTTTTCTGCTGGGAATGGTTTCGTTATGGCCTTTCTTTTTGCTCATCCCAATTATTATTTTCCTTTGGAGAAAATGGAAATCAAAGAAAAAAAATCAGAATTAAATTATTAAAAATCCGGGCATCGAAGATGCCCGGATTTTCACTGCATTATCTACAATTTAACTATTAAAATGTTCTTTTACTGTTTCGAGTACCTTTTCATCTGGCATTTTCTGTGAGGTCCCCAATGTAATTTTCAAATCTCTGAACTGAGCTGTGTCATGAAGGAAGTGCTTAAGCTCCTCCTGTGTTACACCCGGTCCTGTAATATACACTTCCTGAGAATTGGTCAGTAACTTTTCAATTTCTTTAAAAAACTTGTTTCTGTTGGTGATTTCGGCATTGTTTCCTGCATTCTCACTGGAGTTTCCGTGCTGTATCTCTGCTTTCACCGGTTTGCAAAGGATAAATTCAGAAACATTTTGTGCATCGTGATTCTTGGCTACAATGGCTTTCTCTGTATCAATCCAGATACCTGCTAATTTCTTATCAGACATAATCATATAATTTTAAGTGATAGCTACTAAAAAACAAGAATAATGCAATAGTCTTGTTAAGGGCTGTTAAATATTTTTATAATTTCTGCCAAAAAAGCCATCCACAAAATAAGGATGGCTCTATGAATGTTCAGATGTTTTGCTATTTTCTGATGGTTTTAGTAATACTGCTTCCGTCTTTATACTGAATCTTTACAAAATAGATTCCAGACTGAAGTCGGCTGATATCCATCCTGGTCTGTCCCGTATTCATAAAAGTCATGATCTGAAGTCCATGAGGGGTGATAACATCTACTCTGCTGATTTTATCATAGATTCTTTCAGGAGCAAAAGTAATCATATGCTCAGCTACGATTACTGAAAGATCATTTTCTTTATTGGCAAATGCTGATGCTTTACAGTTCTGTCCTTCATTGCAGTCGCTTACAATTTTCCAGACAGCATTATTTCCCGGTGTATCCCCTGGATTTGCGTACCATTTATTCTCCCAGATTTTACAGGCGTGGAAAACCTTTGTTCCCGCTGTTGGATACGTTTTTACGGGATTGTATTCCTCTGCACCGCAATAGGTAACTGCACCGCCTGATTGGCAGCCTGTCCCTTCAGTACATGTACTTATTTCTTCCCATACCATATTGGTTCCCGGCATTTCTCCTGGATTTGCATACCATTTGTTTTTCCAGATTTTACAGGAATAAAAGACTTTCGTTCCGGCTGTAGGATATGCATTCGCCGCATTATATTGCTCTGCTCCACAATATGATTGACCATTTCCTGGTGTCACTTTCTTAGTTCTGATTTTTAATTCATTACTCATATCAGAAAACTGATCGTTCAAAGCAACAGATCTTACGGTATAACGATATTCTGTATCTTGTGCCAATCCGGTTCGTAAAAAGCTTGTCTGTACGGTCTCTCCTACTTTGATTCCATTTTCAAAAATCTGGTAATTTTTGATGCCTTGTGAGTGAGTAGAAGCCATCCACATAAGTGAAACGGAATTTTCAGTAACCTCCATTGAATGAAGATTAGATGGTGCTGTAGGTTTTTCAAGTGTCCCTTCGGTGTTTGTTTTTACATTGAGTGGCGCGCTTTTTCCTGACGTGAGTCCCGAAGAACCTTTCGCCTGTATTTCATAGGTATAAATTGTATTAGCAGTTAAGCCTGTATCCTGAAAAGTAGGTGTACTTACCTGCTGAATATTTTGTCCGTTGCGGAAAATGTTATAAGATACCGCATCAGACTGTGCATTCCAGCTTATTTTGGCAGAAGAACTTGTTACTCCTACCTGTGTTAATCCTGTCGGGGTAGCAGGTGCAGAAACTCCTGTTCCGGAGGTTACGTTAACATCAATTACATTATAAAATGCATTGGTGGTATCTGCTACATCCCAAACTGCTAAAATAACGTGATAGCCGGTACGGCTGGCAGGAACTGTAATCTGATGAGAAACATTGTCCTGCGGCGGCGTTCCATTATGCGTAACTGTTCCGATAAGCTCAAGATCCTGACGGGAAAGCGGTTGATTGGGATTCCAGCCCTGCTTTGTCATATAATAATGCCATTTCGCAGTTGCATGATACGCCGAGTATTTCCAGATAAAGGCATTCACACCAGTGGAAATATTGGTTTTCTTCCAACGGTCAGCAGTCTGAATGTCCAGTGTAGTGTCTCCACCGATGCTTCCATTAGCAGAGGCAATCTTTCCATCAGCCGGTCCCAATGCAGGAAACCCTTTTGGCGCTTCCAGAGATCCCGGTTCATTAATAACAGATCCATAGATGCTAAATGCTGCAGAATAACCTAGTGCAGCCTTATCCAGACTTCCCTGATATCCTCGTGAGGCAGGACTTAGTACATATCCGTGCGCAGACAGATGAATTAAAGATGGTACCAGCATCGCCAGCATCAGCAGTAACGGAAAAAAAAATTTGCTTGTCTTCATAATTAAATATTTGGTGTTGATAATATAAGATCAATTCTCTATAAGCTATTTTTTCAAACCTTTTCACTCGACATCAATAAAGAAATGGAAAACAAATCAGCTTTAATTCATTAAACAATTTGAATTATAGAATTTTTAATAAAAATAAAACTAAACAAAAATAATTAGCCAATATTTTATATTAAATCATAAAATTATAATTCATAACATTTTATCAGTAACATATAATCACAATATGTCAAAGCATAAATATACAAAGAATTACATAATTAATCACACTTTATTGAAATATTTTTCATATGAATTGATCAACAATAGAGGGTAAAGAGAAAATGGAAATATAAAATGATGTCAGTTATATAATTTGTCAGCAACTACTGAAAACTATTTTAATAAAAAAGCTGAGAGAATTGATCATTCCCTCAGCCTGTAAATTTTAAAACTCCTAAGATTATCTTCAAAAAGAATAAGATTTATTTCCCAAGTACAAATACAGCAGGAATTTTATGAAGTTCCGGCTTTTGTTTCTGCCAGTCTTTTATGGTTTTTGTTTTGATAAATTCATGCTCAGGATCATTGATATTGGCAGCAATGCACAGCTTTGTATTCGGTGATAAAAACTTACACAAATCTTCAAATAGCTGGTTATTCCGGTAAGGTGTTTCCATGAAAATCTGTGAATACCCGGTTTTCTGAACAAGACTTTCAAGATTCATGATCTGTTTCTTCTTTTCTCCCTTATCAATAGGAAGGTAACCATGGAACGTGAATTCCTGCCCATTAAAGCCACTGGAAATCAAAGCAAGAATAATGGATGAAGGCCCCGAAATCGGGATTACTCTGATGTTTTTCTCATGACACCATTTCACCATCAGATTTCCCGGATCTGCAATACATGGCAATCCTGCTTCAGACAGCAATCCGAAGTCCTGTCCTTTCAGCATGAGCTCCTGAGCTTCCTTGATATCTGCATTTTCTGTGTATTTATCCAATAGAAACAACTTCAGATCAGCCTGTTTTTTTTCGGGAGCAAAGAATTTAACAACTTTCCGGGCTGTTTTTTCATTTTCCACAAAGAAATAATCTGTCTGCATGATATAATCTTTCAGAACAGGAGAAAAGTGGTTGATAGAAGTATTTTCTGATAAATAAGCAGGGAGTAAAAAAAGCATTGTATTATTTTTTAATTCTTTTTAAGTGAAAGTGGTGGAAATATTTTGCATGTTCATGCTCATTATTTTGATAATTGATTTTTGATAGCTTCACACCCTTTATCCAAAAGCCGGAAAACCTTTTCAAAATCGTTCATATCGCCCCAATAAGGATCAGGAACTTCAGCGTTTTTATGATCTCCCAATACTTCGAGAAATAATGATACTTTCTGGCGTTCTTCTTCATTTTTGGTTTTAGAAACTACATCTGCCAATATATCAATATCCATACAGTAGATCTTATCGAAGGTCTCAAAGTCTTTTCTGGTGATGGGTCTTGATCTTTGTTTTGATATATCAATATCGTGATTGGCAGCAGTTGTAATAGCTCTTTTATCAGGATGTTCGCCTTCATGCATTGAAATAGTTCCGGCAGAATCCACCATATAATGATCCGGTAGTTTTGTTTTCATAATTCCTTCTGCCAGCGGGCTTCTGCATATATTTCCCAGACAAACCATTAAAATTTTCATATCTGTTTTTTAAAAAAGTCTTTTGCTACGACAAAACTAAATAAAAAATGAAGAATAAAACTATCCTTCATTTTAATTTATGTAAGCTAACCTTATTTACTGCTTGATTCTTTCAGTAAGGTCTTTTACGTATTTCTTGATTTCTTTATCAATTTTAGAAACATCTTTGATGGTGTCACAGGCATACATTACTGTAGAGTGATCTTTTCCGCCCATTTCCTCACCAATTTTAGTAAATGTAGAATTGGTAAATTCTTTGGAGAAGTACATCGCAAGCTGTCTTGGTAATGCAATCTCTCTTTTTCTTGTTTTGGAAAGCAGCTGCTCTTTTTTGATTCCAAAATAATCACAAACCACTTCCTGAATGTAAGGAATATTGATCACCTTCTTCTGGTTCGCTGCAATTCTGTTGATGGTTTCCTTAAGCAGCTCAAGACTAAGGTCTCTCTTATATACTGTAGAATAAGCGATCACTGAGTTGATAACCCCGATCAGTTCTCTTACATTTGTTTTGGCTTCAGCAGCAAGGAAATCAAGCATATCTCCCGGAAGAACAATTCCGTCTCTGCTCAGTTTATCTTCAATGATCTGTCTTCTTGTAGATAGATCCGGAGATTTGATTTCTGCAGAAAGCCCCCATTTGAAACGGGAAACAATTCTGTCCTGGATATCCATAATATCTGCGGGAGCCTTATCTGAAGTAAGGATAATCTGTTTTCCATTCTGATGCAGGTGATCAAAAATGTGGAAGAAACTGTCCTGTGTAGCCGATTTTCCGGATAAGAACTGAATATCATCAATAATCAGTACATCTACCATTTGATAGAAGTTCGCAAATTCAGTCTGCTTATGAGCCTTAGCCGCAGAGATAAACTGCTGGATAAACTTTTCAGAAGACAGATAAAGAACTACTTTATCAGGAAACTGATTTTTTACTTCAAGACCAACAGCCTGTCCCAGGTGGGTTTTACCAACTCCATAACCTCCATATAAAAATAATGGGTTGAAAGCTGTTGCTCCAGGTCTTTTGGCAATGGATCTGGCAACAGTGGCTGCAAATTTATTGCTTTCTCCTTCTACATAACTATCAAACGAATAGTCAGGCTTCAGGTTAGAATCTATATTTACTTTTCTAATTCCAGGAACGACAAACGGGTTTACAATATTAGCAGAAAAACCTTGCGGCATTGTTTCCTGTGTTTTCGGAGTAGGAACGCTTTGTCCCTTGATGTTCATGGTAACAGGCTTCTCTTCACCTTTTGGTCTGTTTTCCATCACAGAATACCATAATTTCACTCCTTTTCCAATATTTTTCTTCAGGGCAGCAGAAAGTAGGGACAGGTAATTGTCCTCTATATATTCCTTGTAAAAATCGCTCGGTACGATCAGCGTAAGGTTGTTGGCCACCAACGAAAGCGGCTGAACCTTATCGAATAGCATATCGAAAGATTTTTCAAGTTTTTTAAGGTCAGAATTGTCTTCAGCAGCGTTCAGGTTATCGCGCATAAACTGAAGGCATTTCTGCCATATCATCATTAAATTGTCATCCATTTTTTAAGCCCCGATTATTCTTTGTTTGTACTGTGTTTAGAAGGAAGACAAAGGTCCAATATTTTCTTTTCAAAAAAAAATATTGCAGGTATTGATTATTTAAAAATATATTTGTATGTATAATTTAACACGTAAAATGATACACACAACACACTCAATACGAGTACGTTACGCGGAAACAGACCCAATGAAATATGTCTACTATGGAAACTATGCAACGTACTTCGAAGTAGCGAGAGTTGAACTCTTCAGAAGCATAGGAATTTCATACGATGAAATTGAAAACCAAGGAATTTGGCTGCCGGTTTCAGACTACAAAATTAAATATATCCGCCCAGCTTTATATGATCAAAAATTAGAAATTCATACTTATGTTAAAAAAATTCCAGGGGTAAGAATTGAATTTGAATATGAAATTTATAATGAAGAGCATATTAAAATAACAGAAGCCTCCACTACCCTATTCTTTCTCGATGCAAAAACCAACAAAGTGATCAGATGTCCGGATTTTCTCATGGAACTGATTGAGAAGAACTGGAAAGCATAGATGACAGATAGGAGGTTTTAGGTTGCAGGCAACAGTTAGCAGGAATTAGGAGATATCCAACAAGATATTGGAGGAAGCTATAAAGGTGAATGGCGAATTTTCAATAGAGTTAAAATATCTATCTCAAATTATCCGGTCATAAAGTAAACCCGCAACCCGTAACCCGTAACTCGCAACTAAAAACATTACACTTTAAACTTTAAACTCTAAACTTTAATCTCTACACCCTCTCTATTTATGAATTAATTTGCACCTTTGTACCTTTATTTTAATCATCCCTTATATATTATATTATGAAGATTGCATTTTTGGGACCTCATGCCAGTTTCACACAGCTTGCTGCAGCACAGCTTTTCCCTGATGACGAAATAATACCGCAAGCCAGCATTCTGGATTGTTTTAATGCCGTTGAAAATGGAGAAGCAGTAAAAGCAGTAGTCCCTCTGGAAAACTCTATTGAAGGAACCGTATCTATGACACTGGATTATTTATATAAGACTCCGTCTGTTAAGATTGAAGCAGAAGCCGTAATGCCTATTGCCCACCATCTGATGATTCATCCGGAGAATTCTGTTGAGAATATTGAAAGAATATATTCGCATCCGCAAGCCCTTGCACAGAGCTTTCATTTTCTGGATACTCATTATAAAGAAATTCCCAAACAGGACTTTTCCTCAACTGCAGCTGCTGCCAAGTTTGTATCTGAGAATCCGGGCACTCCTATTGCTGCGGTAGCCAATCAGTTTGCAGCCAATTTATATGGTTTGAAAATAGTGAATCGTAACATTCAGGATTTTGAACAGAATCATACCCGGTTTATTATCATTTCTAAAGAGCAGAATAAATACCAAAATGACAAACTGGAAACACTGGGAGAAAAATCAGGAATGCTGATCACTCTTCCGGAAGATCATCCCGGTGGATTGCATCAGGTATTATCCGTTTTTGCATGGAGAAAAATGAATCTCAGCAAGATTGAATCCAGAACATTAAAAACAGGACTGGGGAACTATTTCTTCTTTATCAATGT
The DNA here is from genome assembly GCF_030846215.1 of Chryseobacterium sp. WLY505. Taxonomy (NCBI): domain Bacteria; kingdom Pseudomonadati; phylum Bacteroidota; class Flavobacteriia; order Flavobacteriales; family Weeksellaceae; genus Chryseobacterium; species Chryseobacterium sp. WLY505. The sequence goes on along the minus strand of NZ_JAVCWI010000008.1, from coordinate 149,223 downwards.
TGAAGGGCCATGGAAAGAAGTCTTACATGAAAATGCCCTGCAAGAACTTGAATCAATCAATGCAAATGTAGATTTTCTCGGGAATTACAAAGAATTCCTGCTGGAAAGCTAAAAAAAGACAATAAAATCTATAAAAAACACTGCTATTAAGCAGTGTTTTTTTTATTTATAGGATAAAAATCACAAAATTCAAAAACTTTAACAATACATTAGTTTGAGACAATACCTTCTGTTTAATTAAAAAATAACCCACACAATGGAGAGAATTATTTTTTAACAAAACACTGACAAACAGCACTTTAAATCAAAAACACATATAATAAGTCGTAATTATATTATGCAATAATATTAACTAAAATATAAACATATGTTTAATAATATCACATCATATTAACGTTAAAAATAAAAATATCACAATGCGGAGTATAATTTTTATTGTATATTTGCTTAGCAACTAATTAAAATCTTGATCATGAAAACTAAACTTTACAGCTTATTGTTAGCATGCGCTTCATTACCTATATTTAGTCAAGTAGGTATCAATACGGCAAATCCATCTGCGACTTTAGATGTTAACGGGACACTGAAAGTTCGTGACACTCCCGCCGCTACAGCACTACCCGGATATCAAATTTTAGCAGTTAACCAGGGAACCACACAAGTGTTCTCGGTAGACCCGTCATTGTTAAGCGCAGCTGCAGGAACCAACACATCTGTATATTCTGCAAAAAAAACAACAGGTATCACGCTTCTGAATTTAGGAGTTTTACCATCTGATTTCCAACCTGTCAGTTTTGTACAAGCGGATAGAACTATAGGAAGCGCTGCTTTGTTTACAAATGCTGACGGTTCTTATAATATTCCATCCACTGGAGTATATGCGGTAGGATTCGCATTCAGATATGGAACAGGATTACAGGCTTCATTACTATCAGGAACTCCAGGTATCGCCATTGCAAGAACCAGATCGGCAGTAACCACTTTGATAGACACACGTCCATTCAGCGGTATTAATCTTGCACTAGCAGTTAACCTGACACTTTCCGATTCCAGCATTAACACCTTATATTCATTTCAGGCAGGTGACAAAATATCTTTTGGACTTGTAGATTCGGGTGTTATCACGGCAGGATTATTAGGGTCCAGTATCGCATCATTCTACGTTTACAAAGTATCAAACTAGTAAAAACATATTGTTAGTTATCTATACCATTTAACCCATCGCTTATACCGCGATGGGTTAATTTTTTAAATAGCATATTAAACATTTCTTTATATTTGGTAAAAACTAATGAAATGAATGAATTTGTTGCGGCCATCATCTTTATCATTATCTTCATCATTTTCAATAATCTGAATACCAAAATCAGAAAGTTGGAAAAGGAAATTTCGGATCTTAACTATAAAATCAATAATACTCTTCCAACCCAGACTGAAGTAATTCATGAGAAAACCTCAGCGGATGAGACATTCATTCCACAACAAGAACAAGTTCATTATGAAAACATAAAACATGAAAATGAAATTAAAGAGAACCCAACACCAGATCAAAAAGACTGGCTTACTCCTGTTTCTGATTTTTTAAAACAAAATGCACTTACCATCATTGGTATTTTCACCCTTGTTCTGGGAATTGGTTATTTTGTAAAATACGCGATTGATAAAAACTGGATTGGAGAAGCAGCAAGAGCAGGAATCGGTTTTTGTACCGGGGCAGGAATCATTGTAACCGGACATTTTCTCAGAAAAAATTACCAGGCTTTTTCTTCTATTATCACCGGGGGCGGAATAGCAGTCTTATATTTCACAGCCACCATTGCTTTCCGTGAATACCATCTGTTCACCCAAAATACAGCTTTTATCATAACGGCACTGATTACTGCAGCCTCTATTATCTTATCCTATTATTATAAAAGTGAAGTACTGATTATCTTTTCATTGATAGGAGGTTTTGCAGCTCCTCTGATGATCAGCACAGGACAAAGCAACTACCTTTTCCTTTTTATTTATATTACTCTTTTAAATACAGGAATGCTGGCTGCCTCTTTTCTGCAGCACTGGAAAAGCGTGGGCTGGACAGCTTATATATTTACAACAGGGTATCTTTTCTTTTGGACCAATGAAAGCCCTGAACTTTTAAGCATTACTTTCTATCTGATCAGTTATGTGATTTTTTACATCTTTGCATTGCATGATTATTTAAGAAGAAATATACTTTCAACCTCTGATATTGCGATTCTTGCTCTTGCCAACTTCTCAAGTATCCTTGGACTGCTTTACATTTTTGATACCCTAAAATATGAACCGCCAATTATTTTCCCTCTTATTTTTGCTGCTGTGAACACCGTTCTTCTGTTCAGAGAATTTACACGCAGGAACTTTGGAATCGCCTATTCTGTATTCGCAGGGCTGGTTACCAGTCTTATAACCGTTGCGGTTGCTATTCAGTTTAAAACCCATCTTATCACCAGCATTTGGGCAATAGAAACAACTCTGCTTCTTTTCATCTGGAAAAAAACAGGCCATAAGGTTTTCAAAATCTTCTTTTATATCCTGTTTCCATTGGTGATGATTGCCCAGCTTATAACCTGGACGGCCTATTTCGGAACAAAAGATTTCAATATCATATTGAATACTCCGTTTATCACCAGTTCGTTTACCATTATTTCCATAATCCTCAATTTGCATTTGTTAAGAAATCGCTCCAAAGACTCCAATGGAAAAGATTATACCTTTTTTGAAGATCTTATTACCGTGGTCAGCTATGGAGTTATCTATATTACTTTTCTTCTTGAGATTACATACCATATTTCCAAAATGCCATGGTCCGCAATTTTCAGCACAGGACTCTTGTTCAGTATTTATTATATTTTTGTTTTATTACTTTTCAGAAAACTATTGAACATCAGAAGCGACATTCAAAACGTACTGATTTATCTGCTTTTTTTCCTGATCATTAGTAACACATCTGCTGCTGCATTTCCGGTTGTGTCCGACATTATAGCAAAAAAACTCCATGTAAGTTTTTATTTCCTGCACCTGCTTCAATGGATTCCTTTTATATATGTAGGATATAGAATTATTCCATCTTCGGAATTTCATAAACAGCGGATTTCTTACTGGATGCTGTCTTTGGTACTTATCATCTCTGTAAGTTGTGAACTTCACCATTCTTATATTTTAATCACCTCAAATGATCTTCCTCATTCCTATAAAGCAAGTGAACACTTTAATATTCTTTATCTTCCTGTTGTATGGGCAATTCTTGCCAGCATATTTATTTATACCGGTTTGAAAAAGAATATTCAGGAATATAATAAGATCGGCTTTGCATTGATAGGCCTGATGATCGTAAAACTATATGGCTACGACGTATGGCAGATGGATAACATCTCAAGAATAAGCGCCTTTATTGCTCTCGGGATTATTCTGCTCTTAAGTTCTTTCACCTTCCAGCGTCTGAAAAATATGATCAGAAATATGGTGGATAAAAAAGACGAAACGAAAGACAGCACAGACTGATAATCTGCGTAAAAGTTTTTATTTCTAAATAATATTTAAAACATTTCTAGATTTTATTCAAATTTTATAAAAAATAACTATATTTATCACGTTTTTAACAGTTACATATTCTGATCATGAAAAAATTACTCTACTCTTTTTTAATCTTATCCTCTGCTACTTTATGGGCCCAGCAAAAAAATCCTGCGGTAAAGTTTGCAGTGGCTGACAACGCCATTGGGACAGTAGAATTATTCAATACCAAAAAGAATGTTTTACAGGTTTCAAAAGTATACAATACTTCAGCGGGTCTTCCCCAAAACTTAAAAAAATACAGTTCTGTTTTTACAAAAGGCGTAACTGAATATAAATTCAAAAACGGAGAAAACGTACTTGACAGAATGGCGTTATCCAATATGAATTCTCAATACAATATTCCGGCAGATAATCCTGTATTTATTGAAGGATATGAATTTACGGATACCAGCACGATGATCTATCCTGAGATCAAGAAAAAAGCTGAAACAAAAGATTACAACGGTAAGAAAACATTGTTTATTTACACTACCGAATAATTTGATTTTTTGAAACATTAAGATCGTATTAAGCTGTTAAGATTATTAAGATAAGCTTCGCTTTAACTTAAAATCACCATGTTTTATCTTAACTATACTTTAATTCTTCAGTCTCCTTAATGGTTTAAAAATATTTACCACCATTTTCACTTTATAATAGCTGAAATGTTATAGGTTAAAAAAACCGATTTAATATAAAAAGGATGCCGTTTTTTCAGCATCCTTTTTCAATTCTAATATTTATTATTCCATTTTTTCTTGAGCTCTTCATAGATTTTCTTCTCAGTAGAGTTATTTCCCGGCTCATATAGTTTCACATTTCGGATTGCTTCCGGAAGAAAATCCTGTTCTACAAAGTTTCCTTCATAGGAATGAGCGTACTTGTATTCTTTTCCATAATCCAGGTCTTTCATCAGTTTGGTAGGAGCATTTCTCAAATGAAGGGGAACAGGTAGGTTTCCCGTCTGTTTTACCAAAGCCAGAGCCTCATTGATGGCCATATACGCAGAATTGCTTTTAGGGGAAACCGCAAGATACACCGCTGTTTCGCTCAAGATAATCCTTGCCTCAGGATTACCGATCACATTGATCGCCTGAAAACAATTATTGGCAACCACCAAAGCATTGGGATTTGCCAGGCCTACGTCTTCAGCAGCCAGAATAAGCATTCTCCTTGCGATAAACTTAATATCTTCTCCTCCCGCAATCATTCTCGCCAGCCAATATACCGCACCATTCGGATCTCCTCCACGCATCGACTTGATAAAGGCTGAGATGATATCGTAATGCTGCTCGCCGTTCTTATCGTAAAGAGCCATCGTCTCCTGAAGAACTTCCAGCACATCAGAATTAATAATTTCCGTTGTATCCGAATTTTTATATTGATTCAAAACCAATTCTACGGAATTGATCAGTTTTCTGGCGTCACCACCGGAGTATTGAATAAAAGCTTCTTTTTCAAGGATTTTAAAATCTGTTCCTTCATCTTTATTATATCGTTCGGAAGCAATATCTATTAATTCTTCCAGCTTTTCATAGCTCAAAGCTTTTAAAATATAAACCTGACTTCTTGAAAGCAAAGCCGAAACCACTTCAAAGCTTGGATTCTCGGTAGTGGCTCCAATCAAAACAATCCAGCCTTTTTCTACTGCATGTAATAATGAATCCTGCTGCGACTTATTGAACCTGTGAATCTCATCAATAAATAAGATCGGTGATTTTCCGGAGAACAGATTCTGTTTTTTTGCATCTTCAATCACATCACGCACGTCTTTCACGCCGGAAGAAACTGCAGAAAGCTTATAAAACTTCCTCCCCGACTGTTCTGAGATAATTTCAGCCAGCGTTGTTTTCCCAGTTCCCGGAGGTCCCCATAAAATCAGCGAATTCAAGGTATTGTTTTCAATCATTTTTCTGATTGTTCCTTTATCGCCGGTAAGGTGCTCCTGTCCCAATACATCGTTCAGGGTTTTAGGTCTTAATTTTTCAGCTAATGGAATATTTTGATTCAAAGTAATTCTTTTTTTAAGATCAATGTCCGGATTTCTGATCTCCGAAACTTATAACAAATTTAAACTAATTTTCATTTTTTTACCCTATTTTTGCATTGTTTTGAAACTTACATTCAATAAAATCATTACATTTCCGCTGGTAATTTTGATCAAATTTTACCAATGGTTCATCTCGCCCTTACTTCCCAAAAACTGCCGCTACGAACCTACCTGTTCCCACTATATGATTGAGTCGCTTCAGGTACATGGTGTTTTTAAAGGTTTCTGGCTGGGATTTAAAAGAATTTTAAGATGCCACCCATGGGGAGGAAGCGGCTATGACCCTGTTCCACCCAAACATAAATGTCAATAATCAAACTATCAAATCAATAGAAAAATGAATACACTCTTTTTCAGAATTTATCTTGTGCTGTTTGCGTTCACAACGCAGCTTCTTTTTGCACAGGAATACCCTGGAGGTTTATCTGACGGAACTTTAGATATCAATGGAAGCAATGTTCCTGTAAAAATCTATTCTACTACAGAGATGGGAGACCTTACGGCTTTTCCGGACAGAGAATCAGACAAGAACCAGTCTTTTGTTGTCATCCTTAATGAATCTAATTTTGAACCTGCGTATTATAATTATGGAGCTTCCACTTTAGCAAAGTACAAGGATTCAAACTATCAGTTTTTCGATAAAAATTTTAAACTGATTGACACTGGTGTTACCAAAGAAAATATCACCACTTTCAAGTATGCAGTAAAATCCGTAAAACCCATCACTGATTCTGATAAAGTAGAACTTAAAACTTCATTTAAAATCTGGGATCCTTCAAAAGGTATTCATATTGGGTCATTTACCCTTCACTTTTATAGTTTGATGTTTGTTTTTGCCTTTGGTTTCGGATATATTTTAATGACAAGAATCTTTAAGATTGACAATGTCAACCAGAAATATCTTGAACCTCTGTTCACATGGACACTGATCGGGACAATTCTTGGAGCAAGATTAGGACACGTTATCTTTTATCAGCCGGAATTATTTAAAGAAGATTTCTGGAGCGTATTCTTACCGATAAGTACAAAAAACGGATTCAAATTTACTGGATTTTCAGGGCTGGCCAGCCATGGAGCGACGATTGCTTTGATTTTCACCACCCTTTATTATTCATTTAAAATCATCAAGAAAAATCCATTCTGGGTCTATGACAGATTGGGTATTGTGGTTGCTTTAGGTGGAGCATTTGTAAGAATGGGGAACTTTTTCAATTCTGAAATCGTTGGTAAACCAGCGGACCCGAATTCTCCGTTTGCTTTGCTTTTCCCGCAACAAAGCAGTGAGTATGGTCTTACTGTTCCACGTTATCCCAGCCAGTTATTTGAAGCCGTAGGATATGTTCTGCTATTCATTTTACTATGGATATTGTACAGAAAGACAGATAAAAAATATCAGCAAGGATGGTTATTCGGTCTCTTTTTCATCATTCTTTGGGCGATCAGATTCTTTGTGGAGTTCCTTAAAGAGCCACAAGGAGACGAGTTCATCCAGCTTGGCGGTCTGAATACAGGTCAGGTTCTTTCGATTCCTTTTATGATTGCAGGGGTTGTGATCATGATTGTTTCCAAGAAATTTAAGATTACTCAGGCAGAAAACGAGAAACCGGAATAAGCCACTTGAGCTGAAAAATAAAAAAGGCAAATTTGTAGAAATACAGATTTGCCTTTTTTACTATTTGAAATCATTGACTGTTTTGTCTATTCACCTTATTACAGATTCCTCTCCGCCTTCCTGTTCAGTTCCTCAAAAACACATCCAAACGCATCAATGACATCAGTAGGAAGCATCGATTCTTTTGAATGTTTTTCTGAAGCTATATCGGCAGCTCTGCCATGCAGCCATACCCCAAGAATACAAGTCTCTTCTTCGGAATATTTTTGAGCCAGAAGCGAAGTAAGGATTCCTGTAAGAATATCTCCGCTTCCTCCTTTCGCAAGACCTGCGTTCCCGGTTATATTATAGAATACTTTTCCTTCCGGAGTAATAACTTGCGTATGATGATCTTTGAGTACAATATAAAGACCAAACTCTTTTGCTTTTTTCCTTGCCAGCTCAAGCCTTTTAAAGGAATTGTCTGTACTTCCGAAAAGTCTTTCAAACTCCTTCGGATGTGGAGTTATGATTGATTTTTTTGGAATAAGTTTAAGATTTTTCTGATCTTTTGAAATGATGTTCAATGCATCTGCATCAAGGACCAATGGCTGTGAATGTTTTTTTAAGAAACTCAAAAAGCTTTTCTCAGTCGAGGAATGAGTACCCAAACCAGGACCTGCACCACAGGTAATATCTTTATCAATCTCCAAATTTGTGATAAACTGCTCCCCTCCTTTTATGAACATGGCCTCAGGACATAAAGTCTGCAAAATGTTATACCCGCACTCCGGTGCCAGTGTAAAGGTTAGCCCCGCACCTGTTTTTAAAGCTGATCGTGTTGCCAGCACTGCTGCTCCTATTTTTCCATAGCTACCTCCTATGATCACTGCCTTACCATAAGTGCCTTTATGAGAAAATTCCTGTCTCGGAGTGAATATCTGGCCTACCAGCTGATCATCAATTACAGAATAATCAGAATCAGTAGCATCCGCATATATTTTACTTAAATCAATATCCAGCAGTATTACTTTTCCGGCATATTTTCCGGTTTCAGGATGAAGAAAAGTCCGCTTCCAGCATTGAAAAGTCAGGGTATAATCGGCTTTAAAAATATCAGAATTATTATCATCCATTTCATCTGCAGGCAATCCGGAAGGGATATCGATGGATAATTTAATATTCCTTTTGCTGTTCAATTGCTCAACAAGCATTTTATATTCTCCTTCCAACGGTCTGGATAACCCTGTTCCGAAAAGAGCATCGATAATGATTGTTTTATCATCAAAATTATATTGTTCTTTAGGATCAAGTTTCCTGACTGAAATTCCCGACAAATCGCGGAGTCTTTTCAGGTTAACAGAAGCATCCTCTGAAAATTTCCTTTTAGAATCACTTACAAATACATCAACATCAAACCCTTTCAGGTAAAGTAATCTTGCAACCGCTAATCCGTCTCCTCCATTATTTCCGTTACCGCAAAATACGGCTAGCTTTTTATGGTTCTTACAATGCTCCGAAATCCAATGTGCGACAGCCATTGAAGCTCTTTCCATCAGTTGAATGGAGGAAACCGGCTCTTGAGAAATTGTGAACTGATCCCAGCTGCGTATCTGTTCTGCAGTGAAAATTTTCATAGGTAAATCAAACTTTTAAGCAAATTACAAAAGATTTTTCATTATGATATCACCTCATTAATAAAAATAAAAAGTCATCATTAATGAATTAATGTATTGTTATAATGCTCAAATATTCATTAAACCTGTTAATAGGAAATCAGCATAAAATTCAATATTTTGGGAATAAAAAACTATTAAACGTAGTGTTTTTTACATTTTTTAATTATATTTTTGTGTATATACTAATTAAAAAAATATAAATTATGGGATTTGTCAAAGAATTTAAAGAGTTTGCCTTTAAAGGCAATGTTCTCGATCTTGCTGTCGGTGTGATCATTGGGGCAGCATTTGGTAAAATTGTTTCGTCTTTGGTAGAAGATGTTATCACACCTCTGATCTTAAATCCGGCATTGAAAGCAGCCGGCGCAGAAAATATTGCAAAACTTACATGGAATGGTGTTGCCTATGGAAACTTCCTTTCCGCAGTAATCAGCTTCCTTTGTATTGCGATGGTTCTTTTCTGGATCATCAAACTGGCTAATAAAGTGAACAAGAAAGATGCTCCTGCTCCTGCCGGACCTACAGAAGATCAAAAATTACTGATGGAGATCAGAGATTTGTTGAAAAGCAAAAATATCTAATCTGCAACCACAGTTTTTAAAATAAAAAAGAGAGGCTGTCCAAAAAGGGCAGTCTTTTTTATGCGAACCATTACTGTCCGATAAAAAGTATAAATACATTGAAAATATTAATATTTATGATATGAATTAACAGGTCGCTCCTCCGGAGCTTTATTTTATGGGGATTTCATTTTTCTACTAACAGTAGATCCCGACGGGATCAAATTTAGCTCCTATGGGAGCTGACTGTTAATAGAACGTATTTGTTTTAAAATTAGAGCTCCGGAGGAGCGACCTGTTAATTCTATTCAAATTTTATCGAACAAGAATGTTTTTTTATTTAAAATGTCAGACCTAAGGTTGATTCAAGACATTTATATGACTCTCAAACTCTTCAAAATTCTATCAACAAAAAATTGAGGCTGCCCAAACTTTTTGGACAACCCCTTTTGCTATATTATATCGTTTTCAGATTATTGAATCTGTAAGATACTTGAAATCTGCTCTGCCAGGGAAAGACCAATTCTATCCTGCGCTTCAAGCGTAGAAGCTCCCGTGTGAGGGGTAAGAGAGATTTTAGAATGAGTAAGGATTGCTTTAGAAGGTGTTGGCTCATTAATGAAAACATCTAATCCGGCAAATCTTACTTTACCTGAATCCAAAGCCTGAATCAAAGCTGTTTCATCAATGACTCCTCCTCTTGAACAGTTTACGATAGCCACTCCGTCTTTCATGATTTCAAATTCGTTCTTACCAATCATATAACCGTCTTTCTGAGCCGGAACGTGTAAGGTAATGAAGTCTGAATGTTTTAGTACTTCCTGAAGTGGTTCAGTCTCGATATCAACATTGATGAACTGATTGTTGTAAAACTTCACTTTGATGCTTGCTTTTCCTACATTATTATCAGCAGCTACTACTCTCATGCCAAGTCCTAAAGCGATTCTTGCCACTTCCTGTCCGATTCTTCCCATTCCTACAATACCAATGGTTTTTCCTCTTAATTCAATACCTGCAGCATATGCTTTTTTAAGGCTTCCAAATTCAGTATCACCCACCAGAGGCATTTTTCTGTTGGAATCCTGAAGGAATCTTGCTCCGGAAAACAAATGAGCAAAAACAAGTTCAGCCACTGATTCTGAAGAAGCAGAAGGCGTATTGATCACATGGATTCCTTTTTCTCTTGCATAGTCTACATCAATATTATCCATACCTACTCCACCTCTGCCAATAATGTCGATGGACGGACATCCGTCAATAATATCTTTTCTTACCTGGGTAGCACTTCTCACCAATAAGGTGCGGATTTTGTGCTCGTTAATATAATCTACTAAAAACTCCTGAGGAACTTTTGTAGTAATCACTTCAAAGCCTTTTTCTGTCAATGCATCTATTCCAGATTGATCAAGGCCGTCGTTTGCTAAAACTTTCATAAAATATCAAGTATATTAAAAAATGAAAGATTTAAAAATTAAAGGAACAGGTTCCCATTTAATTTTTAAATCTTTGAATTATATTTTTATTCGCCGTCTTCTTTGAATACCTCAATGGTCACTTGCTTTTCAACCAAATCCGTAAATCTTCCTTTATATCTTGTAGCTCTTACCAGGTGGTTGTCTATCCAGTGATAATTTCCTCCTCTTGGTTTTCCGCAAAGCACGCTGTGATATTTGAAGCCATGCTTATCCAGCCAGTCGATCGTGATTTGTTTTAGATTTTCAGTTCTTGAAGTAAAAAAGCAGATCTGATGTCCTTCGTCATACCATCTGTTGATCGTTTCCAGCGCATCGGGGTATGGTTCGCAGGTAACCATTCTTTCCGGCTCTTCATTGGGAACGTCATCCGTAATGGTTCCGTCGATATCTATTAAGTAATTTTTTATTCCATCCTTTAGAATAGGACTAATGTGTTCAATGTATTCTAATTCCATTACTAAATATTAAAAAACAAAGTTAGCGTTTTTACAGGTATCAGACCTATCAATCTTCATTAATGTTAATATTTTACTATAAAAACTATTATTTAAAGAATAATATTAACATTTCATTCATCATTTTATCACATATGGTTAAAAATTTTCGTTTTGTATTTTACTTTTAAATAATAAAGTGAAGATTTGAAATAAAATCAATTAATGAATTGAAAAATTCTCGTTACGCATTACCGGCTTCTCTGTCGTATCACATCCTTATTACAAAAAGTATGATGTTTATCTAAAAATTTCCAAAATACATTTATTACTCTTACATTTGTAGGAATGGAAGAATTTGTTGTTTTAGTAAATCCTGAAGATAAGGTTTTAGGGCTGATGGAAAAACAGCAGGCTCACATCAATGGCCTGTTACACCGTGCTTTTTCTGTATTTCTTTTCAATAGTAAAGGAGAAATGCTTCTTCAGAAAAGGGCTTCAGGAAAATATCATTCTCCTAACCAATGGACCAATGCTGTATGCTCGCATCCACGCCAAGGGGAAACTTATCAGGAAGGAGCTGTACGAAGATTAAAAGAAGAATTGGGAATTGAAACAGAACTTTCAGAAAAATTCAATTTTATTTACAAAGCAGATGTTGGCGGCGGTCTTTGGGAACACGAGCTGGATCATGTATTTGTAGGAAACCATGAAGCTGATTTCCATCTGAATAAAGAAGAAGTGGAAGAAGTAAGATTCATTTCCATGGAAGATCTGGACAAAGAAATTTCCGAAAATCCTGAAAACTTTACAGAATGGTTTAAAATTATTCTGGAAGAATATAAACACCACTTTTAACGATGAAAAAAATATTGCTTTTTTCTGCTTTTTTGACAGGAAGTTTGTTTTTTGCCCAAAAGGCAAGTGTATTTAACACTCCTAATTACTCTATCAATGTTCCTGAAGGCTGGAAATCTACGAATGACAGTGAGATTATCAATATTTTTCCTACCAGCCAGATCGGTGCTATTACCATTTCGGAATATCACGACCTTCCCCTTCCAAAAGAAGAGGTGAAAAAATTTATCCTTGCCCTTTATCAATCACATGACGAAGAGAAAAAAGTAAAAGAAAAAAAGAGCCAGAAAGGGTATACGGAATATTTCTATGAGCATTTCGATGAAAAAGAAAAGCTGTTCTGGGTAACCAAAGCTTTTCAAAAAGATAAAAACTTATATTTGGTTTCCATCAACTGTGGCCAGAAATTCTGGAACGGAAACTATATGACCCAATTCAATGAGACTTTTAACAGTTTTAAAATAAAGAAATAAAAATTAAATATGAAGAAAACAGCCTTGTACGACAAACATGTTTCTTTGGGAGCTAAGATCGTACCTTTCGCAGGTTTTGAAATGCCTGTTCAATATTCAGGGGTTACAGAAGAGCACTTTGCCGTAAGAGAAAAAGCAGGATTATTTGATGTTTCCCACATGGGACAGTTTTTCATCGAAGGGCCAGGCTCAAAAGATCTTTTGCAATATGTAACTACCAATAATGTAGATGCTCTTGAAAACGGAAAAGCTCAGTATTCTTGTCTTCCTAACGAAAACGGAGGAATTGTAGACGACCTTATCGTTTACAAAATGGAAGATGATAAATATTTTGTAGTAGTAAATGCCTCCAATATTGATAAAGACTGGAACCATATTTCAAAATACAATACTTTCGGTGCTAAAATGACCAATGCTTCTGATGAAATGTCTTTATTGGCAGTTCAGGGGCCTAAAGCTACTGAAATTCTTCAAAAACTTACGGAAGTAAACCTTTCGGAAATTCCTTACTACCACTTTACTGTAGGAAGTGTTGCAGGAGAAAATAATGTGATCATTTCAAACACAGGATATACAGGAAGCGGAGGTTTTGAAATTTATTTCAACAACGAAAGCGCTGAAAAACTTTGGGATGCTGTAATGGAAGCAGGTAAAGAAGAAGGAATCATTCCTTGCGGATTGGCTGCCAGAGATACTTTAAGATTAGAAAAAGGATTCTGCCTTTACGGAAATGATATCGATGATACCACTTCACCAATTGAAGCTGGTCTAGGATGGATCACTAAGTTTGATAAAGACTTCGTTTCTAAAGATGTTTTTGCCAAACAGAAAGAAGAAGGAGTTGGAAGAAAATTAGTTGGTTTTGAGTTAACAGACAAAGGAGTTCCGAGACACGATTATCCTGTAGTAGATGCTGAAGGAAATGTAATCGGAAAAGTAACTTCAGGAACACAGTCTCCAATGAAGAAAGTAGGTTTAGGTCTTGCTTATGTAGACAAACCTCATTTCAAATTAGGATCTGAGATCTTTATTCAGGTAAGAAACAAGAACATTCCTGCAAAAGTGGTAAAAGCTCCTTTTGTATAATTGGAAAAAAATAGGAAAAAGAGAAGAGGCTGTGAAAATCACAGCCTCTTTTGGGTTTATACCAAACCTTATAGGTTTTAAAAACCTATAAGGTTTATTATTTGCAAAATTAGTTTCCAGTTAAATTTATTCATGTACGCCAAAGAACTTCTGCAGTTCTTCAACATTCTTTTTATCATTTCCTACAAAAATTTCCTTGTCAGTAATAAAAACAGGTCTTTTCAGGAAGGTATAATGATCCAGTAATAATTCTTTAAAATCTTTCTCGGTTAAAGATTTCACATCCAACCCTCTCAGTTTGATCTGGGTAGATTTTTTACTGAATAATGCTTCGTATGATTTTGTTTTTTTATACATTTCCGCCAATTCTTCTTTGGTAATCGGCTCTTTTTTAATTTCGCGAAGTTCCCAGTCTGTAAGATCGAATTGGGCTAAAATTTTTCTGCAGGTATCACATGTATTGAGATAAAATACTTTCTTCATTACGGTTTCTAAATCTGTTATGGGTTAAAATTCTCTTTCATTGAAAGTTTCGTCTTTCAAAAGTAGGATTTAATCTAAAACTTTGGAAATTATTAAATAACTTTATTCAAATTTTATAAATATGCAGAACAAGCCTATTACTTTTCAGTTTATTTCGGAGCCTTCGGATGTTAATTACGGAGGAAATGTACATGGAGGAAGTGTTATGAAATGGATTGACCAGGCCGGTTATGCATGTGCAACAACCTGGAGCGGCAATTATTCCGTTACGGTGTATGTGGGCGGAATCCGTTTTTACGATCCCATCAAAATCGGTGAAGTGGTAAAAGTAGATGCTCAGGTGATCTATACCGGAACTTCCAGCATGCATATCGCGATCAATGTCTTTTCCCGAAACCTGAAACAACCGAATTTTGAGAAAAAAACCCACTGCATTATTGTATTTGTTGCGGTAGACGAAAACGGAAAAAAGCTTCCTGTACCGAAATGGATTCCAGAAACGGAGGAAGAAAAGCAGCAGGAAATGTATGCTAAACGCCTGATGGAACTGAGAACGCAGATTGAAGATGAAATGAAACCGTTTTTGTAAGAACGGGTTTCGGGATGCGGGATTATGAGGTTTAAGGTTTAAAGTTTTGGGAAACCAGTAACAAAAAAAGACCAATCACATGATATGAAAAGTATTTTCACCTTAATGGCATCGCTTATGATAGCATTGTGCCCCGCTCAGACACATCGGTTTATTTATGAGCTTCAGTATAAAATGGATTCTGCCGAGGCTGGATATGAAAAAGTGAATATGATCCTGGATATCACCCCGAAGGAAGTAAAATTCTATGGAAAAGATCTCGCCATCAGAGACTCACTGAATAAAAAATTCGGAGCAAACTTCAGCTATACGGATATGACCGGACAGGTGGTTAAAAGAAAGATCAATTCTTTTGACAATGAGAATTTCATCAATATTAAAAACGGATATTATTCCTTTAAAACGACAGATAAAATAAACTGGATCATTTCGAATGAAACCAAGAAAGTAGAAAATTATACTTTACAAAAAGCAACTACAAAATTTGGAGGGAGAAACTGGACGGCCTGGTTCTGTAAAGATATTCCATTTAATGAAGGTCCGTTTAAACTCCGTGGATTACCGGGTTTAATTTTTGAACTTTACGACGCCAAAAAGAATTTCATTTATCACCTTATTAAAAGCCAGGAATTACCAGAAGTATACCCGACCGATAGTTTTGTTGAATCCAATTTCGGAAACAAAGCCATTCCTATCAATGAAACGCAAAAATATAAACTGATCATGGAATTTTACAACGATCCTTTTGCTTTTGAAAGAAATAATTTCAGCAAATCCAACAATGATCTTAAAATTAATATCAACGGAAAAGAAATCCGTAATGTTGATGAACTGAATACTCAAACTAAAAGCATGCAGGAAGTTATTAGGAAATATAATAACCCGCTTGAGATTGATAAGGCAATGCATTATCCAAAATATTAAAACCATGGTTTAGTTTTAAGTTTGGGCTAAAGCCTGAGGAAAGTTAAAAATTTATTCAGGCGGGCTAAATCCCACCTCTATTGAATCCAGATATTTAAAGTACATCTTTTATCTTTTATCTTTTATCTTTTATCTTTTTATCATAATTCATATATTTGTACCATCAAAAGGAAATGGTGTTCTTCCTTACCCAACCGCTTTACAAAAGCTGATGACGCCTGATTAAAAGATTATTAACAAATAACTAATCAGGATTATTATGTCAAAAAGTCAAAGAACATTACCGAAAAAAGCAATTTTCCATACTCATTTTTTCTTCAGAAAATTTCCGGCGCTCCCTTATATTTTAAAATGGCTGTCTATCAGTATCATTATTGGTGCTTTGGTAGGAACAGCTTCTGCAGGGTTTCTTCAGTCTTTAGAATGGGCGACAAACTTCAGAGAAAATCACCTCTGGCTGATTGCCCTACTTCCTGGTGCAGGATTTCTGATAGGACTTCTCTATTATTACTTCGGGAAAGATGTAGAAGCAGGAAATAACCTGTTGATTGATACGATTCACGAACCCAGGGAAATCATTCCTTTTAAAATGGCACCTTTTGTTTACCTCGGAACGATCGTAACTCATTTTTTCGGAGGTTCTGCGGGCCGCGAAGGAACAGCACTTCAAATGGCGGGAGCTATCGCAGATCAGCTTACAAAACCTTTTAAGCTCGACCGAAATGATAGAAAAGTATTGATTATTTCAGCAATTGCTGCCGGATTTGGTTCTGTTTTCGGAACTCCACTGGCTGGAGCTGTTTTTGGTCTTGAGGTTTTTCTGATGGGAAAAATCCGTTACAACGCTATCTTTCCTGCATTTACATCCGCCATTCTGGCAGACTGGGCTACCAATCTCTGGAATGTAAAACATACTCATTATCACATTGATTTTATTCCTAAACTGGAATTTTTACCCATTCTTTACAGCATTCTGGCAGGTATTGCTTTTGGAATCTGTGCGGCTGCTTTCAGTAAAATCATTCATTGGATGGGTTCTCTTTTCAAATCAAAAATAAAATACCCTCCGCTTCGTCCAGTTGTTGGAGGAATCATTATAGCACTTGCTGTTTTTGCGATGGGAACAACCCGGTATATCGGATTGGGAGTTCCAGTAATTGTAGAATCTTTTGAAAAGCAGCTTCCGTTATATGATTTTGCTTTAAAAATGATTTTTACCATTGTGACGCTTTCGGCCGGATTCAAAGGTGGAGAAGTTACTCCTTTATTCTTTATCGGAGCTACATTGGGCAGTGCTTTATCACTTTTCATCCCATTACCGTTCGGATTATTGGCAGGAATGGGATTTGTAGCCGTATTTGCAGGTGCTACCAATACTCCTCTGGCCTGTATGCTGATGGGAATTGAATTATTCGGAGCAGAATGTGGTGTGTACGTGGCTATTGCCTGTGTTGTTTCTTACCTTCTTTCCGGTCATAACAGTATTTATACAAAACAAAAGATTGGAGAGGCAAAAAACAGAAGATTTGAAAGCCAGCAGGATAAGTCTGTTTCGGATTTTTTATAAGGGGTTCCGTGATTCGTGGTGCGAGTTACGAGTTACGAGATGCGAGATGCGAGGTCACAGTTATTTGTTTATTTTGTTGCGGGATGCTGGTTTTTATTGGTTCTTAGTTCTTACTTCTTCACTTATAACATCTTGAAACCTAAAATCCTTCAAACTTAAAACCACAAACCTGAAATCCCGAGTCCCGAATCTCTCAAATCCTCAGACTCCCAAACCCCGCAACACGCAACACGCAACACGCAACACGCATCTCATCACCCTCAAACCCTCCCACTCTCAAACTCTCAAACTCTCAAACTCTCAAACTCTCTTCACCATTTCCAACTATAATTCGTAATTTTACCCCATGTTCGATTACAGATTAAAAGTTTTCCATACGGTGGCTACCCGATTAAGTTTCACGAAGGCTTCAGAGGAGCTCCATATTTCCCAGCCGGCTGTTACTAAACATATTAAAGAAATTGAAACTCAGATAGGTGCTAAGCTATTTGACCGTAAAGGAACTTCTATCCAACTGACTCAAAGCGGAAAAATCCTGTTTGAACATGCCGAAAAGATCAGAAACATCTACCGTGACATGGAGTTTGAGATCAGCCAGATCAGTCAGCAGCATAAGGGAAAGCTGATTATCGGGGCAAGTACAACCGTTGCACAGTATATTTTACCGGAAATTCTGGCCAAATTCAATTCGTATTATAAAGATATTAAGATTGAATTGCTGACAGGAAATACAGAAACAATCTCAACCCTTTTAAAAGAGGAGAAAATTGATCTGGGCATTATTGAAGGAGAATCACAGTCTTCTTATTTCGAGTATAAAACGTTTAAGCCCGATGAGATTGTACTGGCCGCAAAGTCAGATCATCCTCTTGCTCATAAAACTTTAAGTTTAAAAGATCTTTACCAACTGGATCTGATCTTCAGAGAGCAGGGCTCCGGAACACTGGAGTTTATCCAAAACAGGCTTAAAGAAAAGGAAATTAATATCCATGAATTGAATACCGTCATGCAGTTGGGAAGCAGTGAAAGTATCAAAAATTATCTTCTTCACTCAGAATGCGTGGCGTTTCTTTCCATCAGCACTATCCTGAATGAACTTAAAAACAACATCCTTACAGTGATTGATATTAAAAACTTCAGTATTGAAAGAGATTTTCATTTTATCCTGCCTAAAGGCGAACAATCTGAACTGATCAGGCTTTTTCTGAGATTTGCGGAATAAGCAATAAGCAAAGATATAACTTTTAGTTATCCGATATAACAAAATACGATTTACTTTGTAATACTATTTTCCGGAATTTTGGTGCAGATTTTAAAAGTTCGCATTATGAAAGATTTCATTCAAAATGAAATGACACGGAAAGTATTTTTTATTGTTTTGGCTATATTATGCCTTACACCACTTATATCTTCTCCAATCGCTCTGGCTCTGGGTTTTTTCCTGGTTGTCTTTATAGGAAACCCTTTTGAAAAACACCTTCATCAATATATTCATTTGTTGCTGCAGATTTCAATAGTTGGTCTGGGATTCGGTCTTAAACTGGATGAAGCGCTTCACGCAGGAAAAACAGGACTGATGCTGACCGTTGTAAGTATTGCCACCGTTATGGTTTTAGGGTATTTTCTGGGAAAATTATTTAAACTGGAAAGGCCATTAGCTTATCTTCTTTCCGCTGGAACTGCTATTTGTGGCGGGAGTGCCATCGCCGCAGTATCTCCTATTATTAAACCAAGCACCAAACAGATTTCTCTTGCCCTTGCTATTGTTTTCACCCTTAATTCTATTGCATTATTCGTTTATCCTGCAATAGGGCATCTTCTGAATCTTTCTCAGGAACAGTTTGGACTTTGGTGTGCAGTAGGAATTCACGATACGAGTTCTGTAGTAGGTGCGGCCAGTAAATATGGGGATGAAGCTTTGAAAATAGCAACTACTGTGAAATTGGCTCGTGCTTTATGGATTATTCCTGTCTCACTGATTACCATGTTTATTTTTAAAAGCAAAGATTCTAAAATAAAGATTCCTTGGTTTATCGGATATTTCATTGTGGCGATCCTTTTGAATACTTATTTCCCCTTTCTTGACCGTTTCAGCACTTCGATTACTGTTCTGGCAAAATCCGGTCTGAATCTGACTTTATTTTTGATTGGTTCTACCCTTTCTATTCGAACGCTGAAATCAATCGGATTAAAACCTTTGGTTATGGCAATTATCCTATGGGTAACGATAAGCATCGGCAGTCTGCTTTACATTATCCATTAAAAGCGCAGAACCCTTTTGAAATCAAAAGGGTTCTGCATATTAAATGTGGAAATGTTTATTTCTAATTGAAATAATTTTCTTTAGATTGCGGCTTCACCACAAGTATATACCTGCGGGCAACCGATATACTGTACACAATACCAAGGTCCGGTTACTGCTCCTGAGCAGCTGCATCCGCATAGTGATAAATCAGGGTTTCCACTTATTCCTCCGGTGATGTTTTTCAGATCCTGTTTTTTTAATTTTTTAGCGTTTTTCATAATGTTCATGAGATTTAGTTTGATTTAAAATATAGTTTTAGTTACCTTCCAAAGTTAAACAAATATTAAATATATGCAACAAAAATTATTGCAAAAATTAATAAATTGTTGATTATAACTTCATTATTATATTCAAAATAAGGAATAACTAAGTATTATTTTTTAAACAAGTTAATTATTCTGTAAATTCAAGGTCTCTGTCGTGGGTTTCAGAAATGGTAAGTGAAGAATAAAATGCAAGCCCGAATACCACCACTCCTACTATGGCAGCACTTTCCACCACAGGGAAATGCCCTTTAAGGGAATCAAAGGCGAATATCATCACCGGTACCAGCCCTCTTACCATGTTAGGAACAGTTGTGGTTGCAGTATTTCTGATATTCGTTCCGAACTGTTCTGCTGCCAGTGTTACAAACATCGCCCAATATCCTGTTCCAAATCCCAGCCATACACAAAACAGATAATATTTGGTTTCCGTGTTGGTATTGCCGAATAACATAATTGCTACCCCGATCAGCGTAAAGATCAGCATATAAAAAATGGCCATTTTACGGGATTTTAAAGCATGAGAAATAAAACCGCTCAACAGGTCACCGACAGAAATACCTACATAAGCCCACATAATTGCTTTTCCGGGGTTGATATCTTTTATGCCCAATTCAGGGGCAAACTGATTGGCTAAAACAGCCAGAATCCCTATACAATACCATGTAGGCAATCCTACTGCAATGCATTTTAAATACCTTATCAATCTGTCTTTATTAGTGAAAAAGGAGAGAAAATTTCCTTTTGAGATGTTTTTATGCTCAAGATTCTTATAAATTCCGGATTCCGATACGCTTATTCTCAGTATCAATAACATGATCCCCATGATCCCGCCGATAATGTAAGAAATGTTCCAGCCTCCAGCCAGTTCTACGGTAAGTTGGGCAACAACAGCACCCATTAATCCAAAACCTGCAACTACCGAGGTTCCGATCGCTCTTAGATTCTTCGGCAGGCTTTCAGAAACCAGTGTAATTCCTGCTCCAAGCTCTCCGGCAAGCCCAATACCAGCAATAAACCTTAAACCGGCATATTGGTACACTAAATGCTCTTTCGGAAAATAAGGAAGAAAACCACAGGCAATATTGGCTAATGAATACACCAGAATAGACCCGAAGAGTACAGAAAGTCTCCCTTTTTTATCTCCGAAAATTCCCCAGAATACTCCTCCAATAAGAAGTCCTACCATCTGGCAGTTCAGTATAAAGGTTCCGTCCGCATCCGGATTCAGCCCCAATGCCTTTAAGCTGGGTATTCTGACAATTCCAAATAAAAGAAGGTCATAGATATCTACAAAATAGCCTAAGGCAGAAATAATAACGGGAATAGAGAAAATGTACTTCAGTTTTGAAGACAGGGACAGTTCTTGCATTTTTAAGTTTTGATAAAAATAAAAAACCTTTCAATTTCTTGAAAGGTTTTTATTAAATATCTTTTTCTGATTATTATCTGGCAATATTCACAGCTCTTGTTTCTCTGATTACTGTTACTTTTACTTGTCCCGGATAAGTCAGTTCATTCTGGATTTTCTCAGAGATGTCGTAAGAAAGCTGAGACGCTACTTCGTCATTTACTTTTCCACTCTCTACCATTACTCTCAGTTCTCTACCTGCCTGGATTGCGTAAGCACTGGATACTCCATCGAAGCTTAATGCTGCAGATTCAAGGTCTTTTAATCTCTGGATGTAAGATTCCAATACCTGTCTTCTTGCTCCCGGTCTTGCTCCTGAAATGGCATCGGCAACCTGGATGATCGGCGATAATAACGACTTCATTTCAATTTCGTCGTGGTGAGCTCCGATAGCGTTTACTACTTCAGGGTTTTCACCGTATTTCTCAGCCCACTGCATTCCTAAAAGGGCGTGTGGTAACTCTGATTCCTGCTCAGGAACTTTACCGATATCGTGTAAAAGACCTGCTCTTTTCGCTAATTTTACGTTTAATCCTAACTCAGCAGCCATCGTTGCAGCAATGTTGGCTACTTCTCTTGAGTGCTGTAGTAAGTTTTGTCCGTAAGAAGAACGGTACTTCATTCTACCTACGATTTTGATCAATTCCGGGTGTAATCCGTGGATTCCTAAATCAATGATGGTTCTCTTACCCACTTCGATGATTTCCTCCTCGATCTGTTTTCTTGTTTTTTCTACAACTTCCTCGATTCTTGCCGGGTGAATTCTACCATCAGTTACCAATCTGTGAAGGGATAATCTTGCAATCTCTCTTCTTACAGGGTCAAAACATGAAAGAAGAATAGCTTCCGGAGTATCATCCACGATGATTTCCACTCCAGTTACCGCTTCTAAAGCACGGATATTTCTACCTTCTCTACCGATAATTCTACCTTTTACCTCATCAGATTCGATGTTGAAAACTGATACTGAATTTTCAATAGCCTGCTCCGTTCCGATTCTCTGGATCGTTTGGATAACGATTTTTCTCGCTTCATTTTTAGCATTCATCTGAGCTTCTTCCATGATGCTCTGAACATGTGCCTGTGCTCTTGTTTTAGCTTCAGCTCTCATGGTTTCTACCAATTCTGCTTTAGCTTCCTCTGCTGTATAATTAGAAATTTTCTCAAGTATTTCTACTTTCTTGGCAGTAGCTGTATCTAATTCCTGTTGCTTTCTTTCAAGAATTTCATTTTTCTTAGCATAATCTGCAATCTGCTTGTCTAAATCTTTTTCAAGTTTTCCAGTCTTGCTAAGCTCGTCATTCAGCTTGTGCTCCTTGTCTTTCGTTCTCTTTTCAACTTCCTGCATTTTCTTTTCGCGGGACTGAATGTCTGCATCATGCTGTGATTTCAGTTCCAGGAATTTTTCTTTAGCCTGAAGGTTCTTTTCTTTCTTTATGGATTCAGCCTGAACGTTAGCTTTTTCTATAAGGTTTTCGGCATTTTTCTTTGCATCATCTATGATGAATTTTGCTTTAGTATTCAGAGAACTTCTGGAAAAAAACATTCCCACGACAGCTCCGATTACTAAACAAACAACACCGACTATAACTTCTATCATAATTTATATTGAGTTTTAATTGTATTCATATCCTTGTTCAATAAAAAAAGCCCACAATAATCCAGAGATTGAGAGTAAACTCCTAATCAACACGATTTGAACTGATTTCCACTGTCTGTAATCCGGAAGCCCGGCACGCCATTCAATGGACATTTGTTCGGTAATTGTTTAGCGTTGAGTTTACCTTTAATGTGTTAGAATTATTGTAGGCAGTACTTTTCAGGAAAAAAAATCTATTTCCCGATTTCATTCAACGACTGATTAATCTGCGTTAATCTTTCGTTGGTAGAATTAATATTTTTCTCGTAGTTCAGAGAAACTACTTCTGCATTGGTTCCCAGTTTAAGGGCACACATTGCCAAAGCATCCTGTTTATCTCTTACATCGAAATTCTGTTCAAAATCTTTAATCATATTCTCGATCTGCTTCCCTACTTTACGCAAAGTTTCTTCCTCTGCTGCCGGTACGTTCAGCGGATACACTCTTCCTGCAATGTTGACGGTTATTCTCCTTACCTCCATTATAATCCACTGTTTTGAAGCTGAGCAATACAGAAATCAATTTCTTTTACCAATCTGTTGATATGGTTTTTCATTAACCTATTGTGTTCAGGATTTCCTGATATTGCTGAATAAAGTTTTATATTTTTTTGTTCTTCTGCTAATACCTGATTCTTTCTTCTTTCCTCATCATATTTCTTCTTCAACTCTTCATGCTCAAAATTTAATTCTTTTAAATTTTCCGTAAGATTTTTATAGTTCTTTTGCAGAGTCGAAATCTTTCTCTCTAATTCTGAAAAATTGTTTTCTAAATCTTGAAGCATTTCAGGTTTGTATATTCTAACTAAAAGCAAAAATAAAAAAATAATAACACTAACAAAAATAAAACACTCTATATTTTGATATAACAATAAAAAAGGAGGTGCCAGTGCACCTCCCGCGTATTTTTCAATACAATATTTTTTATTCAAATTTCAAAACGAACATTACCGCTCTTGTCTGCAATGTAGAGATCGCAGATGACCAGTAAGGAGGTGTAGTAGCGTTATCAGCCACTTTTTCGTTGTTCATGAAGAATGTTCCTCTTACAGCAGGAGTCAGTTTAAACTTGTTGAAATAAAACTGAATTCCCATTTCTGCAGACCATGCAAAGTTGTGCGTTGTAGATCTGTAGATTCCCTGCATGTTGTCATCTGTGGAACTTGAGTTAGACTGAAGGTTTACCACATAGTTTACCCCTGCAGCAACGTAAGGTCTTGAATTGTACCATCTTTGACCGTGAAGTTCCAGTAGTACCGGAATATCAATCAAAGTAGATTTAATTTCTCTTACTTTATCCTTTTCCTGTAAAGGGAATGGCATAAAAGGAGGATTGGTTAAAGATCCACCCGCATAAATGTCATTGGATTGAGTATTAAAAGTCAACTGTCTTTGTGCAAACTGTAACCCTGGTTCTACTCTTACATCAAGATAGTCATTCAGTCTCCATTTTGCAATAAGCCCGGCACCGAAACTATAGCTTTCCTTAGAGGTAACAAGGTTTTCATTATCATTCATCCCATATTTCGGATGCAAAACAATGCGGTAATCCAGTCTGTTCCCGTTCAAATAAAACCCCCAACTGAATTTCTGTTCGTCGAAATCTTCCAACTTGTCCATTCTGTTTCGGGTTCTGAATTGCGCGTTTGCAAAAACGGCAACATTTACTGAGGTTAAAACCAGTGCTTTTAATAGAAATTTATTCATAGGTTACTTTGTTGCTTTATAAATTGTGGCTATACCTAAACTTAATTTTTTATATTCAACTTTCTTAAATCCCGTATCTAAAAGAATTTGCTTCATCTTCTCCCCGAAAGGAAAAGCATTTACAGAATCCGGAAGGTATGTATACGCCCTATTATCCTTAGAAACCAATCTGCCGATGGCAGGCAATATATTTTTGAAATAAAACATATAAAATGGCCCCATGAAACCCTCAACCTTTGAAAACTCCAGTATATAAACACTTTTGTTATCTTTAACTACTCTTCTTAACTCTGCCAAACCTTTGGTAAGGTTTTCAAAATTCCTTACTCCAAATGCAACGGAAACAGCATCAAATCTATTGTCCTCGAAAGGTAAATTTTCTGCATCTCCTTTTTGCATGGAAATTTTGCCGTCTAATTTAAGTTTTTTTATTTTAATAACGCCAACATTCAGCATTTGTTGTGATAAATCTAATCCAACTACTTTAGAACCGGTTCCTTTTTCAATGGTAATTGCCAGATCCCCCGTTCCTGTAGCCACATCCAGCACTTCCTGCGGATTATCATTTTTCATCCATCTTACCAGTTTATTTCTCCATAAAACATCAATTTTCATGGATAAAACATGGTTCAGAAGGTCATACTTCGGTGCAATGTTGTCGAACATATCCTCTACCTGGCTTTTTTTTGTAGCCTCTGAATTGTAGGGAGTAACTTTGGTGATATCTTTTGTCAAAACTTAAAACTTGTAATATTCTTTGTAATAATTTAGGTAATCCTGCTTTCTGAAGATTTTGGATCTTGATTCCACTTTCTGGATATTTTTGATCACTTTGTCGTAGTCTTCATCTACATTGTAATAAAAATCTTCTGTGTAAAGCTTATTGAAGCGTCTTGCTCCTCCGTAATAATCCTTTCCGTCAATAACAGTTTTATCAAGGTGGGCCAGTAACGAATCTTTTTTAAGATTGTATCCGTAATACTGATCGTTTACATAGTAATCCTGGTGGGTAATATTAATCAGACCACGAAGTTTATTCACTTCAAATGCAGAATCGTAAAGCATTTTTTTGTTCTGATCAAAAACCTGAATAGAGTTTTTCCCTTTATTCAAATCCACATGCACATACTGCCCCGCTGAAATAATTCCTTCAGATCCGTTATTGATCTTAAAGTAATACGTATTCGGGGTAGGATTATCTACCACATAATAATTCTTCTTGGCTAAAAAAAGGAAGTAGATCCCAAAGGCAACGATAAACGCCACAGCTGCAATAAGTAAGCCTTTTAAGGACGAGTTGTTTTTCATAGATTGTAAAGTACAATTTTTGCAAATTTAATAATATTTTTAATTCTCCGTTATTAATATTAATTATTAACTTTGCATCTTTAAAAAAATCATATAAACGAATGCCGAATACGATCATTATTGGCTCTGGCTCTTATATTCCGAACAGAGTTATTGGTAGAGATTACTTCATGAATTCCGAGTTCTACACTGAAGACGGAGTAAAGATTGAAAAGCCTGTGGAAGAGACCATTGCGAAATTTGTAGAGATTACAGAAATCGAAAACAGGAGATTCATTGAGGATGATCTTTCCAACTCTCAAATCGGTTATGAAGCTGCAAAAATTGCCCTTGAAGATGCAAAAGTAGACGGCGAAGAATTGGATTATATCATCTACGCAAGCAATTTCGGGGAAGTTACTGAAAACGGATACGCTGATTTTATGCCTACAATGGCAGCGAGAGTAAAAAATAAACTGGGAATCAAAAACAGAAAATGCGTAACGTATGATATGGTTTTCGGATGCCCGGGATGGGTTGAAGCTATGATTTTGGCTGATAATCTTATTAAAGCTAAAGTAGCTAAAACAATTCTTGTTATCGGAGGAGAGACTTTAAGCAGAGTAACGGATCCATACGACAGAAACAGAATGATCTTTGCTGATGGCGCCGGAGCGGTAGTAGTAAAAGCAACTGACGAAGAAAATGTAGGGATTATTGCTCATAACACTATTTGTGACAACGGGCCGGAATTAAATTATCTTGAAAACCAACCCTCTATCAATAAAGAAGCAGATCAAAAACGTCTTTATGTAAGAATGTTAGGAAGAAAAATCTACGAATACGCTCTTAAAAACGTACCGGTTGCCATTAAAGATACGATTACGGATGCAAATCTTTCTATCGAAGATATAGATAAAATCTTAATTCACCAGGCAAACGCTAAAATGGATTATGCTATGATTGAGAGACTTCACAGGCTTTATGACGTGAAAGAGTATGATCACGCGATCTCTCCTATGACAATCCAGGATCTGGGAAATACTTCTGTAGCCACAATTCCTACAATGTATGATTTAATAATTAAAGGAAAAATGGAGGGTCAATCGTTTAAAGATAATGGTAACATTGTAATGACTTCGGTAGGTGCCGGAATGAACATCAATGCTATCGTTTATAGATTTCCTAAAAAGTAATATTTAAACATTAAAAATATAAAAGCACAGGGAAGTTTATTCTTTGTGCTTTTTTTTGATCAGAACATGCAAAAGAATTTTTTAATTATCGCCGGAATCTTCCTGTTTTTGGAAGTATACATTTATCAGGCTGTCAGAACGCTTACCGATAATTTTTGGATCAGAATCGGATATTGGGTAATTTCTTTGGTTGTATACGGGATTTTCGCTTACGAAGTCACTCATTACCAGAGATCAGACAAAAGTATGGTAAGAGCTCAAATCATGATTTCATTATTTTTGATCTTCATTCTTCCTAAGATTTTCGTGGTTCTGTTTTTATTAATTGATGATATTATCAGAACCGGAGGTTATCTGATAGGCTTCGCCAAACCTTCGGAAAATTTCTTCCCGGAGAGAAGAAAATTTCTGAGCCTGGTAGGATTGGGAATGAGTGGTGTTCTTTCCGCTCTTTTTATTGACGGAATTACGTTTGGAAAGTACAGACATAAAGTGAGAAGAGTAAGGGTAAATTTTACTAATCTTCCGAAAAGCTTTAAAGGCTATAAAATCATCCAGATTTCAGATGTTCACAGTGGAAGTTTCTCAGATCCGGGCAAATTGCAGCATGCAATCGACCTGATCAACGAGCAGAAACCTGACCTGGTATTGTTTACTGGAGACATGGTGAACAACGTAGCAGATGAGTTCAAACCTTTCATCCCTCTGTTTTCAAAAATTAAGGCTAAAGACGGAAAATTAGCTGTGCTAGGAAACCATGATTACGGAGATTACGTAACCTGGGAATCACCTGCAGCCAAAAAACAAAACCTTGACAACTTAATTCAGTATGAAAAACAGGCGGGATTTGACATGCTGAGAAACGAGCACAGGGTGATCGAAAGAAACGGCGAAAAACTATATATTCTTGGAGTCGAAAACTGGGGACTGAAACCATTCCCTCAATTCGGAAGAATAGATGACGCTTTAAAAGATGTGCCTGAATCCGCTACAAAGATTCTGATGAGCCATGATCCAACTCACTTTGACTACGTGGTAAAAAAACATCCTGCAAACATCCATCTGACCCTTTCAGGACATACCCACGGAATGCAGTTTGGTTTAGATCTTAAAAATGTAAAATGGTCACCCGTACAGTATAAGTATCCAAAATGGGCTGACTTGTATGAAAGTGAGGGAAAACTGCTGTATGTAAACAGAGGATTTGGTGTATTGGGATATCCGGGAAGAGTGGGTGTACTGCCGGAGATTACGCTTTTTGAGTTGAGCTAGAGGTCCGGGCTTCGGGATGCGAGATTCGGGATACGAGTTATTATTTACAAATGATGGGTTGTTTTTGTTCCTGGTTACCTACCGCGTTAAACACTCACACTCTCAAACTCAAAAACTCTCAAACCCAAAAAACCTGCTACCTAACATCTGCAACCTATTACCTAAAAAATATAATCTTTCATGCGGGAAGTAGCCATTTCCCTGTCATTGAGAAAAGTAAGGAGGGCATCTAATTTGTCCTCCATTTTTTTGCCCGAAAATAAGCTTCGGTAAAAAGGAATATCAAAACGATATTTCTTGAAATCTGTAAACTGCCATGTGTTGAGATAGATCAGCACAAATTCTTCATTCTGCAAAGTTTCGAGAACCATATTCTGATAATACTTCATCGGCAGGATCTGGAATACAAAATCATTATAAGGCAGCTGACTGTACGGAGAGATACTTTCCGGAACAATACTCAGTCCGTCTTCTTCTGTGATGACGGTATCTCTTTTAAGTCTTTTGAAGGGAAAAAGAATATTGGCATTATCAATATTGGAGACATAATTAAACTCCATCATCTTCAAAGTTTCCTGAGAAACTTTTACATCTTTCTGACGGATTCCTCTGATCTGTTTTTCCAGAAGATCCTGAATATTCTTCTTGGCATTTTCAATTTCTTCCGGATTTGAACCTTTGTTATAAAAAGCAATTTCATGCCCTTTGGATGAAATTGCTTTTATTAAATGATGAAGTTTTTCAGTAAGAGAAACCTCTACAAAAAAACTTGATTTGATATCATGAATATCTAAAATTCTAAGAATAGCTTTGGTATTATCTTCTGTAATTTTCAATCGCTCATCAGCAGTAATTGGAGAGCCGTTTTTTATTTCAGCCTCAATACAAGTGATGTTAAAAGTCAATAATACCATTTAAATTAAAGTTTGTATAAATTATATAAAATATTAAAAATCAGATGTTAAAAACAAAAGTAATTAAAGTATTACTTTACATTATTAATCCTTTCCTAATTTTACTTTCAGATTCTTGATCATATCTTTTGTCATTTCAGAAATTCCGAAATCATACGTCAGACCCCAGTCTTTTTTCGCTACTGAATCATCAATAGATGCCGGCCAAGAATCTGCAATTGCCTGTCTGAAATCCGGGTTATAATCAATCGTAAAATCCGGAATTTCTTTTGTGATTTCTTCTGCCAATTCTTTTGGCGTAAATGACATTCCGCCCAGATTATAAGAAGAACGAACCGTCAAACTTTCTTTAGGAGCGTCCATTAATTTCAAGGTTGCATTGATGGCATCATCCATATACAACATCGGCATTCCTGTATTTTCGGAAATGAAACTTGTATACTTTCCGTCTTCAATTGCTTTGTAGAAAATCTCAACGGCATAGTCGGTAGTTCCACCTCCCGCAGGAGTCTTCCATGAGATCAATCCGGGATATCTGATACTTCTTACATCCACCCCATATTTATCGAAATAGTACTCACACCACTTCTCCCCTGCCATTTTAGAGATTCCGTAAACAGTTGTTGGATTCAACACTACATCCTGTCCTACGTCATGCTTTGGAATTCCTTTTCCAAATACTGCGATAGAACTTGGCCAGAAGATCTTTTTAAGAAGCCCTTCTTTCGCCATTTCACAAAAATGAAGCAGTGGCTCAAGATTCAGTTTCCACGCAAAAACAGGCTGCTTTTCCGAAGTTCCGGATAAAAGGGAAGCGAGGTGATACACTGTCGTGATCTCATAATCATGAATCACCTGTCTTACCAATTGGGTATTGGTAACATCCATTCTTTCGTAGTGTCCGGCAGAAGTAATTCCTTCCTGCCATCTGTCCAATCCTGAAGCAACAACGTTTTCCGCTCCATGAATTTCAACAAGTCTGTTTGTCAGTTCGGTACCAATTTGTCCCAAGGCACCTGTAATCAATATTCTTTCCGTATAGGATTCCATTTTTCAGATTTTTTTTAGAATTGTACAAAAGTAAAAAAAACATGCCAACCATAATAAAAAAGGTATACTTTCGTACACCTTTTTATATTCCTGAAATCTTTAACTAAAAAGTAAGATTTACCCTGGCAAAAAGAAATCTTCCGTTCATTCCGAACTGAGAAACATTTCTTGAGTACACAAACTGGTTTTGATTAGTAAGATCAATGGTGGAAGTATTAACATATACGAGGTTACCGGAAGCATCCAGAGAAGGAGTTTTTACCGTTGCCGGACCGTAGTTTTTATCAGGATAAATATCAAACAAATTATTCGCCCCGACTGTCAGTTTAAAGTTTTTAGTAAAATTATATCCAAGAGAGAGGTCGGTAATTATTTTTCCTCCCCAAACGGGATGTTCAGTAGCAACAGCCTGTCCGTTAATGATTTCCCCACTTACGATTCCGTCCCCGTTAGCATCCATTGCATTAGGATCCGTAACTTTCCCGAAATAAACATTTCTTAGCAACACACTGAATTTATTAATCTCCAGGGCATTGTTCAAGGAAGCTTTGAATCTTGGGATAGCTTCTTCAAGGTAAACACGGCTGGATTCCGAATAATACCTGTTGATCTGCCCGGCATTGATTAGAACATCAGAACCATGTATATCGCCTATCCTGTTTGTCTTTGACACTGTAACAGCAAAATCAGAATTCAAAGCTACTGCCTGAGAAAATTTTGCTTTATGTGAAATCACCCCTTCAATACCTTTCGTCTGTGTATCAATCGCATTTGCAAAAAAAGTGGCAGCATTTGCATTGGCTTTATCAAAGGCAGTCTGCAATTTCCCTAGGTCACTTTCCGCCGGATAAGTTCCTGAAGGCCTTGAAAACTGATCAGTTAATACAACTCTGTTTTTAATTTTAATATAATAACCATCCATTGTAAACGTTAAATTCATCTGAGGGATCTTAGCCGTAAAACCAGCAGAATAACTCACCGACTCTTCCTGTTTCAATTGTGGAATTCCAAGAATACCCGCTACATCGGAATCATTAGAAAAAGTACCTACTTCATATGCCGTTCCGCCCACAAATTGTGTCGCTGTGGCATTAAAATAGATCTGCTGCAAAGAAGGAGCCCTGAATCCTGTGGAATGTGCCGCCCGGAGATTGATATGGTCAGTTAATTTATATCTTGTAGCTACCTTATAGTTGAATGTTGAACCAAAGTCTGAATAGTTTTCATATCTCAAAGCGGCACTCACCAACCATTTATCTGTAACATCCAGTTCCGTATCCACATAAGCAGCTATAGAATGTCTTCCTTTATTTAAAGCATTTTCAGGCCGGAAACCAGGAAACACCTGAGCTCCTCCGGGTCTGGTACTTCCAAAGAAATCGGTAGGCTTTAGTGCGCTACTTGTTACAGGGTTTTGAATACTCCCATTAATATCATACAGAGCCCATGAAGCTTCCTCACCGTTTTCTATCTTATATTTTTCAAACCTCATTTCTCCTCCAAAGGCAATATTAAACCCTTTTAACCAGTCTAACTTGGTATCGAAGTCTGCATTGATGGTATTTTGAGAGAATCCCAAACCTCCTGCATTAAACTCTCTTTTACCAGGATACAGCATGGATGCATTGGCGGTATTTTTTATTGTATAATCAAAAGTATTTCTTCCGAACGTATTACTGATATCATAATTAATATTACCTAATTTTCCTTTAAACCCTGCTGCAAAAGAGAGATCTATAACATCAGAAGTAATTTCCGGTAAAAAACCATTAGGATATATTGACGTTGAGGTTCTGTTTTGATTAGGTCTTCTGTAAAATCCTGCTGCATTTCCTGCTCTATAGGAAATTCCCCCAAAAGCATATCCCCGGATTGTTGTAGACAGGTCAAATTCAGAGTTCATAAAAAACTGACCGGACCCTAACCTGGATTGTCCCACCCTCATATTAAAGTCGTCTCTTGTTAATCCCCTGTAAGCAAGCTCATTTTCAGTAACATCACCCTTAAGCAGATCCTGCAGGGCAGCAATTGTATTTGCCGACTGAATACTAGCCTGCTGTGCAGCAGTAAAATAGTTTACATTTGGAGCATATTGATGTATATAATCTATGATTTGCTGTGTATTGGAAGTATTATTGATATTCCCAAAAAGAGCAGAAATATTAACTCCTTTTTCTAATGCCCTTTGCTCAACAGCATTATAACCATTAAAAATATCCCCTGTTGCTGACTTTGCTCTTCTGGTATCATTCCTGTTCAGCAAGCTTGCTGTAAAATTAATGAATCCGTTATTGCCAATTTTAGTTCCGTAATTAAGATCAAGCTGATACTTCTCTCCGTCCCATCCTCCGGTATGATCATTAGCTCCTTTCGAATTAAATCCACCTCCTGTAATTGCAGCGGTAAATGCATTCGTATTTTTTTTCATGATCACATTAATTACTCCGGCAATCGCATCAGAACCATATTGCGCTGATGCACCGTCCCGCAGTACTTCCAGCCTTTCAATCGCAAAAGCCGGAATAGCATTCAGATCTGTCCCTACTGATCCCCTGCCTGGAGAACCGTTAATATTTACAAGTGATGAAGTATGCCTTCTCTTTCCATTAAGTAAAACAAGTACCTGATCCGGTCCCAGCCCTCTCAGCTGAGCAGGATCAACATGATCCGTACCATCTGCTACAGTGGTTGAATTGGAAGTAAAAGAGGGCGCAGCATAGTTTAAGATCTGATTCAGATCGGTTTGCGGGCTTAGCACAGATTGTGATCCAATATTAATAACATCTACAGGAACAGGTGTATCAGTTGCAACACGGTTTTTATTTCTGGATCCTACGGTAATCTTAACTTCATCTACTGATTTTACTTGTACAGAATCTTTAGTTTGAGCATTTAGGTTAGCTGATAGAAAGAACAGGCCTCCCAAAAAGGCAATTTTCTGGTAATTTTTTTTCATGCATTTTTTTTTCAAATGTAGCAATTCAAATCATAAAAAATAAACTAAATTTCACTAAAACTCTAAATAATTTAAATATTATTCAATATTATTAATTAAATAAACAATTAATCGCAAATTAATTTAAAACATATTAACAAGTACAAATAATAATGTATGATTTTCATCTCCTTGCTAAAAACAGCCATTTACACAAAAAAATCAATAATTTTGTTGTAAGAAAAAACAATCATATGAAGAAGATTTTAATTGCTTCGATGCTTTTGGCTGCTCAACTTAGCTGGGCTCAGTTCACAGATATCAATATTATCAAAGAAGTACAGGTAAAAAAGAAAGGTGTTGTGGTCTCCGCACATCCGTTAGCCAGTGAAGCGGGAGCCAAAATCTTAAAGATGGGCGGAAATGCCTATGATGCTGTTACGGCGACACAATATGCACTTGCTGTAGTATATCCGCAAGCCGGAAACATTGGTGGCGGAGGATTTTTGGTAGGCGTAAAAAATAATGGTGAAAAATTTACACTGGATTACAGGGAAACAGCTCCCAAAAAAGCTTCCCGAGATATGTATATTGATAAAAAAGGAAAAGCAGATACAGATCTTTCCCAGAACGGAAGACTGGCTGTAGGTATTCCCGGAAGTGTAGCAGGTTTCTTTGCAACGCTGAAGTACTGTAAACTGCCTATGGAAAAAATCATCCAGCCTGCTATTGATCTTGCTGAAAAAGGATTTGCCATCACAGACAAAGAGGCAGAAATGCTGAATAACCAAAGGGAAAAATTCCAGAAACATAATAAATCTTCCATCATTTTCGTGAAGGATACCCCATGGAAAGCCGGAGATCTATTGGTTCAAAAAGACTTAGCTGAAACTTTGAAACTGATTCAGAAACAAGGAGCAAAAGGTTTTTATGAAGGAAAAACAGCTGATCTTTTAGTTGCCGAAATGAAAAGAGGAAACGGAATCATCACCCTGGAAGATCTTAAAAATTATAAAGTTGCCGAAAGAAAAGCGCTTGAATTTGATTACAAAGGAAGCAATGTTGTTACGATGCCTCTACCATCAAGTGGTGGAGTTCTTCTTGCCCAGATGCTCAGAATGGCTAGTTTCGAAAACCTTGAAAAGTATCAGCAAAACTCTGCAAAAGCGGTTCAGATTATGGCCGAAGCAGAAAGAAGAGCCTTTGCAGACAGAGCAGAATATATGGGGGATCCGGATTTTATTCAGGATAAAACCTCTTACCTGATCTCGGATGAATATTTGAAAGGAAGATGGAAAAGTTTCAGTTTTGACAAGGCTACTCCAAGTTCCGAAGTAGGTAAAATCATAGAACAGCCTAAAGAATCTATGCAGACCACCCATATTTCCGTATTGGATAAGGACGGAAATGCAGCTTCGGTAACAACAACTCTTAACGGGTATTACGGAAGCAAAGTGCTTGTTTCAGGTGCAGGATTCTTTTTAAATAATGAAATGGATGATTTCTCTATCAAACCAGGTGTACCGAATATGTTTGGAGCTGTGGGTGGAGAGGCCAATTCAATACAGCCTAACAAGAGAATGCTCTCTTCTATGACCCCAACCATTATTCTTAAAAACGGAAAGCCTTATATGGTTGTGGGAACACCTGGAGGAACTACAATTCCAACTTCAGTATACCAATCCATTGTGAATGTGGTTGATTTTAAACTCAATGCGAACATGTCAGTCAATGCACCAAAGTTCCACCACCAGTGGCTTCCGGAAACCATTACTGTTGAAAATAATTTTCCGGAAAGTACTATTTCTGAACTGAAAAGTAAGAATTACGTCATTGAAAAGACAAAATATATTGGGAAAACAGAAATGATTGTTCTTGATGAAAACGGAAATATTCACGCAGTAGCAGATGGCCGTGGAGATGATTCTGTAGCAGTGGAATAATCCTTATATAATACAGCAATAATACAGCTTGGGCTTCATTCTCCGAATGAAGCCCAAGCTTTTTTAAGCATTTTAGAAAACCAATATTGTAGATTCTTTTAATGACTTTTGTCATGTTTTCAGATAAATTTTCTTAATTTTCGGCCTTAAAAAAACAAAACGACTGTTCTTTGAAAGCAAAAAAAATATACAATCAGCTTTATTTCCAGGTGATTATCGCCATCATTGCGGGTATTCTTCTGGGAAAATTTTATCCTGAATTAGGTGAAAAGATGAAACCTTTGGGAGACGGATTCATCAAACTGGTAAAAATGATTATCGCTCCGGTAATTTTTATAACCCTTACTTTGGGGATCGCTCACATGACCGATTTGAAAAAAGTAGGCAGAATTGCCATAAAAGCTATGATCTACTTTTTCACCTTTTCAACCCTTGCTCTTATCATCGGATTAGTGGTAGGAAATATTCTGCAGCCGGGACATGGTTTGAACATTGATCCTGCTACCCTTTCGGGCGATGTTTCACAATACCAGGCAAAAGCTCATGAATCTACACTTACGGGTTTTATTATGAATATTATTCCTGAGACATTATTCAGTCCATTGGTGGGTGATAATATCCTTCAGGTTCTTCTGGTCGCTATTTTAATGGGAGTTGCTTTGGTTTTAACAAAAGAAAAGAGCCAGAAAGTAACCGATTTCCTACAGGATTTATCCACTCCGGTATTTAAAATCGTCCATATGTTGATGAAACTTGCCCCGATAGGTGCTTTCGGTGCCATGGCTTTTACGATCGGTAAATACGGACTTCATTCTGTTCTGAATCTTATATTCCTTGTAGGTACATTTTATATTACGTCAATCCTGTTTGTCGTTCTGGTATTGGGAGCGGTAGCATGGTATAACGGATTTAATATTTTGAAACTTCTTTTTTACCTTAAAGAAGAACTTCTTCTCGTTCTGGGCACAAGCTCGTCAGAATCTGCCCTTCCCGGAATTATGGAAAAACTTGAAAAAGCGGGCTGTTCACGCGCCATTGTAGGCCTTGTGGTTCCCACCGGATATTCTTTCAATCTTGACGGAACGAATATTTATATGACCCTGGCCTCTCTCTTTATTGCTCAGGCCTTAAATATTCATCTTCCTATTGAAAAGCAGCTGATGCTTCTTTTGGTGGCTATGTTAAGTTCAAAAGGTGCAGCTGGCGTTACAGGTGCCGGATTTGTGACCCTTGCAGCAACACTGGCCGTAGTTCCTGAAATTCCGATTGCAGGAATGACTTTGATTCTTGGAATTGATAAGTTCATGAGTGAATGCCGTGCATTAACGAATGTTATTGGAAATTCCGTAGCAACAGTTGTTGTAGCGAATTGGGAAAAACAGCTTGATAAAAAACAGCTTCACTACTGCCTGGACCATCCGGCTGAGGTAGAAAAGAAACTGGAAGTGTAAATAGGTGGCAGATGGTAGGTTTTAGGTTGCAGGGATTCGGGAGAGAATCAAGGTTTAAGGTTCAAGGTTTAAGGTTTAAGGTTTAATGTTGTGTGTAACACGTAACTCGAAACCAAACAACCAGCAATTAGTAAACCCGAAACAAAAAACCCGCACCCCGTAATCTAAAACTTTAAATCAAAATACTCAAACTCGCAGGTTGAACTTTAACATGAACCGGTGATTTGATCTTATTGAATTCACCATCCAGATGCCAGTTTTTGGTATTGACCTTAAACGATATTTCAGAGACCGGAAGATAGGTTACATATTCATCATCTTTCAGTCTTTTGGTAAACATTCGGAAAGCAAAGAGTGCAGAATACGTCAATGGAAACTTTTTTACCAAAACCATGTCAACCAATCCATCACTTTTACTGGCTTTCGGAGCAATATAAGCATTGTTACCAAACTGGCGGGTATTGGCGATGTTCATCATCAGATACCTTCCGTTGTACTGTTGATATTTTTCATCGAAAAATTTCACCTTAATGGGTTTGTAATTGAAAAAGGTTTTCAGGGAAACTTTGATATAATTTTTAAAGCCACGGCTTGTTTTTTCAAATTCTTTAACCACTTTACCGTCAAATCCCGTTCCCGAAACATTGATGGAAAGCCTGTCATTTACCGTGAAAGTATCGATCTTTCTGGAGTTTTTGGCTTTTATTTTTTCTAAAAGTTCATCCAGGTTTTTACTGAATTGTGTTTCATTGGAAAATCCATTTCCCGAACCTGCCGGAAAAATGGCCAGAATTTTATCGGTATAAATCAGATTTTTGGCTACTGTAGAAATAGTACCATCCCCTCCGATGGCCACAAAAATATCTACTTCTTCAAAATGGGACTGAATAAATTCATCTGTTCCTGGAATAGATTCCGACACATAATACAATGGGTTATTAACCTTTGTTTTAAGTTCATTTAAAAACGGCTGATAGTTTTTTTTGGCCGAAAAAGGATTGATAATAAAAGCTACTTTGTCCATTACCACAAAATTAAAAAATGCTTCCAGAACTGGAAGCATTAATTTACTTAATTTTCATTCTTTCTTTAAATTCTGCATTTAATGTGCCTTTCAGGTCTTCCCATGAAACAGGAATGGTAATATCTCCGGCAGCAAACGCAGCTATTTCATAGGGACTGTAGTGAAAATACAGGTTTTTATCATCAAAATAAAAGTTATCAGATGCCGGAATTTTATCCACTAAAAGCATTTCTGAGTTCTTCACTTCTCCGTCACCATCCATCGTACCACTATTCATTTTATCAATATTTTTCATCAGAATGGCTTCAATTTTATTTTTAGGCATTGAAGTAATGTCTTTCAATTCTAATTTTTTGCTGTTTTTCAGATCAAAAACTCTTTCGGAAAATCCGTAATTATCATGTGCCCCACCTTCATATCCGCTTCCTACATATTGGATATGCATATAACCGTTGGTGTTGGAAATAAGGTTCATGTGTGAGCTTGAATACCAGTTTTGAGCATACGTAACATCTGAAACCCAGTCTTTATTATCATTTTTTACAGAATTGAAATAATTGTTTTTTTCATTATCCAGATAAGCCTGAAGACCGGCTTTGGAAAAGTCTTTAATCTTTTCATTCTGGAAATAGATGCTGTCTAACAGTTTTTTATCTTTTAAAGTAGGGAAAACCAAAAGCTTTGAAGTAAAGCTCACTTTTAACGAATCAGTTATTTTTGTAGAGTCATTGACCTTCACAGAGTCTACTACAAATTCTTCAGCGGCTTTTTTCTCAGTTTTTTCTGCTGATCCTGCCGTTTCATTTTTTTTACAGGCAGTCACTGCTAAGAAAGAAGATAATGCTATAACAGCAATCGTATTTTTCATAATTCTCATTTTTTTGGTATCAAATACAAAAACCATTCAAAAGATGAATGGTTTTTGAAAAAAATTTTTTTTTTATTTAAATCATGTTAAATATTACTTTTTTACAAGACTTATGACCTGATTTTCAAATTTCGAAGCCACGCCCCAGATTTGTTTGAATGCAGGGTAATATTCTTTCGGATAATCTGAGCTGTTAATTTTTGTAGTGGTCGTTACCTCCAGCTTATTTCCTTTTTGTACGATAGAATAGGTGTATTCTATTTCTTTATCTTCTGTAACAATCTTTTTTTCTTTAGGCATTTCCTCAATCATATAACCTTCCGGAATTTCAAGAGTTACTTTTTTTACTTTTGTGATCGGTGATCCAAAATCGATAGGATACTGTCTTACTTCCGTCTGATCAAATTCATTGGAACTTTTGTTTAAGAACAGCATAGGATTAATGATCATTTTCTTTCCTACTCTATCAATCAGGTTGGGAGAAGAGAATTTCATGCTGCTTTCAAAGTCTCCATTTTCCAGCACTTTTGAATCGATATCCGTAAAGTCCATGGAGAAGTTTTCTTTATACTGTTTTTTATATTTCTCGGCATTATCGTCATAGCTGTCCTTTACATACATTGCGTAAGCTCCGGTATCTCTGTCTGAGTAAGTTCCTGAAATACTTCCATCATCATTAATTTTACCATTGACCGTAAGGAAAGTATTACTCGACTTCACATTAGCCATTTGAATCAGAAGAGTTTTGCCTTTGGTGACTAAAATTCCATACTGATTCCAGTTTTTAAGAGGAATTTCATCCAGAGAAGATTGTTTTGAGGTGGCATCATAGATATGCAGCTGGTCATCAATACTGATAGCGGCTAATACAAAATTCATATTGGAAATATTAGGCGAAACCAGGTTGATTAACCCGTTTTCTACTGTAGAAATTACCAACGGATCAGCTTTAAGACCTGCTTCGCGAAGCATCATCACAAGAAAAAGATTGATTTCTGCAGCGTTCCCAACTTTAGTTTCCAACAGTTTCCTGATGCCATCTTCTGTGTAGATTCCTTTATCTTTATTCCAGGTAAAGGTCTTTTGAACGTAGGAAAAAATAGCATTTGCCTTTTCAAGATCCGTTTTCATTTCTGAAATTCCTGCCGGCATATTTTCTTTTGCCAGTTTTGCTTTTTTCAGCTCTCCTCCAAAATCTTCACTTTCATACAATCTCTTCCCAATCTGATCCCATGAGGAAGAATACAGCTTAAGCTCTCCGAAATTTGTAGAATTCAGCTCAGCACTGATTTTTGTTCTGAAGTTTCTGTCATTTCTTACAAATTTTTCAGTTTTAAAACCTTTCAGATTTTCATAAGCAAATCTGTAGGTTCTGTATTGTGAACCATATAGGTATCTTTCCTCCATCTCTCTGTACTTTGGAGTAATTCCCCCTGTATAATTTACGTTATATGACATATTAATGGGAGTATCAAAAACGTATTCTGTATTCAGAGAAGGAGTGTCGGATTCTATCAACACTTCAGGAATCATAAATCTGAACGGAGAAATAATTTCATATTGATATTCCAGGATTGACCCGTTTTTCACACCTGGAAATGCAAATTTTGTGAGAGTAACATATTTATTCTCTTTACTTTTATATTGAGAACTCTTTTCTACTTTTACAGGAACAGAATTTCCATTTTCAAGATTATAGGTAAAAGCTTTGAATTTACCTAGTGATTCCCTGTTTGAACCGATATTATAGATAGGAATTTCGAGATTCAGCCAATCTTCAGCTTTATCTTTATCATAAATCTTAACTCTGTAAAAATATCTTTTATGCAGATTACCGGTATTGTTATCGATCATAAAATAAGCAGATTTATACAAGATCTCTGCAGGAGCATTATCATCCAGTAATGATTTGGTTTTAGACAAATCTGCATCATTAAATTTCGGAGGATTCAGAAATTCATATTTCTTCTGAGCATTTACCAGTATTGTGCCGGCTGAGCAAAGAAGCAATACTATTATTTTTTTCATGGTTATATTTTTGTTATTAAAATTTTTGAATTATCCATATTCAGAATCTTTTTTCTGAAACTGATATAGTCATTGTACTTTTCTTTTGGATACAGCCCTTTATTAATCTGTATTTTTCTGATCACTTTTACCTGATCATCACTTTTAACAAAGCTTAGCTTATAAGATCCGAACTCGGAAGTAATGCTTGCGTTATCCGGAGTTTCGTCAACTTTATATCCTAAAGGAAGAACAAAGGCAATTTCATATTCATCCTCATAAGACATGCCTACTTCAAAAGGAAGCTCACGGTTTTCATCATTTTTAAAGACAGTATCACTAAAAATAGGCACCGATCTGAAGAGAAGGCTGTTTCCTGCTTTTTTAGAGAAATTATTGGTTTTAAAATCAAGGTCATAGGTAATAATGGCATTATCTCTGTCATTATTAAAGTTTTTCATCTCTACCTTTTCAAAGTTTAATACCTTAAATCTCTCTTTTACCGCATCATTTTTTTCCTTGGGATCAAGACTGGCAAACCTCAAATTATAATCATATTGATTTCCCGTATAGGAAAAATTTCCAGTCCCGATAATGCTGTTATCCTCATTAAGGTTAACCCGCAGGATCTGTTTTTCTTTATTCTGTTCAGCTTTATAAACTGGTGTATTGATAAGTTCTATTCCCTTCGGAGTTACAGCAAGCGCATTCCTATCTGTGGTATTATAGCTTAGATGATTAAAGGCTATTTGCTGAGAGGTATTTTCAAGCCAGATATTTCCTTTTTCAGTCGGGATCATCAGAATAGCGTGATTTCCGCCCATAGAAGGAAATTCAGGATCAAAAGAAACCTGTGAGGAACTGGAATTGATCACACAGTATTTAGATGGAATTCCAGCTTCGTTCAATAGAATTCTCATATAATTCGTTAATGCTTTACAATCTCCATATCCTTTTTTGTGGACTTCATCCGGCTGCATGGGAAGCCAGCCTCCAATTCCTAATCCTACAGCGATATATCGGGTTTTGTTCTGCATGTACTGATAAATTTTCTTTACTTTATCTTCCACAGAACCCTGTAATTGTAAAGATGCAACTTCAGCTTTAATAGCTGGAGTAGATACTGAAACTGGTTCTATCAGATCTTTATAATACCAGGTTCCAAAATCCGTCCAGTTATTTAAAATCCCTTGTTTTCCTGCCAGGTTAAATTTTGTCAGAGCAAAATTTACTGAAGGTAAGATTTTAACAGGCTCTGGAATCATAAAAGCATCATCAATGGCAGGTACATTTTTATAGGAATAGGTCTTATCATTTTCACTTCCATTTTCTACAACAGACGCATAGTTATACTTTGAAGGGTATACCTTAGTACGAAGTTCAATTCCTGATGTATTAATGATTTTGAACTGAGCCTCTTCCAAAGACATTTTAATAGAGTAAAACGGTACAAAATCCTGAATAAAGATCGTATTCTTATCTTCACTTTCATAAGAAAAATCAACAGTATAAGGATACTGAACTGATGTGTAAGAAAATACCAGAATTCTGTTATCGGAATAGAAAACTCCCTGCGGATTATTGGCAAAATCTTTAAAATCCGACTTTGAAAAGCTCTTAACCTTTTTTCCGGCTTCATCATAAATCGTAACTTTTATGTTAGAAATACTTTTTGCTTTATCATAAGGTATATACGCTACAGCCCGTTCATCACCATCTTTATTTAAAACTGTAGTCACAGTATTATATTGGTATTTTATTTCATCAACTTTGTTGATCTGAACCGTTGTAAATTTTTTTCGTATAACAACGTTAGCATTTTTCTTTAAATTCTCAGGAATGGCAGAGGCAGGATAGCTCTGTGCGAAATATAATGAGGCAGTAGATAAAGCCCCCAGGACTAATATTTTCATCATAGTTATTAAGATGGTACAAAAATAATAAAATCTTAATAACTGTTAAAAAAAATATAAAAGGCTTCAACATGTGAAGCCTTAACCTATTACTTAAAAAAGTACTTTATTAAACGTACTTATAAGAAAATGAATACATTATCAACTTTTCATCATTCAATTTTGAAAAGTTAAAAACAGAATATTTATACTCATTCTATATTGGGAGAAGGGAGTATCTATTCTGTGGCATGAAGGAATAAACTTCATATTATCTGCATTCCAAATTTAAAATAAATTACAATTCAGGTGATTTTAATAATGTAGAATTAATAATAAGAAGAAGTACAATAAATTCTACAGTTGAAAATTATTTATAAAAAAAGACCTCAAAAATGAAGTCTTTTAAATTTTTTGTTTCTTTTTTAATCATTCGGGACCAGTTTACTATCAAACTGATCACTTCCAAGTCCCAATACAGGAATAAAAATAAATCCGAAAAGGAGAATCAGAATCGTGTAAAGAGGAGTTTCTTTGGCAAAGCCTTTGGCCAGTCTGTCATATACAACCCAGCATGCATAGATATTTACCAATGGAATAAAGAAAAGAATGATCCACCAAATTGGTTTTTTCACAATTTCCAGCAATACGATGGTGTTGTAAATAGGAATAAAGGCGGCCCAGGCATCTTGTCTTCCTGCTTTCTGGAAGATTTTGTACATGCAGTATCCATAGAAAATATAACACAGTAAGCCGAAGAACATCGTTCCGATCCCTAATCCTGCAGCCACTGCTCCAGAAGCCGCATCCGCCCCGTTGTAAGGATCTGTTTGTAAAAGAGTTAACATATTATTGTTTTTTTGGTTTATCCAAATATAAAAAAAGCTTCTAAATAATTAGAAGCTTTTTTATTATATTTTTAAAAAGGTTTATGCATCAATTTTTGCATATTTCGCATTTTTCTCGATAAACTCTCTTCTTGGCGGAACTTCATCTCCCATCAACATTGAGAAAACACTATCAGCCTCTACAGCATTATCAATAGTTACCTGCTTCAGAATTCTGTGTTCAGGATTAAGGGTAGTTTCCCAAAGCTGCTCAGGGTTCATTTCTCCAAGACCTTTGTAACGTTGTACTTCTACTCCTTTACCGTCCGGAGACATTTCTAAAGTAAACTCTTCACGTTCTTTTTCGTTATACGCGTATACTTTTTTATTCCCTTTCTTTAACAGGTATAAAGGAGGTTGAGCAATATAAATATATCCGTTTTCAATAAGCTCCTTCATATATCTGAAGAAGAACGTAAGGATCAATGTAGAAATGTGAGATCCGTCAATATCGGCATCGGTCATGATAACGATCTTGTGGTATCTTAGCTTAGCCATGTTCAATGCTTTGCTGTCTTCTTCAGTACCTACAGAAACCCCAAGAGCCGTATAAATATTTCTGATCTCTTCATTATCATATACTTTATGAAGCATAGACTTTTCTACGTTCAAGATTTTACCTCTTAAAGGAAGGATAGCCTGGAAGTGTCTGTCTCTTCCCTGCTTGGCTGTTCCACCTGCGGAATCTCCCTCTACAAGGAAGATCTCTGATTCTGCAGGATCTTTTGAAGAACAGTCAGATAGTTTTCCCGGAAGACCAGAACCTCCCATCGGAGATTTTCTCTGAACCATTTCACGGGCTTTCTTAGCAGCCTGTCTTGCTTTTGCAGCTAAAACAACTTTCTGAACGATCAGCTTAGCTTCATTAGGATTTTCTTCCAAGAAGTTAGTAAGCATTTCTCCTACAATTTTATCTACAGCCCCTGAAACTTCAGAGTTTCCTAATTTTGTTTTAGTCTGTCCTTCAAACTGAGGTTCCATTACTTTTACCGAAACTACAGCTGTTAACCCCTCACGGAAGTCATCTCCTGTAACTTCTACTTTCTCTTTCTGTGGAATTCCTAAATCATCAGCATATTTCTTAAGGGTTCTCGTTAAAGCACGTCTGAAACCTGCAAGGTGAGTTCCTCCTTCATGCGTATTGATATTGTTTACGTAAGAGTGAAGATTTTCGTTGAAAGATGTATTATAACGCATTGCTACCTCTACAGGAATATCATCTCTTTCGCCTTCCATGAAAATTACGTGTTCCATGATAGACTCACGATTACCATCGATGTAAGCAACGAATTCTTTTAATCCACCTTCTGAATGGAAAATTT
Organism: Chryseobacterium sp. WLY505; assembly: GCF_030846215.1. Lineage (NCBI taxonomy): Bacteria > Pseudomonadati > Bacteroidota > Flavobacteriia > Flavobacteriales > Weeksellaceae > Chryseobacterium > Chryseobacterium sp. WLY505. The sequence goes on along the minus strand of NZ_JAVCWI010000008.1, from coordinate 104,506 downwards.
CTGACCGGAAAGATCCGTCTTCTAATTTCTCTCTTTCATCCGTTAAAGTAATGGTGATTCCTTTATTAAGATAAGAAAGTTCTCTTAAACGGCTTGCTAATGTATCGTAATTATAAATTAATTCTGTAAAGATTGTATCATCCGGTTGGAAAAACTGTTTGGTACCTCTTCTTTCACTGTGACCAATTTCCTCTACACCTGTCTGAGCTTTTCCTCTTGAATAGATCTGCTGGTAAACGTTTCCATCTCTGTAAACAGTAGTGATCATCTCATTGGAAAGTGCATTCACACACGAAACCCCAACCCCGTGAAGACCTCCGGAAACCTTATAAGAGTCTTTGTCAAACTTACCTCCGGCTCCAATTTTCGTCATTACAACTTCAAGGGCAGATTTCTGCTCTTTTTCGTGGAAATCAACCGGGATACCTCTACCGTTATCACTTACCTCAATTCCGTTTCCTTCCTTGATGCTAACGAAGATCGTGTCGCAGTATCCTGCCAATGCCTCGTCAATAGAGTTATCTACTACTTCATAAACCAAGTGGTGAAGCCCTCGGACTCCTACATCACCAATGTACATTGAAGGACGCATACGTACGTGCTCCATTCCTTCCAATGCCTGAATACTACTAGCTGTATATTGTTTTTGACTCATATTAAATATTAAAAATCCTGCTCTATGCAAAGACTTACAAATATCGTGATTTTTTTCGAGGTATGAAAGTTAAAAAGTGTCAAAAAAATGTAGAGTTTTCTTATCGAAAACATAAGAAAAAGTAAGCCAATAAAAGATTCAAAATTAAAAGGTATTGGTGAAATACCAACTGTTGTAAATCATATTCAACATCAATAATTTATGCGTAAATTTATTTACTGAAAAGTTGAAATTATGGATGATTTTATAGCAGCACGCGCTCAGATGGCACTCTCTCTGGGCTTTCATATCATATTCTCCTGTGTGGGTATGGTGATGCCTTTTCTGATGGCTTTTGCCCATTGGAAATACCTAAAGACCAATAATGAAGTATACAAAGGACTGACAAAAGCATGGAGCAAAGGGGTGGCTATTCTTTTTGCTACGGGTGCGGTTTCAGGAACGATGCTTTCTTTTGAGTTAGGACTTCTATGGCCTGGTTTCATGAAGCATGCAGGTCCTATTTTCGGAATGCCGTTTTCTCTAGAAGGAACAGCCTTTTTCATTGAGGCTATTGCTATCGGCTTCTTTTTATATGGATGGGAAAGATTCAATAAATGGTTTCACTGGTTCTGTGGATTCCTTGTAGGAGTAAGCGGGCTGGCTTCCGGAATTCTGGTGGTAGCAGCCAACTCATGGATGAACTCTCCCACTGGTTTCGATTATATCAATGGACAGTATCTTAATATAGATCCTATCAAAGCAATGTTCAATGATGCGTGGTTTCCACAGGCTCTTCACATGACGGTTGCAGCATTTTGTGCAACAGGATTTGCGGTAGCCGGAGTGCATGCTTTTATGATCATGCGAAAAAGAAATGTTGAATTTCACACCAAGGCTTTTAGAATTGCCGTAGGATTTGCTTTGATCGGAGCATTTGGTGCACCTCTAAGCGGTGATGTTGCTGCAAAATCGGTAGCAGAAAGACAACCTATTAAGCTGGCTGCGATGGAAGCCCATTTTGAAACGGAAAAAGGCGCTTCATTTGTGATTGGAGGAATTCCTGATGAGGAAAAAGAAGAAGTGAAATATGCGGTGAAAATTCCGAAAGTTTTAAGTTTTCTGGTGAGCAATAACTTCAATTCTGAAGTAAAAGGTCTTAAGGATTTCCCCAGAGATGAATGGCCTCCGATTGCTGTAGTTCATTATGCTTTTCAAATCATGATTTTCTTCGGAGTGGTTATGATTGTTATTGGAGCTATTTATTTATATGCTTTCTTCTTCAAAAAAGAATGGCTGAATAAACACTGGCTATTGAAAACATTTTTAATAGCAACCCCTTTCGGATATATTGCGCTGGAAGCAGGATGGACGGTAACCGAAGTCGGAAGACAGCCTTGGATTATTTATGGGATTATGAGAACGGTTGATGCAGTAACTCCTATGCCGGGAATACAGTATTCATTCTATTTCTTTACAGCTATTTTCGTATCATTATCATTAATCCTTGTTTTCCTTTTAAAGAGACAGATTCAAATGGTTCCGAAGCTTTACGATCCTACCGATGCTCAGTTTAACGATAAAAACAAAAAATCATGATTTACATTGTAATAGGTTTTCTCTGGCTATCCATCTGTCTTTATATTATTTTAGGCGGAGCTGACTTTGGAGCAGGTATTGTAGAAATGTTCACCAATAAAAAAGCCCGCCATAAAACCCATGAGATTATGTATGAATCTATTGCTCCTGTTTGGGAAGCCAATCACATGTGGCTCATCATCGCCATTGTAATTCTCTTTGTAGGGTTTCCCGAGATTTATACCACCATGTCTACCTATCTTCATATTCCTTTGGTATTGATGCTTTTAGGAATTATTGCAAGAGGAACAGCTTTTACGTTCAGGCATTATGATGCTGTAAAGGATAACTGGCAGGTTTTATATACTCAGATCTTTTACTATGCCAGCCTTTTAACTCCTTTCTTTTTGGGATTAATTGCTGCTGCGACGGTTTCACATTCTATCAATCCTGATGCTGTAGGTTTTCTGGATTTGTATGTGTTCAGCTGGCTGAACTGGTTTGGAGTTTCCGTAGGTTTATTTACGGTAGCGCTTTGTGCTTATCTTGCTTCTATCTTTTCATTAAGAGAAACCCGTGATAAGGCAGACCTTTTATTAATGATCAGAAAATCCAAACAGACGATGATCTTTGTTGTGGTTACAGGAATATTGGTATTCGCAACTGCTTATATTTCAGACATTCCCCTTTTGATGTGGGTATTTTCTAAACCTTTGGGCATTATGGCAATTGCCTTTGCTACGATTGCTTTATTGCTTATTTTAAGAGCGATGAACCGTCAAAAACTACTTCCCGTACGTGCTTTGGCAGGATTCCAGATGGTGATGATTTTAGTAGCGGCAACGTATCAGCATAATCCGGATATTATTTTATTGGGAAACGGACAGCATCTTTCATTGCTTGAGCATATGGCTCCTGAAAAGACTATTGCGGCATTAGGTTGGGCTTTAATGCTGGGTTCATTGTTTATCCTTCCGTTTTTATTTTATCTGATGGCTTCTTTCAGTAAGTTGAGAAAATAGGTAAAATATGCAGACTTATAAAGACAAAACAGAACTTATTGAAGAGCTAAAGAAAAGATACCTGCTCTATGATGAGGAATTTAATGATGTAAAAGAAGAGGACAAAGATCTTCTGCAACCAGGAGTTGACAAAACCCCGTCCCAAAATATTTCCTATCAATTAGGTTGGACTCACCTGCTTTTACAGTGGGAATCTGATGAAAGCAAAGGAATTGAAGTGAAAACTCCTACTTCTGAATATAAATGGAATAACCTGGGAGGATTATATCAGTCTTTTTATAATCAATATGGTTCTCATACTTTACAAGAACAAAGAGAACTGCTTCGAAATCACGTAGATGAAATTATTAACTGGATAGAAAACCTTAGTGATGACACACTATTCACTCCCGGACAAAGAAAATGGGCAACAACTCCCGCCCAATGGCCGGTCTGGAAATGGATTCATATCAATACCGTGGCTCCGTTTAAAAACTTCAGGGCACAGCTTCGGAAATGGAAAAAAGAAAAAGGTACAGCATAGTTCTGTACCTTTTTCTTTTGATTATAGTTAGAATTTTAATTACCAAGGCGTACAATCTAAAATAGCAACATCATTTTGATTACGAATCTCATACTCTCCTGTTTCTTCATTATATTTTAGAACCAACTGTTTATTAACTTTTAAATCCAGATCACATTTTGGTATGCTTAATGATGAAAGCCCCCAAGCTCTCACATACATATTTACAGGATAAATATAACATTCATTTCTAAAATCAGAACCTTCTTCAAAATTGAGAACCTTAAACTCAATCGCCTCAACCTCTTTTATCTTTTTCCCTTTTTTTGTTTTAAAATCTTCACTTAACAAATATTCAGTGATCCATTTTTGAATTGCCACTTCTATTTTTATTTTTTCTTTTTCAAACATAGATGATATTTTTATAATATATTTCAAAAACTTCACCAATATTAGAATAAAGACATTTTGTCACAGTAAGCAAAAAGACCACCAAAAGGTGGTCTTTTTATCATTTATTTCTAATATTATACTAATTTCATCAAAAGATTTTCGTCAATTTTCTCTACTTTCACAATATTGTTTTTTGTCAAAGTTTTAGAAGCTTTATCCCATTTTTTACCGGATAACTGGCTTCTTTCTTTTACTTCTGCCAAAGCCATTGGCTCTTCCTGAGAGTTAAGGATTTCAAGGATTACTTTTTCTTCCTCTCCTAATTCAATTTGTGGAACTGCTTTTTCAGGTCTCATCTGAGGGAAGAATAATACTTCCTGGATTGAGGCATTATTCGTTAAGAACATAATTAATCTGTCCATACCGATTCCTAATCCTGAAGTTGGCGGCATACCATATTCCAGCGCTCTTAAGAAGTCCTGATCGATGAACATGGCTTCATCATCTCCTCTTTCAGATAACGCCATCTGTGCTTCAAAACGTTCTCTCTGATCAATAGGATCATTAAGCTCCGAATAAGCGTTAGCGATTTCTTTACCACATACCATTAATTCAAAACGCTCTGTTAAGCCTTCTTTGCTTCTGTGTTTCTTTGTCAATGGAGACATTTCGATCGGATAATCCGTAATGAAAGTCGGCTGAATGAAGTTTCCTTCACATTTCTCACCGAAGATCTCATCGATTAATTTTCCTTTCCCCATTGTCTCATTCACTTCAATACCGATAGACTTGGCAAAATCGTATAATTCCTTCTCAGTTTTTCCAGTAATATCGAATCCTGTAAATTTAAGGATCGCTTCTGTCATGGAAACTCTTGGATAAGGAGCTTTGAAGTCTACATTGTGTTCTCCGAAAGTAGCTGTTGTAGTTCCGTTTACCTGAATAGCACAGAATTCCAGTAATTTCTCAGTGAAATCCATCATCCAGTTGTAATCTTTGTACGCTACATAGATTTCCATAGCGGTAAACTCAGGGTTGTGCGTTCTGTCCATTCCTTCATTTCTGAAGTTTTTAGAGAACTCATATACCCCATCAAAACCACCTACGATCAATCTTTTCAGATACAATTCGTTGGCAATTCTTAAATATAATGGAATATCTAACGCATTGTGATGTGTGATAAACGGTTTTGCTGCTGCTCCACCAGGAATTGACTGTAGAATTGGTGTTTCCACTTCAAAATATCCTGCATCATTAAAGAATGTTCTCATGGCATTGAACAATTTTGTTCTTTTCACGAAAATTTCTTTTACCTGTGGGTTTACCGTTAAATCTACATAACGCTGTCTGTATCTTAATTCAGGATCTGTAAAACCATCGTGTACTACTCCGTTTTCATCAGTTTTAGCCTGAGGCAGCGGACGTAAAGCCTTTGTAAGAAGCGTAAAGTTTTTCACTAAAACCGTCTTCTCTCCTACCTGAGTGGTAAACAATTCTCCTTCGATACCGATAATATCACCGATATCCAAAAGGTGCTTGTAAACTTCATTATATAGTTCTTTATCTTCACCCGGACAAATCTCGTCTCTGTTGAAATAAACCTGAATTTTTCCTTTAGAATCCTGCAATTCTGCAAAAGAAGCCTTTCCTTGAATTCTGCGGGACATCAATCTACCAGCGATCTTCACCTGTTTACTTTCAGAAAAGTCCTGTTTTATAGATTCTGTAGTATCTGTAATGGTATACTCATCCGCAGGGAACGCATTAATCCCCATTTCAGTAAGCTTATTCAGCTTTTCTCTTCTAATGATTTCTTGTTCTGATAATTGCATTTCTTATTTTTCTAAAAGCGTACAAATTTAGGCATTTTTGGTCTGACCATCAATGGCTTTTTTCAGAAATTTTAAAAAGTAGTTGAGATGCGGGGTATTCGGATGCGTGTTGCGGGATTCGAGGTATAAGGATGCGAGATTTGAATATTGCACTATGACTTTAAACCTTAAACATTGAACTTTAAATAAACCAGGTTTTTCTGTTTTTTTGAGGAATAAAAGTCCAGGCAAGTATTCTGCTTACTTTTTGTCCCTGAGCCATATCAATAGTTTTCACCTCTACGGCTTTGACATTTTTTAAAAGGTTAGTCAGTTTATTGAGATTATCTTTTTTAGAAACCAGACATGTGAACCAAAGAACCTGTGATGAAAATAATGCACTTTCATTAATCATTTTTGTAATAAATGCCAGTTCGCCTCCTTCACACCACAACTCAGACTGTTGACCACTAAAGTTAAGAAGAGGTTTACTTTTCTTTGATTTACTAAGATTTTTTGTTTTCCTGATATTCCCTTTTATAGCAGATTCTTCAGAATCATGAAAAGGAGGATTGCACATGGTGAAAGTAAACCTGTCTTCCGCACCGATGATATTGGTAAAAATATGATCAGCATCAGGCTGACTTTTTAGCTGAATTACAGAGGAAAGATCTTCATTGTGATCCAGAATATGCTGAGCATTTTTTAAAGAATCCTGATTGATATCTGTTCCCAGCATCGTCCAGCCATAAGATCTGTGACTGATTAAAGGGTACACAAGGTTGGCTCCTGTTCCAATGTCCAGGCCTTTTACAGAATTTCCTGTCGGGATTTTATTAAGTTGTTCGCCTAAAAGATCTGCTATATAATGGACGTAATCTGCCCTTCCGGGAATGGGTGGACAAAGATTGGTATCGGGAATATCCCAGCCTTTGATGTTGTAGAAATGTAAGAGTAAGGCTTTATTGAGCAGCTTAACTGCTTGTGGAATGCTGAAATTAATGGTTACCGTCTGATAAGCATTCACGAAAACATAGTGTTTCAGTTCCGGCACACAAGAAATAAGCTGATCAAAATCATAGGGATTACGATGCAGATTTCTTGTGTGCAGACTGGATTTTTCAGCGGACATATTTTATTTCTTCTGACTTAAAATATATTCCACCATTTTTTTGGCATCTTCTTTAGATACCTGTGGATGGGCAGCCATAGGCACACTTCCCCATACTCCACTTCCGCCTTCTATAATTTTGGAAGCCAGCAGTTCTGTATCTTTTTCAGAGTACTTTCCTGCAATTTCCTTATAAGAAGGTCCTATCATTCTCTCATTAACAGAATGGCATCCTGAACAGTCCAATGTTTCCATGATCTGGTCACCGGAAAGATTAGATTGAGCAGGCTCTGAAACAGCAGTCGTTTCAGAAGAAGACGCTACTTCTGCTGTATTTTCTTTTTTAGAACAGGAAATGATCATAAGACCTAAAGTTCCTGCTAAAAGTATTTTTTTCATTATTTCTTCGCTGTAGAATCTGTTTTAGCAGCTTCAGGAGCAGGAGCAGCCGGAGTTGCAGCAGCTGGTGCAGCAGTTTTAGCAGTAGAATCTACAACAGTAGTTGCTTCTGGTTCTTCAAGCATGGTGTTGCTATCCTGTAAAGAATGATCTACTTTTTTTGAGCAGCTTGCTAATAATAAACCTCCGATAAATGCGATTGCTAATACTTTTTTCATTTTTTTCTAATTTGGAAGCAAAAATATAAAAAATAAAGTTTTAAACTTATGACAAATGTTTTCTTTGAGAAATATTTTTGCGGTCAGAGTTTTAATTTGACAATAAAAAATAATTCAACCAATAGAGAAATTTAAAATAGGTTATTATTTTTGTATATCGGATGATCCAAACCAAAACCGAAATATAAATATGAAGCTTATGACTAAAAAAAATTGGTTGGCTGCAGCTTTCTTTGTTGTATCCTCTTCCCTCTTTCTTTCGTGTGACAATTCATCTAACGAACCACAATCGGAATATTCTGATAAAATTGAATCGGTGACCCTTTTAAAAACAACTAAATCATGGGATGGAACGGTATATCCGGCCTATCCTGCCACACAGCCGGAAATCACGGTTCTTAAAATTGCTGTACCTCCCAATTCAGCACTGAATTGGCATAAACATCCTGTGATCAATGCAGCGTATGTAGAAAAAGGTGAAATTCAGGTGGAAAGAAAAGAAGATGGCAAAACACAGTGGATACGCAAAGGCCAGGTGCTGCCGGAAATGGTGAATGTGGGTCATCGAGGCAAAACGGGAGACAAAGGAGTCACTTTAATTGTTTTCTACAGCGGAACTCCTGATATTCCTTTGTCTGAACCGGTACAATAAATGTTTTAAACGCTAGGTTCGCAAAGTATTTATCATACCACTCTATTTCTGTTCGCAAGGGCACTTCGTTCAGCTAATGACAGTGTATTTTGCTGAGTGAAACGCCGTTGCTGACATTTTAACAATCATTTAATAACATCTTTGCAACCTCTACGTTTAGATTATTCTTATACAGAACCGGTACAATAAATGTTTTAACGCTAGATTCGCAAGGTAATTATCATAATACTATATTTTGTTCGCAAGGGCACTTCGTTCAGCTAATGACAGCGTATTTTGCTAAGTGAAACGCCGTTGCGATCGTTTTATAGTTATTTTAATAAAATCTTTGCGATCTCAGCGTTTAGATTATTCTTATACAGAACTGGTACAATAAATGTTTTAAACGCTAGGTTCGCAAAGTATTTATCATACCACTCTATTTTTGTTCGCAAGGGCACTTCGTTCAGCTAATGACAGTGTATTTTGCTGAGTGAAACGCCGTTGCGATCGTTTTATAGTTATTTTAATAAAATCTTTGCGATCTCAGCGTTTAAATAAAAGATTATTATAGTTATCTTTAATCCATGGTTTTAATTTCAAAAATTCTGTTTTTCACCAGCCATCATGGTTTTTATACTGTGGTTCTGTTGTTTGCATTCTTTGGATTGCTCTCCTATCTGACCAAAAAAGCATGGCTATTGATTCCAATCATTCCACTGGCTATAGTAAATGGTTTTGGCGGACAGTTTCTAAACGCATGGTTTTTAAATAAATATGGTGTTGAAAGCACTGCGATTATCACCTCTGATGTAGAAACCAATTCTACCCTCAATGATATGTACATCCACGACTATGAGGCTATTGTGAAAAAGCAGGACGGAAAATATATTTCAACCTTTTTCTCCACTACTACTGCAGCGATTTACCCTATTGAAAATGCAATCCGCATTCCGCAAAAGGAAGTTTCTTTTCCTGTAAAATATATTCCGGGATATGAAAAAAACATAGTCATTCTCTACTATCAGTCTGATGAAGGGCTGGCTAATCTTAAATATTCAAAACTGGCTCCTGTAAACTCTGCTAGAATCAAATATGAAGCAGACAAGACGAATAAGGAATTTATAGAAGAATACATTTCTGCACTGGAAAATTATGTTGAATATGATGATGATAAAACATACAGAGAAAAAATCAAAGAATTAAAACAGGAGCTCAAGCAGCTTAAATAAAGGATTTCTATATTAAATTTTAGTATTTTCTGATATTTTTTAGTTTTTTTATTAAAAAAATTTCTACATTTGTCCCATGTTAAAAATGAACAACAATATTTGGTGGTGGCTTTCAAACTCTTCGTCGGGTCTGGAGGTATTGTCATGTTGTTAACTACAGCAGAAATAATCAAAAAACAATATATAGGCTTTGACGGATACCGTTAAAGCCTTTTTTTATTCCTTAATCTCACAAAAAACAATAAGATGTTGACCAACACAATTACAATAAAAACTGTTTCGAAAAAAACACTGGGAGACCTTCATACTCCCATGAATATTTACCTTAAGATCAGGGATAAATTCCGTGATACCATTCTTCTGGAAAGTTCAGATTCAAAAAGTATTGATAATAATTTTTCCTTCATTGCAGTGAATGCTATTGCCGGAATTGAAGTGAAAAACCTCAACGAATATGAAATCAAACTTCCTGCTTCTGCTCCTGTAAAGCAATTTATTATGGAGCGAAATATCACAGATATATTTGAGGAGTTCAGAAAAATTTTTAACTGCAAAGAGACCAATGATCCAATTGAACAGACCGCTCAGAGTCTTTTTGGATATACAAGTTTTGAAGCGGTACAGTTCTTTGAAAACATCCATCTTAAACCACAGAGCAAGGAAGTAGAAATCCCTGTGATGAGATACAGATTATACCAATATGTCATTGCGATCAATCATTTCAATGATGAAATGCATATTATTGAAAACTTTATCGATGGAGTAAAATCTGAGCTTCATCTGCTGGAAAACCTTATTAAAAATCAGAATACTCCGGTTTACCCATTCGAGAAAACAAGCGAAGAAACATCTAATATTACCGATGAAGATTATCTTGAACTTGTAAAAACAGCTCAGAAACACTGTATGCGCGGAGATGTATTCCAGCTGGTTCTCAGCAGAAGATTCGAGCAGAAATTCAAAGGTGATGAGTTCAACGTGTATCGTGCTTTGAGAAATATCAACCCTTCCCCTTACCTGTTCTATTTTGATTACGGAAATTATAAATTATTCGGTTCAAGTCCTGAAAGTCAGTTAATCATTAAAAATAATAAAGCGATCATTCACCCGATTGCAGGAACTTCGAAAAGAACCGGAAACTTTGAAGCGGATCTTGAAGCTATTGAAGTTTTAAAAGCTGATCCCAAAGAAAATGCAGAACACACCATGCTGGTAGATCTCGCCAGAAATGACCTTGGAAAGCTTGGGAAAAATGTAACGGTTACTAAACTAAAAGAAATCCAACTTTTCTCTCACGTTATTCATATGGTAAGTGAAGTGACGGCAGATGTTGAAGATGATATCAATCCTCTGGAAATGGTTTCCGCCACTTTCCCTCAGGGAACATTAAGCGGTGCGCCCAAACATAAAGCACTTCAGCTGATCAACCAATACGAAAAAGATTCCCGTGGATATTATGGCGGCTGTATTGGAATTATCGGATTGAACGGAACCTGCAACCAGGCCATTATGATCAGAACATTCTTAAGCAAAAACAATACATTATTTTATCAGGCTGGTGCCGGCCTTGTGGCAAAATCTGTCCCTGAAAGCGAACTACAGGAAGTCAACAACAAACTGAACGCTCTTAAAAAAGCCGTAGAAAAAGCTGAAAAAATAGTTGAAAAATAAATCCGTCAACTAGCAAACACAGCAACAAAAACAACCAGCAACTATCTAACAAAAAAAGCAATGAACAACAATATAAATATTCAACAACCACAGCTTAAAGTTCTCGTTTTCGACAACTACGACAGCTTTACCTATAACCTTGTTCAGATTATCGAAAGAATTCTGAATCAAAGAGTGGATGTGGTAAGAAATGATAAAATTACTCTTGAAGAAATTGGAAAATATGACAAAATCATCCTTTCTCCCGGACCTGGAATTCCTGAAGAAGCCGGTATTTTATTAGACCTCATTAAAGAATACGCCCCTACGAAAAGTATCCTTGGAGTATGCCTGGGCCAGCAGGCTATCGCTGAAGCTTTTGGGGGAAGTTTGATTAACCTTTCTGAAATCTTCCATGGAGTAGCCACCACTACTGAAATTGTAAAAGAAAATACCAAAGTTTTCAAAGATTTACAATCAGGATTGGAAGTAGGAAGATACCACAGTTGGGCAGTCAACCCGGAAGGATTTCCGGAAGAACTGGAAATTACAGCTGTAGATAAAGACGGAATGATCATGGCTTTGCAGCATAAAACTTATGATGTACACGGAGTACAGTTTCACCCTGAAAGCATTTTAACGCCGGAAGGAGAAGTAATCATCAAAAACTTTCTGTTGTCATGAAAACCTTAGAAATCCCTTCAACAACCATAAAAACACCACAAATGAAAGAAATACTGCAATACCTGTTCAACCATAATACGCTTTCAAAATCAGAAGCGAAAGCTACCATGATTGAGATTGCACAGAATAAGTTCAATGCCTCAGAAGTTACTGCTTTTATAAGTGTTTTCCTGATGCGGAATATCACATTGAAAGAACTGGAAGGCTTTAGGGAAGCTTTACTGCAAATGGCTGTTCCTGTAAACATCGACGCCAGTGATGCCATTGATATTGTTGGAACCGGAGGTGATGGAAAGGACACCATTAATATATCTACTCTGGCCAGCTTTGTAGTAGCCGGAGCCGGACAGAAAGTAACGAAACATGGAAATTACGGAGCTTCCACTACTACAGGCTCATCGAATGTACTGGAAGAACTGGGATATCAGTTTAAAAACAGCTCGGAACAATTGAATGAAGATCTTGAAAGAGCCAATATTTGCTTTTTACATGCTCCTTATTTTCATCCTGCACTGCAATCAGTTGGATTATTGAGAAAATCTTTGGGATTGAGGACATTTTTCAATCTTTTGGGGCCATTGGTAAATCCGGCAAAACCCAAATATTCAATGATTGGAGTTTATAATCTTGAAATTGCAAGAATTTATCAGTATCTCCTTCAGAAAGAGGAACGTGATTTTACTCTGGTACACGGTCTTGACGGATATGATGAAATAAGTCTTACTGACGATAGTAAAATCATTACAAAAAACGGTGAAGAAATCTATTCTGCAGAAGATTTAGGTTTCAATCCGGTAACACTGGAAGATATTAAAGCCGGAAGTTCCATTCAGGAAACGGCAAAAATATTTATGAATATTCTGGAAGGAAACGGTACAGAGCAGCAGAACTCTGTAATCCTTGCCAACGCTTCAGTAGCCTTACACAACACTCATAAATTCGGGACGTATGATGACTGTCTTTTAATGGCTCAGGAAAGCCTTCAAAGCGGAAAAGCATTGAATAGTTTTAATCTTTTAATTAATTAGTCTTACAATTTTTTTAACCTTTAAGAATTTTAAGTAATGAAGAATCATTAAGATAAATCATTCTGATTTTAAGCTAAAGCAAAGTTCATCTTAATAATCTTAACACCTTAATACAATCTTAATGGTTCAAAAGAAAAAAGTTTAAACAGGTTCGAATAAAATAATCATTGATTAAATTTTAAACACAAAAAAATGACTATACTGGATAAAATTATTGAACGAAAAAAAGAGGAAGTTGCTGCAGCAAAATCACGCATTTCCCCTGACCGATTAAAAGACACCGCTTTTTTTGGAAGGCCAACCTATTCACTGAAAGAATCCATCAAAAATAGGAGCGGAATTATTGCTGAGTTTAAAAGACAATCTCCTTCAAAAGGTATCATCAACAATAGTCTACAGCCTTTGGAGGTAGTTTCTGCTTACGAAAATTTTGGAGCCAGCGGAATTTCTATCCTGACTGATTATGATTTTTTCGGAGGAAATTTAAATGATGTTCTGGATGTAAGAAATGAGATTACCATTCCGATTTTGCGAAAAGATTTTATGATTGATGAATACCAGTTTTATGAAGCTAAAAGTATTGGGGCTGATGTTGTTTTACTGATCGCTTCATGTCTTTCACCAGCTCAGGTAAAGGAATTCACAGAATTAGCTCACCAACTGAAACTGGAGGTTTTACTGGAAATTCATACGGAAGATGAACTGAAGCACTTTAATTCAAAAATCGACTTAGTGGGGATTAACAACAGGAATCTTAAAGATTTTAAAGTAGATCTTCAGCATTCGGTTCAGTTGAAGAATCAACTTCCAAAAGAAGTTTTATCTGTTGCAGAAAGTGGTATTTACAGCCTTGAAGATTTTCAGTTTTTAAAAGAAAAAGGATTTGACGGTTTCCTGATGGGTGAATATTTCATGAAAAATACAGATCCTGCCAAAGCTTTTGAAGAATTCACTTCTAAAATTTAAAATAATCAATGATGAACCTGCAACCTACAACCTCAAACCTGCCACCTCGCCTGAAAGTCTGCGGTCTTACAAAACCGGATCAGATTCAGGAATTGATTGCTATGAAAACAGATTTCCTTGGTTTTATCTTCTACGAAAAGTCACCGAGATATGTTTTGAATCATCTGAGTCTGGAAGAGATCTCAACCATTGATCATCAGGGAAAAGTGGGCGTTTTTGTCAATGAAGAAGCAGATACCATTGTAAAGATCGTTCAACATGCAGATTTGAATTTTGTACAGCTTCATGGTGATGAAAGTAATGATTTCATTGCTGAACTAAGACAAAAACTAAATCCTGAGGTTGGAATCATTAAAGTCATCAGAATAGGAAGTAATACGGCAGAAAATCAAAACAAAATAACACAAATTCTTGATCTGCAACCTGCAACCTGCAACCTGCAACCTATCAACTACTACCTATTCGATACGGACAGCAAAGCCTTTGGTGGAACTGGAAAACAATTCGACTGGAATATTCTGAATGAGTTTCAAATTCCATTGCCCTACTTTTTAAGCGGCGGTATTTCTGAGGAAAATCTAGGGAATATGGATACATTGAAACAACAGCCTTTTGCTTTGGATATCAATTCGAAATTTGAAACAGAGCCCGGAAATAAAAATATTAACAGCATAAAAAAGTTTAAAACTTTATATCAGCAAAATAAATAACACATAAAAACACACAAGGATGAATATACATTTGCTCAAAAAGACATTTTATAAAACATTATTTCCGCCTAAATTCGGGAATGAAAAAATTCAGAACCTGTACCACTTTGTTGCTCAGAACGACAGTAATACAGAACATTGGGAAGTGGGTGGATTATTGTCTGATTTCATTAGTATTATAAAAGATTTTGAAGAAAGTGATATTCAGTATTTTTTTGAAAGAATCAGCTTATGGAACAGCTATTATCTGGTGATTATTTCGGATAAATTTTTGGAAAACCATGTCAGATCGCTTGTAAAGTATGACTTAGGACTTATTTATGCTAAAATATTTCTACTTTACGAAGACTCTGATCCTTATTATCTGATTGACAATCTGGAAATTGCGATTACCATGTATCAGTCGAAAATAGATAAAGCAACCTTAATTGATGTAATGCACAAAATAGAATTGCTGTATTATAAAAAACAGATTACCAAACAGCAAAATGATTACCATCTCACATTTATTAATAGCTTAAACCCATGAAATATAAGATAAAAGAAACGAAAGATTTAACGGAAGACGAGATCAAACATATTCTTGAACTTTGGGACATTTCTGCATGGAATACAATGAAACCTACCTATTTCCGTACTTTTTTCAAAGATTCAGAGTTTCATTTTCTGGTAGATGCCCATGAAAATATCCTGGCTGTTATAAGGGTGAATTTTGATTTTACCTTAAAAATAGCAGACACAGCATATAATTTTGCAGAAGCTGTAGGGCTTGTAGCAGCTCATAAAAAGAAAGGTTACGGTGCTGCATTGGTAAAGAATTTCAAGGAAAACGTCATTCATAGAAATTTGGAAACGATTGGTTTCTGCCATGCTGATCTTCGTTCCTTTTATGAAAAATGTGATATAGAAATTCTCCACGACAAAGCCAAAATGATCAAAGAAAGTATCGGCTCGGAGTGGGTGAATTCTGAAGATGATGATATTTTGATTTTTCATACCTCACAGGAAAGAAAAGAGCTGCTCAACCAGCTTAGTGTACAAAACAACGCTTATTTAATGACTAAAGAATAAAAAAATGAATTATAAAAACCCCGATGAGAACGGATATTATGGAGAGTTTGGAGGTGCTTTCATCCCCGAAATGCTTTATCCTAATGTAGAAGAACTGCAAAAAAATTATCTTGAAATCATAGAATCTGAAGATTTTCAGGCTGAATATCAGGATTTGCTGAAAAATTATGTCGGAAGGGCTACTCCACTCTATTTTGCTAAAAACTTAAGTCAAAAATACCAGACACAGATTTATTTGAAAAGGGAAGATCTCAACCATACCGGAGCTCACAAGATCAATAATGCTCTGGGACAGGTTTTATTGGCAAAACGTCTTGGAAAAACAAGGATTATTGCTGAAACCGGTGCAGGACAACATGGTGTTGCTACCGCTACAGCGTGTGCTTTACTTGGTCTTGAGTGCATCGTTTATATGGGAGAAATTGATATCCAGAGACAAGCCCCGAATGTAGCAAGAATGAAAATGCTTGGTGCAGAAGTGGTAGCAGCTACTTCAGGTTCAAAAACCCTTAAAGATGCAGTAAATGAAGCATTAAGAGACTGGATCAATAATCCTGTAACGACTCATTACGTGATTGGAAGTGTGGTAGGACCTCATCCTTTTCCTGATTTGGTGGCAAGATTTCAGAGTATTATTTCAAAAGAAATCAAAGAACAGCTGAAAGAGAAAATCGGAAGGGAAAATCCGGATTATGTGATTGCCTGTGTAGGTGGAGGAAGTAATGCTGCAGGAACTTTCTATCATTTTGTAGAAGAAAAAGAAGTAAAAATCATTGCTGCTGAAGCCGGAGGATTGGGTGTAGATTCAGGAAAATCTGCTGCGACTACATTTTTAGGAACTTTGGGGGTACTTCACGGAAGCAAAAGCCTTGTGATGCAGACGGAAGACGGACAGGTGATAGAGCCTCACTCTATTTCTGCAGGATTGGATTACCCTGGAATAGGACCTTTTCATGCGCATTTGTTCAAAGAAAAAAGAGCAGAATTCTTTAGTATTAATGATGATGAAGCTTTACAATGTGCATTTGACCTTACCAGACTGGAAGGAATTATTCCCGCATTGGAAAGTTCTCATGCGCTGGCAGTTTTAAATAAGAAAAAATTTAACGAAAATGATGTCGTAGTCATTTGTCTGAGCGGCCGTGGAGATAAGGATATGGAAACCTATCTTAAAGAAATTAGAAGTTAGATACTAGAAATTAGTAAGTATTACCTAATAAAAAGTATTCATCTCCTAACTTCTAACCTCGAATTTCTAACCTCTATAATAAAAAAATAAAAAAATGAAAAAACTAAATATATACTTCACAGCAGGAATTCCACAGTTGGAAGATACCGCTGATATTATACAACTGATTCAGGATTCCGGAGCCGATATGATCGAAATCGGAATGCCCTATTCTGATCCTGTAGCAGATGGACCAGTGATCCAGAAAGCGCACGAACTGGCTTTACAAAACGGAATGACCATTGAAAAACTATTGTCTCAGCTGAAAGCAATCAAAGACGAAATCAGAATTCCCATTATTTTGATGGGCTACATTAATCCTGTTTTGAGCTTCGGATTTGAGAAATTCTGTGCAGTATGTGCGGAAAGTGGTGTGTCAGGATTGATCCTTCCCGACCTTCCGCCTATTGAATTTGAGAAAAACTATCAGCATATTTTAAAACAATATCATCTTAATTTCACTTTTCTGGTAACTCCGGAAACTTCGGATGAAAGGATGATCTATCTGGATTCTTTAAGCTCAGGGTTCCTGTATGCCGTAAGCTCTTCTTCCACCACCGGAAATGAAAATGCGGTTTTAAAAAATGAGGACTACCTTTCCAGGGTAGCTTCCCTCCCGCTTAAAAATCCGGTAATGATTGGATTCGGTATTAAATCGAAAGAAGATTTTGAAAATGTAACAGAAAAAGCAGATGGCGGTATCATTGGGACAGCCTTTGTGAATATTTTACTTCAGGATAGAGACTGGAAGAAAAGTGCTATAGATTTTATCCATTCCATAAAAGGGTAAAATTCACTAAATTTGTATATCAAAAATTGAAATGAATACAAATCAAAATAAAGCAGTAGAATTTGAAGATTTAGGAGTCAAAGAATATCAGCCTGCCTGGGATTATCAGGAACAGCTGATGAAAAACATTATTGACACCAAAATAAAAAACAGAGATCTTCCTGCAGAACAGCATATCACAACCCCCAATCACCTTCTTTTTGTAGAACATCCTCATGTGTATACCTTAGGAAAAAGCGGACACGAAGAAAATATGCTTGCCGGTATTGACAAGCTTAAAGAAATTGATGCTACTTTCGTGAAAGTAAACCGTGGCGGAGACATTACCTATCACGGTTATGGACAAGTTGTGGGTTATCCTATTCTGGATCTTGAAAACTTTTTCACAGATATTCATTTATATATGAGAAATCTGGAAGAAGTGATCATCAGAACCATTGCCGAATATGGTAT
Organism: Chryseobacterium sp. WLY505; assembly: GCF_030846215.1. NCBI lineage: Bacteria > Pseudomonadati > Bacteroidota > Flavobacteriia > Flavobacteriales > Weeksellaceae > Chryseobacterium > Chryseobacterium sp. WLY505. Next base: position 86,395 of record NZ_JAVCWI010000008.1, on the reverse strand, counting down.
TAAAGGAGAACGCTCGCCGGGAGAAACCGGAGTTTGGCTGGATGTTGGAAAGCCTTACGCCAGAAAAATGTGTGCGATGGGAGTGAAAGCTTCCCGTTGGGTAACTCTTCACGGCTTTGCATTGAATGTGAATACGGATATGCGTTATTTTGAATACATTATTCCATGTGGGATCAAAGACAAGCAGGTAACTTCTTTGAAAAGAGAGCTTGAAAGAGAGTTGACACCAGAAGAAATGGAAGAATTGAAAGCAAAGATCAGAAAACATTTCGCTGATGTTTTTCAGGCAGAATTGGTTTACAAATAGTCAAGTTTGCTTACAATATAATATGCCCGGTTTCAACTATTGAAACTGGGTTTTTAATTTTATGATAATGTTATTTTTATTTAATTAGACTAGCCACAACGTTTATCATTACGTAGGAATCCAGACACAGAAAGCTTATGATAATGTATGAGGATAAAATAAGAGTTTAGATTCCTATGACAAAGCGAGTAAAGAAAAGATACGTACTAAAAACACCTGTATTCCAGTGATAAATTATCCATCAATCTTGTCTATTCCGTAGGAATTCAAATCGTAAAAAACAACGTATTTTACCATTTTAAAAATTTTCTATTTTCCTTGGATTTACCTATAAAAATCATCATTTTTATACCTTTTCCCCTATTATTAAATCAATAAAACAACAGAATAATTTATTTTTTTTTAAAAAAATATTGCTCATATTTTAAATTTTATTACTTTTAATGTCACAAAATAGTGAACTATCACCATTATAAAGTTCACTGAAAATTAACCACAAAATATAAAAACTATGAAAAAATTTCTGTTATCCATGATGGTATTCGTGTCGGTACTATCTTTTAATTCCTGCTCAGATTCAGGTGCCAGCCAGGATCCTAATCTTGTAGCCAAGGAGTCTAATGAAATTGCCATGAAAGACTTCGGTAAAACTGTTCCGGTAGGGATAGAAAAAGAGGATGGAAAATTTAAAGTTTCATTTATGGTTTCTGCACAGCCATATCAAATTAAGGATACCAAAGAAAATGCGGGATTTATCTCCATGATCAAAGAAGCAGTAGAAAATGAAACGCCTGTTCAGATTTTTCTGAAAGCTAATTCTAATGAAATTGCAAAAGTAGAAAAAGCAACAGCTGATGACATCCGTTATTTCAAATCAGTATTCAACAAAGAAGAAAGAGGGGAAAGTAACAAGGCAGTAAGTGTTATTCCTAATCTTGCTACATTAAACAGTCTTTTTACACAGATCAAAAACCAGTCTTGCGGAACTTCTACCGCATCTTCACCATGTATCACCTTCAGATATCCTGTGGATGGCTGCTATGCAAGAGCACATAAAATGAGACAAATCCTTTTGAACGCAGGTTACGATTGTGAAAAGCAATTCGTATATGGTAACCTAAGAGCTTCTACAGGAACCTGCTGCGTTTCATGGGTATATCACGTAGCCATTTTGGTAAGCTTCAAAAATGCTTCAGGAATTGTTGAAAAAAGAATCATTGATCCATCATTATTCTCCAGCGGACCTGTAACTGACGCTGCATGGAGAGCTGCATGTACCAATACAAGCTGTGGATCTGCTTCTGTTTCTTCTTATGCCAATACAGCAGGAAACGTATACTACAGAAGTCCATCAGGATCTTTATTATATGATAACAATTATGTAAATACCAACTGTGTATTGAATATATTCTCATCCCTTTCAGGATGTTCTCCTTCCCCTGCACCTAGTGTAGCAAGTTGTGGATTTTAACTAATTTATATAGAGCTCCTGCCCATATTTTGATATATTGCAGGAGCTTTTTACTTAATCTTTTTTTTATTATGAAAGCCTGGTCCTATTTACTATTACTTTTTATTATGATTACATCCTGTTCCGGAAATTCCAGTTCACAGAACTTAACATGGTACAATAATGCCACGATTTCCAACATCATGGAAGATCCCGATCAACCGAATGAAGTGGTACGTGTCGCTATTGGAATCAGCGCTCAGGTTTTTTATCTTTCAAAAAAATCACCGGAATACAAAAGCCTTATGGAAAAAGCAACCCAAAGCTTTAAAAAAGGTAAGACCTATAATATCGGTATTGAAAATAAAACCAATATTATCAAAGAAATTAAAGAGGTCAAATAATCCGGATTATCTGATCACAGAGATCCCGGCATCCACTTTCACTTCTGCCCCATGAATATAGGAAGCTTCTTCTGAAGCCAGAAACAGAACTACATTGGCAATTTCTGATGGTTCACCCTGTCTTTTAAAAGGGATTGTGGGGATAATATCATCTATAGCACTTTCAATCTGCTCTCCCGTTAATCCTGTATTATTAAAAATATTGGTTTTAATATGTCCGGGACTTACTCCATTCACACGGATTCCACGTTCTGTAAGTTCTACGGCAAAAGTTTTGATGAATGACTGCACCGCAGATTTTGCTGCAGAATACACCGAAAAATTAGGCATCGCAATCTCTGTCGCCACCGAAGTATTGAAAATAACAGAACTTCCGCTTTTCATCAATGGTAATATCTGCTGTACCGTAAAAAACGGTCCTTTTACCAGCATATCAAAGAGTTCATCAAACTGATTTTCGTCTACGTATTCTACGGGAGCAAATCTTCCGTAACCCGCATTGGCAAAGACCAGATCGATATGTCGTGTATATTTTCTGACTTCCTGCTGAAGATTCATCAGGTCTTTTATATTTCCTGCATTGGATACAATCCCAAAGGCACTTTCTCCAAGCTTTTCCAAAGCATTATTCACAGTTTCTTCACTTCTGCCTGTAATAATGACTTTCCCTCCTTCTTCTATAAATTTCTGAGCGGTTGCCAGACCCATTCCATTGGTTCCTCCTGTAATTAAAGCCGTTTTGTTTTTAAATCTCTGCATTGTTTTTAGTTTAAAATTCTAAGGCAAAGATTGGAATTCAAAGGCTTTGAAAAAATCCGAATCATGCTGAAATGATTAAAAGTGAAACTAAAAATTTCTCATTGCTATCTTCATTTATTTACCTTTTTAAAGTTTATCAATAATCGCCATCAATAAAATCTTTCAAAATTAAATTGCACACAATTAAATTGAGTGTACATTTGTACTGTTCATTTACTTCAACATAAAAACAGAAGTGATAAAACACAAAGTAGTTTAATTTAAAAACAAAATAAAAATGTCATTAATAGAAAATCTAAACTGGAGACACGCTGTAAAAGCTTATGATCCTACCAAAAAAGTTTCACAGGAAGACCTTAATACCATCTTAGAATCAGCAAGACTGGCTCCTACTTCATCCGGACTTCAACCGTTCAGAATTATTGTAGTAGAAAATCAGGAACTGAAAGAAAAAATGGTAGCAGGCGCTTTAAACCCTGAAGTCATGAGAGATTCTTCTCACGTTTTGGTCTTTGCAGCATGGGACAGCTATTCTAATGAAAAAATTGACAAAGTTTACGATTATCATACCGATGTAAGAGACCTTCCGAGAGGACGTTTCGGAAGCTACACCGATAAAATTAAGGAAATGTATGGAGCACAGACTGCTGAAGAACATTTTGCCCACACTGCCCGTCAGACTTATATTGCCTTAGGAATTGCCCTGGCACAGGCTGCAGAACTTAAAATCGACAGTACACCGGCTGAAGGTTTCAGCAATGCTGTGGTGGATGAAGTACTGGGATTAAAAGAATTAGGATTAAAAAGTGTAAGCCTTTTATACCTTGGATACCGCGACGAAGCTAATGACTGGCTTTCTTCTATGAAAAAAGTCAGAATTCCAATGGATGAATTTATCATAAAAAAGTAATACCTTCATCGAATCTTTCGTACTCAAACATTATGGAAAATCCGAAAACACCCAAACTGGAAAACCAGATTTGCTTCCCATTATATGTCATTGCCAAAGAGATTACAGGGCTTTACCGTCCTTTTCTTGATGAGCTGGGCATTACGTATCCGCAGTATCTTGTGATGATGATATTATGGGATGGTGACGGACTTACGGTAACGCATATCGGAGAAAAACTGTTTCTGGACAGTGGAACTTTAACCCCTCTTCTTAAAAGACTGGAGTCTAAAGGATTTATTATCAGAAAGAGAAAAAAAGAGGACGAAAGAGTGGTTGAAGTATTTTTAGACGAAGCTGGAAAACAGCTTCAGCAGAAGGCTTGTGAAATTCCGGGAAAAATCCAGGAAAAACTGGGAATACAACCGGAAGAGCTGCTGCACCTTAAAGACACAGTCTTAAAAATATTAAACAAAATAGAAAAATAAATGAAAACTTTATATACCACTCAGGTTACTGCTCAAGGAGGCAGAAACGGCCATGTGAAAAGTGAAAACGGAGTATTGGAACTTGAGGTAAGAATGCCGAAAGGTTTAGGAGGAGCCAATGATGATTTTGCCAATCCTGAAATGCTTTTTGCAGCAGGATATTCTGCCTGTTTCGACAGCGCTCTGAACAGAGTGATCAGTCTTTCTAAAATAAAAACCGGAGAAACTACAGTAACTGCTCAGGTAAGCATAGGCCAGCTTGAGAATGGCGGTTTCGGACTGGCAGCAGAACTGGATGTGAACATCCCGGGAGTTTCTCTTGAGGAAGCACAAGCGTTAACAGAAAAAGCGCATCAGATCTGTCCTTATTCTAATGCTACCAGAAATAATATGAAGGTGAAACTTTCAGTAACCAACAACGATTAATCCAATTTTTTTAAGCATAGTTATAACGAAAGGAGCTGTTTCAGTAGAAACAGCTCCTTTTTTTAATTTTCCCACGGATTTCGCAGATGGGCACAGATGATTGAGAATATTTTTTTGTATATAATGCTTAAGAATTTCATTCATCATTCATCATTCATCATTTATAACTCAATATGATATTAAAATAGAGTAATTTTGTGTCATGGAAATCATTATAGATATTGTATGCCAGGTGTATGCAGGGCAAAAATCAAGAAAGACGATTGATCTTGTTCTAAACACATTCCTTCCCGGATATGAAAAATTAAATCTCGATTATACTTTCCCAAGGCACGACAAAGATTATATTTTTAAAACAGAGGATGAAATGATTGGTTATTTCATCGAAAACCCTGCCCTTGACCAAACTTTTTACTGGAATAAATATCATGATAATCCGGACAAAATAATGGTGGGTGCCAATATAACAAATGATGACAGACTTATTATGAGCCTAACAATGGACACTACGGAAGACAAAAGAGATATGTACTTCAATAAGCTAAAAGAAGTTTTACAATCAGATATCGGGGTAATTACCTATGTGTATCCCGCAGGTTATGAAGATGGAGAAGATTTTATTATAAAATATGGATAGAAAACAGAAACCTACTCAATCTATTCATCATTCATCATTTATCAAACATCATTTATAATTACCTCCTGTCTTTATTTACATCACTTTTCTGATAGGCATCTACCTTTTTATAAGAATCGTTTTTTTCTTTTTCCTTTTTATCGGAAATCAGAATTCCGAAAAGATGGTCGATTTCATGCTGGAAAATTACTGCTGTAAAACCTTCTACAATTTCTGAATATTTCTGCCCTTTCAAATCCACATATTCCAGTTGGATAACTTTGCTTCTGTAGAACTGATCTCTGAAGTCAGGAATAGATAAATCGCCTTCAGGACCGAGGTTCTGAAGATCAGATCGCCAAACTATCACCGGATTAATAAAATATTCCAACGGAGTTCCTTCTTTATCAAAACGCTGTACCCAGATGATCTTTCTGTTGATTCCCACCTGAGGGGCTGCAATACCTACTCCGCCATCCGTAGATAGAAGAGATTCTTTCATCCTTTTTACCAGAACAGCTGTATTGGGATCAAGAGGATCTGCTTCTGAAGAAATGTTCAGCAATGTTTGATGCTGATTATTATCCGTCGTCTGATAAATTGGTAACGCCTTGTTTACATCTCCCTGATTGATGATGGAAAGTTCATTGGAAGTCAGTTTTTGTGCATTGAACAGTCCGATAAAAAAGATCAGCAGAATGGGTAATTTCTTCATATGTTTTGAATGTGATACAAAGGTAAATATTGTGGAGTAAAAATGATTATAGAACGCTGATTTTTATGTTTTGGCTAAAGCCATAGAAGTTGGCATAAAAAATAAACGGGCTAAAGCCCGTTTCTATTGAATTCAATGTAAGTTTGATTTTTGTCATTCTGAAAGGAATGCAATGGATTGAAGAATCTCATAATTAATTAACAGTGAGATTCTTCCTTCGTCAGAATGACACTTTTGTGAAAAAATTAAAAAGTCTTCGTCATATCTCCCGGAATAATAAGATTGAAGTCTGTCGGGATATAATCTTTCGCTGGTACTTTCAATTCAGGATCGTCTGATTCAAAAACGGAGATTACTGCCATTTTCAGGTTAGGATTTTTCTGTTTGAGGTACCAATAAATTCCACCAAATTCTTTGCTGTGATAGTTCCCGTTGTAGTGGATGAAGGTTTTTCCGGCCTGATAGCTTTTCAGGATAGATTCAGCCATTGTAGCATCTTTTGTAGCCTGAGCTGAAATAAAATTCATCACTTTAGTTCCTTCTGCATGATCTCCCATCATCTTTTTCATTTCCGGATATCCGGGAGTGTCTAAAGTCACTTTAATCGGCAGCTGTGCAATGTAGGCTTTCTCTTTTTCGCTTAATTTATTCAAGGATTCAAGACCTTCTTTTGCGGTTTGAGAGGCATATCTTCTTGGGATATTGGTAGCAACAAAATTCAGCTTTTTATCTTTCGCAAAATCAACCAAAGGCTTGTAATCAGTTGCATAATTGTTCCATAAACGGGCAGAATCTTTCAAAGTTTTAGCATCAAATTTTCCGTTTAAATATTGATCCAGCTGTGCCTGATTGTCTCTTTCAAACATTTCTGCTCCTAAGATCAGCTGTCCGTTCTTTTTGGCAAACAGCGCTTCCGTAATTTTAAGCTGAAGCCAGTGATTGATAGAACTGTTATGATTTTCACCAAAAAAGACCACATCATAATCTGCCAGTTCTTTTACCAGCTTTTCTGTCTTCACTTCTTTTCCTTTTTTATCATAAAACTGATACGCTTTTAAATCCTGTGCCTTTAATGAACAGAAACCGGCAAAAAGTATCGCTATGAAAATATGTTTCATTTTATTTTATATTTAATCACAAATTACACAAATATTTCGTCACCCATAGGCCGCATGCAATAAAAAAGACCGCTTTGAATTTTACAAACAAAACGGTCTCATTCAAATCATCTAATTATTATTTCTCTAATGCGGCTACAAGGTCCTTCCACTCCTGAAGCTCAGGAATTCCAGGTTTTCTTTTTCCGAAGAACTGAACGATGAAGTCTCCTTCTTTGTTGAATACTTCGATAGCCGTTACCTCTCCGTCTTCAGTTGGTTTTTTCACGATCCATGCTTCAGCAATTTTCGTTACATCAAGGTGTAAGTTGAAATCAGGATCCATCACGTTGAACCATTGTTGGTGCCAAAGTGTTTTCTTCACATTTCCTGTGTGGATCTGAATGATTCCTCTGTTTCCAACGAAAACCATGATCGGTGTATTTTTTTCAGAAGCATCTTCAAGGATGTTCACTACTTTAGCATTATCGATTTTCTTGGCAAATCCTTCCGGAGCCAATCTTAATGCCTGCGTTCTGCTTACTCCAAATTTTCTGGTCATCATGAAGAAATCATGAGTATCTTTCAGTTCTGTCCATGCTTTTTTGAATCCTTCCACATCAATGTCTGAATCTGCTTTTTCAGCCTGTTTTGGAGCTACTGCTTCAAAAACAAGTACCTGATTCTGATCTTCTGCTTTGAATTTTTCTACGATCGCATCGAAAGCAGCTTCATTACTGTCTTTCGTTAAATAAATCTTGTGAAGTGCCAGACCATCTTTTCCGAAAAACTGAAGGCTTTTCTTCTCTCCTTCCTGTACGGCAAAAGCAAATTTCCAGTGGTTAAGGAAAATTCTGAGATCGATATCTTCACCCACAAAAAGCTGTGCATGAGGGCTGCTGAAATCTCCGTTCAGGTAAGTTCCTTTTCTTTCATGAACACACTCATCATTACGGGTAAGCGCCATTACTTTTCCTAATTGCCCGGCTTCTGTAAGGATTCCCTGGAAATCCGGATTCAGGACCGTAACGCCTTCTCCAATGCTTGTTGCCAATAATTCTGCCTCACTTACTTCCAGCTGTGCTGCAGCATTTCTTATTCTAATATGTGGATTTTCTGCTTTCAGAGCTTCCCATTTTTCCTTTAAATCATTAACTAATGTGCTCATTACTTTACTTTTTTATGGTTAAAATTGTATAAATTCTTCGTATGGTTTCGTTTCCTGTTTTACTTTTTATTTCTTCTTCTCTTTCAGAAGTTTTCATTCTTTTAAATTGGCTTTTGGAGACCAGCTCTTCCATTTCACTGTTGCTGTACAAGGTGAAATCATACTCCGTAAACGGCAGTTTTTCCATGAATTCTCTTTGTCCGAACGTAAGAACAAATGTTCCGTCATCTTTTAAAACTCTGTAGATTTCATTTAAAAATTCAACCGGATTTTCCCAGAAATAGACTGTGTTTACAGTGAATATTTTATCAAAAGATCGATCCCGAAAAGGAAGCCTTTTGCCTTCATACAGAACAAAATCTGCTTCGCTTTCAAATTCTTTGTTGAGCCTTTTGGCTTCATTGTGCATGGTTTCAGAAATATCTATTCCTGTGTATCTGAGATTTTTGGCAAGACTCATTATACTTTTCAGATGGGCGGCATTACCGTGTCCTATTTCAAGGATCTGCTGCTCATCTTCTATCACCAATGTTTTGATACTTTCCAACGTCATGCTGATGTTGGTAGCATTCATCATTTCACCAATCTCGATGCCTCTTTCACCCTGAGGATTGGCAAGATTCTGTGCGAGGATTTTGAGTTCGTCTTTTTCCATGGTTATCCAAAAATGATCATTGGGTTATTCGTAATAGGGTGTCCGCAGATGGTACAGGGGAAGTTATAGGCATTGCTGATATTTTCTTCAGTAAAAACTTCCTCTGGAGTTCCATAGGCAGAGACTTGTCCTGATTTCATTAATAAAATCTTATCTGCAAACTGTGCAGCAAGGTTCAGATCATGCAAAACGACAATAGCACTGTTGGCTTTTTTGGTGAAATTTTTGATAATTTCCAATGCTTTGTACTGATGTTTTATATCTAAATTATTCAATGGTTCGTCCAGAAAAACCAGTTTGTGGGTGATCTCGTTTTCAAGCTGTGCCATCACTCTTGATAGATGTACACGCTGCTTTTCTCCTCCTGAAAGGGTGTTGTATTCTCTTTCTTTCAGATGAAAAATATCGGTTTCGTACATCATATTATTCATGGCTTCAAGATCTTCTTTTCCGGGCTGGGCATCGAAATAGGGATACCGTCCCATCATGATCACATCTTTTACCTCAAGCGGAATATCGTTGCTGTTGTGCTGTGAGAACTTGGCTTTGTGTTTTGAAAGTTCTTTGATATTCCATTCTTTAATAGGTTTATCTTTAAACAAAACTGTGTTATGTCCGGATTTCACTTCATCTGCCAACACGCTCAGAAGGCTTGACTTCCCTGCACCGTTGGGTCCTACAATGGCCAAGAATTCACCGTATTCCAGAGAGACATCTACCCCGTCCAGAATCCGGAATTCTTTATGTTTATAATTAATCTGGTGTGCCTTGATCATTACAGTGATTTTTTAAATTTAACCAAAATAGCGATAAAAATAGGGCCTCCCATTAAGGCTGTTAAAATTCCGATCGGTAGCTCTGATGGTGCTACAATACTTCTGCTGAAGGTATCTGCTGTCAATAACAAAATGCTTCCGCACATCGCCGATAGTGGCAAAATAAAGGTATAATTGGATTTGAATAACAATCTTAAAATATAAGGTACAATAAGACCTACAAAGCCAATGGTTCCTGAGAATGCCACGCAACTACCCACCATTAAAGCCACGATAATAATGATCTGCTTTTTCAGTCTTTCCACATTGATTCCCAGATGTTGTGCATCTTTCTCTCCCAGCATCATTGCATTCAATGCTTTTCCTTTTGGAAGTAAAATAATGTAAGCAATCATTGCAACAATAGCCAGAATGATATTCTTCGTCCATGTAGCGGCTGCCAGACTTCCTAAATTCCAGAAAGTAAGATCTCTCAGCTGCTCATCTTTTGAGATATAGATCAAAAACCCGGTTATCGAAAACCCGATAGCCGTTATCGCAACTCCGGTAAGCAGCATCATCACTACATTTGTTTTTCCTCCGCTTGTTGAAATCCTGTACACCAGCATCATTGATAAAAAAGAACCGATAAAAGCTGCTATTCCTACCAGTGAAAATTGTACAGCTTCAGGAAGATATTCTTTAAAATGTCCTCCTAAAACAATCGCAATAGCTGCCAGCAACGTTGCTCCGGATGTAAGTCCTATTAAATCTCCCGTTGCCAGAGGATTCTTGAAAAGCCCCTGAAGACTCGTTCCTGAAACCGACAACATACTTCCTATTAAAATGGCCATGATAATTCTGGCTGCTCTTACGTCCCAAATCACATATTTATCACTGAGTGATAAACCGGAATCTCCTTTTATAAATTGCCACAGAGCCCTGAACGGAGAGTTTTCTCCGAAATCATAAACTCCTGTATTAAGTGACAGTACCGCTATAATGATAAGCAGTACTGCACTTATGATAAGATAAAAGTATAGTTTACTTTGTGCTTTCAATTAAAAGTTTGTTTAATCCTACTGCTGCTTCTCCTACTCTTGGTCCAAAACCTGATACTAAACCTCCGTCCATTGCAATGATTTTCTTGTTTTTACCTGCATTGGTCTGAGATACTCCCGGCATTTTTAGCGCTCCTTCGTTTCCTCCTGCTCCCTGTAAACCAGTTTCGAAGAAGAATAATACATCAGGATTAGCTTTTACAACCGCTTCCGGAGTCAATGGTTTGAAATCTTCAAAATCAGTGACTGCATTTTCTCCACCTGCGAGGGTAATCAATGACGCCATTGGGGTATTTTTACCACTCACCATCAGCATATTTCCTCTGGCGTAGATGAACAATACTTTTGGTTTTTTAGCGATAGGCTGTACCTGTTTAAGGTCAGCATCAATTTTATCATTTAATGTCTGATAATCTGTATTTCCGATCGCTTTTGCTACCTGTTCGATCAGTTTTTTAGTTCCTTCAACCGTATATTCCTGTTTGAAAACTTCCGTTTTAATTCCTGAAGATTTGATTTTCCCCATTAGTTCCGGGTTGATATCTTTATCAGAAGCCAGAATCAAAGTAGGGTTTACAGCCATGATCGGCTCAATTGTCATTGATCTCATGTGTCCTAAATCTTTAGCGGTAGCTTTTAAAGAAGCAGGATAAGTACTGGTTACATCCGTTGCAACGATTTCTTTTTCGTGGCCTAAAGCAGCTACGATTTCAGTAATTCCTCCGTTTAGTGTTACTATTTTATTGTTGGTTTTTGGTGCTTCAGAACTAGCTTCTGTAGTATTTTCTTTTGCTCCTGCTTCTGCTTTTTTGCAAGAATATACTGCTACAAGAACAGAAGCGGCAAGGATGAATTTTTTCATGATATACTATTATTTGATTATTTATAAAGGTTCGAATTCAAAATTGGTGTACCCTCTTTCTCCTTTTGTATTTTTCATGGTATTGAATCTCAGCTTGAAATAAAAACCTTCAGCATCTTTCAATACAAAGAAACGGTCTGCATATACAAAAGGAACAGGATTGGAGGCGGTACCGGTAGTAGTTCTCCATTTATCACCAATCGCTCTCTGGTCATTGAAAACAAATTTTGCAGGCTCTACATCTTTCAGTTTAAAAGCATTGTAAGCAGCATCAAGACTTCCTGTAACCGTTACCTGATAAGCACCTACTCCATTCAGGGTATTGGTTGCTACAAAATCAGCATAAAAATAACTTCCGGCACTTGTTGTAGGTCCCATGAATACTTCATTGGTAAATGTCGTAAACACCATGTCCCATTTTTTCTTCTTAGGCTGAATTTTTACCGGAGTTCCTGTTTTCAGGTTAAAGAATGAGAAGTTGTATTCTGTATCTTTGGTAATAAGATATTCTTTGATATCTGTTCCTGTTGCATTCACATCGGCATAACGGATTTTATAGCCATTCTGCGCTCTCAGGATCTGAATTTTTTTCCATCCTCTCGGATCACCGGACAATGAAACGGAACCAGCTCCGATATTGGCAGAAGAAGGTATTTCTCTTCCCAGATTGATCAGATACACTGGGTTATCAGCATCATTTTCGTGGATGGCATCAATTCCTGAAGTCTGATTTAAGAAGTCTCCGTTCGGATTGTCAACATACTTCATGTTGGCAGCATCAAATGTTCCTACCTGGGCAATATCTTTTAAACTTGAAATATCAGTTTCCTTTACTTTACTGATGTCTGAAGCGTTGGGTATTTTGATTACCGTCATCGCAAGAGATCCGTTCATAATCACTCTGTAGGCATCGCCACTGTAAAAACCAAGGTCCCAGTCTGTTCTGCTGTTGACCGCAGGATTGGTATAGTCACTTAAATCGATCCAAACCTGATTAGGTTCTGTAGGACCGCCAACTTGCACACTTACTTCAGACCCTGTCATAGGAGGAACCGGAACCGGATCTTCGTCTGCAGAAAGACATGACTGTGTGGCGGCCATGATAGAAAGAAGAGATACTATTTTTAGATACTTCATAATCGTAACGTATTATTTAAAATTGAAACATTAATCGGGCAAAATAGCTTCTGCCATAATATAAATTAACAAACCCGTTCGCAGCGGTATGGGCTGAACCTGCCACTGCAGTAGAGTTTAATCTTGTGACATCGAATATATTTTTCACCCCGGCTGAAATTTCAAAGTGCTTATTCCAGAAAGGCTGGCTTACAATAAAATCCATCATATGGAAACTATCTATTTTTCCAAGGCGGAAGTCATTAGCTCCATCGGATACATAAATTCTGTCCGGACCTGTGAATTTGTAGTACAGGGCAAAATTAGTGTCGGTACTTTTCAGTTTATAAGTTGCTGAAGCGCCTGCCTGTACCAGATACTGAAAGTCTGTTGGGGAAGAAGATTTCAAATCAATCATCGATACTGATGTTCCGTTTACTGATCCTCTTAAAGACAGGGCAAACTGATCTTTTCTGAAATCTACATTAGCGGAGAGTAGTAGATTTTTATAGGTATTAAGGTTCATATATTTGTAGGTGGACGGCTCTTTAATCATCACCATTTCAATTCTGTCACGTACATCAAGGTATAATGCGTCTACTCCATAAGCGATCTTCCAGCCATTATCTGCTGAAAAGTTCTGATTCCAGAAAAGTCCTGCAGAGAATCCCTTTTCAGGATTCAAGTCCGGATTTCCCTGTACATCATGGTTAAGATTCACAAAATAGGTGTACAACTCATCGTATTTTGGAAAGCGGTTAGCCGATCCTACCACTGCTCTAAGGTTTGAATTCTCAGAGGTTTTATATCTTGCTGATAAAGAGTAGTTGTATTGATTATTAAAGTTTTCGCTAAGAGAAAGTCTTACTCCCGGTCTTAAAGAGAATTTGTCTGACACATTCCATTCTGCAGAAAGGAAATTGGAATAAGTGAAGATCTTTCTTTTTACCGCTTCACCAAAGAAATCTCCGGCAATTAAAGCAGCATAGCCATTGGTATAGTCTAATTCATATCCTAACTGAAAATCAAAAATTTTGCTATCGAGGAAGTTGCTGAACATCCCTCTTGAATAGATGACATCTGTCTTATAGTAAGACTTTTCGTCCTGACGGCTTTTGATTTGCCTGTTCGGGATATCGTAATTATAGTCGTAATATTTTCTATCCTGATTCTGGTACGAGAAGTCTCCCATGTATCGGATGTGTCCCAGATTGGTTTGAATATTGAACTGGTGAATCCATCGGTCTGTGTTGTATCTTCTATCTCTGCTTTCGTAGGCAACTCCACCCAAACCATCATTAAGAGGATTTCTGTTCACCTCCGGATTATAAAAATTGAATTTTTCGTCAAGATAAGATAACTTGTAAAAGAATGTCGTTTTATTTTTGGTATATCTTAATAGAGCAGAAGCATCATACTGATCTTTCGGGTTCCATTCATATCCTCTTTGGTTATCCTGTCCGAAATATTTGTAACCTTTGCTTTCTCCCTCATATCCCATAAACTGGTTATGATTGAAATTGATGCTTGCAAACCATTGACTGTTGATATTATAATCTACATTAAGATTCTGGATATGTCTGCCGTTCCCCCTCTTCTTAAGATCGTAGTTGTCCCTTACGGTCTCTTCCTGCAATGAACCTCTTACACTTACTTTTTTTGTGCTTGTTTTCTTTGTAATAATGTTGATGACACCGGCAACGGCACCATTTCCATATTCAACCCCCATACTTCCTTTTACAATTTCTATTCTTTCGATATTGCTTAGTGTAATTTTGGTAAGGTCTATATTACTTCCCAGTCCTGTATCCCCTACTACCGGTATATTGTCTATAAGAATTTTCACATAGTCTCCGTTAAGTCCCATGATGTTTGCGGTGGAATTTCCTGAACGCGTATCCGGCGTGATCTGTATATTCAGACTTTGATTTAAAACCTCGGCAACATTTGTCGCTGCCATATTTTTAATCTGTTCTGCATCAATAACATCAACCTTATAGATAGATTTGTTAATAGACTGTTGCATGTACTGTCCTGTAATAACAACTTCTTCAATTTTCTTTTGATTAAGAGAATCCTTTTCTTGTGCATTGATCCATAAGGCCACGGATAATGATAGAACGGAAAGCACTTTCTTCTTCATAAGGGTACAAATTTTCAGCAAATATAAAACTTTATTTAGACTCATTAAAAATAATTGTATATTTTTGTGGAATAATTCTAAATAAAAATAATCTCATGAAATTACAATTACTTTTAGGAGCTCTGATGTTTACAGCCTTAACGGCGAATGCTCAGATATCTAACATCAATGAAAATTTCAACAATTTTACCGCTGGGAATACTACTTTCCCTCAGTTTGGATGGTCTGCCATCGTTGCACCGATAACAGGTGAGTTTCCTCCTGTACCTCCAAGAATGATTGTAGCAGGAGATTCCAACAGATTCGTTCAGTCGTATGCAGGAAACAATGCAACAGGTTCTTCTTATCTGATTACTCCACAGATTGAAACTCCAACAGGAAATAAAACTCTGACTTTTGATACTACCCTGGTATCTCCATCTCCTGGTCCGGGAAGCATTCAGATAGGAGTAGCATCCAACCCTGCAGATATGTCAACTTTCGTTCCTGTAGGAAGTCCTATTAATGTTTCGGTTATTGGTACAGTACAGAATATCAGTGTTAATATTCCGGCATCCACAGGCTCATACATTGTATTTAAGTTCACTCCTACTGCTACTCACGTAGCAATCCAGGTAGATAATGTAGTGTATAACACGACTGCTTCCTTAGGTGTATCAGACAACAATAAATCAACAGAAAATTTCAGATTTGCCTTAAATTCTGATCAGTCTGCAATAGAATTCATTGTCAAAAAAGATCCTAAAAACATTCAGATCTATTCTGCAGCAGGACAAAAAGCAGCAGAAGGAAAACTGAACGGACAAAGATTTGATATCAGCACGCTTCAGACAGGAATATATTATATGAATATTGAAACTGCAGAAGGAAAAACAATCCAATCAAAATTCATCAAAAAATAAGGTTTATTAGACTATTATTTGCCTTTTTAAAGCCGGCGGGATCACTCCTTCCGGCTTTTTCTATACCCAATTTTCTCTGTTTATCATGAGAATTAAAATAAAAACACGATAAAAATCATTTTTTTATTTAGACTGATTAAAAATAATTATATAATTTTGTGGAATCATTCTAAATAAGGATTTAAAAAATAAATTATGAAAACAAAACTATTATTGGCATCAGTACTGGCACTGTCTGTTCAGCAGACTATTTTGGCGCAGACTGACGCGTTGGGATATTCACAGGTAAATATGACCATGGGAAGTGGATACCAAAACCGTGTATTTGTGAATCTTGCAGATGGTAATATGGTTTCTCAGCCAGCCAATACCTGGGATATTGCTTTTTATAGAAACTCAAACTATGCATTCGGATCAAGAGTCAATGATGCTAAAGATATTGAAGTATTCACTGCTTCTACCAATTTAGCCGATTGGGATAATATTAATATCAGCAATGAATCTTCCTGGGGCGATCCTCTTTATAATCCGGACCAGACCACTGACTGGAGCCAGGGAGCTTTTGAACAGGGACCTGTAACCTCTCCAAACCCTAATATCCCTTCTACAGGATGGGGTGTTTATAACCCGGTAAACCACCATATTCAGGGGAAAGCTATTTTTGTTTTAAAATATGCTTCAGGAACTTACATCAAGTTTGCTATTGAAGATGCTTTTGCAGGATATACCTTCAAGTATTCAAAATGGAACGGTACATCATGGGGAGCTACGGAAACAAGAACGCTAGCTAACGGTACAGATGATTCTTATTTCAACTATTTCTCTTTTGATACCGGAGAAAAAGTTCCAAATCTTGAGCCTTCCAGAACGGCATGGGATTTTGTATTCACCAAATATTATACATTCTATATGGGTGTGCAGATGTACCCTCTTTCAGGAGCCATTCAAAGCCCGAATGTAAAAGTAGCAATGGTACAGCCTGAAACGCAGCAAACAGCAGCATATGCCATTCCTGCCAGTACAAGTTTCTCATCAGATATTACTACTGTAGGACATTCATGGAAAGGAATCGGGACCGTAAAAAGTGATGTGGTATATTACGTTAAAAAAGGAAACGACTATTACAGAATGTACTTCACTACCAATGGTGGAGCCAGTACAGGAAATATGTACTTCAAATACAAAAAAATCACGGAAACGTTAGGAATTACTGAAGTAGGAAAAAAAGCCTCTTTCGGTATTTACCCTAACCCTACCACAGCGGATAAAAAAGTAACTGTTCTTTTTGATGTTAAAGAAAAAGCAGGCAACAAAGGGAATGTAGAAGTTTATGATCTTACCGGGAAAAAGGTATATTCAGATGAACTTACCAACCAGGCAGGATTCTACAAGCAGGACCTGAACCTTTCTACCCTTCCATCAGGAAATTATCTTGTAAAAATTACTTACGGTGGCCATTCGGAGACGAAAAAGCTTATCGTAAAATAATCTTTCTATTTTAATACTTTCTATTTTTTCTAATAAAAGGGCGGTTTCAGAATATTGAAACCGCCTTTTATTTTCTATTGATATAAGATTCTTCTTTAAATCATTAAATATTTAAATCTTTAAGTCCATCAATATTAATATATTTTAAATCCCTTATAAACCTCTGCAGAGCTTTCCATAATTTTGGAAGCGTCTTTACGGAAGTCTAGCAGGTGATCCTGGCCGTTATGTCTGTTGTGGTGCTCAACGCTTTCCCAAAGCTCGATCAGGAAGAAAGTTCCTTTATTATCTTTATCTTCAATAAGATCGTACTGCAGACAGCCTTCTTCTTTTCTTGTTTCTTTCACAAGGTTCTGAAACAGCTCTACAGCGTCCATCAGATAATTTTCATTAAACTTAAAAAGTGCAATGATATGTAAATTCATGTTCTAATATTTAGTGATGTAAAAGTAAAATATTTTCAAAACCGAATATCTTTTTAACCCTTTTATTTTTCCACACCAAGTGTAATTTTTAATTAAAAACTGATTTATAAATAGTTATAGAACTCATTACAATCACCAGAGTTCCGATAATCACAAACATTTTCTTTACAGGAAGCTTTGCGGTAAGCATGGCGGAAAAAGGAGCGGTAATAATTCCACCGATTAAAAGTCCGAGAATAATATTCCAGTGCTGGATTCCCAAGGTAAAGAAAAAGGTAATGGCAGCGGTTAGTGTAAGAATAAACTTGGCTACGGTAGAGCTTCCTACGGCAAATCTTGGGGTGAATGCATTTTTAATCAATGTTCCGGTTACCAAAGGTCCCCAGCCTCCACCAGCAAACGAATCTATAAAGCCTCCTATCACGCCCAGCCTGGTTAGATTGGTTTTCCTTTTCAATGCTTTACTCTGTTTTTCTTTAAAAGCATTCGAAAGAATCTGGAATCCAAGGTATAAAGTGTAAAAAGCAATAAGCGTTTTCGTGATTTTCGCATAATATTCTCCCAGATAAGTAAGGCATACAGCACCAATAACAGCACCAATAACAGCCGGAATAGCAAGTTTCTTCACCAGACTTTTGCTTACATTTTTCAATTTAATATGGCTGAGGCTTCCCGCAGCCGTGGTAAAACTTTCCGCAGAATGAATACTGGCGCTTACAATATGCGGTGGAATATTGAGCAACATTAGAGTTGTGGTACAGATTACACCATACCCCATTCCCATGGAACCTGCAACAATTTCCGCAAATACACCTACCAGAAGCATCCAGTAAAAAATGTAATTGTCTTTGGCCAGAATGATCTGCAGTTCTTCCAGATATCCCAGTTCGTACATGGAGAAAACAGCAATGGATATAATAGCAGCTGTCACCAAAAGGACATTCAACCTTATCTGAATTTTTCTTGAAATCACCATATCACAACCGTTTTAGTCCATACTCCTTCATCATTAGCATCATTGACCATTGAGATATTTAAAGTTGGGATGTTTTCTGTAGTTCTGTGTGAGGAAATCTTTCCGGATATAATACATGCAGCCACGGAATGCACTGCAGTAATAGAGGGCGTAAGCTTTTGTAATTGGGTTACCTCTTCTTTTGAAATCATAGTTTATTCATTTGAAGTAATGCAAATATCTGATAAAATATTTATCCTACAAAACAAGTAGACTATTAATTCAAAAAAAAAGGATCAGATTAATCAACCAGATCCATTAAAGTTTTACTTTCCAGAATATTCAGTGAAGCATCCCGAACCTCTATCAGAACGTCATGAAGTCCGCAGTGATCTTCATTGCAGTCCTCACATTTTTCATAAAAATTGAGACTTACGCAGGGAAGCATTGCAATAGGACCATTCACAAGGCGAATAATCTTTGCCAGTTTCACATTTTCCGGGTTTTCTTTTAAGAAATAGCCACCACCCTTTCCTTTTTTACTGTCAAGGATTTCCGCTTTTTTCAATTCAAGGAGGATGTTTTCCAAAAACTTTAAAGGAATCTTTTTATGTTCCGCAATTTCAGAAATAAGAATCGGGCCTTCATTTCTTTTTTCTACAAGATATGAAAGCGCCTTAAACGCATATTGAGATTTTTTTGAAAGCATTAGAGCAAAAATACGAAAATTGTTTAATATTTGAAAAAGACCTGAAAACAGCAATAATAAAGGAATAAAAAGGCAGGTTTGTCTATCCGTAATTTTACGGTTTTAGGTACCACACTTTTGCCTTTCTCCTATTAAATCATTATGTTTGCCATATGTTCAGTAAACAAGAAGCACAGCAATTAAAAAAGGAATTTTGGACAGCTTTTGGAAGATCTTTTCCCAGAAAATGGATTCTTTATGACACCAAAATCAAGGACATGGCATTTAAATTTTCTGCCGACAACAAAAAAGCAGAAGTTTCTCTGGATATCGAAATGAAAGATGAAATCTTCAGAAATGCTTACTACGAGAAAATCTGGTCTTTAGAGGATATCTTAAAAGATTTTATTGGAGATTTTCAGAAAGAAGAATATTTTACTCTTGAAAACGGCAAGGTCATCAGCAGGATCTGGATTGAAAAACATAATGTTTCTATTTTTAACAAAAACACCTGGCAAGAAATTTTTGAATTTTTTGTGGACAAAATGGACGGTTTCGAAAGGTTTTATTACGAATATGAGGATTTTATAAAGGATATATAGAATACTTACGAAATAAATACTTCTTTATACTTCGAGATGATAAAAAAAGAAAAACTTATCTTTGCCCTACCACTTAAACTAATAGATGAAACAAACTAACATGATTAAAAATGAGAAAAGTGTACAAAAACATTTTTGGAGAAATCATCTCTAAAAGTAAAGCTGTGAAGCTAAGCGAATATCATCTGTATTATTATGAGGAAGGTTCCGATTTCCTGAAAGAAATTGAATTCATCAATGAAGACAGTGTTTACAACATCAATTATTTTTTAAGTGACGAAGAAGACGAAGCGCAGGTAGTGGATTATCTTAAAGAAAAATCTGACTTTTTTGACATTGAAAAAAAAGAAACTACCGACGGGTTTATTATTTCTACCAATAAGCTTTATTCATTATCCGTAGACGATCTGCCCTTAATTTCAAAAACTGTTTTCAAAACCGATGATCCTGAAAACTTTATCTGTTCACAGGTGATCGATAACGAAACGGATCAACCGCAGCTTGAAAGAACCATAAAATGCTGGTATACCAACGACGAAAACGGCGAAAAATACGCAGCTATTGAATGCAGTTATCAGGAAGACGGAAAACTGGAACTGGCTGTAGACAAAACTCCGGATCCGGATCATGAAGAAAACTGGATTCATTATGACTATGACACTTTCCAGGACCTTCAGTCACAGATTTCCACTGACATCAGCTATTACAAAACTGCAGCCTTACTCCCAAAAGAAGCCTATCAGCAGTAATCTATATTCTTTAACACACCACAACCCGATTATTAAATGGAAGAGAACCCAATTTTTTTTGCAGACGGAAATGATCCGGAAATGATTCAAGCGTACAGAAAAGCTCAGGAAACCTTTAAGTATTTCTGGCGTGAACAGTCCTGGGAATACAGAAGAATCATTCCCGGACTTAATGTATCATGCGTTAAAACAGCTTTTGAAGAACAGGATGAAGAAACCGGAGAAAGTCTGGTAGAACATATGTGGATTAATGAAATATTCTTTGACGGAGATCACGTGAGAGGATATCTTATTAATGAACCTAATAGTCTTAAGAACATCCAGGTGGGTGATTATGTAGAAATTCCTTTACAAAATATCAGTGACTGGCTTTTTGCCATCACTCCGAGTGTACAGAAACCAAAAGGACTTTCCAAATTATTTTCATCCTCATCCTCACCTCTTCCGAAAGCTTACGGAGGATTTACCATCCAGAAAATGCGTGCTGATATGTCTGATGCAGAAAGAAAAGAACACGATAATGCATGGCAGCTGGATTTTGGGGACTTTAATGATATCCTTGTGGTCAATAATCAGAAGGAAAATCCCGAAAATCTTATCGAACATCCGATGAGTAAAAATATGAAGGAGGAATTTGTAAAGTTTTTACAACAATATCCGGATGAACTCACCCAAGCTGATGAAGACGGACTGACGCTTCTTCATAAAGAAACCATTGCAGGAAATCTAACCACTGTACAGATTGCTTTAGAAGCCGGAGCGGATAGAAACATCCAGTCTAAAAAAGGAAAAACGGCTTTAGATTATGCAAAACAGCTGAACTGGGAACACCTTATTCCTGTATTGGAAGGATAAATTATTAATTAAGACTATTCTAACTCAGAATTTATTTAAACTTTTATTTTTGAAACATTAAGATTGTATTAAGCTGTTGAGAGTATTAAGATAAGCTTCGCTTTAAGCTTAAAATCAGAATGATTCATCTTATTAACTATACTTTATTTCTTAAATGCTTCTTAATGGTTTTTAATATGTTCAACATTTTTTATAAGTCTTAATAACTACTCAATGCTAAGTTGTTAAAATAAAAATTCCGGAAGATTTTCTTCCGGAATTTTTTATGTTTTATCCAAATTTCTTTTTCCTTAACCAGAAGAACAATCCTCCGATAAGACCGATAATAGCCAATGGAAGCAGTAAATTGATCCATTGCCAGGTCGATTTCTCTTCAGTAATTCTTTGTCTGTCAAGAAGCCTTTCTTCAATGTTTCTGTTTCTCAGCTCCATCAGGTTGCTGTCATCAAGAAGGTAATCCAAAGCATTTCTAAGGAACTGTTCGTTTCCAAACTGCTCGTTTGTTAAAAGGTCTACACCTAAAGGAAGTGGTTTACCTTTGATCACTTTGTTTCTTCCTACATCTCCGTCTGCAATCACAATCATTTTGTTTTCCGGGCTGGATGTTTTGAATCCAGGGTAAGATTTTCTTTCAATTCTTGATGCGTAGGCAGAGTTAAATTTTCCTTCCAATGCTACAGCGAAGATCTTTGGAGTACTTGGTTTTTCCATTTGTCCAAGACTGTCTACGCTTGCAATTTCTTTCAGATCCACATAGTTGGGTACCTGTTTCAATAATGTTCTTTCACTGGATTCGAAAAGAACTTTTGTTTTGATATTCTTTCTCCCTCCTAATGTATCAATAGAAGTCGGGAATTCAAATTTTACAGGGTTAATATTTTTTGTGATCGGATTATTATTTTCAGCAATTCCAAGCGGATAATAAGGCCAGGGTAAGCTTGTGTACTGAGGATTTCCACTCACTTCTCCTGTAACCAGTCTTAATAGGGCAAACTTTTTAACGTCTTTTACCAATGCGGGATTGATTCTCAGTCCGTAATTGAAAAAGAAATCCGTCATATTGATATCAACCGGGAAAGGCATTACTTTTTTGGATCTTGTTAAGGTATCCATTTCAGCATTCACCGCATCAATCATCCAAAGGGTTTTTCCTCCGTTCATGATGTATTGGTCCAGAATTACTTTTTCATTATCTGTAAAAGCTTTTCTTGGTTTTGCAATCACCAAAGCACTCATCTGCTTTAATAGCGGAATATCTTCTACTGAAAGTTCCGTCTGATTTTTAGGAATAATAGGTCCTGCATCGTAGTTTTCCATGGCTAGCTGTACAAATCCCTGAAACTCGTCCGGATTCAATTCATCGTGGTTGACCAGAATTCCGATTTTCTTTCTCTTGGCTGCTGCAATATTCTTAATGTTGGAAACAAGATTATATTCCAGTCCTTCAATAGATCTTGTCAGCTGCTGATCAGCATCGATTCCTGCCTGCTGTACCACTAACGGGATAGAAACTCCGTCGTTCCCATGTTTAATCACAGCGTAAGGGAAAAGGGTGATCTGTGAGATCTTTCCATCTTTTACATCCGGAAGAATAGACGGCTGCATTCCCATTGCCATCAAAGTGTCCTGAGACATTTTGGTTTTAATAGGATCGATGAATTTAAAATCGATCTTCGGATTAATTTTTCTGAATTCTTCCAGCATAAATTTCGTTTCGCTTTGCAGCTGTTTGAAACTTGCGGGAAAGTCTCCTTCCAGATACACTTCAACCGTCAGAGGCTTTTTTACAGACTCCAGTACTTTTATGGTGTTATCGGAAAGGGTATATCTTTTTTCTTTTGTTAAGTCTAATCTGATTCCCGAATAAGTAAGGATAATCACTAAAGGAACAATTACAATTAAGAAAATTCCCAGTGGAGATTTAGCATTGAACTTCTTCATGATTCTACTTCTTTTTGTTAATAAAATGATTAGACAATACTAATGAAGCCCCGATAACCAGCACAAAATAGGCAACATCCTTACAATCAATAAGCCCTCTTGTAAAGCCTAAGAAATGCTGATAGAAACCAATATTCTGGAGGATAAAATCTGCACCTCCCAATAGTTTATAACTCGCCAGCTGTTCAATTCCAAAATACATGATGAAGCACATGAAAACGCCCAGCAGATAAGCCATAATCTGATTCTGTGATAATGAAGATGCCAGGATTCCTACTGCTGAAAACGCTGCGATTAAGATTATCAGTCCAATATAACTTCCGAAAGTCATTCCCAAATCAATATTTCCGGCAGGAACTCCCAAAACATAGACTGTATAAAGGTAAATTAAAGAGGGAATTAGGCATAAAATCCCAACGATCCATACGGAAAGAAATTTCCCGGCTACCAGTTCTGACACCTTTAACGATTGTGAGAAAAGCCAGTTTAATGTTCCGGTTTGCTGTTCTTCCGCAAAAGTTTTCATGGAAAGTGCCGGAATGATAAACATCAACAGCCATGGAACCAATACGAAATAGCTCTGAAGCGAGGCCATTCCGATCTCAAAAATATTAGAATCGTTGTCGAAAAAGAACAGGAAAAGGGTTGCTATCAAACTGAAGGCGGCAATAATCACCCATGCACTCCAGTTTCCAAAGTAACTCCAAAGTTCTTTCTTTAAAATTGCAATCATAGTTTTTTTGTAAGATGTAAAAAGGATGCATGTTTCAAGACATACGCCCAACTCTACAATTATTTGTTTTTTTTATTTTTATTAACCAGTTTCACTGTCATCATGATCAGCAATACAAGAACGAAAAATCCTGCAATTAATTGCCACCAATATTCGATCACCATTGATTTTAATATAACGGTGAATACCACCAGAAACAGAATGAATGTTGCAATTTCATTCGCCTGTCTCAGTTTGATATTGGCAATCGGCAGGGTATCTCCATGTAATTCTTTTAAATGAAGGACTTTTTTCCAGCACCAGTAATGGTAAATAGCAAGCCCGATAAGGAAGGTCAGTTTCAAATGAAACCACGGCATTTTCATCAGCCCGGTATTTAAAAAGATCATGACCAATCCGCAAACGGCCATGATTACCCCCGCAGGAACGGTGATAATATTCCACAGCCTTCTGGCCATAAAAGTGTACTGCTCTCTCAGAATTTTCTTTTTTTCTTCCGGAAATTCATCGGTATCTTTATAGTAAACGAAAATCCTCACGAGATAAAAAATTCCCGCAAAGTAGCTTACCATAAAAATAATGTGCAGCGCTTTGATTATTGTGTAAAGCATTTTTTAATTCTATTTTTTAACAGGAACAATCTTACTAAAAGTATCTAGTTTTTTCAAATATTCAAAAAAATTATCTTTTGCGTTATTAATCCGAACATGTTCAAATAAAACAATTAAAATAGAAATGAAGATCAAAGCAAGCCATAAATAATTTTCCTGCTGAAAAAGTACGATTGCAAACATCAACATAACTATTATTCCTAAAATATTTCCAAAAATGGAAAGAACACCATTGTATACGGTTAATTCAATAGTTTCCGGTTTATCTTCTTTTGCAACAAACTTTCCCTTAAAATAAGGAGACATTTTATCATAATTAAACTTAATATCAAAACTATTCTCAGATACCTTTCCTACGAAAAATTTGTTCCAATCAAAGAACTTTTTAGATAAATTTTTATCTATATCATTTAAAATTTCCTCTTTTGGTTTTGAAAATTCAACTATATACTTGGATTTAAAAAACATTTCATTGAAAATTATGCGCAAAGATAAGCTTATTATATAATTGTTAAAAATAAATTTATTTTGATTATAAAATCTCAATCAAAAACAGATTTATATAAAAAAATAGTTCGGCTCGGGGCAGCAAAGCTGCCCGAGCCGAACATTATATTTTCATTGCTGTACCCAATTCAATAATTAAGAGATCACTCCTAATTCTTTTCCAACTTTTTCAAAAGCAGCAATCGCTTTATCCAGATGTTCTTTGGTGTGGGCAGCAGATAACTGTACTCTGATTCTTGCCTTTCCTTTCGGTACTACAGGATAGAAGAATCCGATAACGTAGATCCCTTCATCCATAAGCTTTTCAGCCATTTTCTGAGAAAGCGGTGCATCGTAAAGCATTACGGGAACAATAGCAGCATCTCCATCTGGAATATCAAAGCCTTTCGCTTTCATTTCCGTTCTGAAATATTCTGCATTTTCCATTACTTTATCACGAAGAGAAGTATCATCAGAAATCATATCCAATACTTTCAAAGCAGCTCCTACGATACCAGGTGCCAGAGAGTTGGAGAATAAATAAGGTCTTGAACGCTGTCTCAGCATATCAATGATCTCTTTTTTACCGGAAGTAAATCCTCCTAAAGCTCCTCCTAAAGCTTTTCCTAAAGTAGAAGTGATAATGTCTACTCTACCCATTACTTCATTAGCTTCGTGAGTTCCACGGCCTGTTTTTCCGATGAAACCTGTTGCGTGAGAATCATCTACCATTACCAAAGCATCATATTTATCGGCAAGGTCACAAACTCCTTTTAAGTCTGCTACAATACCGTCCATTGAAAATACTCCATCTGTAACGATGATTTTAAAACGGTGATTTTTTTCAGAAGCTGCAATCAACTGAGCTTCCAGATCAGCCATATTATTGTTTTTATATCTGTATCTCGCTGCTTTACACAAACGAACACCATCAATGATTGATGCATGGTTCAGTTCATCTGAAATAATAGCATCTTCTTCTGTAAATAATGGTTCAAAAACACCTCCGTTGGCATCAAATGCTGCTGCGTAAAGGATGGTATCCTCAAGACCTAAGAAATCAGCAATCTTTTTCTCCAAATCCTTGTGAATATCCTGTGTTCCGCAGATGAAACGTACAGAAGACATTCCGTATCCATGAGATTGGATCATTTCCTGAGAAGCTTTCATCACTTCCGGATGGTTAGATAATCCCAGATAATTGTTTGCACAGAAGTTCAAAAGCTTTTTTCCATTAGCTTCTATTTCTGCACTCTGCTGAGAGGTGATAATTCTTTCTCTTTTGTAAAGTCCGTCATTCTCAATATTCTGAAGTTCGTTCTGTAAATGTTGAAGGTATTTTTCAGAGATCATTTTTAGTAATTTTTTAGATGTGCTAATTTACTAAAAAGGCAGTAAAATAAAACCCTTTATAAGTTTAATTCTAAAAAATTGAGAGGACTTTCACTTTTAACACTATTAGTCTACAAATTTAGTAGGATAATATTTATATTTGTTTAAAATTTTAATGCATGAGATTAAAGCCGGTACAAAAAATAAAGATGATCAGTTCAGAAACCTTTATCAACAACCACATGAAGCCAGGAGTTCCGATTATTATGGAAGACTTTGTGCATCCGGAAAGTCCAGCTTTCAAAAAGTGGAATTATGAGTATTTCAAAGAAATTGCAGGAGATCATAGGGTGAATATCTACGGTAGTGAGCTTGATTCCCTGGACAGAGTCGCCAGTGATCCTATTGCACAGACTACGTTTTCAGAGTATCTTGATCTGATTCAATCTGCTCCTACTGAACACAGACTCTTCTTATTTAATTTATTAAAAATAAAACCTGAGCTTAAGAACGACATTATCTACAATGATGTTACGAATGGTAAAATACTGAAATGGCTTCCCTTTATGTTTTTTGGAGGTGAAGGTTCTGTTACGAGAAATCATATTGATATCGATATGTCGCACGTTTTTATCACCCAATTCCAGGGAATCAAAAGAATCTGGCTATTCCCCTGGGAACAGTCTGATTTTATGTATAAACTCCCCTACAATTTCCACAGTCTGGCTCAAATTAAAAATCCCGATTACAGAAAATATCCGGCTCTACTTTATTTAAATGGTTATGAAGCTATTATCCATCCCGGAGAAACCCTCTATATTCCTTCCGGCTGGTGGCATTATATTCAATATGATACAGAAGGATATTCCATATCGGTAAGGGCACTTCCCTCTAGTCCGCTTGAAAAATGGCGCGGATTTAAAAACCTGGTCATTACCAGACATTTTGATAATCTCATGCGAAAAGTATTCAAAGAAAAATGGTTTGAATACAAAGTGAAAACGGCCAGAAAAAGAGGAGCCAGAGCAGCAAGAAAACAAAGAAGCTTTCAAATCTGAAAGCTTCTTTGGTGATATTATGATTGATTTTGGTAAAAGTAATCATTCATACTTTACCGTTTGTCATTTTTAATGTTTGATAAATTTGATATTCTTTTCATCAATCGTAATGAAATAAGCTCCGGGAACCAATTCTGCAATTCCAATCGCTTTACCTGGCTGATATGTTCCTCTTCCAACCAGCTTTCCGTCTATGGCATGAATGGTAAAATCTACCGCTTTGTTAATACCTTTCAGATTAATTTCATTTTTGGCAGGGTTCGGATACAAACCAAAACCTTCTTTCTCAACAGAAGAAACACTTAACGTATTATCCTGAATCACCGTAGAATTTTTCTCAAGAATCTGATATTCATAATTAAACTGAACACTTGCTATCGGGAATGTTACCGACTGTAAAAAGCTTTGGTTATTGGATGTATTATTAAGGACAAAGTAAGCTGTCTGACCTGCAGTTCCGGTTACTTTAATCGGTAAAGGCATTTCAAAAAAGCTTACGTTAGCACTGCTTTGCGTCTGAGAAACTTTGAATAAAGCCTGATTTCCGCCCTGCATCCACTTGATGGTATACGTAGGATATCCTTCGCCATACACCCAGTCATTGAAAAATTCTGTAAAGTCTTTTCCGGTAGACTGAAGCAAAGAAGCGTTAAAATCAGCAGTACGTGCATAGCTGTAGGCAAGGTTCGGTCTTGCATGATAATCTTTAAGTGCCTGATAAAATGCAGCGTCACCTAAAATCCACTTCAGCATTCTCAAAACATATCCTCCTTTAGCATAAGACAATCTGCTGTCAAATATTCTGTTGATGCTGGAAAGTCCGGAATCCGGTACATACACCGTTCCTGTTGTACTTGCGGTAATGTAGCTGGACTGACCTTGTAGGTAATTCAAAAATTCTGTATTGGTCATCAATAGTTTTTCATTGGCAAGATGTTCTCCAAAAGTTGCAAAACCTTCATTCAGCCAGATATCATTCCAGGCGCCACAGGTTACTTTATCTCCAAACCACTGGTGAGTAAGCTCATGGGCAATCAGCTGCTTGCTCCATCCACCCATGGAAGACATCGTCTGATGCTCCATTCCTCCGCCATACATAAATTCCATGTGTCCGTATTTTTCATTACGGAAAGGATAAGTTCCAAAATAGGTTTCAAAAGTATCCATTACCTGCTTTGTCCAATTAATATTCGCAATGCTCGTTGCATTTGAATTTGTGGACGGATAGATATAGTTCACAAAAGGAAACGGAGGATTACCAATGGTGTCTGTAAGTTTAACAAAATTGGTAATCGACAGTGCGATCAGATAGGCCGGCGTAGGATACATTGTTCTCCAGAACGTCAGTTTGGTACTTCCTGTAGGAAAAGTTTCAGACATCAGTTTTCCATTAGCGGCTACACTGTAATTGGATGGTGTCGTAATTTTAAAATCAAATCTTTCAATTTTATCATTTAAGCTCTGCTTGGTAGGAAACCAGTCCTGGGCCCCATAAGGTTCATTCAAAGTAGAAAGTACCGGAGTTCCGCTTTGAAGAGCAGTTTTGAAAGCATCATTACTTGTAGATGGTGCGCCTGCATAATAAATAGTAAGGGAGTCTAGTGTATTGGCAGGAATGGAAGCCGGAAAATCAATTTTCAATTCTTTTGAAGGAAGCTGCTGAAAGCTTGTAATGTTGGTTCCATGATACTTCACCTGAGAAACCGTTAAAGAATTGGAAAGATCAAAATAAATACTTCCCATATTCTGGTTAGGCTTAAAATGAGAAGTCACTGATCCGGAGATATTATATACCGCAGGATCCAGGCTCACATCCATTCTTTGATACTGTAGATCGTAATTTAATGTATTGGGATTCGTATTCCCAATATTCATTTTCTGAGTAAAGGATTTTTTCTCTTTTTCGATCAATCCTTTCATATCGGTATTTTGCTCATACTTCTGGCCATAAAATGGTTGAAATAATACAAATCCCAACACCAACAGGTACAATTTTGTCATGTTTAGAAAAATTTAATCAAATATAAAAAAAACCTTTTAATCAATGATTAAAAGGCTGTTATAATATATAAAATAAAATTTTTTTAAAGATCTAATGCGGGTTCAAGAATTTTCTCCATTCTTTTCTTCACCATATCTACCGATCCGGAATAGTTATTCACCATTAAAGAAAAAACCAATGTTTTCCCTGAGTTCGTTTTCAGATAACCGGCTAATGTTTTCACTTTATTCAGAGTTCCTGTTTTCGCAAAAACCTGTCCGTTTCCTCCAATATTGAACATTCTTTTTAAAGTTCCGGATTGTCCTCCGATCGGTAAAGAAGTCAGATAAGATCTGTAGTACTTTTGATCCATCAGAGAAGTAAGAAACTTCACCTGAGAAATTGGAGTTACATTATTGCTTCTTGAAAGTCCGCTTCCATCTATATAGTTAAGACCAATCATATCAAAACCGGCATCTTTCAGGTGGTTTGTCACTACAATTCTTCCGGATTCTGAAGTCTGGTCACCCATTTTCTGATATCCTACCGTTCTCAGCAAAGCTTCTGCCAATGAATTGTCACTGTGCTGATTGGTATAATAAATAATATCATTTAAAGTTGGGGATTTATACGCTGAAAGCAGTTTTCTGTTTTCCGGTGCTGCATCTGTCATTTTCGGAGTTACTTTTCCGGTAACAGGAATTCCGCTTTTTACCAATGTTGTTCTGAAAGAATTGGCAAGATAAGCAGGAGCATCAGGAAGTTTGGTTGTTAAAGCTCCGTTTCCTTCATATTTATCAGCATATACCATCTGATGATTATAAGGAGAAACGTAGAAGAATTTCTTTTCTGTAGAGAAACCTCCTTTTTTAACAATCAGTTTTTCGTTGGCCGGGTTGATATCGCGGGTACTTCCTGCCGGTAAATAATAATTATTGTTTTCCAACCATACAACATTTTCCGGAAGCACTGAAATATTGCCTTTGAAAAGCGCTGTCTGAATGATAATATCACCATTTACCTTTTTAATTCCCTCTCTTGAAATACCGCCTACGAAATCTGAAATTATATCTCTATATGATGCTGCACCAGCTTTGTTGGTTCCCAAAGAAGGGTCACCGCTTCCTATCACATAAAGATTTCCATTCAATACTCCATTTTCATCTATCGTTCCTGAGTACTCCAGCTGAGTCATCCAACGGTAGTTTTCACCCAGCATATTTAATGCCGTTTCCGTTGTAAGCAACTTGGTAGTAGAAGCAGGTACTAAAGGAGTATTTTCGTTGTACGAAGAGATGACCTTCTTCGTTTTCGGATCATACACTACGAATCCCCAGGTTGCATTTTTCAGCACAGGATCCGCCATCATTGTGTTTACATTAATGTCCACCAGTTCTTTTGCTGACAAAACAGTTTTCTCCACCATCGTACTAACGGGTGATGGCAGGTTTAAGCTGCTTTTCTGATTGTCATAATTCTGAGAATAAAGAACGGTAGAAACGGTAGATTGAGCCAGGAAAAGACCAGAAGCCAACACCGCCGCACTTGAAATATATTTTCTGAAATTTACCATCTATCTTCTTTTTGTTCTGTAGTTTTGACTCTATAAAAAATGAAAGGTTAAATCATTCAGTAAAAGAGCCAAACACTTAATCAACGTCCAAAAGTAGAAATTATTGTCATATAACGGACCACCGACCCGTTATAAAAGAGTGTAAAGTTTGTTAAAAATTGTTAAAAATCAACAAAAACATCTTTTTTAATGCTTTGATATGCAGTGATTTCATCAAATTCTTTCAAACTTATCAAAACCATGTTTTTGAATTTCTCATAGTTTTTCCCACGCGGAAGCTTCAGCATAATCTGAAACTGATAGAAGTTATTCAGTTTTGCAATCTGTGCTCTTTCCGGACCTAAAACACATTCTTCAGGAAGATATTTTCTGAGGATAGAACCCAGAAACTGTGATGCCCGGTCAGCTTTATCCTCTCTTCTGTGTTTCAATTCAATCATAATGAGCTTGGTGAAAGGCGGATAATGAAATTTCTGACGTTCCGTAAGAATATATTTATAGATCTTCGCAGGATTATTCATCTTGATCAGCTGAAATACGGAATGGTCAGGATTAAAAGTCTGAATAAGGATTCTCCCTTTTCCGGAAACCCTTCCAGCCCGTCCCGAAACCTGTGTGATCAGTTGATACGCTCTTTCTTCCGCTCTGAAATCCTGTACATATAATAAGGAATCCGCTTTAGGAATCGTCACCAGTTCGATATGATCAAAATCAAGTCCTTTGGAAATCATCTGTGTTCCTACGATGATATCTGTTTCTCCATCTTCAATCTTCTCGTACAATTTTTCGTAGGCGAATTTTTTACGCATGGAATCTACATCCATTCTGTCTACTTCATTTTCCGGAAAAAGTTTGGTAACCTCTTCATGAATCTGCTCTACTCCCACTCCTCTTTCGTTCAGCTTTTCAGAATTACATTTAGGGCAGGTTTTCGGTTTTGAAGCTCTTTGCCCGCAATAGTGGCATTTCATTTCATTGGCCGCTTTGTGATACGTCATGACCACATCACAATTGGAACAGTAGTTTACATAGCCACAGCTTTCACATTCTATAACATTGGAATAACCACGCCGGTTATGGAGTACAATTGCCTGATTTTTTTCATCCACCGTTTTCTTAATCTCTTCGATAAGCTTCAGAGAAAAGTTCCCTGAAACCTTTTTAGATTCCTGAGCTTCCTTGAAATTGATCAGTTCATATTCCGGCAGATTGACATTCCCGAATCTTTCATTCAGGAAAACGTATTTCATTTTATCTTTCCGGGCACTGTAGTAACTTTCAACAGAAGGAGTGGCGGATCCCAGAATAACTCCTGCTTTATACAGCCTGCCTAAAACCAGAGAAGCGTCTTTAGCATTAAAATAAGGGGAAACTTCCCTTGGTCTGTACGCAGAATCGTGTTCCTCATCAACAACAATAAGCCCCAGATTCTGGTGAGGTAAAAACAAAGCATTACGGGTTCCGATCAGAATGCGGATGTCGTTCTGCTTAATTCTTCTCCAGACTTCTACCCTTTCAAAATCGGTCAGCTTCTGATGATAAAAACCGAGCTGTCTGCCATATTTTTTTTCTAATCTTTGAGTAATCTGTTTCGTAAGAGAAATTTCAGGAAGCAAAAAGAGAACATTCTTCCCGTCACGGATGCATTCATCAATTTTCTCTAAATAAATATGAGTTTTTCCTGATGAAGTAACGCCATGAAGCAGAACATTCTTCCCTTCTTCAAAAGCTTCATCAATTTCAGATTTTGCTGTTTTCTGCTGTTCGGAAAGTTCTTCAAGTTCTTCAATTTCTCCTTCATAGCTTTCAATTCTGTCTTTCTGCATCAAGTATTCCTCTACAAGACCTTTGTCTGCCAAAGGTTTAAAGTGGGAACTTCCGAAATAACCGTCTTCAAACAGTTCAGATTTTTTAATGGGAACGTCCGGATTTTCCGTCTGTTTTTCCAGAATAAGAAGGAAAAGATCTTTCTGTTTCTGTGCTCTGTTTAATTTTAAAAGAATTTCGGTAAGATTGTGATTGGCCAAAACCTCATCATTAATTCTTACATACGCTACTTCTTTAGCTTTATATTTTTCAGCAATTTTCTCATCAATTTCAATATACTGAAGATCAATAAGCGAATTGATGGTTTTGATGATATCTTTTTTAGGAATAAATGCTTCAATATCCGTCAGATTGATCAGCTGCCGCACTTCCAATGCCTGAACCAGATACATTTCGTTAACATCCAGATTTTCAAAATCTATGACTGCACCAGATTTTAATTTTAAATAGGTTTCACTTTCCAGTTTTAAGGAAGAAGGAAACGAAAACCTGTAAATTTCTCCGAGGCTGCACAAATAGTATTCTGAAAGCCAGTTCCAGAAATCAATCTGCTCCTGAGGAAGAATCGGCTGATCATCCAGCATGCTGATGACTTCCTTGGCTACAAAGTTTTCCGGTGCATTATCATGAAGCTCAAATACGATGCCCGTATAGATTTTTTTTCCACCAAAAGGTACCAAAACACGCATTCCCGGTTGGATTTCAGACATCATTTCCTCAGGAACTTTATAGGTAAAAGATCCTTTCAGGTTTAGGGGTAAAACAATTTGAGCGTATTGCAAGGGAAATATTTAAAATGTAAAATTAGAATTTTCCTGAGAGAACTGCAACTTTGTGGAGATTCTTTCGTATTCCTTTAACAGACCCTGAAATCCTGCTCAGAAAAAATTCAATAGGAACGGACTTCAGTCCGTTTGATAAAAAATTAAAATTTCAATCGGCTTTAGCCAAAACATGGATTAAACGCAATGCTCGCAAAGATATGACGAATCCTTTTTAATTCGTTCGCTAAGGCGTTCCACTCAGCAAGGATACCAGGAGCTTGAAGGATAATCAGCTAATCTTCAAAGTTCAATAGAAACGGACTTTAGTCCGTTTAATTAATAATCAAAATCTCAATCGGCTTTAGCCAAAACATGGATTAAACGCAATGTTCGCAAAGATAAGATGAGTCATTGTAATTCGTGCGCAATGGCGTTCCACTCAGCAAAGGTATACTTACAAAATAACAAAGAATGCACATAAAGCGTTGCTAAAAAACCGGCCATATTAATAAACAATGGCTTATCATTAAAAAAGAAGTTCCGTAATCTCATACCAGAATGCAGAGGTAAAAAATCCTACAATAATACTGACTCCTATGATCAGGTTGGTCAGTTTTGTATTGAGCCGGAACTGTTCTGCGATGATACTTGAAGTAACCAATGTTGGCATTGCTGCTTCAAATACTGTAATTTTAGCTACATCTCCTTTTATTCCGAATAACAGAGCCATTCCCAGAACAATTGCCGGTGCCAGAATCAATTTATAAAGCATCGACATAGACATCTGTGGAATCAGTTTTTTCCATCCATTGAATTTCAGCTGTAATCCAACGGAAAACAAAGCTAACGGGCTTACTGTAGCCGCAAGCTTATCAAAAAACGGTTCTGCAATGGTAAAGTCAATAAACCTGGACAATACCAAAGCGGAGATACAACCAACCAAGGGAGGAAACGTGACAAGTCTTTTTAAAATAAACATAGCACTTACTTTTCCTGATTTACTTCCTCCTTTCACTGCGGCAATAATTCCGAGTGTAGACAGGGCAAAGAACATTGTTTGGTCACAAATAATAGCAATACTCAGGAGCCCTTCACCATAAAAGGCACTGATTAAGGGAAATCCAATGAATGAAGTATTACTGTATCCGCTTGCTAATTCCAACGTACTTCTGGACCGCCTTGAATATCCTCTGCTCTTACTGTAAAACATCATAAAGAAGAAGCAGAACACGGAAATTAAAAATGTGGCTGCAATCGGGAACAACATCTCTGTTGTCCATTTTACTTTAGGCAGGTATTTAAACGAAACTGCCGGAAGAGCAAGATAAAGAATCCAGGTATTGATACCTTTATGGGCATCGGGGTGGATAGATTTTGTTGCTTTGAATATCATTCCTGCAATGATACACACTGCAATCAGAACAAAATTTACCATAACTGTAATAAAATATGAGGCAAATTTACGGCTGATTTTTGAGTTGGAAGGGTAAAATTTATATTTTTTTCGGTAGAATTATAACTCTAACAAGCTTTCTTTTATAATCATTCTGCACATCTGTTCATGTCAATGTCAGAGCTATTTTAGACACCAAACTATCATTATTGTAATAAATAACTATATTTTAAATAATTTTTATAATAATAAATTTTAAAAGAAATTTGTAGTATTAAAAATGAACTAGAAAAAATATTGAAAAACAATCAATAACTACAATAGTAAAAAACTCATTTGTAAAATTATAAGACAAGACCATTCATATCATTTTTTTAATAACTAAAATTCTAAACAATGAATATTAATATTTTTAAAGAAGCAACTATAGGATCATTACACCTTAAAAACAGAATTGCCATGGCTCCTATGACCAGAGCCAGAAATGAAGACGGGATTCCTAAAGATTTCAATGCTGAATATTATGCACAACGTACGGGTAGCGGACTTATCATTACAGAAGGTACCGCTATTTCTCCTACTTCAAAAGGAGTCCTTCATATTCCAGGATTGTATACCGATGCGCAGGTAGAAGGATGGAAACTTGTCACTGATGCAGTTCATGAAAAAGGAAGTAAAATTTTCACTCAATTATGGCATGTAGGACGTGTTTCTCATGTGACTATCCAACCGGACGGACAGGCCCCGGTTTCTTCTTCTGATATTCAAGCTGGTGAAACTCACGCATGGGGATATGATGAAAACGGAAAAGAAGGTTTTGTGATTAATTCCAAACCCCGTGCACTGGCTACTGAAGAAGTAAAACAGATTATTCAGGATTTTACTGCAGCAGCTGTAAATGCTATAAAAGCTGGCTTTGACGGAATAGAACTTCATGGTGCCAACGGATATCTTATTGAGCAGTTTCTGAATCCGTTTGTTAATAATCGTAAGGATGAATATGGTGGAAGTATAGAAAACCGTTCGCGTTTTTTGCTGGAGATCGTGGATTCTGCCATTAACGCCATTGGTGCTGATAAAGTAGCTGTTCGTTTAACACCCTACGGCGGATTGTACGAAATGCCGCATTATGATGAGATAGAAGCTACCTATGAATATTTAGCGAAAGAACTTTCCAAAAGAAATATTATTTACATTCATATCATGGATCAAAAATCAAGAGGAAGCTTTGCATTACCGGCAGACTTTATGAAACGTTTCCGTAGCTGGTATGATGGGGTGATCATTCTTGCAGGAGGAATGGACAGGGAAAAGTCTGAAAAACTGATCAATGAAGGAGTGATTGATATTGCGGCATTCGGGGAAGCTTTTATTTCCAATCCTGATCTTGTAGACAGACTTGAAAACAACTGGGAACTCACTCCTCCAAAAAGGGAACTTCATTACGGCCTTACCATGGAAGGCTACCTGGATTGGAAGGTGTATAATAAACAACAATCCAACTAACATACTGATTGTTTAAATTTCACATACTATCAGAAAGAGCTATCGTAATCGATAGCTCTTTTTATTTTTTATGAAAAATATTTTTATAAATTTTATATAATCATCAACAGATTAATCTGTCATTCTGTTTTTCAAATCTACTTCAGCACCAAGAATTCTAACAATCTCTATTTCTTGTATTCCAATAATTCTGTAAAATATAATATGCTTGTTTGATAAAAAGCCCAAAATTTCATAGCCAAGTTCAGGATAGGATTTTCCAATCTTAGGATTCTCCGCAAGCATCTGACAAAAATAAATAAGTCTCTCGTAATATTTATCTGCCTGAAATTCTGACCAAAATTCTAAAGTATATTCATAAATTTTAGTAATATCTTCAACCGCTTTATTGGTAAAAGTATATTCAGCCATTACCTTTTTATTTTTGCTTTTAATGCCGCCAAATGCTTGTCCGGATTAAAATCAGCTGCTACTCCACTTTCAATGCCTTCCTGAATTGCCTTCCTAAGAATTTGAATTTTATTTTCTTCTTCTTCAAGTAATCTTAAACCAGCTCTGATCATTTCACTTGCATTTTTATATCGTCCTTCTGCAATCTTATGATCTACAAAATCTTCAAAATAATCACCTAAAGAAACTGATGTATTACGTCCCATATGATTTTGATTTTAAACTTAATAGATCAAAGTTACCATTTTTTGGTAATTCAATCAAATTTTTATGAGAATAAAAAAATAACTTTAGTATTATATTTTTTACTCCTTCATCACATCCCAAAGACTCATTACTTCAATTTTTCCCAAAGGTTTTGAAAGGGTAATTCTTTTTGAAATTCCTGGTAAGAGATCAAAGAAATTATCACTGAAATGGGTATCACCGATTAAATAAATGTCCTTAGCCAGCTTATCTGTTGAAATTTCAATTTCAGTGGGTGATATTTTTCTGATTTTAATTTCCGGGTTTGCAAGTTTTACATCTTTAGGTTTATTAAAAAAGAACAGTTTCTCAAATGTTGTATCTTTTTCAGCACTGATTTTTAAAACAGTTTCAGACAAATCAAACTGAGCGAGTTCTGCTTTACTGATACTACGTATTTTCTTACTTACATCTGCATTGATAACCTCTGACTGATTGACTTTCCAAAGTATTTTTCCTTTAAAATCAACGAGTTCAAACTTAATATCTGTGTTCAATTCTTTCATAAAATCACTGATCAGATAAATTTCATAGCTTTTATCTGTCTCAGCTACTGATACCAACACAGGTTCAAAGCTTCTTTTCGCCTGATAATAGAAGGCTTTCCAATTTCCGAGATAATCAATCGAAGACCATGAAACTACCGGCCAGCAATCGTTGAGCTGCCAATATAAGGTTCCCATATTATAAGGTTTTGCACGACGGTGAGCTTCGATGGCAATCTGCATCCCTCTTGCCTGTAACAGTTGTGAAACGTAATTGTACTGTACAAAGTCGGTCGGAATTCTGTAATCACGTTTCAGGTATTCATTAATGATATCCCAGCCGCGGGCATGTTTTTCGTGAGCTTTGATGATTGGATTCTGAAGGCTTAAATCCGGCGTTCCTGAAAACATTGATTTTGTCGTTTCAAGGGTAGGTGTACCCTGGAAGCCATACTCAGACATAAAACGTCCTACTTTTTCGTTGTAAATTTCAAATGGCTGCTCGCCCCACCAAACGCCCCAGTAATGAGAATCTCCTTCGGTAAGACTTTCTTTATGTCCCCAACCTAAGGAGGGAGAACTTGGCCAATATATATTTTTCTCAGACTTCAGGTTTTCTGCCAATGCCTTGGGAATTACCTCATGGAAAAGCTTTTTATAGTTTTTCCAAACCTGAAGAGAGTCATTTTTTGAATAGTTGAACTGTTTCTGATAGCCCCAGTTGACAATCGCTTCGTCAATTTCATTATTTCCACACCACAAAGCAATGGACGGATGATTCTGAAGTCTGTTTACCTGATCTTTTACTTCTTCTTTTACATTGTTTAAAAATGCCTCATCTGCCGGATAAAAACTACCTGCAAACATAAAATCCTGCCACACTAGTATCCCGTTTTCATCACAGGCTTTGTAAAATTCATCGTCTTCATAAATACCTCCGCCCCAGATACGGATCATATTCATATTGGCGTCTTTGGTATCTTTGATCAGCTTCCGGTATTTTTCTTTGGTCATTCTTGGTGAAAAACTATCGCCCGGAATCCAGTTCGTTCCTTTGATGTACAATGGCTGTCCATTCACTTTAAAATAGAATGATTTTCCCTTTTCGTCTTTTTCCTGAATCAATTCAACGGTCCTTAAGCCTATCCTGATATTTTTAGCATCAATATCTTTCTGATTTTTTGACAATTTTACTTCAAAATCATAGAGATTGGCTTCCCCACGACCGTTGGGCTGCCAAAGCTTCATCCCGCTTGTTTCATAAGGAACAGATATCGTATTGATTCCTTTTTTTAAAGAAATTTTTTGATGGTTTTTATTAAGATCTAAAATGTAATCTCCGGCATTCTGAGCATAAATTTCTACATCAAAGTGTAAATCATTCACCCCTTTATCAGATCTGTTCTGAATATCTTTAACGGTAATAATTTTAGCATTATTCCAGAATTCCAGCTGAACATCTTTCCATATTCCAGCAGTAACCAGTCTTGGTCCCCAATCCCATCCAAACTGATATTGTGCTTTTCTCACAAAACTTCTTGGTGATTCCGGTAGGGTGAAGGGAACTTTTTTGGCTAATTCCTTTCCTGTATTCACTGCAGATCTGAACTTGATCTGAACTGTATTTTTTCCTGCTTTCAGATATGGCTTCACGGGAATATTCCATTGACGGAACATATTGTCTGTTTTCTTTAACAGTTTTCCGTTAAGATAAATTTCTGAGAATGTATCCAGTCCATTAAAAACAAGATCAATATTGTCATTCTTTAATTCCTGGGTGGAGACTGTAAAAGTTGTCTGATAATCCCAGTCTTCATTTTCAATCCACTGTACTTTCTTTTCATTTTCATCCTGATAAGGATCGGGAATCACCTTGTTATTCATTAAGTCCAGATGAATGGTTCCCGGAACTTTCGCAGGAAGCCAGTTTGGATCTTTTGAGTTTTTGAACTGCCAGTGTTCAGAAGACAGGTCTCTTTGTGAAAATTGTGCAGAAAGGATATTCTGCATAAAAAGGAAAGCAAAAAGGATCGTTCTATTCATCAATAATTTTGTTTACAATTCTATGGATTCCATATTTAATAAGTTCATTATTAAAATTAATAAGCAATCCCAATTTTATGTTAGTCTGTTTCAGATAAGTCAATACCTGTGAGTGATAAATAGGATGTAACTCCAATACAGATTTCACTTCTACAATAACTTTATCTTCTACAATCAAATCAATTCTGTATGCATTTTCTATGTATACTTCTTTATACTTTAGAGGTAAAGATAGTTGTTGTTTAAAATTTAATCCCAACATCTTTAATTCATAAGCTAAAGCAGTTTCATATGCATTTTCTAAAAGACCAACTCCTAAGTTCCTATGCACTTCTATAGCTGCTCCTATTATTTGGTAGGATAATTCGTTTTCTGTCATTCATTTGTGTGTTTTTATTTTTATTGTGTAGTTTTTAAACGCAAAGTTTCAAATTTGGCTCTATAATATTTTAAGGAAGCGAAGATGGAATCGATTTTCAATCGATTGGGATGAAGCTAACTTCTTTTATTATTAAGCTTTATCAGCGGCTTTGCCGCAATCCTTTGCTCACTCAAAATATAACACATTTTATCTTTTAAACTTTGCGTTTAAATTAACAATCATAATCTAATTAATTATTTACTCTTCAATGCAACCACTTCATCAGCATTAGCAAAAGCTCCACCGTCAGTAATGGCAGAAGAATGGAAGTATCCGGCATGGGTAACTGCTCTTATCTCTTCAATATTGGATGAGCGAAGTCCACCTCCAACAAGGATTTCTATTCTTCCATCAGAAAGTTCAACCAGTTTTTTGAGATTTTCTTTCCCTTCAGATACATTCGGTTTCTGGCCGGAAGTAAGGATGGTTGTAAAACCACATTCGATTACTTTTTCCAGAGAATCTTCCAGACTTACAGCACGATCAAAAGCACGGTGGAAGGTACATGGAAGCGGTTTTGCCAATTCAACCAAAGCTTTATTCTGTTCTATATTAACCTCATCATTTTCATTCAGAATACCGAATACGAAACCATCTGCATGTAGGGATTTTAATTGAATCAAATCATTTTTCATCTGCTCAAATTCCGAATCGGAATAGGTAAAATCTCCACCTCTGGGGCGGATCATCACAAAAATCGGGATTGTAATTTTTTCACGAAGCTTCTTCATAGTTTCGAAATCCGGAGTGGTTCCGCCTTCGCTGAGTCCATCACATAATTCTATTCTGTCTGCTCCATTTTCAAAAGCAATGACTGCTGACTCAGGATTAAAACAAGCTATTTCTATTTTTGACATTGTATTATCTATTTAATTTGATTTGGGTTCTTCCTCCAGCACATCTGCAATCAGAAAGGAACCGTTTTGTTTTATTACTTTTATCACAGAAGGATATTGCGCTTTAAAGCTATCATCTCTCAATACGACCTTGAAAATATATTCATCTTTTGATGAGGATTTTAAATCACAGCTTTCTACTTCAATCTTGTTCCAATCCTGGGCTGAAATAAGAAATCCTGTTCCAATTCCTGCTTTGCCGGTATCAAATTTAGATTTCCATTTATCCTGAAATTCTTTGTCCGTAAGGCTTCCATCAACATCCAGATCAACATTCATGGCATCAGTTTTATAATCAAAATAATCTTTTGTAGTGATATTCTGCATATTTTTTTCTTCACTTCCGATATCGGCCTTAAAATAATCTACAATGCTTTTCTTCAGCCATTTTTGAGCTTCTTCAGCTTCATTGGACTCATTGTGTAAAACTACTTTTTCTTCTGTCTGTACTGGTTTTACATCTGTTTTAATCTCCTTCTTTTCTTCCTTACAAGCAATAATGAGAAATAAGGAAGCAATAATCGTTCTTTTCATATTTATTTTATGTTTTGGCTAAAGCCAATAGGTGTCATTGATTTGTTTAAATGGGCTAAAGCCCATTTCTATTGAATTTTTAATTATTTTAAGGCAAATTCCGGTTTTTCCAGGCGGTTTCCTTTCTGATCGTACACCGCAAAGTTGAATCCATCCTGAATACAGTAAGACCCATATTCTCCCTGTTTATTGATGGCAATAAAACCTACCTGAATATCTTTCAGATTTTTGTTTCTTCGCTGAGCGATTTTTACGATTCTTTCTACAGCTTCTTTACAGGCTTCCCGTGGATTTCTACCTTGTCTCATCAACTCAACCACAAGATGCGTTCCTACCGTTCTGATCACCTCTTCACCATGGCCTGTTGCCGTAGCCGCTCCTACTTCATTATCTACAAATAAACCTGCTCCGATAATTGGGGAATCTCCTACTCTTCCATGCATTTTAAAAGCCATTCCGCTTGTTGTACAGGCACCGGAAAGGTTCCCTTGAGCATCTAAAGCGATCATTCCTATCGTATCATGGTTTTCAATATTAGCAATGGGCTTGTATTGACTTGTCTTTAACCATTCTTTCCATTCTTTTTCTGATTCGGGAGTGAGAAGATTTTCTTTTTTAAAACCTTGTGAAAGGGCAAACTGCAATGCTCCGTCACCTACCAGCATAACGTGAGGTGTTTTTTCCATAACAGCTCTGGCAACGGAAATTGGATTTTTAACATGTTCCAGGCATGCTACAGAACCAATATTATAATTTTCATCCATGATACAGGCATCCAGTGTTACTCTTCCATCTCTATCCGGACGGCCTCCATATCCAACACTTCTTTCTTTTGGATCTAATTCTACGAGACGTACTCCTTTTTCTACGGCATCCAAAGCTCTTCCTCCTTTTCCAAGGATAGTCCATGCTTCTTCATTAGCTTTTAATCCAAAATTCCAGGTAGAGAGTACAATAGGTTTGTTGATGATTTTTTTACTTTCAGGCAGTTCCCCGGCCATTAGCTCTAAAGGGTTAATGGTAAGTGCTGCGGTTGCAATTCCCAGTTTTTTGATAAAACTTCTTCGGTTATTGTTCATTGTAGGTAAGAATTATTTAATACAAAGCAAATATCTTAAAAAAATCCATTGAAAATCTTATGGTTTTCTCACTATTTTTCTTTGCTATTTTTTATTATTTTTATAATGGTTATTTTAATTACTATTTATGTTTAAAACATTTAGAAGAATGGATTGCTTTAAGGAATTATCTGATGAAGAAATTCAGGTCCTTGCAAGCATCAGTACTCCTAAACTTCTTCGGAAAAAAGAAAAACTTTTAGAACCCGGTCAGCCGTTTAATCATTTATTTATATTGACCAGTGGTTTGCTGAGATTTTTTTTCGACGATGAAAACGGAGTTGAAATCAATACTTTTCTACCTTCAGAAAAAGAGGTTGCCTTTCTGGAGAGCCCTGAATCTTATTCCCCTGAAGGCGCAAGAAAGTATACCATACAGGCTGTGATTGATTCTCAGATTATTCTTTTCAATAAAGGTGAATTTGAGCAGATTGCATTTCAGCATAAAGGAATTTACAATTTGTATTTAAAGTCTTTGAAACAGATTATCGGCATTTTATCTGCACGTACAGAGCAGTTCTGCAGGAGCTCGCCGCTTTCCCGTTATGAAGACTTTCTGAACAACCATCCTTTTGTCTGTCAAAATGCAAACAGAAAGTATATTGCTAACTTTCTTGGCATTACCCCAAACTCACTTTCCCGTATTACTGCCCGCGACAATAAAAAAAATAATCAGGGAAAAAAATAACTTAAGAATATTTTTAATTGCTCTGTTCAATATAATTTTGTCCGGTCAAAAACTTGTTCTTCATCAATAAAAAAAAACCAAATGAAAAAAAATATAATCATCTTCAAAGCATTCCATCTTATAGAATAGTCTTTACATCTTAACAGAAGTACTATATGATTATCCGGATTTTTATCCGGGTGTTAATCTGTATTTTCTTAAGTCAACATTTTATTATACCCATTTATGCAAAGAATAACCACCATTCTCTGCCTGTTATTAGCATGCAATTTTGTTCAGGCATCTACAGGCAATATTGAAGACAAAATAGCCGACGGAGCTTCCTGGCTAATCCTACTTGTATTGCCTGTTGCCGGAATTTATCTCTTCTGGAAGGTTCATATTTATCCGGAAAAAGTAGCAGAAAAAAAGAAACACCCTCAACTGAACGCCATAAAAAGTATGTGCCTCCTTTCCCTTGTTTTTGGAGGCCTTTTATGGCCGGTTGCCTTAATCTGGGCCAACTATAATTATGGAGACCAGGCGGCTTCTGAAAAAGAAACAGACCACACGGATTTACCTGAAGAAAAATTTGAATCTATCGAAAATTAAAAAAAATGCTGGAATTACTCATCGCAATATATGCCGGAATATGCTGGCTTCTTATTAAAAAATTAAAACTGATCCCGTGGACATTTACCACCCAGGTTGTTGTTTACTCACTTCCTATTTTCGGGTCCATCGCTCTAATATTAAGCCTGAACTACTTTTGTCCTATTACTTCAGATGTAAAGGTAGTAAACCGAAGTGTGGATATTACTACTCAGGTTTTAGGAAAGGTGAAGAAAGTATATGTAAAGACCAATCAGGAAGTAAAAAAGGGTGATACTTTATTTGTAATTGACAGAGAACCCTATTTACAGGAAATTAAATCACTGGAAGCTAAACTTAGCAGTATGAAAGCCACGGTACATTCCTATGATACAGACATTTCGGCTTCCAGAAAAAACATCACCGCATTACAATCACAGCTTGATCTTGCCAACAAACGAGTGGCTCAATATCAGGAGCTTGTGCAGGCAGGAGCAGCCAACAAATTTGATCTTGAACAGGCG
Organism: Chryseobacterium sp. WLY505; assembly: GCF_030846215.1. Taxonomy (NCBI): domain Bacteria; kingdom Pseudomonadati; phylum Bacteroidota; class Flavobacteriia; order Flavobacteriales; family Weeksellaceae; genus Chryseobacterium; species Chryseobacterium sp. WLY505. Next base: position 41,640 of record NZ_JAVCWI010000008.1, on the reverse strand, counting down.
ATAACCAATGCACGTGATCTGCAATCCCGAATCAGTGCAGCGCAGTCACAGCAGCAGTCTTTGGAAACAAAATCCAACGCTTCTTATGGTGGAGAAAATTCATCGGTGTCTGAGATTCAGGCCAAGCTGGACCAGGCAAAATGGAATCTTTCCCAAACCGTTGTTCTGGCCCCTACAGATGGGGTGATTCCTAATGTACAGCTGAATGAAGGGGCTATTATGGCGCCTTTCAAATCTGCATTTGTTCTGATTCAGAAACAGCAGTCAGTTATTGGATTTTTTGCTCAGAATGAGCTTGAATCAGTAAAAAAAGGAAATGAAGTAGAGCTTGCTCTTAAAACAGAACCGGGAAAAGTGGTGAAGGCCAAGCTTGAATATGTCATTGATGCTACGAGCCAGGGAATCATGAATAATGCAGGAGGAATGCTAGGCGGAAACGGTTCTACGGCAGGACTTCCCGATACTGCCAGACAATTACCTGAAACCGATGGAAAGCTTATTGCCAAGTTTGTACTGGAAGATAGCCAGAAACAGCTTACAGTGGGAGCAAGAGGAGCAGCAGTGATCTATTCTGATCATGTTAAACCTCTTCATCTTATCCGAAAAGTAATGGTGCGTATCAACAGTAAAATCAATTATTTGATTCCTAAACTTCATTAACATGTATAAAAAGTTAATTTTATTGAGCGCAATTGCTATAAGCTTAAGCTCATGCATCGGTTATAAAGAAGCTACGAAGGAGAATATAAATGAGCTGAAAGAAAAGAGTGAAATTGCGTTTCATATACAGATTCCGGATGACTGGATTTTTGACAGAAAGGCTGGATCAAAATCAATTTCCTATGACTGGATCAATGATCTTAAGACCTCACAGCTGGAAGCTCTTATTAATGAAGGAATGTTATATAATGCGGATCTGATTATTGCCAGAGAAAAGCTCAATCAGGTTGAGCTGGCCATGGAAATTGCCGGAAGTGATCTTTATCCGAGTGTAAATGCTGTTGCCAACACTTCCAATAATCTGGTCAGCGGAAGCCAGGTTCAGCGTCTTGCCTTAAAAGCCAATTGGGAAATTGATCTTTGGGGTAAAAATAAATCTTCACAGATGGCAAGTACCAGCAGTTATTTTTCTTCTAAACACCAGAATACCCTGCTGCATCAATCTATTGCAGGAATGATTGCCAAAGCTTATTTTCTGAATATTGCAGGAAACATCCAGGAAGATAAGATTGAAAGCTATATTCAGAAAACCAAAGATCTGGAGAAGCTTTATATCATTCAAAAAAAAGTAGGAACGGCCAATGCTCTCGATATTTCCAATATCTCTGCGGAAATCATTTCTTTGCAGGGGTATCTTGAAAAGATTAAAAATGCCAACAGGCAGTCCAGAAGGTCTCTGGAACTTCTCACCGGGAAATATCCGGAGGGAAAACTGGCAACCCAGAACTTTTTCACCCCTGTAAAAAGTAGTATTCCTGAATCTTTTCCTCTTGAACTTCTGGAAAACCGATCAGACATACAGGCCAGTCATTTTCAGATCGAAAAAGCTTTTTATGAAGTACAGGAGGCTAAAGCAGCAAGACTTCCTTCACTAAGTATCAGTTCTTCGATTGGAAGTGCCGGAAGTAATGTGGAATCCATTAATTCTCTATTTTCCAATCCTTTGGTAAAAGTGGGAGGAGGATTGGTTTCTCCACTATTCAATGGTGGAAAGCTTAAAAAGAATGTGGAAGTAAAAAATTCCCAGCAAAAACAAGTCGTTGAAGAATATTCAAAAGCTGTTCTGAATGCATTAAATGAGGTGGAATCTTCTTTAGCCAATCTCCGTTCTATTGAAAAGCAGATGAGTTATACTACTAACGCTGTTAATGAACTGAAAAACAATATTACGCTTACAGAGAAGCAAATAAAGGTGGGTACCAACAACAGTTTTGTACTTATCCGTAAACAAAGGGACCTTTTGAAAAGTGAAATGAACCTCATCAATCTGGAACTTCAGTACAGAATAGAGCGTATAAATCTTTATATGGCTTTAGGTGCGGAGAACTTCATTTATTCATAATTTTTATACTTGGAGAGACTGCAGATTATGTTCTGCAGTCTTTTTTATAATTTATAAGATATCAATGACGCAATTTGTCTCTGAAATATCCATATACCCATGTTCCGGCAATAGCGCTCAGTAAGGTAACAGATACGGCTAAAGCACCCGTCCCGATCTGAGCAAAAAGAGGTCCGGGACAGGCTCCGGTTATCGCCCAGCCAAAACCAAAAATCAATCCACCGTAAATCTGACCTTTGTTGAACTTTTTAGGAGTAAGGGTAATAGGTTCCCCATATATTGTTTTTATTTTAAATTTTTTAATCAGCCATACTGAAATCATTCCTACCAATACAGCACTTCCAATAATTCCGTACATATGGAAAGACTGAAGACGGAACATTTCCTGTATTCTGAACCAGCTGATTACTTCTGCTTTTACGAAAATAATCCCAAAAATAATTCCTGCTGCAAGGTATTTCAGATTGTGATACCATTTGTGATTAAGGGCACTTTCGTTCACACAAACAGTATCCTGGCGGCGTATATCCTGTTCTTTTTCTTTGATCATAATGTAATTCTCTTTTTAAATTCTACTTATAAGGAAAGTATGATGGGTAAAATAAAGTTGGCCATTAAAAAGCCTCCAATCATAAAACAGACTGTTGCCACCAAAGAAGGCCACTGTAAATTGGAAAGTCCCATGATTGCATGACCGCTCGTACATCCTCCTGCATATCTTGTTCCGAAACCTACCAAAAATCCTCCCACTACCATCAAAATAAATCCTCTCAGGGTTAGCAGGATTTCGAAATTCATTAGTTGTACCGGAACCAGATTGCTGTAATCTGTGATTCCATATCCTGCCAATTCTGCTTTCAGATCAGGATTCACTGTTATTTCATTAGGATTCACCAAAAATTGGGATGTAATCAATCCTCCGAAGAAAATCCCCAGTACAAAAAATAAATTCCAGGCTTCTTTTTTCCAGTTATATTTGAAAAAATTCACATTGGCCGGAACACAGGCTGCACAGATATGCCTTAGAGAGGAACTGATTCCGAAGGATTTATTTCCTATAATCAATAAGGCAGGAACGGTAAGACCAATCAATGGTCCGGCAACATACCAGGGCCAGGGTTCTTTTATAATTTCTAACATTTTTTAATTCAATTTATTTAAAATTTTAGTCTGACACACAAAATCACTTTTAGGAACATTTGTGGAGGCAATGGCATTAAAACCACCTTCAATTTCTGAAAAGTTTCTGTATCCTCTTGCCTGAAGGATACTCGCTGCCATTGTACTTCTATAGCCGCTTCCACAATGCATGTAAAAATGTTCTGCTGGCTCTATCTCATGAATCCATTCATTGATATAGGCCAGAGGTTTACTGTAAGCTTCGTGAATATGTTCTGCATGGTATTCACTCTCTTTTCTTATATCAATAATTTTTGCTTCTTTTTCTCTGATTTCAGTTTCAAACTGTTCTGCAGAGATACGGTTGACAAAGTCTGTTTCTTTTCCGCTCTGTTTCCAGCTTTCAAAACCTCCTTCCAGAAAACCTAAAATATGATCAAATCCTACTCTGCTCAAACGGGTTACCGCTTCTTCTTCAGCTCCTTTTTCAGTGACCAGCAGAATAGGCTGGTTGACATCAGCAATTAAAGCACCCACCCAAGGGGCAAAATCGCCATCCAATCCTATATTGATGGACTGCGGAATAAAACTTTTGGCAAAATCACGGTTGTTTCTTACATCCAATACCAAAGCTCCTGAAGCTTCAGCAATTTCCTCAAACTGTTCTGGTGCAAGGGCATGCAACCCTTTTGAAAGTACTTCATCGAAACTGCTGTACCCCTTTTTATTCATCATCACATTCATTCCGAAATACGCCGGCGGAGGTAAAAGACCATTCGTTACTTCTTGTATAAAGCTCTGTCTGTCCTTTTGATTCAAGGCATAATTGGTTCTTTTTTGATTTCCCAGAGTATCTACGGTTTCTTTCTGCATATTTTTACCGCAGGCTGAACCGGCTCCATGAGCTGGATACACCGTAATATCATCTTGTAAAGGCAGAATTTTATGATATAAACTATCATATAAAAGACCTGCCAGTTCTTCCTGAGTCATATTTGCCGCTTTCTGTGCCAGGTCTGGACGGCCAACATCCCCAAGAAATAAGGTATCACCACTAAAAAGAGCCGTTTCATTACCATTTTCATCCATTAAAAGGTAACATGAACTTTCAAGGGTGTGCCCCGGTGTATGAAGAACTTTAATTTTAATATCTCCTAGTTCAAATATCTGTTCATCTTCTGCAATAACTGCATTAAAGTCGGGATTGGCTGTCGGCCCATAAACAATCGGAGCTCCGGTTTTATGGCTTAAATCCAGATGTCCGCTGACAAAATCTGCATGAAAATGCGTTTCAAAGATGTATTTCAATTCTACTCCATCTTCTTTCAGTCTGTTGATATAAGGCTGTGTTTCTCTTAAAGGATCAATAATTGCGGCTTCTCCGGCTGAAATAATATAGTAAGCTCCCTGAGCAAGACATCCTGTATAAATCTGTTCTATTTTCATTGTATTTTATTTTTTATTATGTTATCTGATACAAATTTCCTGTTTTCGTTTTTTCCGTACAGCTACTTTTGTTACATAAGAACATTAAAGGAATATTTCTTTCGTAATGATATAAATACCCATGATCAGGATAAACCATCCAAATGCGGGTTTCAGTTTTTTACCATCTATCATTTTTGATAGTTTTGAGCCCATTATAATTCCTGCAATGGCAATGGCCGTAACAGAAAGCAGAAGCTCCCATTCTATTTTCATATGATTTACAGAGGAAAAAAAGCCGATCAGAGAATTAAGCGAAATAATGGCTAATGAAGTCCCTATCGCAATCTTCATGGGGATTTTTAAAAGGTTCACCAATGCAGGAATGATCATAAAACCACCTCCTGCTCCCACCAGTCCCGTTAAAATACCAACTATTGAACCCTGCCCGGCTGCCAGAAAAACATTGTTTTCATCCTGAATGTTTTCTAAAGTTTCTTTTGAGGAATTGCTTTTAATCATTTTATAGGAAACAAGAATCATTAAACCTGCAAAAACCAATAATAAAAAGATATTTCTGGTCATTGTAAAACCCTGTATCCGAAATACTTCCTGAGGAATTAGAGGAAGAAGATAGATCCTGGTCAGAAAGATGGAAATAACAGACGGAATTCCAAATATCAACGCCACCTTAAAATTAACCAATCCTTTTTTAAAATAGGACACAGACCCCACCAAACTACTGATTCCCACTACAAAGAGCGAATATTCTGTGGCCAGAAAAGCATCAATTCCAAAGAGATAAACGAGTACAGGGACGGTGAGAATACTTCCTCCACCTCCTATTAAACCTAGCGAAACCCCAATTAAAACGGCGGCTGCATATCCTATAATTTCCATTTCTATTCAACTAATTATGATGCAAAAATGGGAATGTGAGGAGAAAGCTACAGCTACTTTTGTTACATAAGGAGATTTTTTACACGAATGAACATTAATGGTTTCCCAAAGGACACAAAGAAGTTAGAATAATTCCTCTTCTTTGAGATTGCTTCACCTTCGGTTCGCAATGACTTTTACCACCCCGTCAAAAATTCTTTGAATTTTTGCCACACCTCCGGAGGAGGGGAATATGAGTACCTTCGATTAAATTGAGGGAGAACTTATGAGTTCAGGGTTTTCAGGAGGACAATTTTATTTCTGCCCAGCTTGAGTCTTCTGTCTTCTTCAAGCTGCTTCAGAAGTCTTGATACCACTACTCTTGCTGTTCCCAGCTCATTGGCCAGCTGTTCATGGGTCGTATGGATGGTTTCAGAGCCGGTAAGTTCAGATTTTTTCTGCAGCAAATTGAGAAGTCTTTCATCTACTTTTTTGAAAGCAATCGCATTGATGATATCTAATAGTTCTTCAAATCTTTTGTGATACAGTCTGAAAATATAATCCAGCCATTCCGGATGTTCTTTGATGAATAAAGATACTTTGTCTAATGGTAAGAAAAGTATTTCGGCATCTTCTTCAATCTCAGCTTTTACAATGCTTTTTTCATTATGCATACCACCCAGAAAAGACATAATACAGCTTTCCCCTGCTTTGATGTAGTATAATAAAATCTCACGTCCGTCTTCTTCTGTTCTGATCACTTTCAGCATTCCTTTCATCACAATAGGAATGGAACGGATGGAAGCATTTTCATCTAAAATAATGTCTCCTTCATGGTAATTTTTCGTTGTACCATACTGATACAGCTTTTCTACCAGTTCCGGGGATGATGAGAATTCGGAAGAAAGTATGGTGTCGTCCTGCATTTTTTTATTCTAATTTACGCCAATTTCATCGACAAACAACCATGCTTTGGAATCTGCGCCGGGATTTCCTGCCGGAATAATGCCTGCATTTTCAATACTTACTTTCAGGTATTTCGCGTTCTGCATTCCTATATTCAGTTTGATTTTTCCATTGGCATTTTTAATTTCTGCGGTTCCGATTTCTTTAATCAGTTTAAAGTTTGTGTTATCATCAGAAACATAAATCTTTGCAGATTTAGCCAGATGAATCCAGCTTCCTTTGTTTTCAAGGGTATTGAAATACACTTCTGAGAAAGCTGTTTTCTGACCAAAATCTATGGTTGCCACCACATCGTTACCCTGAAAGCCCAGCCATGTTTTACCCAGCTGTTTTACATTTCCGATAATACCATCTACTAAGGTGAAAGCACCTCCAAAAGAATAATTCTCATTGGGTTGCTGCTCCAATGTTATGCTTTTTCCTGTGGTCTTGGAAATCGTAAATTGCTGCGATGAGATAGCACTCTTTAATTGCCCGTCTTCAAAATAGGCTGATTTAACCGTTAAAGAATTAGGAATCTGAACTGCATTCTGATAGGTTTTAGAATTGATGGAAGGCGTGGTTCCGTCCAGCGTATATCGGATACCGTTTGAATTCTGCGAAGTAGACAGTTCATAAGCAATTCCGTTATTGGAAGGAATGACTTTTCCGGTGATGTTATAAATGCTTTTGGCATAATTTACCTTCATATGATCCAGAACTTTAAACTGGTTAATCACTCTGTTTTCAAATTCTTTATAGTTTTTAGGATCTGAAGTTCCCCATCCCACTTCAGAAAGCGCCATTAATCTTGGGAAAATCATGTACTGTACCTGTTTGAAGTCCAAAATATACTCTGTCCAGAGATTCGCCTGAACTCCCATGATGTATTTACTCTGTTCTGCATTCAGTTCGGAAGGAATAGGATTGTAAGAATATACTTTTTCCAAAGGTGTAAACCCTCCAAAGGCATTAGGTTCAGACTGCGGATCTCCCTGATAGTGGTCAAAATAGCAGTACGCTCCAGGAGTCATTACAGCAAAGTGTTTTGATTTTGCAGCTTCAATACCTCCATTCACGCCTGTCCAGCTCATTACGGCCGCATTCGGAGCTAATCCGCCTTCTAAAATTTCATCCCAGCCAATGATTTTCCGTCCTTTGCTGTTGACATATTTTTCAATCCGATGAATAAAGTAGCTTTGCAAGCCATGTTCATCTTTTAAATTATTTTTCTTAATCAGTTCCTGGCAGTGCGCACATTCCTTCCATCTTGTTTTCGGGCACTCGTCACCACCAATATGAATGTATTGGGAAGGGAATAATTTGATCACCTCATCCAGAACATTTTCCAAAAAGGTAAAGGTTTCATCTTTCGGGCAGAAAACATCATCAAAGACACCCCATTTTGTAGCAGGTTCAAAAGGACCTTTGGTACATGCCAGTTCAGGATATGCAGACAGTGCGGCCAAAGCATGCCCAGGCATTTCAATTTCAGGGACCACAGTAATGTGTCTGCCCTGAGCGTAGTTTACCACCTCTTTTATTTGTTCTTGTGTATAAAAATAAGGTCCGTAAGGTTTTCCATCAAACGTATTATCAACATAAGCTCCGATCATGGATTCCTTACGTTTTGAGCCAATTTGCGTCAGTTTCGGATATTTTTTAATTTCAATTCTCCAACCCTGATCATCCGTTAAATGCCAATGGAAGGTATTCAGTTTATACATCGCCAGATAATCGATATACTGTTTCACCTCATCAACAGTGAAAAAGTGACGGCATACATCCAAGTGCATTCCCCTCCATGCAAATTTCGGCTGATCTTCGATTTTCATAGCCGGAATTTTCTTTCCCTCTTTATACTGTTCAATAAGCTGAATCAAAGTTTGAAGAGCCAGAAAATACCCTTGTTTCGTATAGGACTTAATATGAACTTGATTTGGAGCAATTTCTAATGAATAATATTCTTTTTTCTGTTCAGTTTCTGCTTGTGAAGCTGAAGGAATTACAGAGCTTGTTAAATGAATTCCACCTCCCTTCTGAGCATATTGAAATTCTAATTGAGAACCAATCCTTTTTTTGAAATATTCTGTTTCCTCTTTTGGCAGGTTACCGCTTAGTACAAAAGTTTTTGGGATTACAAATTCTCCCTGTAAAAGTTGAACTTTTTGAGGATAAGGAATTAGATTTAATTTATTCTGGGCAAAAATCACGTTTGAAATCAATACAAAAAGTACTAAAAAAGTCCGTATCATTGGATGTGGTTAAGGTTTAAGCTAAGATAATTATTTTTCAAAACTCTTTGGGCCTTTTTTAAAACAAATTAAAGACCTTGTGGGTGGGAATTCCTGTAAAATGAAGTATGTACAGCTTTTAAATCATTCTGTCTAGAAATTATTCTATAAAATACTGTTTATTATGGTTTGTTTTTTGATCAATTGAGTTGACTTAAAAAAATTAAAAGGTTTAAATTTGTAAAAAAATAAGATGAAAAAAAACATTTTTCTGGCAGCCGCTTTATTATTTTCTTTATCAGCTCAGGCACAAATCTTTGATATTATAAAATCTGCTGTTAAAGATAAAACTGGCGTAGATCTTAATGTTCCTGTAAAAAATAATGGTACGGCAACGCCTACTAAGACTACCCCTACTGCTTCCGGTTCCAACAATTCATCTGCCAACCTGGGAAACCTTACTTCCGGTCAGATTTCTTCAGGGTTAAAAGAGGCCTTAAGTATGGGTGTAACGGATGGAGTAAAAAAACTTGCAGTAACAGATGGTTTTTTCAAAAATGAAGCGGTAAAAATTTTAATGCCTGAAAAATTAAGAAAAATCGACACTACTTTACGTTCCATCGGAATGGGAAGCCTTGCTGACGAAGGGGTAAAATTACTGAACAGAGCTGCTGAAGATGCTGTAACAGAAGCCGCTCCTATTTTTGCAAATGCCATAACCTCCATGACGATTACAGATGCCAAAAATATCTTGCTGGGGAGTAATAACGCTGCAACCAACTATCTGCAGGGAAAAACCCAGACTCAGCTATTTAATGCCTTCCAGCCTAAAGTAAAAGCTTCTTTAGGGAAAGTAGGTGCTGACACCCTTTGGAAAAATCTGATTTCAAAATATAACACGTTTACCGGACAGGCTGTTACTACAGATCTTAACGAATATGTTACAACAGAAACCATTAATGGAGTTTTTAAAATGGTAGCAGATAAAGAAAGCGGGATCAGAAATACACCTGCCATGAGAACTACGAGTATTTTGCAGAAGGTGTTTGGAGCTCAGGATGGGAGATAAAATAAGAAGTTAGATTGACATACTAACCGTTTAGATATAAAAAAGCTGTTTCATGGTGAAACAGCTTTTTTTAGTTTTATTTTCTTTTGTCTTGAAACAAAAGAAACAAAAGTTCAAGACCTGGATCTCTCCGCTAAAAATAAGTCCTGTTCTCTAAAAATTCTAAACTTGCGCGAAATCGTTATTTCTTAATCGGTTCTAATTTGGTGTCGCGCTTCGAACAAAAGAATTTTCTTAACGTTCACAGGACTTATTTTTTTGACGCTGCGAGGTCCTATGTCAGTTGTAAGGTGACCTCATAGAACTATTTGTCTTAATATAAATTAATTCTTTTTGTTCTCTTAATTTCTTTTGTCTTGAAACAAAAGAAACAAAAGTTCAAGACCTGGAGCTCTCCGCTAAAAATAAGTCCTGTTCTCTAAAAATTCTAAACTTGCGCGAAATCGTTATTTCTTTATCGGTTCTAATTTGGTGTCGCGCTTCGGACAGGAGAATTTTCTTAACGTTCACAGGACTTATTTTTTTGACGCTGCGAGGTCCTATGTCACTTTTTTAAGTCAGTTATAGAAATATTGATCAGTATTTTAAATGATTAAAGATTGTTGATGAAGTTGTTTTTTGGTTTTTAATTTCTTTTGTCTTGAAACAAAAGAAACAAAAATTCAAGACCTGGAGCTCTCCGCTAAAAATAAGCCCTGTTCTCTAAAAATTCTAAACTTGCGCGAAATCATTATTTCTTTATCGGTTCTTAGTTTGCCTCGCGCTTCTGACAAAAGAATTTTCTTAACGTTCACAGGACTTATTTTTTTGACGCTGCGAGTTCCGATGTCACTTTTAAAGTAGTAAATAGAACTATTTGTTTGTGTTTAAATGAAGAAAGGACCGTTTTTTTTCTTATTTTCTTTTGTCTTAAAACAAAAGAAACAAAAGTTCAAGACCTGGAGCTCTCCACTAAAAATAAGTCCTGTTCTCTAAAAATTCTAAACTTGCGCGAAATCGTTATTTCTTAATCGGTTCTAATTTGGTGTCGCGCTTCGAACAAAAGAATTTTCTTAACGTTCACAGGACTTATTTTTTTAACGCTGCGAGTTCCGATGTCGGTTTATTGAACATCTTATAAAAAGTTTCGGCCTCACTTTGTGAGGCCGAAACTTTTTATATTTACTATCAGATTAGAACTGCATTTCAGGAATTTCTCCTTCAATAATCAGGTCAGCTTCTGTTGCTTTAATAATATCTTCTACTGAAACGCCTGGTGCTCTTTCTACCAGCTTGAATCCTGCCGGAGTTACATCCAGAACAGCTAATTCCGTAACTACTTTTTTCACACAGTTTACCCCTGTTAAAGGAAGTGTGCATTTTTTAAGGATTTTGCTTTCTCCTGCTTTGTTTACGTGCATCATGGCTACGATAATATTTTCAGCAGAAGCTACAAGATCCATCGCACCTCCCATTCCTTTTACCATTTTTCCCGGAATTTTCCAGTTGGCAATATCTCCGTTTTCTGAAACTTCCATCGCTCCAAGGATAGTAAGGTCTACTTTCTGACCACGAATCATCCCGAAACTGAAGGCTGAATCAAAGAATGAACCTCCTTCCAGAATAGTAATAGTCTGTTTTCCGGCATTGATGATATCAGCATCTTCTTCTCCTTCGAAAGGGAAAGGTCCCATTCCCAAAACTCCATTTTCACTCTGGAATTCTACGGAAATACCTTCCGGAACATAGTTGGCAACCAAAGTAGGAATCCCAATTCCCAGGTTTACATAATAACGATCTTTCAGTTCTTTTGAAATTCTTTTGGCAATTTGTTCTTTTGTAAGCATAATAAAAACTTAGACTGCAATTTAATTATTTTCACTTGAATACAAAAGGGCTTTGTTGTATTCAATAATTAACACTGTTAGTTAAAATAATATCTGTAATTTTGTTCTATTATTTTTTAATAGAATGAAAATACTTTTTAGATATCTTAAACCTTATCAGTGGCTGATAATCATCTCGTTATTTTTGGCTACGATCAACCAGGTTTTTTCTTTATTTGCTCCGGCCATCACAGGAAATATCCTGGACCAGCTGGTTACTCATCCTAACTTTTTTGATAAAGAAAAGCTATTACCCAGAAACCTGAATGAATATTTATATGGAAGCTCTGCATATCACGGTGCTTTTTACTTTTTGGGGCTGCTTATCGGAACAGCTATGGTGAGCAGAATTGCCAAAGCTTTTCAGGATTACGTGGTCAGTGTGATTACTCAAAAGTTTGGAGCGAAAATATTTACAGACGGTTTAAAACATTCGATGGCACTTCCCTATCAGGAATTTGAAGATCAGCGAAGTGGTGAAACCCTGTCGATTTTAACGAAAGTAAGAGAAGATACAGTCAAATTCATCACGAATTTCATCAATATATTCTTCGGAATTCTGGTGAGTATTATTTTCGTTTCTGTGTATGCAATCCGTTTACACTGGTCTATTATGCCTGTTTATATCTGTGGAATTTTCTTTATTGCAATTGTCACCAATTTATTGAGTAAGAGAATCAAAGTGATCCAGAAAAATATCGTCACTGAAACCACCGCTTTAGCCGGAAGTACTACTGAAAGTCTTAGAAACATTGAGATTGTTAAAAGTTTAGGATTAACCAATCAGGAAGTGATCCGTTTAAATAACAATACCTATAAGATTCTCGGGCTTGAACTGAGAAAGGTGAAAAGCATCCGTTCTTTGAGTTTTATTCAGGGAACAATGGTCAATTTTCTTCAACAGTTAATCACCCTGACTCTTTTATTTTTAATTTTTAAAAACATTGTGACTCCGGGTCAATATCTGTCTCTGATGTTTTACGGTTTCTTTATTTTCGGGCCTATGCAGGAAATCGGGAATATCATTATTTCTTATCGTGAGGCAGAAGCTTCTCTTCAGAATTTTGACCGTTTGATGAAAAAAGAAGTAGAAGAAAAACCTCTTCATCCGAAACAAATCGGAGCTATTGAAGAACTGGAATTCAAACATGTTTCTTTCAAGCATCAGTCTGCACAGTATAAAGCTTTAAATAACATTTCCTTTGATCTTAAAAACGGTGAGACCATTGCTTTTGTAGGACCAAGTGGTTCCGGAAAAAGTACCCTGGTGAAACTATTGGTTGGATTGTACAGACCTCAGGAAGGAAATATTTTTTACAATGGAATCAATGGAAAAGAATTTGATTTTGATGAGCTGAGAAATCAGATTGGTTTTGTAACACAGGATACCCAGTTATTTGCAGGAACTATTAAAGAAAACCTTCTTTTCGTTAATCCTTCCGCTACTGAAGAAGAACTGGCCGTTGCTTTACAGAAATCAAGCTGTACCGCATTATTGGAAAGAGCTGAAAAAGGAATTGAAACCGTCATTGGTGAAGGCGGTCTGAAGCTGAGTGGCGGTGAAAAACAAAGAATTGCCATTGCAAGAGCACTTCTGAGAAAACCTCATCTGTTGATTTTTGATGAAGCTACTTCTGCACTGGACAGTATTACCGAAGAAGAAATTACCACTACGATAAAAGACATTTCGAAAGAAAGAGAACAGATTACCGTTCTCATTGCGCATCGTTTAAGTACGATTATGCATGCAGACAAAATTTATGTTCTCGAACGCGGACAGGTTGTAGAAACAGGTTCCCATGCCAATCTTATTGGCGAAAAAGGACTTTACTACGCGATGTGGAGACAACAGATCGGAGAAAGAAAAACAATTACTCCTCAAGCATAAAAAAAGCGCTGAATGCATGTTCAGCGCTTTTTATTTTTATGGTTTGAGCTTATTCTTTAGTTCTTACCGTTCTCTGCTCAATTCTTTTTTCAAATTTTTCTCCCTGGAAAATTCTCTGAATCATGATTCCCGGAATATGAATTTCGTTCGGATCCAATTGTCCGGGTTCTACCAATTCTTCCACTTCAGCAATGGTAATCTTTGCTGCACCTGCCATCGGATGGTTGAAGTTTCTTGCTGATCCTTTAAAGATAAGGTTTCCTGCATGATCACCTTTCCAAGCTTTTACGATAGAAAAGTCTGCATCATAAGCGTGCTCCAGAATATGAGGTTTTCCTTTGAATTCTTTTACTTCTTTCCCTTCTGCTACTTCAGTTCCGTAACCTGCAGGTGTATAAAATGCCGGAATTCCCGCCTGAGCAGCTCTGCATTTTTCAGCTAAAGTTCCCTGAGGAGTAAGTTCTACATCCAGTTCACCTGAAAGCATCTGTCTTTCAAACTCAGCATTTTCTCCTACATAAGAAGAGATCATTTTCTTGATCTGTCTTTTGTGAAGCAGTAATCCTAACCCGAAATCATCTACTCCCGCATTGTTTGAAATGCAAGTAAGATCTTTCACATCGCTTTCTACCAAAGCATTGATTGAGTTTTCAGGAATACCACAAAGTCCGAATCCGCCAAGCATCAATGTCATTCCATCATTAATTCCTTCGATGGCCTCCTTTGCATTTTTTACTCTTTTATCTATCATGAAATATTAGATTTTTCTGTTGGCTAAATTTAATAAATTTTCTTGTATATCCTATGAATAGAAACAGTACTGCATTCAATACATTTTTTCAAAACCGTCCCAAAACATTTAAAAACATCATTATCAAAACATTACATCAAAAACCGAACAAGTCTGTTCATTTTTTACCTTATTTCTCATCAATTTCATCTATATTTGCCCTCTCAAAGCCGGAAATACCATTTTTTTTATTCTGGCTGTAACATAAACACAACTTTAATGTAGAAATTATTTCACTGGCGGACAAATACTGCCTTTTCGCTTCTTTTGATCGCTACAGAGATCTGTTTCAACACCCTTCATCACATTAATCATATATAAATATCAAAGCTTACAAAAAAACATGAAAAAATTATTTACCTCAGCATTACTGGCACTGGTACTCAGCATCAATGTATGCGCACAGGAAAAAACGTATTTCGATGAAAACTGGGAAAAAACGACTCAGGATAACATGGAATACTACCGTGAAACGACTTCTAAAGGAAAACTTACTCTTATCAAAGATTTCTATAAGGACGGAAAACTTCAAATGGAAGGTCTGGCTTCAGACCCAACTCCTAACAGTGAAGTTTTCGAAGGAAAAGTAACCTGGTATACTGAAGAAGGAAAAGTTCAGAATTTTGCCACCTATTCCAACGGACAACAAATTGGTCCTGCCCAGACTTATGATGCAAAAGGCAGGCTGACAGAAGATGTGGTATATAAAGCTGATGGAAACTTCTCAGGAAAGATGTTCAGTTATAAAGATGCTGAGGATGGAATGGTCTTTAATATTCTGGTCGATTACGAAAACTCAACGCCTGTAAAAACAACTGTTTACGATGATGACCTTAAAGGGATCAGAAATGAAACCATTATTGATAAGGACAGCAACACTGAAACAAAATATTACGGCGAAAAAGGAAAATATCTTGGCAGCAGTACTACTTCCGGTGCGGGTGAAAATATGATGGTAGATTATTATTCCAGCCCAATGAAGATCTCAAAAATCGAGAAATATAGAAAAGACGGCAGTGTAAAGGAAGGCGTTATCTATAGCAAAAGCGGAAAGATCTTACAGGAACAGAAAATGAATAAAAAAGATGGCTATAAAACCACTTATGATGAGTCGGGTAAAAAATTAGGACATCTGGTATATCAATATGATAAAGAAAATGATATTTACAATCCAATGGATGGAGAGGACTATCAGCTGGCTTATGAATATTCACAGATTTCCTCTATTGATACTTATGAAAAAGGCTCAAAGGTAACCAGTAAATATTTTGATGAAGACGGAAAGTTATCCTCCGAGCAATTTTTGAAAGATGATCTTATTCAGGAAATTAAATATTATTCCCAGGATGGAAAACTGAAATCTACATTAACATACAAAGATGGTATCCCTTATAATGGTACTACCTATGAAGGTTTTAGTGAAACGGTTTATAAGGAAGGTATTATCGTAAATATCAAAAACTTTTTTGAAGGCGACAATACGAAACTGAGTTTTGAAAAAAAACTGAACGCTAAACAAACAGGCTATGATGCAACTGTTTATGACCCAAAAGGCACTATTTTATATACATTCACACAACCGATCAGTGAAGATGGGGATGATTATTCCTTTACAGCACAAATTACACAGTATGTAAAGGGGAAGCCTGCCAACAAGTCTTCTGTAAAAGCAGGTGTTATTCAAAGCGGAAAAATCAGAATAAAAACATGGGATGGAGCTAAAGAACTTGAACGCAGCGGGAAATGGATCTTGTTAAAGCTTTATAATATGGATGGAAAGCTCATTCAGGAAACTAAAACGCTGGCCGATGCTCAGGATGAAAATGCTAATGCTGAAAACCAGACCCTGATTAACGAAGATGATCTGCATCATTTATTTGACTAATTACCACAACTATATATCAAAGGCGGTTTCATTTTTTTGGAATCGCTTTTTTAATTAATCACAGATTTTTATTGACACATTTACTTAACAATAAAAAAATCAAAGATTTTAAAACTTCTGTGACTTTTATTGTTTTGTTTTTGCCCACAGATGACGCAGAATTTCACGGATAATTATGGAAAATTAAACTTTTTTACATCTATAAAAAGAGGCTATCATTTCTGACAGCCTCTTGATTATAATTGTGTTTTAGTTTACTTTACTGAATAATCAGCTTTAAAGTAAATAGTTTTCTTCCGTGTACTTTTACAAAATAAACGCCTGCCGGAAGATTTTCATTCACCAAAGAGAAACGTTGGTTATTGATATTTTTCGATACATACAATAATTCTCCCGAAGCTGAGACCAATTCAATTTTTTCAATCGGGTAATCACTTTTAATAAAAGTAGGTTGTCCCGGTTTGGTTGGATTGGGATACAATACTACATTTTTCTCTGTACTTCTTGTTTCTTCAGTTCCTAAAGTAGGTGAAGCCACCTGGAATTGCACTCTGTTCGACACTTCTGTATAGGAATCATTGGTAAACATGACCATGTAGTAATTTCCTGGTGTTGCAGGTACAGCTGTTCCCTGAATGGTTTTTGTTCCCTGAGTAACTCCATCAAAATAAGTATAAGAAACAAAATTATCATCCGGAGTCTGAACACTCTGAGGATAAATTCCCAGCCAGTCTTTGATGATTCCCGGAGAATCTGTCCATGAAGCCGTAATATTTTCTCCTAAAGTGTATACAGGTTTGTTGATCCAAAGATCGGTAACGATATCACCTACTTTGAAGAATACCTTCTCCCCGATTCCGTTATATCCATCTTCCAACAGATACTGAGCATAATAATATCCTTTTGGAAGCCCTGTAAAATTCAATGTTCCGGATGCAGTTGTCACATAGCTCCATTTGATAGAAGATGTAGTTCCCGGAGTCTGTCCCATCTTATAAATTCCGATCCAGTCTTTCTGTAAGTTCGGTCCATCTGTAAAATTGATAGTAACCGTTCCTCCTACCGGATACGTATCAGCGGTAGTCTGCAACTGTACTTTAGGTCCTACATAGAAATTTTTCCTTGGAGTGATTTCGGTATATCCTCCGTTTGCAAAGAATCCTGCAAAATACTGACCTTTAGTAGCCAGACCATTGTTGAAAGTTACTGTTCCTGCAGTCTGTCCATTCGTATAAATATAGCCTTGTGAAGTGGTAGAAGCCGGAGTTTGTCCTTTTTTATAGATTCCTACCCAATCCTGCTGATTTCCGGGACCTCCAGTAAATGTAGCTGTGATAGCTTCATTCTGAGCATATTCTGTTTTGTTTAAAGTAAAGGTAGGATTTGAAACCACACTTCCTGTAATTTCGAACTGCTTCACATCACTCCACTCACTCCACTCAAGGTTTCTGTCTCTGTAACGTGTTTTTACATAATAGATTCCGTTGGGAATAGAATTCGCTGCCAATGTTGCTTTTGTGATGTCTACTCCATCATTCAGGTTTTTCGTTTTATCGGGAGTTCCGTTTCCGTCTTTTCCGAACCAGTTTTCAAAATCGCGGTAGAATTCCTTTTCAATCACAGAGAAGTTCGAGGCTTTACTGATCTGGAACTGTGTTGTATTTAAAAGCTCTCCATTAGAAGATGAAAATGCACTTCCATTCAATGTCAAAGGTAAAGTAATTGGCCCTGAGAAAGTATTTGTAATGGATGGCTTTGCCGGTTTGGGCTGATTTTTATATCTGTGGAAAGAGTCTACCAGCACATTATTTTTCTTGTTGTAAACTCCACCGATTGAATAACATTCGATATCTACTTTTCCGGTTGGAATATCTACTTCCACAATCTGGTAGGTCCAATCTGTCAAAGTTTTCTGAACATCGTCAAAATCCTGTTCATTAGACATTCCCCAATATTGATCCCAGGCTGTTCCTCCGGAAATAATCTGATAGTTCGGTGTATTTTTAAGCTGACCTCTGTGGTATAAATGGTGGTGGGCTCCAACGTGCATTAAATATTTATCAGAAGTTACCAGAAGCGGTACGGCATTTTCTCTTACCCAGGTAGAAATATCTCCTACATACTGCTCAGCCTGATACGGTCTGTGGCTTAAAGAAATAATCCAGTCTACCGTAGAATCATTGTTGGCAGCCGTTAAAATCTGCTGAAGCCATGTCTGTTGTGCTGATCCTGTATGTTCGGAACTTAAACTTACAAATAATACATTTCCTGCCTGCTGTGCATAATAATTTTCATTTCCTGAGCTTATCCCTTTATAACTGATTTCATCAATATAAAAATGAGCATAGTAGGAATTCATTCCCATCGTTCCGTAGGTTTCATGGTTTCCTACCGTTGTCTGAATAGGCAGATAAGGTGATAGTTTGATATTCTTTTTAAAGTGAACATTTTCATAGTGATCCAATGTACCTACGTCTACCTGGTCACCTACCATAAAAGTAAGCGCAATATTATCTGACGGATCTGAAGCAGCTCCGAATTTTTCCTTGAGTTTTTTATACGCATTCAATGTAAGCGTATCATATCTTGGCTCTGCTTTGATCTGATTATCCCCCATAATAAGGAAACGGATCTTTCCATTGGCAGTTACCGCCTGTCCCGGTAAAGGAAGTGTTCTGAAATTGTAAACGGCCGACTCACTGGTTCCTGTTTTGATCTTATAATAATATTTGGTATTCGGCTGAAGGTTAGTAATCTTTGCAGTGTGGTAATAGTAATTGTTGTTGTATCCCGTATCTGAGAAGATGTTGGTAGTTCCCGTTACGGTAACGTTCAGGTTCGCTGGAGAATCTCCATAGATTACTGTTGTTTCATTATTGGAAGCTGTTTTCCAATTGACGATCATAGAATTTGGGGTGGGGTTTTGTAAATAAGGATACAAAGCCTGCCCGAAAGCCATCTGGACCGCGAAACAAAAAAAGAAGAAATAATGTTTCATAGTAGCTTAAGTTTTAAAGTAACATATATTTTTAAGTTGTGAATCAGGAATTTAAAAACCGTTATCCGGATTTTTTACTTCGGGCAAAAGTAGAATTCCCATATAAACTCTGTCTGATGGGATTTTAAAGAAACCGTTAATTTTTCAGCAAAACCGGAATGAAAAAATTATAGTTTTTAGCACATTAAATATTTGGTATATTCAAAAACTATTTTGTACATTTGCAACCTGTTATTCAACCTCTGACGAAGAACGTGTAAGTTGCTTAGCTTTAACATTTTATTTTATTAATAATGGATTTATTAAAGTACGTACAAGACAAGTACATTGCGAAAAAAGAATTCCCTGAATTCAAAGCAGGTGATACAATTACTGTGTATTACGAAATTAAAGAAGGACAAAAGACCAGAACTCAGTTCTTCAAAGGAACAGTTATCCAATTAAGAGGTACTGGTTCTACAAAAACTTTCACAATCAGAAAAATGAGTGGTGATGTAGGTGTAGAAAGAGTATTCCCTATTAACATGCCTGCACTTCAAAAAATCGAAGTTGATAGAAGAGGTAGAGTTAGAAGAGCTAGAATTTACTACTTCAGAGACCTTAGAGGTAAAAAAGCAAGAATCAAAGACGCTGCTTACAAGAAGAAATAATTCAGACAACAATACATACAAAAAGAGGCTGTTTACGTGTAAACAGTCTCTTTTTTTTGTTTCAATATTTTTTACTTTCTATAAGGAGTACCTTCTCCTGTTTCCAGAAACTTTTTCAGACTGGCGATAAATTGCAGCCAGCCATTTGAGCAGATCTCATAACATTCAACAGCCCGGTTCAGACCGATATGAGTAAGTTTTATCCGGCTAATCCCTTTCTTTTCCTCTATTTCCCATACAATTGTTGTCCCGATCCATTCTGTTTGGTTTTTTAAATCTGGAAGAGCAATTAATGAGTCTTCAACAGACCATACAACTTTTGCATTGGCCGTTAATTCTTTCACACGCATTGTTTTGTAGATGCTGTCTCCAAATCTTATGGTAAAAAGATTTCCTACCTCCGAAGAAGATCCTTCAAACAATTCAGTCCACCAAAGAGGAATTTCATGAGTCAAAGCATGATATATTTTATCTGCAGTAGTGCTGATCTCTATTACACACATGTAATTCTCAACGTTATTGGTATTCATTGTTTTCATAAATATTGTATTAGGTAGTACAATTTTATGAAAATTACGATGAATCAGGCTTTTCATAGGGCAAGAAATATACGTTGAAATTCTTGAGCAGAAGTCGTTTTTAGAATTTTGTATGACACCAACCTTGTCAAGGTTGCGAACCTTGACAAGGTTAACAATCGTACTTTTTATCAGCTGTACAAAAGGACTATTCATTCTTCATAAGATATTGCAGAGGCGTTGAACCTGTCTGTTTTTTGAAAAACTCAATAAAAGCACTGTCTGATGAAAAGTCAAGGATATGCGACACCTCTCCTATTGAATTACCTTCCACCAAAAGCTCAATAGACCTTTGTAACCTCCATTGCTGTCTCCAATCCTGATAAGACAATCCGGTTTCTTTTTTAAAAATGCGACTGATTGTTTTCTCCACAGCTCCGGTCTTTTCGGCAAGGTCTTTCAGCATTGGAGGCATAGAATGACGTAGTGTCCATTCTTCAACAATTCTCTTAAAACGTCTGTCCTGCGGCATTTTAAGTTCCAGTTTTTCTTCCGGAGCCCTTTGCATTTCATCCCAGAATACGTTTAAAAGATTGGTTTGATCATTTTTTAGAGCTGACCATTCCCAAAAACAAATCCTTTCTATAATTTCCTTTAACAAGGCATTGACATGAAGAACTTTCATATCTGGTTTTATATACTTTTGGGAATAGTCTTCATCAAAATAGATGGATCTATAGGCTACAATATTCCTGAAATTTACACGATGAACTTCTTGGGCAGGAATCCAAAGCATTCTGAACGGAGGAAGAACCAACTGTCTGTCGGAAGTAGTCACTGTCATACAACCTGATGGTGCATACAACAGCTGAGATTTTGTTTTATGAAAGTGAAAACCGGAATCATGCAATACCATATCAGAAGCTATCCCAATTACTTTTTCGTGAAGAGTATCTGCATTGAAGCTTTCATTTTGCTTTAGTATAGCCATGTCCTATTTTTAATGTTTTTTGTTTTTATATCATTATAAATATACATTGATTTTTTGGAAACTTTGCATAAAAAATGAAAAAGACAAATCCTATCTGGCTGCTGACTTTGCTTGTGATGCTTCCACAGTTTGTAGAAACTATATATAGTCCCGTTTTGCCGACAGTCCAGGAGAAGTTTGGAGTGAATGAAGAATCAGTTACCTTAACGATCAGTTTATATTTTATAGCTTTTGCGCTGGGTGTAGCATTCTGGGGCATTCAATGCGACAGGATCGGAAGAAAAAAATCATTGGAATACGGTCTCATAACCTATGGAATCGGAACTTTGGCAGCTGTTTTTGCACCTGATTTTATCACTCTTCTTATAGCCAGGATTATTTCTGCATTTGGAATTTCAGTAGGTTCCATTGTAACCCAGACTATTTTAAGAGACAGCTATGACAAAGATAATCTGAGCAAAGTATTTTCCTGGATCGGCATTGGCTTATCTGTAAGTCCTGTAGTGGGAATGATTACCGGTTCGGTACTGGCTTCTTCTGTGGGGCATCAAGGTGTATTTATCACATTATGTATATTAGCCCTATTATTCTTCATTCTCTCCCGCGAAAAAATCTCTGAAACCCATCATGCTCCAAAAGAAATCAGCATCAGTATTTTGGGAAGTTTGCTCAAGCGGATGCTTCGTGATCACGAAATTATCAGATGTTGCTTACTGATCATGAGTTTTAATGTCTTGTTATTTTCATACTATTCGCTGGCTCCTTTTATCTTTAAAGAAAATCATTATGCTCCTTATATCTTTGGGTACAGCAGTATGATACTTGCCTCAGGTACATTTGCTGGGGCAAAGCTTAACAGATATTTGTTATTCAGGAATATACAACCAAAATATTTAGTTAAATCAAGTACATATATAGCATTTATCGCCTCTATTTTCGTATGGATTCTGACAGGAACTGGAATTTATTTTTTAATTCCCTATTTCTTCATTGTGATGGCTTTCAGCCTTGCTATTCCTAATATCCTGAGTACTGCCCTCATCAATTATAAGAGCGAAACAGGAAGTGCCGGAGCTTTATTAGGATTGATTTATTATATCATGATAGGTTCAGGACTAATAGTGATTGGTTTTATACAGAATCTTGGAATCTCGTCTGTGCTGTTTTCTGGTATTGGAGTTTGTACTCTGTTGTTCTTTAAGAGTAAGAAGAATTAATTTTGAAACATTAAGTGTAATGAAGATGATAAGAATCGTTAAGTTTCATCAAAGATGAAAATTAAACAGAATAATTAATTACTTATAAAACTTAATGTTTCAAATATTTGAGTTTACAATGAAATTATTGTATAAAATTATAAAGTGCTTCAATAAATTTAGGGTAGACTTCGATATGAGGAAGATGCCCTACATTTTCAATCTCTACAAGCTTTGAACCTGCAATTTCACGTTGGGTTTTCTTTCCCAATTCCTGATACTGTCCCATCTTCGGCTGAAGTTCTTTAGGTGCTCTGTCCTTTCCTATTGCCGTTCTGTCTCTTGTTCCAATGATAAGCAATGTAGGAACTTTGATATTTTTAAATTCATAACATACCGGCTGATTGTAAATCATATCCGTGGTAAGTGCAGCATCCCAGGCTACCTGAGGATAATCTTTATGAAGAGTCCATCCTGCGATTAAGTCAAGCCAGGGTTGATATTCTTCTTTCCATTTGTTGTCGTAATAGAATTTAAGCTGATAATTTTTATACGTTTCAGCTGTATTTTTAAGTTCAGACTGATAGGCCTGATCAATGGTCTGATACGCTGCAAAAGTTTTATAATCTTCCAATCCGATCGGGTTTTCAAGAATCAGTTTTTGTACTTTCTCAGGATATAATAATGTAAATCTGGTTGCCACCATTCCTCCCATTGAATGTCCTAAAACAATCGTTTTATCAATTTTCAGTTCATCCAGAACCGCCTTTGTATTTTCTGCCAGCTGCGAAAAAGAAAACTGATATCCATGAGGTTTTGATGACTTTCCAAATCCTATCTGATCAGGAATTACTACTCTGAATCCTTTAGCAGAAAGATCTTTAGCTGTTCTTTCCCAATAAGCCCCATTAAAGTTTTTTCCATGAAGAAGCATGATCACTTTTCCATTGGATTTTTGTGGCTGCACATCCATATAAGCCATTTTCAAATCTTCACCCTGAGACTTGAAATTGAGATAATGTACTTCATAGGGATATTGATAATCAGACAGCATTGCATCCAGAGGTTTTACCTGTGAAAACATAAAACCGGAGACCATCACTGAAAAAACAGTTATTATATTTCTGAAATGTTTCATGAAACGTTTATTTTAAAGATTAAAATTAAAAAAAACCGCTCCAAAAGGAACGGTTTCAACTGTTATTTTTAGTTAAATATTTTTTAGACAATTACGCCATCGACACTTCTTTTTCTTTTTTTGAAGGTAAATTCATCAAAACAATAGCAAAAAGAATCAGGACAATTCCCACCCACTGGATGAGAAATACTTTCTCTCCAAGTAAAACAAAGGCCATTGTTACGGAAACCGGAAGTTCCAATGATGAAACGATACTTCCAAGTCCCAAACCTGCATTTGGAAACCCAACATTGAATAAGATCGGCGGGATAATAGTTCCAAAAAGAGCCAGTACAAATCCATACGTGAGAAATATTGAATAATTAAATGAATGGATATGTTCTGTATTATCAGTAAAATTCAGGTATAATGATTTTAAACCATCAAAATACATAGGCCCGATCTGGGCAAAGAACAAGAATGCAAAAACAACAACTGAACCCCCTGCCAGCATAATAATACTCTTTCTGAAAACCGGAAGATGAGTAGCCAGCGTATTAGAGGTGAACATTGTTAAAGTATATGAAGCTGCGGCCATCAGTCCCCAGAAAACCCCATGCCAATCCAGTTCTATTTCCATATTAATAAGATTAGTTGCGAGAACTGTTCCCAACAATACGATAACTACAGAAACCACTTTCCTTATATTGGGCAGCTTTTTTGTAATAATACTCTCCACTACCACACTGAACCATACTGACTGCATCAATAATACAATAGCAATGGAAACATTGATATATTGCACGGCAATATAATAGAATAAACTTGTCCCACCCAAAGAAGTTCCTGCAAGCAAGAGCATTCTTACTTCTTTAGAACTTGGCATTGATAATTTCTGTTTTGAGGTTAAGGTCTGAATAAAGTTGAGGATCAAAAGTCCTGTCAAACCTAATACGAATTGGGAAGTAGTAACTTCTGAGGTGGTAAAACCATCATGGTAAGCCATTTTCACAAATGTGGCCAACATACCGTATATACTAGCTCCAATCCCTACAAATAAAACACCTTTTAGTATATTTTTCTTCTTCATAATTTTTTTAACAGCCTGCAAAGGTACGACATATTAATTTAATCATTCTGAAGTGTGATGGTAATAGATAAATAAAATCACCACAAGCAAGCTTGTGGCGATTTTGAGATTGATTATAAAAGTAAATTATTTTTTAACCATTACTTTCGAAGCAGCTTCGAAACCTAGTCCTTTAATTTTAACCATATAAGTCCCGTTAACAAGGTTGCTTGTAGAAATTGCTTTCTTGGCATCCGGTGAGATTTTATCTTCTGAAGAAACCAGTTTACCAGACATATCATACAATTCTACACTTACTTTTCCAAGAGTATTGCTTGGGAACTTAATATAGAACTCGTCTTTAGCAGGATTTGGATAGATAGAAATATTATTGTTCTTATCCGCCTTTACATCATTGGTAGCCAATAAACATGCTTCCGGAACATTAAAATCCTGAACCTGGTCATTAATATTATTTTTAACTCCTGCTGAAGCATTTACCCCTAAACCTCTTCTTGCAAACACGCCCCAGATCATACATTTATCCTGACCCTGAGTAGTTGCCAGCTCAGCTGCTAAAATTGCATTTCTTCCATCAATGAAGCTAGGGTTACAGCCCTGAAGCTTAAGAGCGTCTGTTACTAACTGTAATACTTTTGTGCTTCCGTTAGGTGTCGTTGATAATACATCTGAAGCATAACCATATTTTTCAACATATTTCCAATGAAGGTCCCATAACATGGTTGCCCAGACAAAACCAATTGAGTGTACATCCGGCACAACTGCTGTTCCGTTATTGTATTCCATTCCGTTGGTATTTCCGTACGTAAATCCGTTAATCGCCAGGTTTGTAGAATATTTTGCAGGTCTGATACCAGCTCCTGTGATAGCCTGACCTAATGCATAGGTTCCTGTACCTCTTGCTACTGTAGCATCGTCTCCAGCTTTATTAGTCAACATTAAGGCAAAGAAATCAGACCAACCTTCTCCCATCTGTTCCTTGCTCACTCCTGAATTCAAACAGTTGTATCCGGTACCGGTCATTCTGTTGGATATTCCATGGCCATATTCGTGGGTTACAATTCCGTTATCAAAACTTCCGTCAGGCGTCAGATTTCCTTTTAAAGTAACATTTACTGTTGTACTTGCTGCCAACTGAGTTTTGATATATTCTCCTTCTGCATTGGTAATCAATACTGAAGGAATGGTAATTGTAGGGTCATTCCCCGCCATATTTCCTATAGTAGAACCATTTACTGCATTGTTATAGATAATAGCCGCTTTAGCTCCTGCATCCTGAAGGTTTTTCACTTTTACTGCAAAAGCACATGTTCCTCTCTCAACCAAACCGATTTTTTCTGTCAGTGAACCTACAGGCAATGCCGTACATCCGTCTAAAACTGATGAAAGCGCCACATCTCCTGTTAATCCACTCATCGGTAGTGGATTACCAAACTGTGCAGTTCCTGCTCCCGGTGTACGGGAAACAGCAGCACTTGGTGCATTATAGAAGAACACTCTTCCAACAGGAGACCATAGATACATCTGCATTTTACCATTGTATCCATCCGGTGGTGAAGAGAAGTTTGCATTGTTTAATCCGCTTCCATCCTGCGCCTCAGCATATACAGAGTCATCATCTCCACCTACAGGTCCGCTTCCAAAATTGTTTTGCTGGAAGTTTCTTCCTGTTTCTGTAAATCCGAATTTGTAGAAAACGTCATGAATCTTGTTGTTCAGATAAAATAAATTCGTAATAGCAGCATTTCTGTTATTGGCAGGAGTTTCATTAATATTAAATGGGAAGTCAAAATTTCTTGTTGCCCCACCTTCTGCCGGTGCTCCTGTAAGGTAATCAGGTGCTGTTAAAGCCGTTCCTGCTACATCTTCGTAAGCAAAAACATTATTTCCTCTGGTAACAGTATAATGATTGGTTCCGTCAGAATGCCATCCTTCTGGGGAAGCAGTGAGATTCCAAGGGTTGGTAATGATTGATCTTGAGCCAAAAGTAGGTGCTTCTATAGGCAGAGGAAACACATTATATGACGCATTATCTGGCAAAAGTAATGGAATATTGTTATTCTGAGCGATATTGTTTTGAGGCCCAACTAATGTATTTTCAAAATGATTGGCATGGCTATACTCAGCATCTGAGCTATAGGCATCGTGATGAAAATTACAAGATAGTGTAAGATTATTTTTCAACAGAATATTTCCATTGTTGGCATCTACTACAATATTCCAGTAATTGGGAGATTTTGGTTCCATTAAGGTATATTCATACGCCAAACGCAGGTTTCCGCTCTCATCATTTGCATATACCAATCTTTGATTGGCTGAGGTAGCTTTCTTCTGAGTTTTTTCAAGGTACTCAAGAATAGTGAAGTTGGCAATATCAGGGTTTTTCAGATCTTCAGCAATCTTCTGAAGCGCTGTGGTTTTACTGATAGCAGCCATACCTGAAGTAGATGCTGTATAATCTTTAACAAAATTATCCGTATAATAAATAATTTTATTATCCCTGATTAATGCTGTTCCAACAGAACTGTATACCGGTAAACCTTTATAAGTCTGTAAAAATTTAACAACATTACCATTCAATGATTTTGAAGGATCTACATTATCAACAATGATATTATTCAGATCCGACTTCTTATATTCCCTTATTTTATTTTGAGAAATATAATCTTTAATCAATGTTTCATTATCCTGGCCGAACAATATTGCCGGAAACGCAGAAAATACCGCAAACAAAATAGGTAGAGCTTTATTTTTCATATCCATTATTAAAGCCGCTAATCTACAAATAATTCACATAACTTTAATGATTTTTATAGTAAAAATTAAAACATAAATTGATAATCACAAAAAATAAACCCTAAGAATAATTTTATATATTTCTCAATTAAGAGAACCCTACATTATATTTATGCGTACCACATTATATTTACAACATTATTTATTTTTTTCACACATCCCTTTTCTCTAAAAAGATCATTTTAAAGGATGAATTTCTTATCAGCAGGGATTAGCCTTTATTTTTCATTTTATCCCCTATTTTTTTTCTGAATGGTCTATAAAACGTTATTTTATTATTCGACAGACAAAAAAAAGCCGCTCAAACGAGCGGCTCTTTATGTATGAATGGTTCAAAGATTATTTACCTTCTTCCATTTTTCTTTTCAACTCTGCTAATGCATCGATGTCTCCAAGAGTAGATCTTTCTTCGTTGTTAGAAGAAGAAGTTACGTTTCTAGAAGAAGCTTCTTTTACGTTTTTCTTCTCTTCGTCTCTGAAGATACCTGTGTGAGATACTACTACTCTCTTGAATTCTTTGTTGAATTCGATTACTTTGAACTGAGCATCTTCACCTTTTTTGATTTTAGATCCATCTTCTTTCTCTAATAATCTTGAAGGGCAGAATGCTTCTACTTCAGCATCTTCGAATTGAACAGAAGCTCCTTTATCGTGAACTTCTACAGCTTTACCAGCGTGGATTGTTCCTTCAGCATATTTAGTTTCGAATTTATCCCATGGGTTTTCAGTCAATTGCTTGTGACCTAGAGATAATCTTCTAGCCTGAATATCTAATTCAAGAACTACAACGTCTAATTTATCACCTACTGCGCAGAACTCAGATGGGTGCTTGATTTTCTTAGTCCAAGAAAGATCAGAGATGTAGATTAATCCGTCGATACCTTCTTCTAACTCTACGAATACACCAAAGTTAGTGAAGTTTCTTACAGTTCCTACATGCTGAGATCCTACAGGATACTTAGCTTCGATGTTTTCCCATGGATCTTTAGACAATTGCTTGATACCAAGAGAAATTTTTCTTTCTTCTCTGTCTAAAGTTAATACTTCAGCTTCTACTTCATCACCTACTTTTACGAAATCTCCAGCAGATCTTAAGTGAGTAGACCAAGACATTTCAGAAACGTGGATTAATCCTTCAACACCTGGAGCGATTTCTACGAATGCACCATAGTCAGCAAGAACTACTACTTTTCCTTTTACTTTGTCACCTACTTTCAAGTCAGCAGAAAGAGCATCCCAAGGATGAGCTTCTAATTGCTTCATACCTAATTGGATTCTTGTTTTCTCATCATCGAAATCAAGGATTACAACTTTTACAGTCTGTCCGTCCTCTAGGATTTCAGATGGGTGGTTCACTCTAGACCAAGAAAGGTCTGTAATGTGGATCAATCCATCAACACCTCCTAAGTCAATGAATACACCGTAAGAAGTGATGTTCTTAACAGTTCCTTCAAGAACCTGACCTTTTTCAAGCTGAGCGATGATTTCTTTTTTCTGACCTTCGATATCTGCTTCGATCAATGCTTTGTGAGATACCACTACGTTTTTGAACTCAGGGTTGATTTTCACAACTTTGAACTCCATAGTTTTTCCTACGAACTGATCGTAATCTTTAATTGGCTTAACGTCAATTTGAGAACCAGGTAAGAATGCTTCGATTCCGTGAACGTCAACGATCATACCACCTTTAGTTCTAGATTTAACAAAACCGTTAACGATTTCTCCAGTTTCGTGAAGTTCGTTTACTTTATCCCAAGCTTTAAGCGTTCTAGCTTTTCTGTGAGATAATTGTAATTGACCAGTTTTGTCTTCTCTCTTGTCAACCATTACTTCTACCTCATCACCTACTTTTAGGCCTTGGTTGTAACGGAATTCGTTTAGAGAGATAACACCTTCAGATTTGAAGTTGATGTCTACGATAGCTTCTTTATCAGTTAATCTTACAACTTTACCAACTAAAACGTCGTTATCGTCAAGGTTGTTTAAAGATCCGTTGTAGATTTCTTCTAAATCGCTTTTTTCTTTTCTCGCATCTGCATCAAGACCTGATTCGAATGAATCCCAATCAAATTGTTCTGGTGCTACGTTTTGGTTTAATAAAACCTCTGCTGAATTTGTCTCTTTTGACATTTTCTAATAAAATTTGTATTCCTTCTTTTTTAACGGTTTGAATAAATGCGGATTAAAAAATACGGAAGTAATTAATTGTAAGTAATTTACTCTTCAAACCTTTTCGCCACAAAAGTGGGTGCAAAGATATGAATTTTATTTAAATTAAGCAATAGATTCCCACACACTAATATTTAACTTATATATTTAAAAATCAATACTTTGATCAAAAGAATGCTTCGACTGAGCTCAGCATGACAGCAGATATTGCTTCGTTCTAAATGTAAACAGTTAGTATTAGAGATGTCATGCTGACCAGAGTCGAAACATCTATAACTAGTGGGAGACAAAAATGAGATTCCTCATTTCGCTGCGCTCCATTCAGAATGACAGGAACGCAGAATTAAAAAAGAGCAATACTTTTGTACGCCACTCAAACTCTCCTACTCTAAAACCCTACCACTCTCAAACCCTCAAACCCTCAAACCCTCAAACTCTCCCACCCATCACCCGCTTAAATTCATTACCTTTGCAGCATGGAATTACAGCCGATCTATCAAAAACTGCAGATTCAGGATATGAATCAAATGCAGAAATCTACTTATAAAGCGTCTGAAGACAATACAGACATTGTTTTACTTTCTCCCACAGGATCCGGGAAAACGCTGGCCTTTTTATTTCCTGTTCTCAGAAATCTGAAAAAAAATGTTCAGGGAGTTCAGGCATTGATCTTAGTTCCGGCAAGGGAACTTGCTTTACAGATTGAGCAGGTTTTTAAATCCATGGGGACAGATTTTAAAGTTTCGGTCTGCTATGGCGGTCATGACAAAAAAATTGAGGTTAATAATCTGATTGAAGCTCCGGCTGTATTGATCGGAACTCCCGGAAGAGTTGTTTACCACTTAAGAAATAACAATTTTGATCCGAAAACGATTAAAACGCTGGTTCTTGATGAATTCGACAAAGCTCTGGAATTGGGTTTCCATGATGATATGGAATTTATTTCCAATTCTTTAAAAGGGCTTTCTCAAAGAATTTTAACATCTGCCACAGCCATGGATGAAATTCCGGCTTTTACAGGCTTAAAAGATGAAAAAGTAATCAGTTTCCTTAAAGAAAATGATGTAAAACCGGATCTCCAGCTGAGAAAAGTAATGACTATTCCTGAAGAAAAACTGGATACACTTTTCAATCTGGTTTGTAAAATCGGAAACAAAAGGACGTTGATTTTCTGCAATCACCGTGAGGCTGTAGACCGTATCTCTGAACTTCTCAACCAAATGGGAATCGACAGAGAAACCTTCCATGGTGGTATGGAACAGGATGAAAGAGAACGTGCCTTACTGAAATTCAGAAATGATTCTGCAAGAATTCTTATTACAACTGACCTGGCTGCCCGCGGACTTGATATTCCTGAAGTAGAATCTATTGTTCATTATCAGCTTCCTCCAAAAGAAGATGCTTTTATTCACAGAAACGGACGTACCGCAAGAATGAATGCCAAAGGCTTTGTTTACCTGATCATGACGGAAGAGGAAAACTTCCCGTTCATTAAAAATAATACCCCTGAAGAAAGTGTTGCCGGATTTACTAAAGTTCCGCAAAAAACACCTTTCCAGACTGTTTACATCAGTGCAGGAAAAAAAGATAAAGTGAACAAAGTGGATATTGTAGGATATCTGCTAAAGAAAGGAGAACTTCAAAAAGAAGATGTCGGAATTATTGAAGTAAAGGATACCACATCCTATGTTGCCGTTTCCAGAAATAAAGTAAATGCTCTTTTAAGAAAACTTCAGAACGAAAAACTGAAAGGTAAGAAAGTGAAAATGGAGGTTGCTTATTAAACCTTCTACTCAATTGTCATTGTGAACGATGAAGCAATCTCATCTCTAATGAAAAGAGATTGCTTCGTCGCTATGCTTCTCGCAATGACACAAAAATTATTTAATCCCTCTCACCTTTGTAGGGAAAGTATATACAGATTTAGAGGCAGTAATAAAGAGAATATCATTGTTTTTTCCACCAAAAGCTACGTTAGACGTCCATTTCTCAGGAATAGAAATATGATAGATTTTCTTTCCCAAACGGCTAAAAACATGTACGCCATCTCCTGTCAAATAAAGATTTCCGTGTTTATCCAGCTCCATTCCGTCTGAACCCATTTCGCAGAAGAGTTTTTTCTCAGACAATTTTCCTTCTCCCAGTATATCATACACGTAGGTTTTTCCGGCATCAATATCAGAAATATAGAGTTTCTTTAATTTTTCACTTCCAACAATTCCATTAGGTTGTGTGAAGGTATCCAGTTTCGTAACTTTTCCTGTTCTATCCCTGTAATAAAGGCTTTTATGCTGGATTTCCTGTTTAAAACCAATCCAGTAATCTCTTTCATACAAAGGGTCTGTAAAATACATCCCTCCAAATTCATCATTCCATACATCATTTGGCCCGTTCAATCTTTTTCCTTCAAAACCTTTTAACAGGACTTCTACTTTTTTATCTTTGGAAATCTTCCAGATCTCACCCTGATCGTCTGAACAGGTAATTAAATAGCCGTCTTTATCAAAGTGGGTTCCGTTAGCTCTTCCCGTTTTATCTAAAAATTCGATCACTTTATTGCTTTTCCAATCCCAATAATAAATCTTATCATTAGGCTGATCGGTAAAGTAAACATTTCCTTCTCGATCTGCAGATGGCCCTTCTGTGAAACTGAACTTGTCGGAAACCATTTCCGGCTGTACTCCTTCATAAAACATTTTACTATAATTTACTGATTGACAGTTTACCAATGCGAAAACCAAACCAATCATACTTATTTTAAAGATATTCTTCATACTTCATTTTTAAAGCTGCAATTTACGATATGACCCAAAAGTATCAAAATATTTTCTCATTTCGATACAATAAAACAACGAAAGTAAAATGTCCCAATTGTCCTATTTTGGACGTAGATCATATTAGTAATAAAAAGATATAATCCGGAGCTTTGCAGTAACAGGATTGATCGCTTTTTTCAAAGAAAAATATTTAAAAAAAATGATGAATCCGGATGAAAATTGTACCAAAATACTTTATAGCATACAACAATGAGCGCAGAGTCCAACAATATCAAGTCTTTGGAAATTGAAAATGAAGATTTCAGAAATTCCGTAGGAACCATGGATGAAACCGGGAAAAGAAAATGGATTTTCCCCAGAAAACCTAAGGGAAAGTATACCAACTACAGAAATTATACCAGCTATCTTCTTCTTGCCATTTTCTTTGGGCTGCCTTTTGTAAAGATCAATAATAATCCTTTTCTGCTCATTAACGTGATCGACAGAAAGTTTTTTATCATTGGACAACCGTTCTATCTGCAGGACTTTTTTATTCTTGCTTTGGGAGCAGTAACGTCCGTGATATTTGTAATGTTATTTACAGTAGTCTTCGGAAGGATATTCTGTGGCTGGCTGTGTCCGCAGACTCTTTTTATGGAAATGGTCTTCCGTAAAATAGAATACTGGATCGAAGGTGATCGGAATAAACAGATGAAGCTTGACAGACAGGAGTGGGATGCGGAGAAAATAAGAAAAAGGCTGACTAAATGGTCTGTTTTCCTTCTCATTTCATTGATTATTTCTCACTTCATGTTCATGTATATTGTGGGATACGAAGAAGTTTTCCGTATTATGCGTGAAGGACCAGAAGGAAACTCACTGAAGTTTCTGGTGATGATCTTCTTTACCATGACATTTTACTTTGTTTTCGCATGGCTTCGTGAGCAGGTTTGTACACTGGTTTGCCCTTACGGAAGACTGCAAGGAGTATTGATTGACAAGCAAACCATCAATGTATATTATGATTTTAAAAGAGGGGAAGGCCGTGCAAAATGGAGAAATAATGAAGACAGAAAAGCGGCAGGAAAAGGAGATTGTATCGACTGTAACCAATGTGTCGTGGTATGTCCTACAGGAATCGATATCAGAAACGGGCAGCAGCTGGAATGTGTAAACTGTACAGCCTGTATCGATGCCTGTGATGAAGTCATGGAAAAGGTTGGTTTGCCTAAAGGATTGGTACGTTATGCAACGGAAGCTGAAATTGAAAACCAGGATAAATTCCGCTTTACGCCAAGAATGAAAGCAACAACCGTTATCCTTGCATTATTAATCGGATTCCTCGGATTTTTAATGTACGACCGTGGTTCTATGGAAGCAAAATTCATCAAACCGGCAGGTTCTACTTTCTTTGTTAAAAATGGTAAAATCACCAACACCTTTATTTACACCCTTCTGAATAAGTCTAATGAAAAGAAAACCCTTTTCATCAAAGTCATCACCCCAACAAATGCAGAGATCACTTACTTCGGTTCTGAAAAAATCATATTGAAAGGAGATCAGATCCTGAAAGGAAACATTAATATTTCCTTCCCTGAAGAAGAAATTAAGTTCTCAAAACAGAATATGGTCATCGGAGTGTTTGATGAAAAAGGTCAGTTGGTAGATTCGTTTGAAACGACTTTTGAAGGACCGTTTAAGTTAGCTCTTTAGGTTGCAGATGATGGGTGATAGGTTGCAGGTCGTGGGGATCAGAAAAAGTAGTTGATGCTTCCCTAATTCCCCTCCTCCGGAGGGGTGGCAAAAATTCAAAGAATTTTTGACGGGGTGGTTTACAACAATCTCTCCATTAAACTTTAAACCTTAAACTTTGAACTTTAAACTCATTAAGCCTTATATTTCCTCATAAATTGCGTAGGAGTCATTCCGGAGCTTTTCCGGAATACTCTTACAAAGTAGGAATATTCTTCATATCCTAAACGGAATGCAATTTCAACCAGGCTTTCATCAAGATACATCAGCATTCTTTTGGCTTCCAGCACGACCCTTTCTGTAATCACGTCCGTGGCAGTTTTTTGAACAACAGTTTGTGCAATCCTGTTCAGATGTTTGGATGAAATCCCTAATAAAGAGGCATAATGGGTAATAGATTTATGTTTTGTAAAGTTCTGTTCAATCAGATTTTCGAAATCCTGATAATGTTTAAAATAAGAAAGTCCGGCAGCTGAATCCATTGTATCAAAATCTTTTGAAAACAGTCTGGAAGCATTGATAAAAATCTGAGACATCAATGATAAAATCAGCCCTTCTTTCATGATACTTTTAGTCTGATGTTCTTCTCCCAATTCCTGAAATAAGCTAATATTTTTTTTAAGCTCACCAGCATCCAACTGCAGTTTTCTTGGAAAAGATACAGACCCAAAAAAGGGAAAATTTCTTAGCTTCTGATTCACATAATGCATTTCATAAAATTCCTGAGAACAAAAGAAAATATACCCATCAATATCCTCCGATAGCTCCCAGCTGTGAATCTGCCCCGGGGACAGAAAAAAAAGGCTTCCTTCCGAAACTTCGTACCTCTGAAAATCTATTTCATGTACGCCTGCTCCTTTGGTAAAAAGAACAGCAGCATAGAAATCATGTCTGTGAGGTTTCTCTATATGACGATGTCCCAACACCAAATGATTCTTCATCATATTAAAATAAAAATCTGAAGTATTTTTACCCGCCTGGAAAAGATCGATATGAAGAACAGAAATCGGATTCATATATATGTATATATCGTAAGAATTCACAAATTTAGACAAAAAAGAATCAGTTTAACATGAACCTTTATATCTACTACTACAAACGTTTGTTATTAAAGGATGAATTTAACCCCATAAATTCCTTTAAAACAAAGTATGACCGCACTTTTTACAATATATTTTGGATTAAACTTTAAAAAATTTTTATCTTTGAAGTTTAGGAGTTGTAAAATGAAAATAAATTTACCTGATAAGTTGTATTATTCGATAGGAGAAGTTGCGAAAGCATTCGATGTAAACACTTCATTAATACGTTACTGGGAACAGGAATTCCCGATTATCAAGCCTAAAAAAAACAGAAAAGGAAACCGATATTTTACTCCTGAGGACATCAAAAACCTTCAGAT
The DNA here is from genome assembly GCF_030846215.1 of Chryseobacterium sp. WLY505. Lineage (NCBI taxonomy): Bacteria > Pseudomonadati > Bacteroidota > Flavobacteriia > Flavobacteriales > Weeksellaceae > Chryseobacterium > Chryseobacterium sp. WLY505. The sequence goes on along the minus strand of NZ_JAVCWI010000008.1, from coordinate 6,044 downwards.
GATCTACCATCTGGTAAAAGAAAAAGGATATACCCTTGATGGAGCCCGCGTCGCCCTGACCACCAACAGTAAAATTTCTGAAACCATCACTCTGATTGACCGCCTGGAATTTGTAAAAGCTGAACTGATTAAGCTGAAAGAGTCTTTAGGAGAAAGAGAAGAGGAATAAATGCCTTGAAAATATAAAACCTCCGCTGCAATTTATTGCAGCGGAGGTTTTATTGATATTAACATGGGAAAGTCAATAACTCACTATTGCTTTTTATTCAAAATTATTATTCTTTCTTAAAACTCACCACCAAATACTCTCCGTTTGAACAGTATTTCTTACAACTGTCATCTTTAAACTTTTCAGGCTTTTTGGTATACTCTTCTATATACCTGGCACTTTCAGCTGTATCAGCCGGAACTATAACAATATGGTAATTGTCAGCCACTGTACTATCGGCCTTTTTCAATGCCTCTTCCTTGTATTTCAATGCTTCTGTGTAATTCATATTTATATCGATTAATAAGGTGTGATAAAAAATTTACAAAAACCAAGCCGTTTGAAGAAATACTCTTACTTTGATGTAAGTAAAAAATAAAATAAATTTATTTAAAGAAAAGCAGAGGTGAACTTTAGACTTTGCCAGTTAAGAACTATGCTGCGCATCAGTCCTCTACTTTTTCCTTGAATATTGTTGAACAGCTTCAAATAGAATGATAGATTTCCAGATCTAATAAAGGCTCTAAAAAAGTTCAACGCTTTTAAATTTCCTAATATCAAAGCTATAATATTAGATGCAAACTTATAAGCAGGGTATTCGCCGTAATAGAAAGATAAACTCCTTATATTAATGCTGATAAACTTGCATCTTTCAAAACCACCACTGTTGCAGAGGTTTCGTTTTATTTGTGGATATGAGCGAGACGCTCGCATTAACCGGGTAAATTTATTTAACAATCTCACAAAGTCTGAAGACTTTGCACAGCTGGGATCATTATATATCAATAGAGCTTCTTAAGACAAAGTAAATTAAAACCTCCGCTGTTGCAGAGGTTCTGATTTATTCGTAGGCACGAGCGAGACGCTCGCGCCAGCGGGGGTGTGTACTGCTGTCTCCGGTAAATTGTTCACCCAGCCAATCAATTGCTCTTTCAAATAAACCCTCTGCTTTCTTTTGCTCCGGTAACAACAACTTCCTCAATATCTGTTATTCTTTCTTCAATAACTTCAGGGGTAATAAGTGGTTGCTGATTAGAGTTTCGGTAAGTTTCAGGAATCGCAGGAGAATTAGTAGAATTTTATATTTTATTTGCCCATATCAGATAATTTTCTTGTAATTCTTTTTTAATAATTTTTATATTCTCGTCCAGTATTGAAATTGATTTCTCTAAAAAATCCATTTTAGTAGGATTGTAAATATAATTTAAGATTTCTTTACTATTGGCCAAGTTATCATCATCAATGAAAATTGATGAAATATCTATTATACCAGAATCCCAAAATAGAATCAAAATACTTAATTTATTAGATTCAAATTCAAAAGATAAACCTTTATTTCCTAGAATAGATTTATTAAGTGGTCTAATCAAGGATTCTTTATTCAAACTATTCTCATCAATATATTTTTTCAATTCTTGAAATCTTTCTAAAACATTATTCATATTTATTATTTTACTATTAAAGGTGGAGTTAGATTAAACACTGGAGGAGTTAACATTCCTCCTTGTTTTTGCAGTATAAATCTTTGGCTAGCACCTGCTTCAGGATGAACTGCTTTCAACCAATTGGCTTGACCTCCATCTATTAGACTTGCTGAAGGGATATCCATTTCAGAGTATACCCAGTTCTTTGGAGCAGCATTCCAGCCATTAGGGCCGTTTGTAGAAAAGAATGTCATCCCACCTTGTTCTGTAACTGTTAATCCTGTATTAGCCATTTGATTATAAGAAGATAATGGACTCCAATGTCCAACCCTTGTCGTTCCTAACGGAAATTGTGTTTGAACACCTATAGTACTGGATAAGCTTTCACTTGCCAGAGAGTTTCCTGTGAGAGAAATTGATCCTCCTCCCAAAGTCAAAAATTTTAGACCAACTTTACCAAGAATATATTCTGAAGCAACGCCAGTTGGCACCATTTGCATAGCAATCAAACCATTATATGCTAATTGAGACGAAGGGTTTGCATAAGGGTTGTCAGGGATAGCTCTAGCATAATTTCCAACAGTGTAACTCTGAATTTGGGTTAGAACACTGCTAATATAACCATTAAAATCTGAATAAGAAGCGTTTCCTCCTTCGCCTAATTTTACATACCCACTCTCACCATTACCAATACGAGTATCTGAGACAACTGAATTATCTGCTTTAAACTCTGTATATCCACCTTGCTTATATGCTGCATCACCTTCTTGCATATTTTGAACAAAATTCCATTTCCCATCTTTTAATCCCCATCCTAAACTTTCTCTTCCATCAGGATCAATAAAATTAATAGGGTTACTGAACGCATAATTATAAGGACTATGTCTTGTCATCTTTTCCGCCAGCGGATCTACAACACCCCATCTTCCCAGATCTGGCATATACATCCTGGCTCCGTAATCATACATTCCAGTCTCTTGGAGTTCCTTCCCGTTGTACTTGTACTTATACGAGGGAGAATAATTTTTTAATAGAATTTATTTTGGCAGATAATTATGAATATCAAATAGACTGAATTGCTTATTTGATACATTAATAGTTTTTGCTTTTACCGAGTTTGGATTTGCCAGATCTGAAAACTTTTGAATTACTTTAAATAAGTAAAACTTTTGCTAGGTCAGAAAAATTTCCTTCATCTAATGATTTTTTGTTTGGTACACTTGAATATCCTGACATTAACAAAGAAAACATACTTTTTCCTCTTGCATCTGCTTCATTTTTATTAGCATTGGCAATATATAGATATTCATTAGGATCAGAAGAAAGTCCTTCTTGCTTTACAACTCCTGCGAGCATCTTAAATTGAGAATGAGTGATGCTTAATTCTTCAGCATTATTGAAAGTTGTTAATTTTGTTCCATCATTATTTTTCTTAACCGTTTTACTATCAGCAACATATACTTTATTATCGTTTTTACCGTCACTACCCAAGTATTTTCCAAGCTTTGTATAATAGTCACCCTGAGGCTCCATTCCATCCGGATCAATAAATCGCATAGGATTATCAAAAGCATAGTTATAAGGACTATGCCTCGTCATTTTCTCTGCCAGGGGATCCACAACACCCCATCTTCCAATATCCGGCATATACATCCTCGCTCCATAATCATACATTCCACTTTCTTGAAGCTCCTTACCGTTGTATTTATATTGATACAAAGGATTTCCTGTTAATCCATTATATCCCTCATGCTTCAATCCAAACGGATAATAATTACTCTCTTCAATAATCTCTGTTCCTGCTCCATTTTTAGCATAACTTAATCTAACATTTCCAAGGTGGTCAGTATAATTGTACACGTACTTTCCGGTTTCAACATTAAAATATCCTTCTGCGGTTGGGAAAAACTTTAATATCGAATTGGTATACTGAAAACCGTCCAGATAATCGGTTGTTTCTGTTCCGAACTTTCTTACCTTCTTATCTGGGGTATAGACACTAGCGAGACGCTCGCCAGCAGGGGTATTCTATTTTAAAATGTAGTTGTTAAGATTTCTTCTGCCTGTTCTTCATAATCTAAAACATAGATTTTTTTGCTGTTCTTAATAGTAATTTTCAAAGAACCTTTTGGCTTTATAATAGAATCTCCTATTTCTATTTTTTCATCCCATCCTGTATGAGTAGGTAAACTATCTCTTCCATATACAACATATGTAGCTCCGTGATTAGAATAATCAGTACTTTTTTTACTTACAATAGATTTAATAGATTTATTTTTAATTTTTATAAAAAGTAAGTTATTAAGATCTTCATTACTTACTGGAGTATTTTTATAATAAATAAAAATCAAAATGAAAATACCTAAAATTATAAACGAGCTAACAAGTATTATTGGTGGATATTTTTTATTTAAAAGCATCATTTTTTATCGGGATTAATAAATTTAGTATTTGTTCTTGTCCAAGCTGCACCTACATCTAATCCAAAACCGTATCCAACACCTCCAGTAGTATACCCATTTTTGTTTTTCCCCCAAGCATTTGGATTGACATTTTGCATGAACGTAGTGTTACTATCTGTGGATCCCCCATAACTAACAGTTGCTCCAACACCTCCTGAATACGAATTACCATACCCCTCAAAATCTTTAATATGAAACATCTTATCAGGATTTGTAGTTTTAATAGGAATAAAATCACCTCCTACTCCTATCATTAGTCCATTAGCTTTCCCATAGGAATAATAGAATTTTCCGTTCCCATAAGAATCTTTAACATAGCCTGCAGCGGCAGTAAATCCAGGCGTTATTAATGGTGCAAATGTGACACTTCCTTGAACAGCTAAACCACTTACACTTGTTGCAGAAGAAGTGATTTTTTCACCATTAATTGTTCTAATGGAGTTTCCGCTTTCAACGTTGGCAAGAGTAACACTATTATTTCCTGTTTTAGCTGTAGCAGAACCATTGGCATGCAGATAATACATCCTATCCTGTCCATTATTGGATTCTCCAAATTGGTACTTTTTGCCTAAATGTTCATAGCCTGCAATTTGCTTATTGGTATCTTTCCATACATAATCACCTGTCTTCTTGTTTCGATACCAGTCTGTTGCTTCTCTTCCATCAGTATCAATAAATCTCAAAGGATTATTAAATGCATAGTTATAAGGACTATACCTCGTCATTTTCTCTGTCAGGGGATCCACCACACTCCATCTTCCAATATCCGGCATATACATTCTCGCTCCATAGTCATACATTCCCGTCTCTTGTAACTCTTTGCCGTTGTACTTGTACTGATAAGAATTCTGCGTTGTAGCTGTATAATTATGCAACAATCCAAATGGATAATAATTATTGACTTCAACAATCTCCCCAGGTTTCCAAACATTAAAACATAACGGAGAATTACCAGGTCTTGGGTTATCACAGACTCTTGATAAATATTGCCTTGCTTGTATGATACCATCCTTATTGGTATCGGTATAGCTTAATCTTACATTTCCTAGATGGTCGGTAAAATTATATACATACTGATTCAGTAATGCATCATAATATCCTTCTGTTGTTGGGACAATCCTCAGCATCATCTCTGGAGTTTCATTAGGATCTATTGTTCCATCTATCTCTGAAGGTCTGGTAGATTTATACTGGAAACCATCCAGATAATCCGTTTCTAAATCTCCAAAGAGCTTCTTCACCTTTACTCCATCTACTCTGTAAATATATTGAGTTACTATTGAGTTTTGGGTAATCTGTTTAGGTAAATTTAGATAATTATATTGAATTGATGAAATCCCTTTATCAGGCTGGCTGATCATATTTCCGTTTCCGTCTCCAGTATCATTATCATACCCTATTATATTGGGCGTTGAGGAGTAAGGATACCCCGAAGAGTTCTGCTGCTGATCTGTAACTTTTACCAGCTTGTTTCCTACATAATCATACTTTAAATTATCAATCATCAAAGTGGTAGTACTTCCCGGGAGCAGTCCCTGACTTCTCACCAGATTCAGAACATTTCCATTTACATCATAAGCCAGAAGTTCATTGTACTCTTTTGCATATGGATTCGTATCTTTCTGATAAAAACCGCCCGTGAGCCTGTTTAAAGGATCATATACATAGCCATATCTTTTTAACGGTTCATTGTCTTCAGTGAGTGTTTTCCACGATACTTCAGCAATATTTCCGTTGTATCTCGGTTTTACTTTTTGATTGGGATAATCCGAATTAGGAATTTCCAAACCTTCCACTTTGTTATAATTAATCTTATATCCAAACAGATCACTTCCTAAGTTAGCAGGATCGTTGATCTGGGTCAGCCACCCACGGATATTATATTGGTAATCTATCTGCTGAAGCGGAGAAGAAGCCGTAACTCCTCCCACTTTTTTATTCGTAACCTGG
>NZ_JAVCWI010000007.1:0-256523 GCF_030846215.1 Chryseobacterium sp. WLY505 | reverse complement strand
GTCGCTCCGTATTTGCGAGTGCAAAAGTAAAACTTTATTTTTAATCGACCAAATGTTTTTGAAGAAAATTTTAAAGTTTTTTAAGTAACCTTAATTCTTCTCAAACCTTCAATCCCTATACTCCTGCGCTCCCTCTAATTGGGACTGCAAAGATACAAACTCTTTTTAAACCGGCAACTTTTTTTACAAAAAGTTTTAAAGTTTTTTTTTTCGTCCGTTTCTTTTTTGAAGTAATATCGTTTCTGCCTATCTAAAGGCTCTTCTGCGCTACTGAATGTCTTTCGTTTTTCAGTGGGGCAAAGATAGAAACTTCCCATACACCACGCAAGTTTATTTAACATAAATTTCATATTCGGAGCGGATTTTACCCTAATACACTGGAAGGCAGGATGAAAAATTTTAAACATTTGTTTGGAGGATGGGGTGAGAGCGTGGGAGGGTTGGAGAGTTTGTGTGTTGGAGAGTTTGTGTGTTGGAGAGGGTGAGAGGGGATGATTCGGGGTGCGGGATGCGGGTTTTGGGGTGTGGAAGGACGAAAATAAGGTATATATAATAATAAGGTTTAGGTTTGAATTGAAATTAAATGGAGGGGTTGTCTTTATTAAATGGGATTCCTTCAGATAAACTCAGGATTATAAACCGTTTCTATTGATATATATAATAAGATAAGAAGAAATTTCCAATAAAACCTGTACAAAGTGTAGCTGGAAATACATTTGGGATAAAGTCGGGGATAAAGATTATAAAAAGAACGGGCTGCAACCCGTTCCTTTGTTGATTTATATAGGGCAAAACCTACAATTGTTTATATAGACTGCTTCTAAGGTTTGTTTTCTTTGTAGATTACACTCAAAAATTCTGCATAAGATTTCTCCAGACCAATGATATCGCCTGATTTTAGATTTAACCCTCCTACTCCTGAGTTGTCTGATTTTACTTTTAGAGAAGAAACCTGAAAATAAAGGTTATCATCATTAGCTTTCGGTTGAACTTTCACCGTAGAGCCTAAAAGTTTTTTGGTTGAGATGGTATAGATTTCTCCCGGGACAATTTTTAATTTTAAAAAAGATCTGGGAGAGATTGTATAGTCTTTACGGTTGATGTTGATCTTTTGATCTTTTTCAGAAGAGGCAAAAATATACATCTCACCATGCTTTGCTGCTAATTTTTCTTTGGGTGTATAATATAAAGCGATTTTATAATTGGCAGCATTGAATGCCTGAGGTGTACCATCAACATTTTCGAAAGGTTTTAATTCGAATGTATTGGCACCAATCTCTTTTGCTTTTTTATATACCAGCGAAAATATGAGTGCATCATCTTTTGAAAATCCCTGTACTTCTACTTCTCCTAAATAAATAGCATCCGTGGCAGCGGTCTCTTTTCTGAACAAAAATTTATCTGAGTTGTCATTTGTCTTTTCAACTCTGGTCATATAAACATTCTGCGCGCTCCACAGCTGGACACATAACACGGAAAAGAGGATTGCAATATTCTTCATATATATAGTATTAGTGTGAAAGGATATCAACGCATTCTTCAAGACTGTTTTCCCAATGTTTGGGTTCTATTTTGTAAACTTCCTCTATTTTGTCTAAAGACATGGTACTTCTTACAGGTCTTTTGGCAGGAGTCGGGTACTGCTCAGTTGTTAAAGGATTTAATTTTATCGATGACTTTGAAAATTCAGCAATTTTTCTGGCAAACTCAAACCAGGTTGTCTCCGGATAGTTTGAGAAGTGGAAAATTCCATAAGTTTTCTGTGGAGCTTCAATAATCCTCATCATAGCTTCTGCCAGATCATTTGCGTTAGTAGGCTGTCCAAACTGATCAGCAACGATTCCCAACTCTTCTTTTTGAGAGAAAAGGTTTAACATTGTTTTCACAAAGTTCTTATTAAATTCAGAATACAGCCATGAAGTTCTCAGAATGATTGTTTTTGGATTGATTTCCAGCGCAAGCTCCTCTCCTTCTCTTTTTGATGCGCCATATACTCCTATCGGGTTTGTAAAGTCATCTTCAGCGTATGGAAGATTTGTGGTACCGTCAAAAACATAATCTGTAGAAACATGGATCAGAACGGATTTATAATCTGCACATGCCTGAGCAAGATGAGCCACTCCATCAGCATTTACGGCAAAGGCTTTTTCTTTCTCCTTTTCTGCCAGATCAACGGCGGTATATGCAGAAGCATTGATGCAATAATCAGGTTTGTTATCATAAAAGAAATCATTCACCTGCTCTTCATTGGTAACATCTAAAGTGGATGAGTCTGTAAATAAGAATTCATACAGATGTTCAAAATCCGGGGCAATCTTCTTTATGCAGTTTCCTAATTGGCCGTTACTCCCTATTACTGCTATTTTTTTCATTTGTTTATTATTAATTTTTAAATTGGAACCTTCAATAGAAATGGGGTTAAGAGTTCTTGGCATTCTGAGATCTTAAGAACTTCACTCTTGACTGGAAGTCTTTCTGGATAAGATCTACATAGAATTTATCAAAAATTTCTTTGATATCTTCGGGATGAACTTCCGATTTTCTTGTCTTGACATTAAAGTAAATAACGGTTACCCAAAGTACAGCATGAATCGTTTTTTCATCAAGGCTTTTCATCAGAATTTCAACTTTTGCCGTTCTATCCTGTACATCGATGGTCTTGCTGCTGATCACTACCTGTGTATTATATCTTACTTCTTTCAGATAGGCGATTTCATTTTGAATAGCAATCCAGGTACAGCCGGTTTGTTTGGTATATTCTTCATAAGTAAATCCATAAAATGTTTCTACATGATCTTCTCTGGCATTGAACATATACTCGAGATATTTTACATTATTCAAATGTCCGATCGGATCACAGTCGCTGAACCTAACTTTGACTGTAGTTGATACTTCTTTTTCCATTCCGCAAAAATAAAAAAACCACCTCTAAAAGAGGTGGTTAGTTTTATAAATCTTTGTTAATTTGCTGAAATTATTGAATTCCTAATTCTTTCTTCACAGCTGCTGTTGCGTCTGGTCCTGCTTTATAAAGAAATGCTGTTGAGTTTGCATCCATAATATAATCATAACCATTAGCTTTAGCTACTTTTTCTACTGCATCATTTAGCTTTTTCTCAATAGGACCGAAAGCTACATCTTGCTTAGCTTGAAGATCTTTTTGAGCTTTGTCCTGCATTTGCTGGATTTCTTCAGCTAATTTTTTCATTTCTGCTTCTCTTGCTGTGTTTTCGTCAGCTGTTTTCTTAGGAGCTTCAGTTTGATATTGCTGATATTTAGTTTGAGCTGCGTCAGCTTTTTTCTTAATCTCAGCTTGTTTAGTATCTAAGAATGTTTTAAGATCAGCATCTGCTTTCTTTTTCTCCGGCATTGCGTTAAGAACTCCCATTACATCTAAAGTAGCAATTTTTTGAGCTTTTGCCATACCTACAGATACAACCATCATTACTGCTGCAAATAATACACTTAATTTTTTCATAACTGGTAAATAAATAATTTAATTTGTTTTTAGATTTTAAAATATAGCAAAAGTTAATTCTCTTATTATTTTTTGCCTTTGCTATTTGTTTTTTCCTTCTTGTCTGTTCCTTTTAATAAAATAGATAATACTTTTTCGGTATAATCATATTTTGACTGAAGGAAAATAACACTAATGTTATTGCTTTTATCAAGAACTATGCCCAAGCCATTTTTTTCGGACATTGTTTTGATGGCTCCCCAGATCTGATCCTGAAAAGGTTGAACAAGATTTGTTCTCAGTTTTGTAATTTCGCCGTTAGCGCCAAAACGTAAACTTGTTGTTGTTTTAATATTTTTATCAAGATCGGTAACTTCTTTTTCTCTAAGCTTAAGCTGGTCACCAATCAATAAAACTTTTTCACTTTCAAAAGCAGCCTTTTTTCTTTCATATTCAGACTGAAGGCTTTGAAGTTCAGACTCCCAGGTATCGATCTGAGAATTTAATCTTGCTTCAGCTTCTTTATACTGTGGTAATTTATTTAAAATTTCATTAGTATCCACTACTCCGATTTTCTGGGCATTGTTCAACCCGAAAAGCAAGAGTAATGCGAATGTGAAAATTATTTTAAAGTGCTTCATATCTGTAATTATAATGTTTGGTTCATCAAGAAGTGGTTTCTCCATCCAGACTTATCACCTGAGATTGTCTTATCAAGACCTAGTGCAAAGTCGAATCCGATCAATCCAAATGCTCCCATATAAACTCTTACCCCAACTCCGACTGATCTTTTTAATTGGAACGGGCTGTAAGAACTCCATGAATTCCATACGTTACCTCCTTCAGCAAATGTCAAAGCATAGATTTTTGCAGTCTGGCTCATTGAGATCGGGTATCTCAGTTCCAAAGTAAATCTGTTATAGATTGTACCTCCTCCTTTCTGTGTAATATCTTCTCCCTGACCTCCTTCTGTAGTGGCATTTTCATAACCTCTCAGAGGGATCAATTCTCTACCGTCATAACGACCTCCGAAAAGACCTGTACCTCCCATATAGAATCTTTCAAATGGCGGAGCACCTAACTGGCTGTTATATCCATCCATGAATCCCATTTCTGCAGAAGATCTCAAGACAAGTTTTCCAATGATTTCATTGTAAACATCTGCTTTGAACTTGATTTTATAGAATTCCATCCACTTGTATTTGTCAATAGGTGACATTGTGGAGTAATCTTTCTTCTTGAACAATGAGTATGGAGGAGTCAGTTTTGCTGAAAGCTCAATATTGGATCCCATTGTTGGGAAAATCGGGTCAATACCTGCTGAGTTTCTGCTCAGTCCTAAGTTGATACTGAAGTTATTCGCAGTACCGTTATTTTCTGTGGTATCTCCAAACTGGAATGGATAGTTCTTGAAGTCATACTTCTGGAACTGTAAACCAGTATAAAGAGAGAAATAGTCATCCGGCCAGTTCAATAGTCTGTTTAATCCTACTGAAGCAGAGAAGATGTTCAATTTCTGGGCTTCTCCATATTGATCTGTATATCTAACTCTTGAGTTATTCAAACTTACAGAAAGTGCTGTTGGTCTTGTACCAAATAGCCAAGGTTCTGAGAATGATACTCCATAGTTCTGGAAATACTGTCCTGCCTGCACCTGAATAGAGAACGTTTGTCCGTCTCCCTGAGGTACGGGTTTGAAATCTTTAAACTTAAGGAAATTCTTTAATGAGAAGTTATTAAAGGTTAATCCTAAAGTACCGATAAAGCTGTTACCACCGTAACCTGCCTGTAACTGAACCTGTGAAGATCCTTTTTCTACAAGCTTCCAGTTGATATCTACAGTATTATCCACCTGATTTGGCTGGATATCCTGTCCCACCTGCTGCGGGTCAAAGAATGACATTCCTGCTAAATCAAAATAGGTTCTCTTAATTTCTGTTTTTTTGAATAGCTCACCCGGTTTTGTTCTAAGTGCTCTAAGAATTACATGGTCATGGGTTGTAGTATTCCCTTGCCATGTTACTTTATTCCAGGTAGCCTGTTCTCCTTCATTAATTCTGACTTCAAGATTTACGGCATCTCCTGACACAGATTTCTCAACCGGTGTTACATTCGAGAAAAGGTAACCGTTGTTCATATAAACAGACTTAATATCTGAATCATCTTCTTTACCTCCGTCTTCACCAACTTTTTTGTTGAAACCTACTGCATCGTAAATATCCCCTTTCTTGTATCCTAATAATCTCTGTAAATATTCTGTAGAGTATACTGTATTACCCGTGAATGTAACATCGCCGATATAATATTTTTTACCCTCGCTAAGTTTTACATTGATTTCGTAGTTATTTCTTTTGTTTCTCCATACTGAATCTGAAACAATTTTAGCGTCTCTGTATCCAAGGGAGTTGTAATAACTGATAAGACTTTGTTTGTCTTCCTGATATTTATCTTCAATGAATTTTGAGGACTTCAATATTCCGCCGATACCGAAACGTTTTTGCTTTGTTTCTTTAAAAGCTTTATTTCTAAGCTTTCTATCGGTTACATTATCGTTTCCTTCAAATTCAATATGATCAATTTTAATTCTTTTACCCTTATCTACATTAATTGTCCAGTCTACCAATGCGGGATCTCCAGCATTTACTTTATCCTGGATAGTGATTTTAGCATCTGCAAAACCTTTTTTGATGTAGTCTTTAGGGACATTGGTTTTAAGGCTTGAAATTAAGTTCTGCGTAATCTTAGTTCCTGGTTTCAGGTTGTTATCCTTTGCCAGTTTTTCACTTTTAGATTTACCAATACCTTTTCCTGAAAATTTAACTTCTCCAAGTTCTTTCAGATCCTGCAGGTAAAATTTCAGAACGATTGTTTGTCCTTCAATGCTTTGAACATAAACTTCCACTTCAGAAAAAGATTGGGTGTCCCAAAGTTTTTTTACAGCATTGCTGATTTTCTGTCCTGGAATGTCTACACTTTCTCCTTTTGTAAGGCCCGTAAATCTTAAGATCTGAGCGGGTGTATATTTTTTTACCCCATCTACAACGATGTCTTTAAGTGTATAAGTTCCTGCCTCATTTTCTGCATGTACAGCATTATTTACTTTTGTGCTGTCTTGTGGAGTTACTTGTCCATAAAAATGTGCAGAAGCAGCAAACATAATGATGGGTAATAGTCTAAACTTCATTTTATCGAGTCTTTCTTTTCTTAAAATTTTATTGGCCTTTTACCTGTTCACCGGTTAAACCATATCTTCTTTCCTTATTCTGATAATCAACAATACATTGGAAGAAAATATCTTTGGTGAAATCCGGCCACAGAACATTTAAAAACTGTAATTCTGCATAAGCAATCTGCCAAAGGAGGAAATTGCTTATTCTTATTTCGCCGCTGGTTCTGATCAGTAAATCTACAGGAGGAAAATCTTTTGTATAAAGATAGTTTTCAAATAAACTTTCGTTTATATCTTCTATCTCTACTTTTCCTTCTTTTACATCAGAACTTATATTTTTTACAGCGTCCAGTATTTCATTTTGTGAGCCATAGCTTATAGCCAATACAAGGTTTCCTTTTGTGTTTTCTTTTGTAAGCTCTACCACACGTTCCAACTGCTCTTTCACTAATACGGGCAGTTTTTCAAGATTCCCTATCACATGCATTCTCAATCCTTTGCTGAAGATCTCTTCTGCTTCTAACAGCAGGGTTTCCACCAACAGATTCATAAGGGTATTCACTTCTTCGCTTGGACGATTCCAATTTTCTGAAGAGAATGTATACAGTGTTAAGTAAGGGATATTAATCTCATTACATGCATTAATAGCATTTCTTACTGCATTAATGGCATTTTTGTGACCGAAAGTTCTTTCTTCGCCACGAGATTTTGCCCATCTTCCATTACCATCCATAATGATGGCTACGTGCTTTGGTAAATTCTCAGAATTTATTTTTTCTTTAATCAACGACATATTATTCACAATAACATGGAGGTCTTCCGAACGAATATGTAAGTCCTAAACTGAAAGTATTTATCCAGTCGTTGGATCTTCCATCTCCAATATTTCTCTTTTTAATAAACTCTGCTTCTCTTTCTTTAGAAACCGCATAATAATTTCCAGACTGTAATAATGAACCTCCTGTAGCGGGATCCAGAATATCAGCATTAAAAGAAGTTTTTACATCTTTGGAAAGGATCTTACTGTGATCCAACTGATCCGTCAATGTATATCTGAATGTAGCTTCTGCAAATATAGCCCAGGAATGGTTGAATTTATACTTCAAACCCACCCCAAAAGGAATATGCATTGTTACTTTCTTCCCTAATGAATAGTCTGTTGTAGTGGTAAAATCCAATTCATTGATCGGAGCCTGCGCTACACCATCAGCATCTCTTCTGAAATCATTCATAAGAGTAGCTTTAGGAGCATCAAACATCAAAGCACCAATACCTCCGAAGATATAAGGGCTCAGCATGCTGATCTGCTCATTATTTACCGGGAAAAAGTTATATTCAAACATTAAACTCGCCTCATACACATTATTTTTTCCGTATGAGTTTCTATTTCTTCTATAATCTTCTTTCGCCGCTTTATCACTAAACTGGATCTGGTTATATCCTAAATCCAATCTAACGGTCTGATGCGGGTTAAAATTAAATCTGTATAATAAACCACCATAAAATGGGATACCCCAATCTGACGCTCTGCTTAAATCCAACGGCTTCTGTAAAATATAATTTGTCCTTCCTACATCTCCCACTAGGTTACTCATACCTAGACGAACTCCCAATTCGTTTCTTTGTGCTTTAACACTTACCATTCCAAGGAAAGCAAGGAAGCTAAACAATAATTTTTTATTCATAAAAGAATATGGATTTATGGTTATTTTAAAATTTAATTTTTGCAAATATAAAACATTTTTATATTAATGATAATCTTAATGTTTAGTTAAAAATAAACAAAAAAACATAATTTGTTATAAAGTAAACGGCAAAGTGGCAAAAATATTCTTTTTTTCATAGAATGAAAATACTTTATATATGAAAAAACCCCCATTAAATGAGGGTTTAATGCTTTATTTTTTATTGAACAATACCTGTACTTTATTTCTGATCCTTATTAATAAAGGCTCTTTATAATTTTTATCTTCATCAAAATATCCGTAGCCATAACCATATCCGTAACCGTAGCCATAGCCATATCCGTAGCCTTGCTTGGTATTATAATCGTTATAAACAAGTCCCAAATTATTAACTTCATCATTATGATACTTTTCAGTAATCATCTTCAGCATATATTTTTCTGTGTATTCATGACGTACCACATAAATATTGGTATCAGAATACTTCATCAGCTCATAAGAATCTGCCACAAGACCTACAGGTGGTGAATCTATAATAATAAAATCATATTTTTCCTTGAGTTCTTCTATAAATCTGATATTTTTCTGGCTCATTAAAAGTTCAGATGGATTGGGCGGGATAGGACCCGAAGTCGCCACATCAAGATTAGGAATTTTGGTTTTGTTAATAATCTGGTCAATATCTACTTCTCCTGTAAGATAATTGGAGATTCCATATTTATTATCAATCTTAAAGTCTCCAAAGATTTTTGGCTTTCTAAGATCCATTCCTAATAAGATTGTTTTTTTATCACTTAATCCTATTACCGATGCCAAATTGATAGAAATATAAGTTTTCCCTTCTCCCCCAATGGATGATGTAATGAGGATAACTTTACCTTTTTCACTTTCGTTGTCCATTAAGAATCTCATATTGGCTCTTATTCCTCTGAAAGCTTCAGAAACAGATGATTTTGGCTGCTCCAGAACGGTAAGCATATTTTCATTACTGTTATTGCCTATTACTCCAAGGAGTGGAATTTTTGTAGCGCTCAGAAGTTCTTTAATATTTCTGATTTTACTATCTAATACCTCTCCTACAAAGATGAACAGTAATGGAAGCAGCAGTAATCCAGAGATAATGGCCGTTTTTGCCAGCTTTACATTCGGTCCGATAGCTCTTTGTCCCAGGTTTTTAGCAGGGTCAATCACCGTAATATCAGATTGGTTGGTGGCCATTCTCATTTTAGTATCACTCTGTCTTCCCAAAAGGCTGTTATAAGTGGCCTCAATCATATTATATCCTCTCTCCGCATCCAAATATCTTCTTTCTTTTTCAGGGTAAGAAGCTAAATCTGAGTTGGCACCTGAAATATCACGATCGATCTTGTTGATTTCATCATAATATCTGCTGTAGTATCCTCTTAAACTGTTTGATGATCCCATTCTTGCTTCATCAATAAGCCTGTTGATTTCTCTCATTGGCTCTGATGAAGGTTTATAAATAGAAGCCATTTCTGCTTTTTTGGTATACAAAGCTTTAAGTTCAGTAACTGTTGCTGAGAATACACCATCTTCAAAACCTGCTGCGTTGGTTCCAATCATTTTATCAAAATTCTGAGACTGCAGCGTATTTTTTATGTTGTTAAGAGAATTGATCTTGCTTATAAGATCTGCTTTTTTAGCCTCAAGTTCTTTTATTTTTTCCAGCGATTTTTCGTCTCTGTCTTTAATATTATAAAGCTTTTCTGAGGTTTTTAAATAATTCAGCACATTCGCACTTGAATCAAGCTTTTTACGGATGTTATCCAGATTTTCTTTTAAAAAGATATCTGTGTTCTTATTCACCACATTTTTATCAGCCAATCTCTTTTTCTGTAATTCTGCAACAGATTTGTTCAGGAAATTAACTGTACTATTCAGATTATATCCTTTTTTGGTAATAATCATAATAGATCTGATTTCTTTATCAAAATCCACACCTGTGGTAGAAACAATTTCATTTACACTCTCATTGATCGAGTTCAGGTTTACAATGATATTATCCAACTTGATTTTAGTGGGAACAGGATTTCTAATAAGTCTGAATCTCAGGTTTGGAGCATTATACCATTCATTGATTTTAATGATTTTATCCGCGGGTCTGCTATATGAGCTGATACTCTGAAATCCTTCAACTTCATAATTATATAAGTTTGTAGATTCTCCTTCTTCAGGTAAAACAACCTGATAGGCTGCGTCTCCTTTTGGTATCAGGGTAATAGGATAATTAATCTGTTGAAGATGTTTTTTATCAATCTGAAGAAAGACAGGTGAATCATCTTTATCGAGATAAGTAGATTTTATAAGTCCTTTGGTAGAATAATTGACAAAAAGATCCAGTTCTTTTACCAAAAATTCATTATGCGATCTGGATAAAAGCATTTTCTTCAGATAAAGCCCATCCTGATTTCCGGTATCTCCCCAAATGAAGTTGATGGATTGATTAGCCTGTGTTGGTAAAAACTCCGACCCTTTACTTGAAGTACTTAATGACAAGTCTGATGCATAAATATTTTGTGCATAATAATGAGTGTATCCCCATGCAATTGCATAGCCGATAAAAAACATAAATACAAACCAGTACCAGTTTTTAAGAATCCTTCTTAAAAAGTGCTCTAAATCAAATAATGCAAATGACCCATACTTTTCTTTCTGAGAATTATTTTTCTCTGCAGCGGTTACTCTTTCTGGAATCATGGCTAAAGATTTTTAAGAAGTAAATAAATAGACAATGCTGTAGTAATCACCGAAACTCCTGTCGTTAAAGTCTGAATAGGGTCTTTTCCAAATCCGTTCAAACTTTTTGCTCTGGTATTCAGGTAGATTTCGTCACCATTCTGCACATAATAGAAAGGAGAGTTCATAAGATCTTCGCGGGTAAGATCTATTTTGGCAATTTTGATTCCTTCCGGAAGTTTTCTGTGGATAACGATCTCTTTTTTGTCGATCGTTCTGTTCAGCCCGCCATTAATAGCCAAAGCTTCGGTAATGGTAAGTGTATTTTTATGGGCTACTTTCTCTCCCGAAAGGCCAGTAGTTTCTACATCGCCAAGAATATAATAAGTAATACCGTCTGTATTCAAACGTACTTCAGACTTACCTTCCTGGAAGTTTTCATTTACTTTTTCCTGAATTTCTTTTCTGATATCCTCTAATGTTCTCCCTTCCGCTTTTACATAGCCAATTCCAAAAACATTGATATCTCCGTTGGAATCGACCTTGAGCCCATTAAAATAAAAATTCATGTTTCCTCCTCTGCTTGCTCCAGAGGTAGTACCAATTCCACCTCCAACGGAACCTCCTCCTGATATAGCAGGGCTTGTTGCTGTTCCGGCTCCGGTTCCTATTCCTCCGGAAGAATTGTAAGAGGAATAAAACTGTGCAGCATCTCCTTTGGGAGTTGTTACAATGTTAAGATTAAGAATATCATTTTTGGTAATCCTGTATACAGGAATATTGTAGGGAACGAGACCTTCTTCATTAATTACGAGACTCTCACTTGGCTGTAAGTATCTTACATCCTTTGTTGTAATACATGAGGTAACTAAAAGAGGGAATATTAAAAATAAATATTTAAAGTTTTTCATCATATATAATATTGTTTACAAAAGTAATATTTAATTGTTAATTTTTGTTATTTCTTAATCGATATAGCAAATCCGGAAGATAAGCACCAAAAAAACCTATTGAAAGAATGACCAGTAATAAAAGATTGATATTAATATGTCTTAAATAATAGGCTACTCCCACAATCATGAGATAGTAAAGGATAATATAAAAAGTGGATCTCCTGTGGGTAAGGTTCAATTTCAGCAGCTTGTGATGAATATGGTTTTTGTCGGCATCAAAAGGTGATTTTTTGTTATAAAGTCTGATCATGATTACATTTAAAGTATCCACGATCGGAAGAATCAAAATGGCCACTGCTACTACAGGAGCTGACTGAAGGTGATATCTTGGAACATCGATGAGTTTCTTATCTATAAAAATATCAATAAAACAAATAGATGTAAAAGCCAACAAAAAGCCAAGAAGCATGGAACCGGTATCTCCCATAAATATCTTGTGGGTACGGTAGTTTGACAAATTATAATACAGAAATGCCAATACAGTTCCGATAATAACAACGGATAACACCACCAACGGATAGTTGTACTCGCCCAAACGGTAATAGCTGATACCGAATAAGGCACTGCAGATCACAGAATAACCACCTGCCAGCCCATCTATCCCGTCAATCAGGTTGAATGCATTAATCAGAATGATAAATGTTGTAATACTGAATATCACACTTACGAAATACTCCAGCTCATACACTCCAAAGATTCCGAATAAGCTTCTGATTCTGATATCCGAGCCAATAACAATCAGGGAAGATACAACAATCTGTGCAACGAGTTTTTTGTAGGCCCTCATGACGACAATATCATCCATTACACCCACGTAGAGCAGGATAATTAACGAGGCAAATAAGAATTTATAGAGATCAAATAATTCATAGGCAAAAATCGAGGCACAGATTCCTATGGAATAAAAAATGGCAATACCTCCCAGGTTGGGAATTTCTCTAAGGTGCGAGCTTCTTATTCCAGGCTCATCCATCAGATTCTTTCTTCTTGAAATCTTGACAATGGTAGGAATAGAGAAAAATGTAATTAAAAAGGAGAACACGAAGCCTAGTCCTATTTTTATATAGAAAATAGGTATTCCCGATCCGCTTAAGAACAATTCAAAATTTTTCATTCTTTTCTTATTCAGCACTTGTATCTCCTAAATAAAAAATCACAATGCAGACTTACCTTCATTATCATCTTCTATTGACCGAAACAATAGTACTTACATTTGTGTTTACTAAATTAATTTTCTTATCAATCTCTTCTGTCCTGCAAAAAACAACAGATAAAAAATTTTTTTCTTCAGGGGCAAAGATAAAAGATAATTCTTACCAAAACGACTATACTTCAATATATCTTGAATTTTTATTTGCCTTTCCTTCATAAAAAGAACTAATTGATCCGACATACTATAAAATATTTCTTCTTTTTTCACAAAGGCCAGATAAGCCAAAAATGAGTAAACCCCTTCAAAAATCTGAAAATTTTTCAACTCTTTTTTTTTATGGGAATACAGGGATTTACTGAATATTTGTTCCACATCAGAGACGGCTTTTAACATATCAAGCCCTTTTTCCGTATGGGTTTTTGTAATAGAATCAGTACGCTCCAGATACTGGTAATGGAAATTCTGAGTCTGCGCAATGGTTTCACATTCCAGCAAAAGCTGCGGAATAAGCTGGATATCCTCAAAATGAACTCCTTTTTTAAATCTTTTCTGGCTAAAAAGATCCTTTTTAAACAGCTTATTGCACGCAAAATAGCTGATATCCGAAAAAACAGAAAAATAGTCTCCAAGTATAATTTTCTCAGGCATATTGGGAAGCTGAGTCAGTTTTTGGATAATCTTTCCATTTTCATTTACTTTCTGAATATTACAGATCACCATTTTTGCCTGATGTTTTTCTGCTAAAAGAAGCATTTCCTCAAACATGGTCCCGGTAACATAATCATCGCTGTCTACAAAAGCGATATAATCTCCGGTAGCTCTGTCAATACCAAAATTACGGGCATCACTTAGTCCTCCGTTTTCTTTGGTAAAGGCTTTTATTTTTTCAGGATATTTTTGTGCAAATTCTGTAATAATTTTTTCGGACTTATCCTTACTTCCATCATTTACTACAAGAATCTCAATATCAGGAAGACTTTGCTTCACCAGAGAGTCAAGGCATTTTGTCAAATACTTTTCGACATTATAAACGGGAACGATAATGGATACTCTTGAGGGAACATTTGTCATACATTAAATTTTCGTCAGTCTTGCATTCAGCCAGCCTTTTTTAGCTTCATCAAAATCCTTTCTGGAGCAGGGAATGCAGTTTTCTATATTTTCATCATCACCAAAATACCACAAATTACTGAAAGTATCACGCCTGAATGCATATTGCCTGTCGTCTATCAAAACATAGAACAGCTCATAATGTCTTTCTTTAGGGTGAGAATGCTGGATATTGATTCCTTCGATCAGATACCACAGCATTTGCGCCAGCAGCTGATGATTCAGTTGGTTTTCTGAATAAATATTATAATTAAAAATCCCGACAGACTTCAGGTTTTCACTCAGTCCGATTTCTTTCATATAGGCACAGATCTCTCTTCTGTTCAACCCATTTACCTGCGGATTCATTGAAAAAGGCTCACTAAAACTTTCAATGGCATCGCAATTTACAGTCACGAGATCTGCTTTTCTGAAGAAAGGTTCCGTCTTTTCTGTAGAATTCATCATTTCAGCCAGTCGGATAATATCAAACTCTACTTCTTTGATGAGTCGTACAGAATCCATTTCATTTAAATGTTTCTGGTAACCCAGATGATGATAATTTTTAATAGAGAAATTCTTGGCTCCGAAAATCTTGCTTAAAAAAGTATGTTCATTGATGGTTTCTCCTTGCTGAAGGGAAATAATATTACTGATCTGGGTATAATTGATGCTTTTCTTATGGAAATTCAGTGCTGAAAATAATGAGAAAGCAAAATCATTGGAGCCACCGATAATCACTGGAATAGCTCTTTTATAATGACATGCCGACAGTACTTCCTGTAAGATATAATGAGTATCCTGAACGGATTTCCCGGATACCAGATCGCCAAGGTCTACCACAGGAATTTCGAAGTCCATCTGTGAAAGCTTATAAAATTCTTTTCTTACTGCCGTAAAATCCTGTACTTCTGCATCCCCGCCCGCTCCTCTATAATCTGATACAAACAAAAGAACAATACTGTCTTCTCTGATATCTTTTGTAATCCGATTTCCTATCTGCCAGGTTTCTGTTTTAAAATTTCTTGGTGAAATGATAAAGTCTTCGAAGTCCATATTTTAATTTAAAATGTAATAATTGATTAATTGCTTCATATAACAAACATACAAAAAACACCGGAACTGAGAAGACATGTTTCTATTTGTTCATAAAAAAAGCCGCCAACACGTGTTGACAGCTTGTATTTTAATCTTAAAATTATTTATTTTTTAGCGGCAGGTTTCTTAGCGGCAGCTTTTTTCACTGTTGTGGTAGTTTTCTTAGCTGCAGTTGCTTTTTTAGCTGCTGGTTTTTTCTTTTCGGCAAAGGCCTTAGGATCCTGATCTGTAATCCATTTTTTAACCTCATCTAAAGAAAGTTCTTTTAATTCCTCAGCTTCATACTTTGTGTCATCTACTTTTTTCGGAATTTTGAACATGGCTTTTCCAAACTTGATGAAAGGTCCCCACCTTCCGTTTTCAATAGAGATTTTTTCTTTTTCCCATTGCTGGATATATCGGTTGGCTTCTTTTTCAAGCTTTGCATCAATCAGTTCGTTAATATCGTTTTGTGAAAGATTTTCAAAATCGTATCTTTTTGGAACATTCACGAAAATATCTTTGTACTTGATAAATGGTCCGAATCTTCCCGATCCTTTTGTGACAGGTTCACCTTTATAGGTGGCAATCGGAGCATCAGCAATCTTCTTTTCAGTGATAATTTCCTCTGCTCGTTTCTGATCTACAGAAAGCGGATCTTCACCTTTCGGAATACTGATATACGTTTCTCCCCATTTTACATACGGTCCAAATCTACCAACACCTACAGAAACTGTTTGTCCGTCAACTTCACTTAAATCGAAAGGTAACTTAAACAATTCCAGTGCTTCTTCGAAAGTAATGGTTGCAATATTCTGTCCTGACATTAATGAGGCAAAGATTGGCTTCTCTTCATCATCTGTTTCTCCAATCTGGATCATTGCTCCAAATCTTCCGATTCTTGCATGGACATTTTTACCAGTTTTTGGATCTACTCCTAATAGCCTGTCTCCTGTCGCACGATCTGCATTTTCTTCTACATCTTCAATTCTAGGGTGGAATTTCGAGTAGAAATTCGTCATCATTTCTTTCCACTTCTGATCACCGCTTGCAATTTCGTCAAAACTTTCTTCTACTCTTGCTGTGAAACCGTAATCAAGGATTTCTCTGAAATTATCCGTTAAGAAATCATTGACTACTTCACCGAGGTCTGTAGGAACAAATTTATTTTTATCACCACCGAATTTCTCTTCAAGGACTACTTTTTTGATCTTATCTTTTGTTAAAGACATTTTGATCACTTCACGGGTATGTGGTTCGATTTCTCTTTTATCTACATACTCTCTGTTCTGAATGGTCTGAATGGTAGGAGCATAAGTAGAAGGTCTACCAATCCCCAATTCTTCAAGCTTTCTCACCAACCCGGCTTCCGTATATCTTGCGCTTGGCCTTGTGAACTTTTCAGTAGCCGTAATGGTTTTATAATTCAGGACTTCTCCCACGCTTACTTTCGGCAACAACTTATCGTTGTTTTCCTCATCATCTTCTTCAGTCTTTACAATTCCGTAAGCTTTCAGGAAACCATCAAATATAATAACCTCACCCTGCGCTTCGAAATGATGTGGCAATGAAGCATTTCCTATTTCAATCACTGTCTTTTCAATTTTAGCATTAGCCATCTGAGAAGCCAGTGTTCTTTTATAAATTAATTGATATAATCTGTTTAATTGGGCATCAGCTACAGTTTTCACTCCAAAATCTGTAGGTCGGATAGCTTCGTGAGCTTCCTGTGCTGAAGCTGACTTTGTAGTATAATTTCTTGGAGAAGAATATTCTGCTCCGTATTCTGATATAATTTGTTTTTTTGCTCCTTCAATTGCTTCCTGGGAAAGGTTTACGGAGTCTGTTCTCATATAAGTAATAAACCCTTCTTCGTATAGCCTTTGTGCCAAACGCATGGTATTGGTTACATTATATCCAAGTCTTGATGAAGCTTCCTGCTGCAACGTAGAAGTTGTAAACGGAGCTGAAGCCGAACGTGTACCAGGTTTGGTTTCAACGTTGAGAACTTTAAATTCTGTTGTTTTAGCCTGCTCCAGAAATTTTTCTGCCTCTTCTTCCTTTTCAAAGTCTTTTTTCAGTTTGGCAGCAATCTCCTGCTCTGTTTTATTTAAAAATATTCCGTCAAGTTTAAAACTTGCTTTGGGTGTAAATTCACGGATTTCTTTTTCTCTTTCAACAATTAACCTAACTGCTACAGACTGTACTCTACCTGCAGACAGTCCCGGTTTTACTTTTTTCCATAAAACGGGTGACATTTCAAAACCTACGATTCTGTCCAGCACTCTTCTAGCCTGCTGTGCATTCACTAAGTTCTGATCAATGTCTCTTGGATTGTCGATTGCTTTTAGAATGGCGTTTTTGGTAATCTCGTGGAAAACAATTCTTTTTCTGTTTTCGGGCTTCAGCTTCAACTCATCCGCAAGATGCCATGCAATAGCTTCTCCTTCGCGGTCCTCATCGGAAGCGAGCCATACCATGTCGGCTTTCTTTACGGCAGCCTTTAATTCGGTTACCAGTTTCTTTTTGTCTGCTGAAACTTCGTAATCAGGACTGAATGTAGCAAGGTCTATCCCCATTCCTTTTTTTGGAAGATCCCGGATATGTCCGAAACTGGATTTCACTTCAAAATCCTTTCCGAGATATTTCTGAATAGTTTTTGCTTTTGCCGGGGACTCTACGATTACTAAATTTTTCGACATTCTAACTAAAAATTTTTGCAAAAGTAAAGCTTTTTTATTATATACTTTTTGTTAAACGGGTTTAATTTAATAATCAGAGTTCATTACAGCATCTTTCAACACACGTTTTTTGAAGAAACAAACCCTTTGTAGCATAGGTTTTAGACTGTTATACAATTTTCAACATTGATGGATATAGAATTTTTCATCAGCTATAATAGATGTAAGAAATATGCTGTCCTGTAAAAAAAGCAGAATAAGGCTTCTTACTCTGCTTTTTTTGCATGTTAATTTTACTATTTACTGTTTTACAATTTTCACATTCGCTTCAGAATTATTGATTCTTACGACATACACTCCTGCATTTAAAGATGAAAGATCTGTCTGATTGTTGATAAACTTTCCTGATTTCACAAGTTGCCCCAGAATATTAAAAATCTGAAAATTGTATTCTTTATTTTCCGTAGCCCTTATATAAAGAATATTGGAAAAAGGGCTTGGATATAGAGAAATTTTATTGGCTACCTTAGATTGTACATTTTCATTTATCAGTTTAGACCTGTTAGACATCATAAAAACTCCAGACGCAGGCCCTTCTTCATTGCCATTGGCATCGTATTCTATTTTCACACACCGGCAGCCTGTTCCGAAGTAGGGATCATTATTATCATGAAAGACGATTATTCTATTGGTTGTAGAAGCCGCATCAAACAGCACATTAACAGATCTTCCAATATAATTTGAATTTAAAGCAGCGGTCCATACAGCAGGGTACTGAAAGTTCAGCACATTAAATGTTCCCTGCGCTGTCTGATTGGCTGTCACACTTCTGAATCCTCTGGAGCCAGAGTCAGGATAGTTTCCTACAAAATATGCCGGATTATTAAAAATATATCCTACGGTGGCATTGGCAGAATTCCTCACCCTGATCCCTGAATAATCTGTAGCGATACTGTAGGATGTTGCTATATTTTTATCTTTTTTGTACCATGGTGTCTGTCCGAAATCAGCTCCGGAAACCAAAGCCACGTTTGTAAGATCCGGGATCCTCCATCCTTCAGGACAGGGATCAAAAGGAGATTTTTTGCCTCCTCTTCCCCATCTGTCAGGAGCTAAATTGGGCTCCTGTGCCAGCCAGTCCGTTCCGTTGGTATAATTGGGTGTTGCACTGTTATAAGGAGCAAAGGTACTTGGAATCATATATACCAGAGGATTCTTCACAGAATAAGAGAGTATCTTAGAGATTCTTTCTGCAGGTTTATCAGTTAACTGTACATTTGATGCCGAGGCATAAGTGTTGTAAGGTACTATATAATTTCCTGAAAGATTATTATAGTCAGACTGATTAAGCGCGGTGTAAGAAACTGTACCGTTAGTCCCCAGAGTTCCTAAAAACACATTATAAACACTTCTGTTATCCGCATATTGGAATGGAGGAATAGGATCTTTCCTTCCCCATTGATAATGCAATCCTGTGGAAGCGCGTATTTTCAGCAGTTCATCAGCAGTGGGAGCCTGAGGATTGACAACGTTGGGAAAAACATCTGTTGCCCCTAGATTACGATCCATAAAAACAGTCTGCAATGCAAGGTCTGCTTTGTTGACATAATTCACGTAATTTGTAACGGCCACAGGAGTTTCTGTGGTATAAGAGTAAGACCCCAGAGGAGAATCCGTCACCCAGATATGCCAGCTCCAATATACCGGTGAAGATATACTCCCATTATGTAATGTGACAACGGCATTCCCACTTTCATTGGCCGCAATTTCTACGGATATTTTAGAATTCCCAATATCCTGTAGTGATGAAGGTGAAGGATTCACCATTGAAATCCTACTGATAAGAGCTGTATTTGTTGTCCAGAGAACATTAGCTTTTAAACTATTAAAACTGGAAGGATTCAATATTTCAGCGTTATCCAGTAGTTGACTTTGCACCGAAAATGCTTTACTGACCGGAATTTCAATAGTAGAAACTGTTTCGCTTTTAACAATCTGGTAAGTATTCGGGCTATTGAAACCTTCTTTGTACTCTGTAGCCGGCGGGAGATATTCTGTTGGGAAATCATAATCATTAATAGTGTAGAGGGGATCTTTGATACATCTGCAGCCATTGGCATCCGAAGTATACATCCCGGCCATAGGAAAGTAGTAATAACGCCCTTTAATATTAGGATAATTCGCATCCGGAATATCTGGCTGTCCTTTATCCGGAATCATGGAAAGCCCTCTTACAGTAACAGCAGGAGATGCATCGAACAGTCTGGTTAAAGTTGCAGTCCACAATGCTGTGTGATGCTGATCACTATATTGTCCGGAATGAGCTGCTCTGATCAACTGTCCGTTTCCGGGAAAGACTCCCATATTATAGCCACCGACTGCCGAAAGATCAAAACCAAAATTAGGGTAAATTCTAAATCCTGTCATAAAGGCAGGCACTCCTGCATCAGTAGGTTTTATAATATGATATTTATTGTTTTCAAAAACATTTTTTGCCATATTGGTCCTGACTCCAAAGGGTGAAAAGTCTATTCTGATATCATCTACATAAGAAGGAGAAGCCAGGTTTGCAACCAGCATGGAAGGGATACGCCATCCATTGGGACAAGGATCATAAGGAGATTTATCTCTATAAGGTTTTGTTTTATCATCGGTATTATAGACAGTTTCAATTTTCCCTTGCGCATTATCAGACCACAGATTAAGCTCAGAAAGCCTGTTATTGGGCAAAGTTGTAGATTTACCAAACCAATTGACAGGAAGATTAAGATTGTTATTGTAATAAGCCTGGCCTGAATTATCATCTTTATTAACATAAATAAGACTCAAAGGATTTTTTACAGAAAGCCTTATATTATTGGTAACTTCTGCAGCGGAAAGCAGAACAAATTTCCTGAAATCATCAATACTTACAGCATTGGTCATATTTTTCGCGCCTCTATGCCTTACTCTTCCTATGGATCCTGAAGCTTCATAGAAATCATTTCCTCTTGTTACTAAGGGTGGTATAGGATCTTTTCTTCCCCACTGATAAAGAAGCCCGATACTCCTGTTCCAATCTGATGCTGTAATGGAATTTGAGATGGCTCCCAGATTTCTATCCATCCATTTCCAATCGGAGTCCGGAATAACTTCTGTTGTTCCATCCGACCTCATTCTTTTAATGTTGTTGAAGCTTCTATAGGCAGACCCATTGGTAGGGTCATCGGTTACCCATATATGCCAGCTCCAATAAATCTCTCCGTTTACTTTGAAAGCTACTACTGCATTTCCTTTTTTTGCCTTATTCACAGGGACTCTTATCTTGGCGTCCTGTCCGGTTCCTATAATTTCAAGGGCATAGTTTGCCCCGGATTTTATAAGCCCGTGAACATCTTCCCACAAAACATCTGCAGTTACCGTACCTGCCGGAATTCCACTTCCGTTAAGATATCCGCCTCCTTCCCACATTGCATAAGCTTTTTTTACAGGTACCAGCAATCCTTCATTGTTCTGACCGGGATCAAAGATGTAACTGTTGGGTGCCTTTTTCCAGTCCGGAAGAAGTAATTGTGTCCATTCATTCACTGGCCTTTTCAATGAATCCTTATTCTTGATAGGCCATAGATCTTCGTTGATATTACCTTTGGAACTCACTCCAAATAATATCAGGCAGATGACTGCCGCAAATTTTCCAGCTAATCTTTTCATACCTTAGGGTTTTAGTGTGATTAGCGAATGCAATTTTTGAGCCCACTTCAATAAAAAGTGATTTATTATATAAATAAATACATCATATTTTAATTATGTTATTAATAAAATAAAGTAAAACCCAATAAACAAAGTAAATAACAATAAACCTTGTTTATAAAAAAAAGACAGCCTTACGCTGTCTTTATATTTTAATTTTCAAAATTCTATGGAAGAATATGGTTTTGATAACGGTCAATCGAAAATCGTCCGGCCGTAATATTATTAAACATAGAGAAGATAACAAAATTGAAGACGACAAGTGCGATGATAAATGCGTAGATCATATTTTTAACCCTTCCGGAAACAGCATACATCGCATTTGGAATAATGATATAGGAGAACCCAATAAATGCTCCTGCAAGTCTGGATGAGAAGATAGGGTTATTTCTAAAAATAAAATAGAGACATATGCCGATTACGGCATAATTTCTGTGATATTCATAGTAAGGATAGTGTTCTTTCATCTTGTTATCAAAAACAAAAAGGAAAAAAGTAAGAATAGCCATCATGACCTCCGGGATTCCAATTCCCCCGTTTAGTCGCTGCACGGTTTCATCCATATACCCGTTGAATCCTTCTACAAGGGTACTGTTAGAAGCCATACCATCCAGAAAACCTCCAAAACTTCTATAGATTTCAAACGGAGATAAAAAGACAGAACCTACAATCATAATCAGCATCATGGTTTTATTCAACGGAACCCGGGCCAGCCAGTACATCGGCAGGAATAAATAACAAACACTGTGTATACCCGATCCTATGAATATAAAAAAAAGATAATGCCAGAGCTTTCTTTCCTTAATATACCGTATTGCAAAATAAGCGATAAAAGTTCCCAGGTTTTGTCTGATCTGCCCGCTTTCCCCGATAAAGAAGTTGGGAATAAACATAAAAAGGGTAAAGGTAAATGGATAAAAAGTATTGTCTTCGGTATATTCTACTTTAAAGATCATTGCAAAAATAGCAATAACCAGCGTTAGCATATAAAAAGGGGCATCAAAAAAATTGAGAAGAACTTTATTAATCAGGGTATACAGCCATTCCACATCCAGCGTTTCTGTTCCTTCCATATGGAGCATCTTCATAAAGATACTGTAGTAGCTCTTGGTATCTGAGTAAATATAAATCCCTTTATAACTTCCGTAATCCGGACCTACATTATCTCTAAGACCGACAATAATAATAAAATAAACAGCGAGAAACCAGAACCACTTTTTATCAACCTTCTTACCATATACTTCCTGAACACTGAAGAACAGCATATAGACGATTGCAATTATATAATATGGATGTAGTAAACTCATGCTAACTCTCTGATGTTTTTTTAAACTGATGATATGCTGTGATTATTCCGGTCAGAATTAAAGGCAGGAATAGCCTCACTTCCCAGAAAAGCCCCACTAAAGTAATCATAAGAAGATAGGGAATGGAAAAGAAAAAATACTTTCCAAAAACACTTCTGTTTTCTCCTTCAGCACAAAGACCATATATAAAATAAATCACAATTAAGGCAAAGACCAGCCCTGCAAGGTTGAAGGGGCTGGAAAAGTTCCTGTTAATATAAAACCCTTCCACAAACGTGGTTTCATCCTGAACCAGCAGAGCTCTCAATCCCAGATAAGGAATCAGAAAAGCAACAACCAATGGTATAATTTTCCAGATTACCTGATAATTTCCTTTTTTCAACTCATCTATATTGAAAAATACTGCTGCAAAAAACGCAATATTCAAACACGCCGTTTCTCTTACCAAAGTAGAGACTCCAATAAGACCAATGAGAATGAAAAAGAAAATATTTTTTTGGGTATCTAAATATTTCAGGGTCAAAAATACTCCTGCCAGATAACAGAATAATGCAATGGTATCACAGTTTGTAGGTGCATACTGTGTGATCACAATAAAAAATATGGATAAGAGATGAATAATTCTCCTTGCATTAAGATTCAGAAGAAGTCCTGTTGATTTCATCCGGAAAATAGCATTCAAAATCAAAGAACACAAAACAAAGAACACGCTGTTCATCAGGAAAAGCCCATGATAAAAAGGGGTTCCGTTTTTGGACAAAAAATCTTTGAAGAAAGAAAGAGGTCCATTAATCAGACTATACATCAGATCTGTCATCTGTACACTCAGATAATTGGGAATCACTCTGTAAGCATATACGGAGGAAAATAAAAAATCAGGGGTTGTGGCTGATGTTTTCAGTCTTGTATATGAAGATTCAAATCCATAATAAGACATGGCAAACAACAGAAGCGGAAGTACTATTACAAATAGAAATCCGTTTATTTTTTCATCATTTCTTTTCAACATATCTAAAACAGATTCTTATTTTTTTAATAATAATGGTGGTTTAAAATACATTTTTTCAAAAGGGAACTTTTGCAAAAGTAGAATATTTTTTCATTCTTCCTAGAATATTTTATTGATTTTCAGTGAAAACTTCTCGTTAACTATTTTGAACTAATGCTTAAAAAATTAAATTTGCAGACTTGATTTAAATGCAATGCATCGCTTTTTTATATTTTTATATTATCTGATTTCCAAAAATAAAATCCTGTCTGTATTTGCAGCTCTGGGAATTGCCGTTTTATGCATTTTCTTTGCGTCAAAGATCAATTTTGAGGAAGATATCAATCAGATCATCCCTAAAAATGAAAAGTCGGATCTTACCGCAAAGGTTCTTAAACAGCTTAATTTTTCGGATAAGATTATTGTTATTATTGAGAACAAATCCAGTGAAGACAGCTTCCAGCTTTCTGAAACGGCAGATAACTTTCTGAAAAAAATTGAGCCTTTACAGAAATACATCGGTTCTGTTCAGGGAAAAGTGAATGATAATGAAATCTCCGAAACCTTTGATTTTGTCAATCAGAATTTACCTTTATTCCTTAATGAGAATGACTATAAGGACATAGACCGGAAACTTCAGAAAGACAGCATTACCACACAGGTAGAGAATAACTATATATCATTGGTTTCTCCCACAAGCCTTGTCACCAAAGAGTTTATAAAAAAAGATCCTCTGGGACTTACTTTTCTGGGGATCAAAAAATTAAATGCTTTAAACATCAGCAAAGACTTCAAACTTGAAGACAGCTATATTGTTACCAAAGACGGAAAAAACCTCTTACTTTTCATTGATCCTAAAAATAAAAGTAACGACACGAAAGCTAATGAGGCATTTGTAGATCAGCTTAATGCAATCAAAGACGGAATCAACAAGCAGTTCAAAGGAAAAACAGAAATAAGTTATTTCGGTTCTCCGGTGATTGCGGTGGCCAATGCAAAGCAGATCAAAAAAGATATCCAGAACACAGTAATCATTTCCATGACGGTTCTTTTGGTTCTACTGATCTATTATTTCAGAAATGTCTTTACTCCTATCATTGTATTTTTACCAACAGTATTTTCTGTATTGCTTGCCTTATTGGTTCTTTATTTTATTAAAGATAAGATTTCAGCAATTTCCCTTAGTGTAGGAGCAATTCTGATTGGGATTACCATCGATTATGCCCTGCATATTCTTACCCATTATAAGCACAACAACAATATTGAAGAGCTCTACAAAGAAATTACGAAGCCTATTATATTAAGCAGTGCAACGACAGCCGTTTCATTCCTATGTCTGGTTTTTGTTCGTTCTGAAGCCTTAAAAGACCTGGGACTTTTCGCTGCGATTACAGTGATTCTTTCTTCAGTTTCAGCTTTAATTATTGTTCCTCAGCTTTACAAGCCAAAAGAAAAAGGAGAGCACCTCAATACCAACTTTATTGACAAGATAGGATCTTACCCTTACGAAAAAAACAAACCGCTGATTATAGGATGCTCTGTCATTATTCTTGCCTGCCTTTTTGGTTTCAGACATGTGGGTTTTAATGAAGATATCGGCGATCTGAATTACATTCCAAAAGAATTAAAAATCAGTGAAGCAAAACTGCAGAAACTTTCTGACATTACTTCAAAATCAATCTACACGATCTCTTATGGGAATTCTGAAGAACAGGCTTTAAGCAGAAATTCTGAACTGAGCAGCTTCCTTGAAAAAGAGAAAAAAGAGGGTAAGATTTTAAGCTATAATTCTATAGGAAGCGTTGTGCTTTCAGAAAAAGACCAACAGAAAAAAATTGAGGAATGGAATCAATTCTGGAATGACCAGAAGAAGAGTCAGACCATTTCCGAGCTGGTCAGCAACGGGAATAAATTCGGTTTCAACAGTTCCGCTTTTGATGGCTTCAATGAAGTTTTGCATAAAAATTATTCTACATTGAGCCTGAAAGATTATCAAAAGGTAAAAGCGCTTCAGATATCAGAATTCATGAGCAACGAAAATGGGTTCTACACGGTTTCCAATGTAGTAAAAGTAGACGAAAAAAAACGGGATACTTTCATCAAGGATATTGAGAAGAAGCATGATGCCATAGCCATTGACCGCCAACAGATGAATGAGAATTTTCTTGGTTTGCTGAAAAGAGATTTCAGTACATTGATCAATTATTCTCTTCTTGCGATCATTTTAACGATCATTGTTTTCTTCAGGAATTTTGAACTGACCGTTCTTACAATGTTTCCCATTGTTTTAACGGGAGTGGTGACCGCCGGAATTCTCTATTTCTTAGGATTGGAATTAAATATTTTCAGTACTGTAGTGTGTACGCTGGTATTTGGAGTCGGAGATGACTTCAGTATTTTCCTGACTCAAGCTATGCAGAAAGAACATACCACGGGAAAGAATGAATTACCCACGTATAGAATTTCTATTATCCTTGCTGTTTTCACTACTATTCTTTCGATTGGCTCTCTGATTTTCGCCAAACATCCGGCACTGCATTCTTTGGCATTAGTGGCCCTGATAGGAATGTTCTCCGTGATTATCATTACCTCTACTCTATATCCGTTCTGGTTCAGATTATTCATTACCAACCGGACAAAAAAAGGGCTTTCTCCCATCACATTCAGACTATTCCTGATTTCAGTCTTATCATTTTTATATTACGGACTTGGAGGACTTATATTTTCAGCATTTGGTAGTTTCTTTGTTAAAAATTCTCAAGGGAAAACGCTGAATATTATCAAACTTATTTTAGCTCAATTTTTAACTTCTGTACTTTATTCTAATCCTTTTGTAAAGAAGAAGGTCATTAAAAATACGTCAGAAGATTTCAGCAAACCTGCAGTCATCATTGCCAATCATACCTCTTTTCTGGATACGCTGGCTATCGCAATGGCTACGCACAAAATTATTTATCTTGTGAATGACTGGGTATACGAGTCTCCTGTTTTTGGAAAACTGGTAAGAGCGCTGGGCTTTTATCCTGTTTCGCAGGGAATTGAGAATGGAATGCACAAACTGAAAGAAAAAGTAGAACAAGGATATTCTCTGGTTGTTTTCCCGGAAGCAGAACGTTCCTATACCAATGATGTGAAAAGGTTTCATAAAGGAGCGTTTTATCTTGCGGAACAATTCGGATTGGATATACTTCCTATTTACATCCACGGAAACTCTGAAGTATTACCGAAAGGAGACTTCATCATCTATGACGGAAGCATTACCGTAAAAGTGGGCAACAGAATCAGCAAAGATGATATGAGCTTTGGTAAAAACTATTCTGAGAGAACTAAGAAGATCAATGCCTATTTCAGAGAAGAATTTGCCAGACTGCGTGAAGAGATTGAGGATGAGAATTATTTTAAAAAGAAACTCTTCCTGAGCTATCTTTACAAAGACAGTGAAGTGGTACAGGAAGTAAAAGAAGATTTTAATGCTAATAAATCTGTATATTTCGAACTGAACAAGCATATTTCAAATAACGCCCATATTCTTCATTTGGCTGATGATTTCGGGCAGAAGGATGCATTATTAACTTTATACCAGGCCAGCCGAAGAGTTTTTTCTCTGATTCAGAATGATGAAAAAAGAGCAACAGCAGCACACAGTTATCTGGTAAAAAGAAGAAAGATCCAGTATATAAAAGACCTTTCTGAGGTAAACAAAAAAATTGATGTACTTCTGATCTCCCATGATCGTTTTATATTGAATGATATTCAGGAGCTGCCAGAGACCATTATTTTTGTAAATACAAAAAGTGATTCTTTTGAAAGTGATCATTATACACTAAAATTTAGTTCTGAATCATTAAAAGTATTTAAAATCAAATAATAAATATGAAAAACATATTTTTGTAAACGCTAAAGAAAACTAATGAAGAAAAATATACTTGTCATATATTATTCACAAACCGGACAACTCGAAGATATCGTGAGAAATATAGCCCAACCTTTTGAAGCTAAAAAGGAGGCTTATGATGTTACGTATTACAACATTCAGCTAAAGGAAGATTTTCCTTTTCCCTGGCCGGGCGATGTCTTTTTCAACACTTTTCCTGAATCTTATCTGCAGATTCCAAAAGAAATCCTTCCTCCTTCAGAAGAAATTCTGAACAAAAAGTACGACCTTATCCTATTCGGGTATCAGGTATGGTATCTCACACCATCCATTCCTATTATTTCTTTTTTAAAGAGTGATTATGCAAAACCAATCCTTAAAGATACTCCTGTAGTAACGATCTCAGGGACCAGAAATATGTGGATGCTTTCCCAGGAAAAATTAAAGGTTTACTTAAGAGATTTACAGGCTAAACTGGTAGGAAATATTGCTTTGGTAGACAGGCACGACAATTATACCAGCGTATTAACAATTCTCCGATGGCTCACCACAGGTCAGAAAGAAAAATCAGGAATGCTTCCTGCGGCAGGAGTTTCCGATGAAGAAATTACAGGTTCTGTAAAGTATGGCGAGATTATTGAAAGACATTTTAATAATAATGACCTTAATAGTTTACAACCGGATCTTGTGAAAAACGGAGCGATTGAAATCCGTGCGTTTTTAGTGCGCGTAGAAAAGGTAGGAAACAAAATTTTTACAGTATGGTCTAACCTGATTATCAAGAAAAAAGAGAAACGTCCATTGCTGATAAAATTCTTTAAGGTATATTTGAT
This sequence comes from Chryseobacterium sp. WLY505, assembly GCF_030846215.1. Taxonomy (NCBI): domain Bacteria; kingdom Pseudomonadati; phylum Bacteroidota; class Flavobacteriia; order Flavobacteriales; family Weeksellaceae; genus Chryseobacterium; species Chryseobacterium sp. WLY505. The sequence goes on along the minus strand of NZ_JAVCWI010000007.1, from coordinate 227,831 downwards.
GGCAGCGATATGGATTATCTCACCTGTCGTTTTGGTTTTACACCTGCTTACAACCCCTATATTTTGGTTTAAAAGACAAAAACAAAAAAGATATTTACAAGGAATTAATTTAAAATAGAATGTACGACGTATTTATAACAAAAGCATCAAAATACTTACCCAATGAGCCGGTAGCGAATGATGAAATGGAGACTTATCTTGGGCTTATCAATGATGCGCCATCTAAAGCAAAATCACTTATCCTAAGAAATAATAAAATCACGACAAGATACTACGCCTTAGACAAAGAAGGAAATCCTACCCACTCTAATGCGCAGCTTACTGCCAAAGCCATCGAAGGACTTTTTGACGAAAATTTCAAAAAGGAAGATATGAAATTACTATCGGTAGGAACTACTTCACCGGATCAGATCCAGCCTTCTCATGCTTCTATGGTACATGGTGAGCTGAACATCGGGAAATCTATTGAAATTAATACTTCAACAGGTCTTTGCAATTCAGGGATGAATGCGCTCAACTATGGATTCCTTTCTGTAAAAGCCGGTGTACAGGACAACGCAGTATGTGCAGGTTCTGAAAGAATGTCTGCATGGATGACTGCTGACAAATTCAACCATGAAGCAGAAAATTTAAAATTGCTGGAGGAAAGACCTATCATTGCTTTCAAAAGAGAATTCCTGAGATGGATGCTTTCTGATGGAGCCGGAGCTTTCCTTTTGGAAAATAAACCAAGAGAAAACAGTACTTCCTTAAAAGTTGAATTCATTGATTTCTACTCTTATGCTCACGAAATTGAAGCATGTATGTATGCCGGATGTGATAAGCTGGAAGACGGAAGCCTGAAATCATGGGCCGACTACCCTTCTGATGAATGGTTGAAGCAATCTATTTTTGCCATCAAACAGGATACTAAAATCCTTGATAAATATATTCTTGTAAAAGGAGCTGAAAGCTTAAGATCATCTTTTGACAAACATAATCTGGATCCGGAAAAAATTGACCACGTATTGGCTCATATCTCTTCAGGATACTTTAAAGATGGATTGAAAGAAGAATTTGCTAAAAAAGGAATGGATTTCCCTGCAGAAAAATGGTTCTATAACCTTTCTGAGGTTGGAAACATCGGTGCGGGATCGATATTTATTGCCCTTGAAGAACTGATGAACTCGGGAACATTGAAAAAAGGAGAAAAAGTACTTCTTTGTGTTCCTGAAAGTGGAAGATTCGCTTATTCTTGTGCTTTATTAACTGTTTGCTAATGGAAAACAAACTGCCTACATCCGATAAAGATTTTGTAGAAAGCCTTATTCCGCAAAGGTTTCCTTTTGTGATGGTACATGAGTTATCAGAATATTCTGAAAACCATCTTTTATCCGGTTTTGAAATCAAAGAAGATAACCTTTTTATCCAGGACGGATCTTTTCAGGCTTCCGGACTGATTGAGCACCAGGCACAAAGCGTTGCCCTGCATACAGGATATAAATATTATCTGCTGGGGAAAGATGCTCCTACGGGATATATCGGAGCCATCAAATCTTTTGAAGCTGAAATTCTTCCTAAAGTAGGAGACCATCTGAAATCTGAAGTTACCATCCTTAATGAAGTAATGGGAGTAACCCTTGTAGATATTGTTACGAAACTAAACGGTGAAGTGATTGCAAAATCTCAAATGAAAACCGCTGTAAAATAAACTGGAAATGGAAATAAAGGAAGAAAATATCATCAATATACACAACTTTTTACCGCATCGTGAACCGATGTTGATGGCAGACTATATTCTGGAGCTGACCAAAGAAAAAGTAGTGACTTCCTTTGAAATCAAAGAAGATAATATATTTGTTCACAACAATGAGTTTGCAGAAGCCGGCTTAATCGAAAACCTGGCGCAAACCTGCTCTTCTATCCTTGGACAAAGCTTCTTTGAAAATCCTGAAGCCGATACTAAAGTGATCGGATTCATTACCAATATCAAGAAGATTGAGATTTTTGATCTTCCTAAAGTACATGACAAAATCATTTCCAAAGCATCCCTTATTTCACAGTTTGAGAATATCTGCCACATTTTCTGTGAAACATTTAATAATGATGAATTATTGATCAGAGCGGAGATCAACCTGTTTATTCAGGAAGTAAAATCGTAAAGACCAATTCAACATAGACATAGAAAAGCTGTACAAAACGTACAGCTTTTCTGTTTTAAATCAATTTTATATTCTCTAATAGATTTGTGAACATTTGTGCAATCCATTTGTGTTATTTGTGTTTAAAATATTGGTTTAGGCTAAAGCCAATTGATTTTTCTCTTTTTTTAAGCGGGCTTTCTTCGTCTCCGCTCAGAATCATAGCCAACTCCTATTGAATTGATTACAATGATTTTACGGAAAAAGGTTCATTTTTTGTTTATTTCCACATTCATCACATCCTCACAAAACAATTGATAGACAATACATTACGGGCTTAAAAACCTCATCATCAGATGAATTATTTCACGTGAAACATTTTATGAATCCGTGAAACTCTGATGGTCAGGGAGAAACAGTTTTAAACAACAAAAAAGCGGGACATTTCTGTCCCGCTTTTATCATTATTGTAAACAAAAGGATTAGTATCCGAAGATCTCTTCAAGAGATACTTCCTGGAATTCTCCCATTTTGTTGATAGATTCCATATTCAGGTTTTCTTTCTTACCGATGATGGCTGTATTGTATTGTACAGGTTTTACTTCAGTGTTGTAGAATCCTGTAAGCTGTGGCAATGTCAATCCCTGAATTTCAGCGTAAATATCTTTTCTGATATCATAGTCAACCCCTAATTTTTTCAATGCTAACTGATTGAAGAAAATATTTGTTCTGTTGATTCTGTTGGAAGCAATCTGTTTTAAGGCAGAACCTCTGGCATTCTCAAACTGGGCAGGGATTTGTGGTAAAGATACCATTAAGTCATTCATTGCATTTACCGCTAAAGGAAGCTTGTTGGATTGTGTTCCGATATAATTTGTCACATAGTTTGCTTTCCCTTTTTCCGAAGCATTTCCATAAGAAACATAGGCCGTATAAGCCAATGACTTACTTTCTCTGATCTCCTGGAAAACGATAGAAGATAATCCTCTTCCGAAGTATTCATTGAAAACATTTGCTTTCCCGAAATTACTAAGGTTTACGGTGCTGGCTTTTGCTACTTTTGACATTTCCATTTGTACCATGTCATAATTTGTGAAGTACACCTTTCCTTCAGTAGCCGGTTCAGCATATTCTTTTGCCTGTGCTGGCTGAAGGCTCGTATTGATGATAAAAGGTTTCACCGCTTTTTCCAATCCGGACTGATCCTGTCCGTAAAGAAGCACCTGATAAGGATACTGGTTCAGTGTTTTCACTTTCTTCATCAGTTCTACGGCGTCAATATTCTCAAGACGTTCTTTGGAAACGATGTCTGTCATTCTTGAATTTTTACCGTATTTAGCATAGTTTGAAAGAGCGGCCATAATTCTTACTTTATCTTTCTTCGCAGAAGCTCTTGATTCCAGAATTGTTTTTACCGTTTGAGCATAAATTGCTTTATCAGCTTTTACATTCGTCATCCAGTGATTCATCAGCTCTGCAGCTTTCTTCATATTACTTTCAATACCACTTAATGTAATGATCATCTGGTCATTGGAAGTTCTCAGGCTATAACTTACGCCCAGTTTAAAGAATTCTTCTTTCAGCTGTTCCGGAGTATACTTATCGGTTCCAAGATATTCAAAAAGAGTTCCTGCAATAGAAAGTTCTTTATCATTATCTGTTCCGAAAGGGAAAATATAACTGATCTGAGCAACCTCATTATACTTATTCTTCACAAAGCTTACCGTCTTGTCTTTAATCTTTGAAGTCTGAATGGCTGTTTTAAAATCAATAAATTCAGGCTTACTTTCCGGTACTTTTGTATTCAGAATATCTTTAAGGAAGGGAGACTGAGCTTCTCTGTTCAGTTTAATCGGGGTAATTCCAGGGTTCTGTACACGTACAAGTTTATCATTCACTCCTTTTTCTTTATAAATAACAACATAATTATCTTTAAAGAAATCGTTGGCAAACTTCACTACGTCAGCTTTCGTAATTTTATCATACTGATTGATCTCATCAAGCTCCTGTTCCCATGTTCTTACATTGATATAAGAATCATACAGTTCAGTAGCTAATCCGTCAGCTGTTTCCCAGCTCTTCATACGCTGAACTTTTTTATCATTTACGATGGCTTTCAGGATCCAGTCCGGGAACTGTCCTTTTTTCACAAGATCCAACTGATCCATCAGCAGTTTTTTAGCTTCATCAAAGCTTTGACCTTCTTTAGGAGTTACCACTAATCCAAATGTACCATACATTTTGTAAGGCGACTCATACGCTCCTGCTCCAAGTGTTTTTTGCTTCTGGTTGATGTTAAGGTCAATTAAACCAGCATCCCCTCTGTTGCTTAAAATTTCAGATACTACATCTGCCAGTCTTGCTTCCTGAGTTCCATAAGAATCTGTTCTCCATGCAATAGTCATTCTTGGTGTAGTAGGGCTTTTTACCGTTCTGGTAACAATGCTGGTCATTGGTTCTTCCGTAACCATCTTTTTCATCGGAAGTTCTTTGTATTTGAATGCACCGAAATATTGATCAACTAATTTTATAGTTTTGTCATAATCAAGGTCTCCAACCAATACTACAGCCATGTTATTAGGCACATAATAGGTGTCAAAATACTTGTGGATCGCTTCCATGGAAGGGCTCTTCAAATGTTCTGAAGTTCCGATTGTCGTTTGCTGTCCGTTCGGGTGTTTTGGGAAAAGAGCCTGCATCAATGAATAGAATACAAGACGACTGTCATTATCCTGCGCTCTGTTGTATTCCTCATATACCGCTTCAAGCTCTGTATGGAAAAGACGTAATACCAATTCTGAAAAACGCTCTTTTTCTACTCTTAGCCATTTTTCCAATTCGTTGGAAGGAATATTGTTTTTATACACCGTTTCATCCAGTGATGTATGGGCATTCGTTCCTGTAGCTCCTAATGAAGAAATCGCTTTATCATATTCATTAGCGATCGCATATTTGGAAGCTTCCTGAGAAACTTCGTCAATCTTTTTATAAAGTTCTTTCTTTTTTTCGGGATCCTTTTCTGCTTTATGCTGCTCATAAAGATCAGAGATCTGCTGTAGTAAAACTTTTTCTTTTGCCCAGTCCTGAGTTCCAAGATGTGAAGTTCCCTTGAAAACCATATGCTCCAGGTAGTGCGCTAAACCTGTATTATCACTAGGGTCATTATTAGATCCTGTTCTTACGGGAATGTAAGTCTGGATTCTTGGGGCATCATCATTTTTTGCCAGATAAACCTTCAACCCATTTTTCAGGGTATAGACACGTACTCCGGCCTGGTCATTCTTTACCGTTTCATAGGTATACCCTTGGGCATCTGTCTGCTTTTGGGTCTCAAATTTCTGCGCCATTGCGCTGATCATACAGAAAAGCGACACCGAAATAAAAATTTTCTTCATAGTAGTTATTTAATATTATTTTCAAACCAAATTTCCCCATTAGTCTTATTTATATAAACACTTGTTACAAAGGAACTGTTACAAGCAGAAACCATAAGCTTTAAGGGATTCTTTTAAGATTCTTTTATAAAGGATTAGTTAAAAGCTTCTTTCTAAACAGAGACAAGAAAAATCGGGATGAATTATAATTTTGGAGATTTATTAAGGATACAGCCTCTATTTCTCAACAATAACTCCCTCAAATGTAATATGATTTACATATAATGTATTTTCACTATTTTAGCCACCTGATTAAAAGAATCAAAAAACAGGTGAGCTTATGTCATCTGGAATCTAAAAATATAAACATTATTTAGATGAAAAAACAAGACCTGCCTCAAGACGAAAGTAACCTGAAATCCGCCAACATGACTGAAGTTCTGTATGTGACGGATGAGAACGACAACTACACGACAGCAAACAGCACAGGCTGGGATGCCAAGAAAGCTGCTCTGGATGAATCTATGGAACTTATTTATGAGAGAATTGAGGAAGCAAAGCAAAATGTAGCTAATAATATAGCAAGTCCCATTGTGTATTTTATGGAACTGAACAAAATGGATCTGGGAGTCCTTGCTTCTTATGTAGGAATGTGGCAATGGAGGGTAAAAAGACATTTTAAACCCAAAGTATTCAAAACACTAAGCGAAAATGCACTGAAAAAATATGCCGATGCATTCGGTATTTCAGTGGATGAATTAAAAAACTTCAACGGAAAATAAATGAGACAAGGCTCAATATAAAGCCTGTTTTATTTGACCAATGAAAAGATACAATCAGCAAATGAAATTAAACTTTGAACACCATCAGACTGCGCATTGCGAAAACGGTGTTGCTTCTAATCTACTGCTTAATAAAGGCTTGAAACTGAGTGAGCCCATGATCTTCGGGATCGGTTCAGGACTGTTTTTCGTCTATCTCCCTTTTTTAAAGGTGAATTTTGCTCCGGGCTTCAGCTATCGTCCGATGCCGGGTGCTATTTTCAGTAAAGCAGCCAAAAGATTAGGAATTAAAATCAAAAGAGAAAAATTCTCCAATCCTCAGGATGCCCAAAAAGCTCTTGAAAGAAATCTGGAACAAAATATTCCTACCGGACTTCAGGTAGGTGTTTTCAACCTTACGTATTTTCCTGAAGAATATAAATTCCACTTCAATGCCCACAACCTTGTGGTGTACGGAAAAGAAGACGGAAAATTTCTGATTAGTGATCCTGTAATGGATTATACCACTTCCCTTTCTGAAGCAGAACTGGAAAAAGTAAGATACGCCAAAGGAGCACTTCCTCCCAAAGGACACATGTACTATCCTGTGTATGTTCCGGAAAATGTGAATCTTGAAGATGCCATCAAAAAAGGAATCAAGGATACCTGTAAAAATATGCTGGCGCCTGTACCGCTTATCGGAGTAAAAGCCATGAGATGGGTAGCCAGAAGCATCCCGAAATGGGCAGAAAAGAAAGGTACAAAAGTGACTAACCATTATTTGGGACAATTGATCAGGATGCAGGAAGAAATCGGAACCGGAGGCGGAGGCTTCAGGTTTATCTATGGTGCATTTCTTCAGGAAGCGGCTGTTATTCTTAAAAATGATGAGCTGAAGGAATTATCAAAAGAAATTACTTCTATTGGTGACCTTTGGAGAGATTTTGCCGTGGATATTGCCCGTGTTTATAAAAACAGAAACTCCAAAAGCAATATCTATAACGAACTTTCAAAAACGATGCTGCACATTGCAGACCTGGAAGAAGCTTTCTATAAAAAACTGAGAAAAGCGATCTGATATGGCGGAAAATATGATTGAGATTAAAAACTTATATAAAAAATACAAAAATTCTGATGAGTTTTCTGTAAATGATATTTCTTTAAGCATCAGCAAAAATGAAATCTACGGAATTCTCGGACCCAACGGAGCCGGGAAAACAACGCTGATTTCCATGCTTTCAGGATTAATCAAACCTACTTCAGGAAACTTCACCATTAACGGTTTATCTCCGCAGAAGGATGGTTTCAAAATAAGACAGATTATCGGAATTGTTCCCCAGGAATATGCTTTATATCCAACGCTTACTGCAAAAGAAAATCTTATGTTCTTCGGAAGCCTGTATGGTTTGAAACATAATCAGCTTCAAAAAGCCATTGATGAATCTCTGGAAATCATGGGACTTTCAAAATTTGCCAACAAGCAGGTAGGACAATTTTCAGGAGGAATGAAACGCCGCTGCAACCTCATCGCCGGCACTCTTCACAACCCTAAAGTTCTCTTTCTGGATGAACCGACTGTAGGTGTGGATGTTCAGTCTAAAAAAGCAATTATTGATTATCTTCTGGATTTAAATAAACAGGGCACCTGCATTATTTATACTTCCCATCACCTTTCTGAGGCGGAAGAGTTCTGTACAAAAATTGCCATCATCGATCATGGAAAAATTCATGCTGTAGGAACGCCTGAAGAACTTGTTTCACAGATTGCCAATGCCGAAAACCTGGAAGACGTTTTCATTTCATTAACCGGAAAAGAATTAAGAGATGTTGTTGTATAAACTGTGGAGAAGCTTTATTAAGGAAATTCTTCTGCTGAAAAGAGATATCGGGGGAATCGTCATCATCTTTGTGATGCCTTTACTTTTGATTGTCACCATTACCCTTATTCAGGATTCTACCTTTAAAAACCTTGAAGGATCAAAAATTCCAATTATTTTTATTGATCAGGACAAATCTGAAGTTTCAAAAAATATAAAAGCAGAACTGGAAAACAGCAAAACATTCCAGCTGCTGACCAACTTCAATGAAAAATCGGCTCAGGATGCTGTTTTTTCAGGAGATTATCAGATGGCGATTGTCATTCCGGAAAATTTGACGAAAGATTTAAATTCTAATATTGATTCTAAAGTTCAGACCATAGTAAGTTCATTCGGGCTGGAAGGAGATTCTGCAAAAGTAAAAACAGCAGCTCCGAAAGCAAAAGAAATTCATTTGTACTTTGACCCTGCTACCAATGCCGGATTCAAGAACTCAGTGATGAATTCTGTGAATAAAATGGTTTTTGAGATTGAAAATAAAAAGATTTACAAAGCATTCCAGGATCAGCTGGGAACAACGGAGAATCTTGACGAAAATAAAAACCTGATCAGTTTTAAAGAAATCACGCCCCAAAAAGGAGAAATGGACGTCATGCCCAACTCTGTCCAGCACAACGTTCCTGCATGGACACTTTTTGCGATCTTCTTTATTGTAGTCCCTTTATCCATCAATCTGGTAAAAGAAAAAAGCCAGGGAACAAGTGTAAGGGCAAGAATAAGCCCTACTCCTTATTTTGTCCATATTTTAGGAAAAACATTTACCTATCTTATCATCTGTCTTATTCAGTTTTTACTGATGGTTGCTGTAGGAATTTACCTTTTCCCATATATGGATCTTCCGGCTTTTGATGTATCCGGAAAAATATTCCAGCTTGTGGTAGTAACACTGTTTGCAGGATTGGCAGCAATTGGATTTGGAGTTCTATTGGGAACTATAGCTGATACGCAGGAACAGTCTGCCCCATTTGGAGCAACGTCTGTAGTAGTTTTGGCAGCCATTGGAGGAATCTGGGTTCCTGTATTTTTAATGCCGGAATTTATGCAGACCGTAGCCAAATTCTCTCCCATGAACTGGGGACTGAATGCCTATTATGATATTATTTTAAGAAACAGCGGAATTGGCGGAATTGCCAAAGAACTGGTTTTCCTTTTCTTATTCTATATTGCCACTGTAGCTATTTCTATTTTTTACGAAAAAAAACAAAATGCAGTCTAAAGAAAATATATTAACCTGTACTGAAGAAGTCAGAGTACGATTCAATGAAACAGACCCGCTGGGAATTGTCTGGCATGGGCACTATATCGTATATTTTGAAGACGGAAGAGAAGCTTTCGGTCGTCTGCATGGTCTTACCTATCTGGATATTCAGAATGCAGGATATGTAACGCCTATCGTAAAAAGTACCTGCGAACATTTTCTTCCTTTAAAGTATGGAGAAACATTCAGAATTGTGACCACTTTTATCAATTCTGTTTCTGCCAAGCTTATTTACAGATATGAGCTTTTCAATCAGGAAGACCAATTGGTATGCAGTGGAGAAACCATTCAGGTATTTCTCGATAGCAATGGAAGCTTATGCCTGTACAATCCGGAATTTTTTCAAACCTGGAAAGATAAAATGGGATTATCATGAGCAAGGAAATTTATATCACAGACTACAATTGTGTAACTCCTTTGGGTTTCAATGTTGATTCCAACTGGAATGCTCTGTTAGAAGGACAGTCGGGAGTTGCTTTACATAAAATTATAGACAATCAGGATGCTTTCTATGCTTCTATGAGTGATTCTGACAAACTGAATGAAGAGTTCAACAGATTCTTTGCTCAGCATACAAATGATTTCACAAGACTGGAAAAAATGCTTCTTTTAAGCTTACAGCCACTTGTTGAAAAACGTACTGTATCAGAAGACACCGCTTTTATCCTTTCCACCACAAAAGGAAATATCAGCCAGTTAAAAAACCAGTCCAAATTACCAGAAGGTGTTTATTTATCAAAATTAGCAGAAAAAATTGCTGATTTTTTTGGATTTAAAACAAAACCGATCATCGTTTCCAATGCCTGCGTTTCAGGAGTAATGGCGATTTCTGTTGCTAAAAATATGATTCAGGCAGGAAAATACAAAGATGCCTTTGTGATTGCAGGTGATGAGCTTTCTGAATTTGTTATCTCAGGATTCAATTCATTTCAGGCCATTGGCTCCGGACCTTGCCAACCTTATGATAAAGACAGAGACGGAATCAATATCGGTGAAGCAGCAGCAGCTGTTTATATCACCTCATGTCATTGCGAGGAACAAAGTGACGAAGCAATCTCACAAAACGAAAAATTCAGATTTAAAGTACTGGGAGATTCAGCAGTGAATGATGCCAATCATATTTCCGGTCCTTCAAGAACAGGTGACGGTTTATATGCCAGTATCAAAAATGCCATGACTGAAGCGAAAGTTTCTTCAGAACAGATCGATTTTATTTCTGCCCATGGAACGGCCACTTTATATAACGACGAAATGGAAGCCATTGCCTTCAACAGAATGGATCTTCAGCATATTCCGCTCAATAGTATGAAAGGCTATTACGGACATTGCCTGGGTGCTTCCGGTCTTTTGGAAAGTATTATCTCTATGGAAAGTGCTCTTCACAGCATTTTGATTCCTTCAAAGAATTTTAAAGAAATGGGAGTAACCCAACCTTTGAATATCATCAAGGAAAATCAAACTGCAGACATTAAATATATTCTGAAGACCGCTTCTGGTTTTGGAGGATGTAATGCAGCTGTTGTACTGGAAAAATGTTAAACTGAAAGTGATGAAGAAAATAAATACCTGTACCATAGAACAGTCAAAAATAACCGTTGACGGAAATCTTATTTTTGAAAGCCCAAGCGAAACCTTTCAGGAATTTGCCAAAGAAGCTTATAAAAGTTTAGACCTCAGCTATCCAAAGTTTCATAAAATGGATCATTTGAGTAAACTGGCTTTTCTTGCCGCTGAAACCATTTTGAAAGATGATGATCACAGCAGAACAGCTATTGTTTTTGCCAACAGATCTTCCAGTCTGGATACCGATTTCAAATATCAGGAAAGCATCAACGATCAGGATAATTTCTATCCGAGTCCTGCCGTTTTTGTGTATACTTTACCCAACATCTGTGTAGGAGAAATCAGCATTAAACACAAGATGCAGACAGAAAATGCTTTTTTTGTGCTGGATGATTTTGATGAAGAATTTTTGAATGATTATTCTGAACAGATTCTTCTATCCGGAAAAGCCGACAAAGTATTGTGTGGCTGGGTGGAATTGTATCAGGAAAATTACAAAGCTTTTGTATATTTGCTAACCTTATAAAAATGTAACAATATAACAGTGCAATGATGTAATGATCTTCATGATATGCTGAAGCGCTGATAAACCAACTGAATTATGGAAAACTTAAAAACAGAATTGAAACACAAAATTATCGAAGTTCTTAACCTTGAAGATGTATCTGTAGAAGAAATCAAAGATACTGATCCATTGTTCGGAGGTGGATTAGGATTAGATTCTATCGACGCTCTGGAACTGATTGTTCTTCTTGATAAAGACTATGGAATAAAATTAGCTGATCCTAAAAAAGGAAAAGAGATTTTCCAATCTATCGATACGATGGCAAAATTCATCGAGGACAACAGAACAAAATAAATTAATATAACAATCTAACAGTGTAACAATGTAGCAATTATTGGTAAATATTCGATTGATACATTGTTACATTATTGAATACCATGAGTCAAAAAATTGCCATAACGGGAATGGGCATCATTTCCTCCATCGGAAACAATGTGGAGGAAAATTTTATTTCATTGCAATCCGGAAAACATGGAATTTCAGATATCGAAATGTTTGAAACCCGTCATGCCGGAGCCATTAAAACAGGTGAAATAAAATTATCCAATGAAGAACTTGTACAACAGCTTCAGCTTGATGAAGACAATAATGTAACAAGAACTTCTTTATTGGGAATGATCGCTGCGAAGGAAGCTGTAGAAAGTGCAGGAATTTCAGATATCAATGGTTACAGAACCGGGCTGATCTCTTCCACCAGTGTAGGAGGAATGGATATCACTGAAAAATACTTCTACTCTTACGAAGACTTTCCTGAAAAGCAAAAATATATTGACGCTCATGATGCCGGAAATTCCTCATTGGCTATTGCCGGTTATCTGGGATTAAAGGGCATGGTTTCTACCATCAGTACAGCCTGTTCATCAGCAGCCAATGCCATTATGATGGGTGCAAAACTGATTAAAAACGGAGTTTTAGATCGTGTGATTGTCGGAGGAACAGATTCTCTTTCAAAATTTACTTTGAATGGATTTAATACCCTGATGATTCTTACGGATTCTTACAATACTCCTTTTGACAACAACAGAAAAGGACTGAATCTTGGGGAAGCTGCCGCTTTCTTAGTCCTTGAATCTGAAGAAATGGTCAAAAAAGAAAACAAAAAGGTTCTGGCTTATCTTTCCGGATATGGAAATGCCAATGATGCACACCATCAGACGGCATCTTCAGAAAACGGGCAGGGCGCATTTTTAGCGATGCAGCAAGCTCTGAAAATCTCCGGATTGGAAAAAGAAAATATAGATTATATCAACGTTCACGGAACGGCTACTCCCAATAACGATTTATCTGAGGGGATTGCCATAATCAGAATCTTTGGGGAAAATCAGGTGCCTGAATTCAGCTCCACAAAAGCATTTACAGGACATACTTTAGCTGCCGCTGCAGGAATTGAAGCCGTATTTTCAATTTTAGCTATGCAAAACAGTGTGATCTTCCCGAACCTGAATTTCAAAACAAAAATGGAAGAGTTCGACCTCACTCCTGTTACCGAATTGAAAGAGAAAAACATTAATCATGTACTTTCCAACTCATTTGGATTTGGAGGAAACTGTTCCACCTTAATTTTCTCAAAATCATGAGTGCAGTATACATCAACAGTGCATCCTGTATCTCAGTTCAGGACACTTTAAACGAAAATATTCTTCAGAACCTTGCTCCTGGAAATTCTTCAAATATCATTAAAGCGATAGAACCTAATTACAAAGAGTTCATTCCGCCTGCGATGATCAGAAGAATGTCTAAAACAGTAAAAATGAGTTCTGTAGCCTCTCATCACGCATTGAAGGAAGCTGGAATTGAAAAACCGGATGCTATCATCGTAGGAACCGGAATGGGCTGTTCGCAGGATTCTGAAAAGTTTCTGAAAAACGTGATTGATAATCATGAAGAGTTCCTTACGCCTACCTTTTTCATCCAGTCTACTCACAATACGGTAGCCGGACAGATTGCTCTGGGGTTACAATGTCATGCGTATAACTTCACCTATGTAAATACTTCTTCCTCACTGGAGTTTTCATTACTGGATGCCCAGCTTCAGATCAATGACGGAGAAGCAGAAAATGTTCTGGTAGGTTCTACAGATGAGCAGACAGACAGAACCATGGAACTTTATTGCCTAAATAATACGATCAAAAAAGAAGCTGATCTTCCTGTAGATTATCTGAATTCTAATACTGATGGCGTGATCTGGGGTGAAGGAGCCAGCTTTTTCGTTGTAGGAAAAGATAAGACCGAAAACTCTTACGCTAAGCTTAAAAATATCCATATCAGCAACACAATTGAATTGAGTGAAGTCCAGGATTTTATCCAAAAGTTCTTAGTTCAAAACAACCTTTCAACTCATGATATTGATGCGGTTATTTTAGGGTTCAGTGGAGATGCGCAATCAGATATGTATTATACAAAAGCAATGGATCTGTTTCCGGATTCAGCACAGCTGTATTATAAACATTTGAGTGGAGAGTTTAATACAGCAAGTGGTTTTTCAACCTTTATAGCTTGTCATATTTTGAAAGAACAGCAGATTCCGGAAGTAATGATGATCAATTCAGAAAAAAAGGAAAATATAAAGAATATACTTCTTTACAACCATCTGGGAGGTGATGATCACAGTTTGGTATTACTGGAAAAGGCATAATTGAAGAGGAGTAATAAAAACAGTGCTACTGTCATTCTGACGAAGGAATAATTTCTGCTTTTTATATGATAGATTCTTCATTCGCTTCGCTACACTCAGAATGACAAAATGGGTATACATTCAAGAAGTTTAACAATAAAAAACAGTCAGCAATGAAACACTATCCCTTCATCCTGTTCTACCTTTTCTGTAACGTTTTTATTTATGCGTTCCACGGAAGTATCTGGGTGTATCTGTTTTGTTTTTTTGCTTTTTCTTCAGTAGTTGTCTGGGGTTCATTTGATATTGAACTGGGCTATTTCGTCAACAGCATTACCCATAAGCGAACCAGAATCAAAGAAGTAGCACTTACTTTTGATGACGGACCTACTGAGTTTACTCCAAAGTTTTTAGACCTGCTTAACGAGCATCAGATAAAAGCAACTTTTTTCTGTATCGGAAGACAGATTGAAAAATATCCTGAGACGTTTCAGAGAATTATTGCAGAAGGTCATACGATTGGAAATCATACCTTATCGCATTCCAATTCCACAGGGTTTTTATCGACTTCAAAAATGATTGAAGAGATTGAAAAATGTGATAAAGTCATGAAAAATGTGGGAAATATCAAGACCAATCTCTACAGACCTCCGTTTGGGGTGACGAATCCCAATATTGCAAAAGCGATCAAAAAAACAAATAAAGTAAGCATCGGTTGGAATGTCCGGTCACTGGACACTATCATTGATGACGAAAAGAAAATCTACAACAGAGTGACGAAAGGCCTTAAAAATGGGAGCATTATCCTCCTTCACGACACTTCGGAAAAGACCTTTCGGGTGCTGACCAATTTATTAGTATTTTTGAAGGATAAAAAATATTCAACCTTTACTGTTGATACAGTGATAAATTCAAATAGAAATGATTAAAAATATTGCTTTCGGAGCATTCTTACTGGTTTCCGGTTTCTTTTTTGCGCAAAATACCGCAATGTCAGGAGCTGAAGCCAAAGCATTTGTATCGAAGGTTTCTTCAGACACGAAAGAAATTAAAACGTTGCAGAGCGATTTTACCCAGACCAAAAAAATGGATTTCCTGGATAAAAGTATTGTTACCTATGGAAAAATGTCTTTGCAGACGCCCAATATGCTGAGCTGGAAGTATACGAAACCATATCAGTACAGTATTGTTTTTAAAAGCAATAAAATCTTCATCAATGATCAGGGAAAAAAATCTTCTGTAGATGCGAAGAGCAAAACATTCGAAAAAATTAATAAACTGATCGTAGGAAGTTCAAACGGAACTATGTTCAATGATCCGGAGTTCACCGTAACCTATTTTAAAAACGGAAATTACAACGTAGCGAAGTTTATTCCGAAGACATCGCAGCTGTTGAAATACATCAAGCAGATTGAGCTTTACTTCCCAAAGAACCAATCGACGGTTTCCCAAGTGAATATGACTGAAGCTTCCGGAGATACCACCAATATTGTTTTCAAAAATACCAAGATCAATGCTTCCATTCCTGCGTCAGAGTTTTCTTTATAGCCTTGTTCTGATACTGGCTGTTTCCTGTAAAACGTATCAGTTAGCAGATGCAAAGCCCGTTTCTTCCTCTGAGAAAGTGGTTGAAAATTTATACTTTTCTTCCCCCGAAGATTATGTATACAAATGCCAGATGGACATTTATAAAAACCATGTGAGTGGAATTCTGATCATCAAAAAACTGAATGAGACGATGCACCGTGTCGCATTAACCTCAGATTTTGGAAATAAACTGATTGACTTTGAGGTTTCTGATGAGAATTTTAAACTGAATTATGTACTTCCTGATCTGGATAAAAAAATAGTGATCAACTTTCTAAAAAATGACTTTCAGCAGCTTCTGAAAAGAAAATATCCGGTCAGTGAAAGCTTTGAAAATGATCATTCTACAATTTACCTTTCAAAAATCGAAAATAAAAGCTATTATCTGTTTTTCAACAAAGAAAATAATTTGCTGAAGCAGATTATTTATACAAAAAACAACAAGGAGAAAATCGATTTCACTTTTGATGCAAAAAAACCTATCTTCGCAGACAGCTTAAACCTGCAGCACAAGGACTTTAAGATCAATATAAAACTATTTCAAATAACCGAGACGGAATAAATTTCACATGAAAAAAATATATTTCTTGCTTTTTGCACTTTTCTCCGCCTTATCTTTTGCCCAGGTCACTTTCAATCCGGGAATCAGAGTAGGTGCCAATATTTCACATATCTCTGACGGACCTGCTTATGAGTCCTTTTATTATAATGACAATCAGGGATATCACTATGGTACCAATGCTTATGATATCAAATCAAAAGTGGATTTCTACATAGGTTTCCAGGCCAATATCCGGTTTGCAAAATTCTATGCTCTTCAGCCGGAAATTTATTATACCCGCCAGGGCGCAAGATTTGAAAGCCAGAATCCTGCTGTTTCTTCAAAAACAGCGACACTTTCTTATGTAGGAGGAGCAGTAGTGAATAAATTCTATTTTGAAAAGTTTAATATTCATTTTGGTCCGACCTTGGAACTTCTGACAGATCATAAAAATATCGATTCCCCTATTGAGGCAGATTTGGGACTGTTATTTGGAGCCGGTTATGATATTACAAAAAATATAGGCGTTGAGGCCCGAATTAAAAAAGGTTTTGTACATATTAACAATGACAATACCAACGTAACATTCCAGGTGGGAATGTATTATACATTTAATCTTAAAAAATAAGATCATGCAAACGATTCTTACAGATTTTTATACTTTAACATCATACGATAAGACAGAAGACGGAAAATTTACCGCTCATATTCACCTGAATAAAGACCACGAGATTTTCAAAGGGCATTTCCCTGGAAATCCGGTAACTCCAGGTGTTTGTATGATGCAGATTATTAAGGAACTGACTGAGGAATTTACAGGATCAAAGTTATTTCTGAAAACAGCTTCCAATGTAAAGTTCATGGCGATTATCAATCCTTTTGAAACCCCTGATCTGGTACTTCAACTGGATATTGCTGAAAATGAAGAAGATGTTAAAGTAAAAAACACGACTTCTTTTGGCGAGACTATTGCATTGAAATTGTCTGTAAGCTATAAAAAATTACCATCATGAAACTAATCTTATCATTCTTTGCAGCATTTGTTTTTTTCTTTCAGTCTGATCTTGAAACCTTGAGAAACAGCTATGCTAAAGCCAATGAATCTAATAGCAATACACAAAACTTCATTGAAACAGCGGACAAACAATCCGGTTCTGATGCAGTCACTGTAGGATACAAGGCAGCAGCAAAGATTATGGAAGCAAAAATTGCTAAAAGCAACAGAAAATCACTGGTAAAAACAGGAGCAACAAGCCTTGAAAGCGTTATCAAAAGCAATCCAAATAATGCGGAATTACGTCTGATCAGAATGAGCGTTCAGGAAAATATTCCGAAAATTGTAGGATATCGTGGAAGTTTGAAAGATGATAAAGCTTTCCTTTTGAACAACTACAGCAAACAGAATACAGCATTAAAAGGCTATATCAAAAGGTTTGCAATGCAGTCTAAAACCATGACAGAGGCCGAAAGAGCCACTTTAAAATAAAAAAATGTTGCTTGCTGAAGTACAAAATGCTATTTCTGAAAAGAAGATTTGCGTTTTAATACCTACCTACAATAATGAAAAAACCCTGAAGAGGGTTATTAACGGCGTTCTGGACTACACCGAAAGTATTATCGTGGTCAATGATGGTTCCACAGATTCTACCGTACAGATTCTTTCTCAATATCCTCAGATTACGGTGATTTCCCTTCCGGAGAACAAAGGAAAAGGAAATGGTCTTAAAACAGGTTTCAGAGCAGCAAAGAAGTCAGGATATGATTACGCCATCACCATCGATTCGGATGGACAGCATTATCCGGATGATATTCCGGTATTTGTAGAAGCCCTTCTTCAGGAAAAAGAGGAAGTTCTTCTGATTGGCAACAGAAATATGTCTCAGGATGGGATTCCTAAGAAAAGCAGTTTCGGAAACCGTTTTTCCAATTTCTGGTTCTGGTTTGAAACCGGTATCAGGCTGGAAGATACACAGTCCGGCTACAGGCTTTATCCTTTGCATAAAATTCCAAAAAAATACTTTACGCCTAAGTTTGAATTTGAGATCGAAATCATTGTAAGAACTGCGTGGAGGCATGTTCCGGTAAAAAATGTTCCGATCAAGGTTTTATATGATCCGGCGGAGCGGGTTTCGCATTTCAGACCTTTCAAAGATTTTACAAGAATCAGTATTCTAAACACCATACTGGTAACCATCACTTTATTTTATATTATTCCGAGAAATTTCGTGAATAATTTCAAAAAAAAAAGCTTTAAAAGATTCATACAGGAAGATGTCTTAGAAAGTGACGGAAGTAACCGTACGAAAGCATTTTCTATAGCACTGGGCGTTTTTATAGGACTTTCACCTTTCTGGGGATTTCAGACGCTTCTGGTGATCAGCTTATCTGTACTTTTTAAACTTAATAAAGTCCTTGCATTTGTAGCTTCCAATGTGAGTCTTCCTCCTTTTATTCCTTTTATTATTGCTGCCTCTCTATTTCTGGGAGCTCCCTTTGTAAGTGGTGATAGTGATCTATTAAATCAGGATTTAAACTTTGAGCTGATTAAGAACAATCTTCTGCAATATATTATCGGCAGTTTTATTTTAAGCACCACACTTTCTGCTGTTGCGGGAATAGCTTCTTTTTTGTTTCTGAATAAGGTAAGCCCGGAAAACAACTAAAAAGCCCGGAATAAAGTTCCAGGCTTATTATAACAAAATTTGTAATTCAATTAATTCAGGATAAACTGAACCAAATCTTTCAAAAACTGTTCATCTACCTTCCCTTTTGTTTCATAATCTTTTGGGGATGGTTTTCCTGAGCCTGCAATAAATAAGTGACTTAATGCAGGATAAAACTTAAATACGGCTGTCTTATCATTTTTCAATGTTTCTTTCCAAAGGTTGAAATCTTTCTCAGTTACCTGATAATCTCTTCCCCCTTGTGCGAAAAACATCGGAGCTTTTACTTTTTTAACCTCATTAAGCTGATTATATTTTTTTAAGTAGTTCCAATAGGCCGCAGACTGTCCTAAAGGAAGATCCGATGACGGAGAATCCAGAGTAAATTTGGGCGAGTTCAAAAATGCAACCTGCTTTTTTACTTCCTGTACAGCCTCTACTGGAACTTTAGCGGGATCTAGAGCATGAAGATAATCATATTGCTCTACTAATAAATCCTGCAATGGTCTCGCATTTCCAGCCATAAAAACATATTTTGAAACCTGAGCCTTTTCGGCAATTTTTGGCATCATATACGCTCCCTGGCTATGCCCAAGAATGATAATCTGATATCCTTTATAATCAGCATTATTTTTAAAATAAAGAGCTGCGTTTACGGCATCATTGATCGTTTCCGCTTCTACAGTAGATTTTTCATTAAATGTCTCAGGGTAGGAATAGGTTCTTTTATCATATCGGTAAGAAGCAATTCCGTTGGCTAAAAGATATTCTGCAATGTCTTTAAACGGCTTGTTTTCCCCAATGGTTTCGTCTCTGTCATGTGCTCCTGAGCCATGAACGAAAATAACCAGTTTCTTTTTATTGTTGGAAGGAGGAAGCAACAACGTTCCATTCAGTTCAATTCCATCACTTTTTATTTTAAGTGTGGTTTTCTCGTCTGGTTTTTCAAATGTTTTATGCGGAACTAAAAAGAAGCCCAGCATTTTATTATTTTCTCCAAAAGTAATTTGAATGTCAAGTTTTGTTTTTTCAAATTCGGAATAGTAATAGTAGGTGTTTCCTTCATTATTTACTTCAAGGATATTTTTCAATCCTCCAACCTGGCTCTGAAGCTGGTCCGGTATAGCTTTAAGCTGATCCACCGGAATTTGTCCTGCTACGGAAGGATCGAAATAAGAATGTGCTTTTTCCGCATTTTTATCTATAAGCAAAGCTTTAATGAAAGTATTTCCGATCTCTTTTCTATCCTGGGAAAATGATAACAGAGCGAATGCGGTAAAGAATAAGGTTAAAAGTTTTTTCATAATCAATTATTTAAAGACCACATCAGCAAATGATAATGGTGTCATCATGATGGTAACAAATATCGAAATAATAACCAGAGCGAGCTGGGTGATATGGTATATTTTTTCTTTTTCCTCCTCATTGATTTCAAAAGTAAATTTTATTTTATCAGGTCTTCTGATAATCAACCAAATAAACACGAGAACAGCCAAATTCATCAATACGGGAAACACAAGAAAGATTTTGCTTCCATAATTGTCTTTCATACTTCCGTACCCATGAATAGTGATGGTGTCTGGTATTGAACTGTAAACGGTACACAAATACACAGAATAACAGATGATAATGACAAAAGGAATGCAGAACAGCAGTTTTATATATTTAGGGATCATTTCAGTTTCTTTAAAGTTTTCTTCAGGTATTTTTCAACATTTTTTCTGTCAGGAACTGTTGTAATTTCTTTCGTCAATGCTTTTTCAAACTCCATTTTTGCCTTTGAATATTCTTTTTTGCTAAAATAATACTTTCCAGATTGATAATAGACCAGCCAAAAATCAGGGTTCATAGCCTGATACGATACGATTACATCATCTGTCAACAGCGTGTTTTTATCATCAGCAGCCTCGTTGATTTCTTTACCGTACATTTTGGACAGTTCATAGTGTTGAAATTCTTCAGAATCAGCAAACGGATCTCTCGCAATATTCAGTTCTGTTTTCGCCAGCAGACCTTGCGATAATGGCTTACCGGAAAAAATCTCATTCAGGTCATAACAAACAAATTCTCCCAGCTGATAAGGATTGGAAGAAACCCAAACCAGTTTTTTCTGAGGCGAAAATATAACGGCATGGTGAGCCAATAGCTGATTGAGTGCTTTTTCATTTCCATAACCGATACTTTCCTCTTTTAAGCCGGATTTATTTCTTAAAATGGAAGCCATCTTTTCGGGAGTGATCTTCTTTTCTTTCTGCAAAAGCTCCTGAAGCCTTTCATAACGGTATTCAGAATGGCTTTCTTCAATCTGCTTCTGATTTCTTTTGTCATCTTTATAAGCTTCAGACTGGAAATGATTGGTGCAAAGAACTCTGCTGGTATTCTGCACGCTGTACACTCCGAAATTTTTAGGTGAAACTTCAATAATGACTGCATTTTTATCTGCTGCACTTCCCACAAGAATGGATTCTGAAACAAATACCTTTCTTTTTTTAGCAATGGCAATGGCTTCTTCTATATTTTTAGCATATTGTAAAATCTCTCTTGTAACCAGGGAAATAGGAGTCTTTGCCGTTAAAGGAATTTTTGATTTTCCGGCATTAATGGTCACGGTAATTCCTTCTTTATTCATTCCGGAAACCACACCAATCATTCCCGGCCAGCTTACCGACATATAGGGAATTCCTTCTTCGGGCTGCACAAATTCTACCAGTTTATTTTTAGCAAAATCATCTCCCACATAAAAGTCGAAATTTCTTCCAATCAACAAATCTCCATCTTCCGTATTCTCATTCCATACAGCAAGAGATGTACATCCTACCATGGCAAGATCCTGCATGGCATGCCCGATATCATGAGCTCCGTGCAGGTAAAGGTTTCTTAAATATTTGGGAGCAATAAAGTCATACTGATCGGATGAATATTGTGACAAGCCAAATAATTCTGCCTGATAATCTTCTCTTACATTGAGGTACATTTTTCTGTTGTACCATTTTAAAAAACCTCTTAGCAGTCCTTGCCTGAATTTTGAGGGTACAAAACCTTCCACTTTTGAAAAGAAAATGTTCTCCTGTTTCTGCATTAAGCTTTGGGTCAATGCTCCGCTGTTATATCCAAGCTGCAAAGGGTTTCCTTTAATATAAAGTTCCCAGAGCTGCTGTTTGTTTTTGGTAAGATAATTCTGATTGTAGCTGAATGTACTGTCATTGATCTGGTTTACTTTCGGAACTTCCAGAGCATATTGTTGTACTTCGGGAATATGTTTGACAGACTTTGAGATTCCGCAAGATGTGAGGAAAACACAAAAAGTGAGATAAAGAAAAATTCTTTTGTGAGATGAATAAATGGTTTTAGTTTTTTTCACTTTAGTTTTTATTAATCATTTGAGTCAGCCGCATGTCTATCGTTTCTTTTCCGATAATCTCAGCACAGGTATTAAAAGCTCCGATAGTAACGCCTAAGATCCCATGCATATTCACGGATTGCCCGGTCAGAAAAAGATTGTCAATTTTAGTACGGGGAGAAACCATCGTTTTAAGGGGATTCTCCGAGCTTTTCATGTATCCGTACATATTTCCTTCACAATTCCCGATATAGTCCCGATAAGACAAAGGAGAGGAAGTATAGAGTGTTTTAATGGCATGCCTTACATTCGGAATTTTCTTTTCCAGCGCATCAAGCATTTTTTCTGTTTTTTCAAGCTTAAATCTTTCATAAGCATTTCCTCTTTCATGTTCATCGGCAACGGTATTGAAGGTATTTTCCCATTCTTTAACCTCATCAAAATCCATATACGATATCGCCGTCAGACTTTCTGCGAATTCAGGATGACGTTTCGAAGGTGTAGAAGAAAGCATAAACGTTTCCGGCCACGATTCTTTCCGGTATTGGAATGCATTCCAAACCTGTTCTTCAGAAGAGTAATGATATCTGTTATAATTAAAATTCGGAAGATAGTGAGGTTTTAAAACAAGGTAAATGCTAAAGCACGATGAAACCGGCTTCCAGCTTAAAACCCTGTTCAGAAAGGACTTTTTAAGTCTTTCTTCACCAATAAGTTTAATCGTGGAACGGATTTCTATATTTGAAATAAATTGTTTGGCAGTGTATTCTTTTCCTTTTTTTGTTTTGACAGAGGTCAGTGTATTATTTTCATTAAAAACAAATTCTGAAACTTCCGAATGCTTGTGTACTTCGGCTCCATATTCCCGAAGTTTTCTGATTAAAAGTTTAGAAATCTGACTTCCTCCTTTCACACATTTGTAAGCACTTTGGATATAAGAATTTACCGTCAGAGCATGTACATAAAAAGGAACATTCTCAGAATCTCCCGCATATAAAAAGTTGGAACCTAATAAAACCGACTGAAGTTTTTTATTCTGGGTAACAGATTCAATGAATCTTTTAGTATTGAGGTGCAGGATTTCTTCGTTGTAATTATCTTTTCCCACCACATGATATCTGGGAAACTGGCTGCATACATACTGAATTTCTTCACAATAGGTTTCAAGATTTTCTTTTTCTTCGGGAAAATACTTTGAAAGCTGTTCAACAAAATTCTGATAGCCCTGTGCATGAGGATATTCTATTTCATCTTCTCCAAAACTGATTCTGTCATAGCCGTCTTCATCCATCAACTGAAGCTCAAGATCATCCATGATTTCAAGATAGGAAAAAAACTGGTTCAGATTCTGTCCTTTGGATAAACCTCCAAGATAATGGACTCCGGTATCAAAAATAAGTTTATCTCTTGAAAAGGTCTGCAGATTTCCTCCATATTGGTTATTTTTCTCCAGAACGCATACTTTCAGACCTTCTTTCGCTAAAATAAGAGCTGAAACAAGACCTCCCAATCCGCTGCCGATTACAAGTATGTCATATTCTTTCTTCAAAAGAGAATGTGCTTTTAATAATTAAGAAACAGTGAATTTAAGATATTTAAAGATTACTTTCGTAAAGTAAGCAAAGAATTTTTTTTGGTTATCTTAAACCTCGGTACATCTTAATGGTTTTAGTTTTTATTCGTTTTATGGGATAAAAATAGAAAAATTAATCAACATCATCCCAAAAATCAAAATAATTAAACCATTGAAGCGGGTATTTTTTCACCATAGTTTCAAGATTTTGCACATACGACTGTAAAAGCCCTTGTGAATCCCGGTTCTTGATATTCTGTGCCACTCTTGCATACAGATGGTAATGAAGATTATTCTCTTTCATCACATAAACATATACTACCGGAACACCTAATCTTGAAGCGATCAAAAACGGGCCGGCCGGAAATTTTGCACTTTTTCCCAACAGTTCTGCCTCCAGATATTTGGATCCTTCGAAATAACGGTCTCCGGTAAAGCAGATAAGCTCATTATTGGACAAAGCCTGATTGATCTCAAAGATATGAGACATGTCGTCTTTTACATAAATGAACTTGATATTGCTCTCTTTTACAGCAACACTTTCAAGATATTCCTTGATGACGGTAACTTCCTGATCTGTAGTGACCAGATTGATCTGACAGTCGAAATCAATATCAGCAAAAAAATGCTCTGCAATTTCAAAATTACCGATATGGGCACTGATCAGCACTCCTCCTTTTTTAGCGGCTAAAAGATTCCTGAGGTTTTCAATACCGTCAAACTCATAAGTATATTTTTCTCTGAGTCCGGCAGAAATCGCGGTTTTATCAATTAAAACTTTTCCGAAAGTAAAATAGCTTTTAAAAATAGAAGCTTTGGATTTCCAGTATCCGTAGTTCAGTCTTTTCTGGAAATAATAAAGAATGTATTGGTTGCTTTTCTTCTGAAACAGGGAGTAATAGGCTGCTACAAAATACAGCACACCATATGAACTTCTGATCCCGATATTTCTAATACACCAGACGAATATTCTGTATCCGAGTACTGTTCCTTTAGATTTACCTTTCCACTTGTTCATATCTAGAATTTAATATAACAGAGAGCCAATGTAATAATACCTTTTTGAAGTGTCCGTTACCGGATCACTGTGATATTGTTACATTGGCACATTTTATAGAATAAAGATTTACTCAATAACTACGCGTTTTTTTCAGCAATCTTATGTTCAATCGTTGTATAGAAATCATCAAATGTTACCATTTTTTTGAAATCTGCTTCTCCTAATTTCACCCCGAAATTGGATTCAATCACGACTACCATGTCGATATAATCCAAGCTGTCTAAGCCCAGTGTATTTTTAAGGTTGGCATCGTTACTGATTTCGTCTCCGTCTACCTCGAATTCGTTGACAAGAAAATCATTAACAATAGCAACAATTTTTTCCCTTTCCATGTTTTTAATCAAATTTTTTAACTATTAGTGCAGAATTGGTTCCCCCAAACCCAAAAGAATTCGACAAAAATACATCAATTTTTTGATTTTTTGTTTTTGCGACTAAATTTATCTTTTGTGCTTCATTATCAGGGTTTTCCAGATTGATATTGGGAGCCACAAAATCGTTCTGCATCATCAGAATGGAGTAGATAACTTCACTTGCACCTGCCATCCAGCACTCGTGTCCGGTCATTGATTTAGTAGAACTTACCGGAACTTCGCTACCGAAGATCTCATAGATGGCTTTCGCTTCGTTGGCATCACCAATTGGAGTAGAAGTTGCATGAGCGTTGATATAATCGATGTCTGAAGCTTTTAATCCTGACTGTTTTAAGGCTCTGTCCATTGCTAAAGCCGGCCCGTCTACATTAGGCGTTGAAATATGACCTCCGTTGGAAGAAAAACCGTAACCGATAATCTCGGCAATGATAGGTGCTCCTCTTCTTTGGGCAGATTCTAAGCTTTCAACAATCAGACTGGCTGCTCCGCCACTTGGAATCAATCCGTCTCTTTCTGCATCGAAAGGTCTTGATGCTTTTTCAGGCTCATCTTCTCTGGCTGAGAACACTCCCAATCCGTCAAAACTCGCCATGGAATATTTGTTGGTTTCCTGAGCACCCCCACAGATAATCATATCCTGAAAACCATTTTTGATCATCATATAAGCCAGTCCCAAAGAATGAGAACCGCTTGCGCATGCTGCGCTAATGGTAAGATTGATTCCTTTCAGTTTAAAAATGGTTGAAAGGTTCATCGTTACCGTTGAGTTCATCGATTTGAAGATCGCTCCCGATCCCATCAATGTTGTATCTTTCTTTTCCCTTGCAATATCGATAGATTCTACGACTGCCTGGGAAACACTGTCGTTTCCGTATAAGATCCCCACTTCATGAGCATCTAAGAATTCTTCGTCCAGATTCGCCTGTTTTAAAGCATCCAAGGTAGCAAGATAAGCATATTCGCTCTCCTCTCCCATGCTGACACGCTGGCGTCTGTTTAAAAGATTTTTCAGATCAGGCTTCGGAACTACTCCTGTAAGGCCAGACCTGAAACCAAATTCTTTTCTGTCCTGATCTAAAACAATACCGGATTTTCCTTGATATAGGGATTCCCTGACCTCTTCTAAAGACGTCCCGATGCAGGAATAAATTCCCATTCCGGTAATTACAACCCTATTTTCCATGTTATGAATAAATTCCTCCGTTAATATTAATCACTTCTCCTGTTATGTAGGAAGATTTTTTAGATGCTAAAAATGCGACAAGGTCCGCCACTTCTTCTGCTTCTCCGAATCTGTTGGCAGGAATCATGGCTTTCAGTTCTTCTTCATTAAATTCCTGAGTCATATCTGTTTTGATGAAACCAGGAGCTACGGCATTGACGGTTACATTTCTTTTGGCAACTTCCTGAGCAAGAGCCTTTGTAGCTCCTACCAAAGCACCTTTCGCAGCAGAATAATTTGTCTGACCGGCGGTTCCTTTTACTCCGGATACAGAAACCATATTGATGATTCTTCCGTATTTGTTACGAAGCAGCTTTTGAATAAAGAAATTAGTCACATTGAAGAATCCGTCGAGACTTGTATTGATCACACTGTTCCAGTCTTCCTTCTGCATCCACATAAAAAGACCGTCTCTTGTGATTCCGGCATTATTGACGATCACTTCTACCACAGCGTCAGGGTTTTTCTCCTGCCACTCCGTTAAAACAGCATGTGTTTCTTCGGTGTTTCCTACATCAAATTTAAGAATTTCTCCGGTAGCGCCCAATTCTTCCACTTTAGACAACGTTTCTTTGGCTGCCGTTTCATTTGAAGCGTAGTTGATAAGGATGTGATAGTTTTTCTCTTCAGCCAGTTTTATACAGATTGCTCTCCCGATTCCTCTGGAGCCTCCTGTTACAATTGCACATTTCATGCGTTAGTGTTTATATCGTTTTTAGTTTTTTAAGTTGATGCTGGAAGCCTTTTTTAAAAGACAATTGATGGCAACCAATAGTTACATTCCTTTCAGATATTTCTTTACTTCCTCCAGATACGGATACATGACCATATCATCTGAAAAAGCAGGAATAATTTTTCTGATATCATCATACAGTTCTTTTGTAGAGGATGAAACCTTATCCTGGAATCCAAGATATTCAACCGCCTGAATGATGGTAATCGCTTCAATAGCCAAAACTTCAAAGGCATTTTCAATGACTTTTCTGCAGATTACAGCAGCGTTTGTACCCATACTAACGATATCCTGGTTATCATTATTGTTTGGAATGCTGTGAACATACATAGGATTTGACAACATCTGGCTTTCTGCTGTAGTAGAAGTTGCCGTAAACTGTACTCCCTGCATCCCGAAATTGAAACCTAATTTACCTAAATTGACAAAAGGAGGCAAAATTTCGTTGATTTTGGCATTCAGAAGGTAGTTTAGCTGTCTTTCTGCAAGCATGGTAAGTTTGGTTACCACAATTTTAAGCTTATCCATTTCCAGAGAGATATAATCTCCGTGGAAGTTTCCTCCGTGATACACATGTTGGTCTTCAACGTTGATAATTGGGTTATCATTCGCTGAATTGATCTCATTTTCAAGAACTTTCTCTGTGTATTCCAACGTATCCAATACCGGACCTAGAATCTGAGGAACACATCTTAATGAATAATATTCCTGAACTTTTTCCTTGAATACTTTTTCCTGTTCTTCAAAATGGGTATAAAGATGTTCTTCTCTTTTTCTGATCAGTTTACTGTCTGACAGATGAGCACGCATTCTTTCTGCCACTTTCTGCTGACCGTAATGTTTCTTAGTTCCGTTCAATGCTGCTGACAAATGATCATCATAAGCCTGTACAATTTCATTGATGGCACAAGACAGTCTGAGAGAAATATCTGTAAGCTGATTCGCTTTATAAGCATTTACGATACCGATTCCTGACATTACGGAAGTTCCGTTCATCAAAGCAAGACCTTCACGGATCTCTACTTTGATCGGTTCTAATCCTTCAGTTTCAAAAACTTCTTTGGTAGATTTTCTTTCTCCTTTATAAAATACTTCTCCTTCTCCAATTAATACCAAAGCCAGGTGAGCCAGCTGAACAAGGTCACCACTTGCTCCTACTCCTCCATGTTCAAAGATCAGTGGAGTAATATCTCTGTTGATCAGCTCCTGAAGAAGATAAATAACAGACTGGTGCACCCCTGAATTCCCTAATGATAAGGTATTCAATCTTGCCAGCATACATGCTTTTACTTCTTCTGCAGGTAACGGATTCCCGATTCCTGAAGAGTGGCTTCTGATCAGGTTATACTGAAGCTGGTGGGTGTCTTCATCACTGATTTTAAACTGAGCCATGGGCCCAAAACCGGTGTTCACACCATATATTACTTTATTTTTTGAAAACTCTTTTAAAAACTGAAAACTTTTATCCACTCTTGATAAAAGTGATTCATCCAGTTCTATTTTTTCATTCTCAATGATAATTTTTTGAAAGTCTTTCAGTTCTAAAAAGTTATTTATTTTCATCAATTAAAAGTAATAGTTGATAATTTTGTAAAATATTAATTATTTGTCACTAATTTTGCGGCAAAGATAAAAGTTATTATTAAAATAAAAAATCAAAGATGAGCAAAGAATTTGTTGATGTTCTTGTAATCGGAGCCGGACCCTCCGGATGCGTGTCTTCTTCGTACCTGAAGAACAATAACGTCAGCGTAAAAGTAGTCGAAAAGACAAAATTCCCCAGACTCGTAGTTGGAGAAAGCTTAATTCCAAGGGTAATGGACCACTTTGAAGAGGCCGGACTTTTCCCTGCATTAGACAAAATGGGCTTTGAAAAAAAGCTTGGAGCTCGTTTTCTTCGTGGTGAAGAAGTCTGCATTTTTGATTTCAGCAACAAATTCGGAGAAGGCTGGGACTGGACCTGGCAGGTTCCGAGAGCTGATTTTGATAATACGCTTGCTCAGGAAGTCATAAATAAGGGAATTGATCTTGAGTTTGAAACTGAAGTGATAGACATCAAATTTGACGGAACAGATTCTATAACTACGGTAAGAAACAAGGATGGAGAAACAAAAGAGATCCATGCTAAGTTTGTTATCGATTCCAGCGGCTACGGAAGAGTACTGCCTCGTCTTCTTGATTTGGAGAAACCTTCAAAACTATCTCCTCACTCTGCCATTTTCTCTCATGTGAATGATATCAACAGAGAACCGGGAGAGGAAGGAACTTTGATTTCTTTTGACATTATTGAAACAGAAGTATGGCTTTGGGTAAT
The DNA here is from genome assembly GCF_030846215.1 of Chryseobacterium sp. WLY505. Lineage (NCBI taxonomy): Bacteria > Pseudomonadati > Bacteroidota > Flavobacteriia > Flavobacteriales > Weeksellaceae > Chryseobacterium > Chryseobacterium sp. WLY505. The sequence continues at coordinate 198,292 of NZ_JAVCWI010000007.1, read as the reverse complement.
TCCTTTTTCCAACGGAAATACAAGTTTAGGAATTGTAGGCCCTACTGAATATATCGACAAATTATCTGAAAACGGAGATACAACGGAAGCTTTAAGAAAAGCGATTTCTCTTTCTGAATATTATGTAAAACGTTTTGGGAATGTGGATTTCCTTTTTGAACCTAAACATCTGAAAGATTATTCCTGTTCAGTAAAAAGTTTATTCGGAGACGGATTTGCTTTAACGGGGAATGCTTCAGAATTCCTTGATCCGGTATTCTCTTCAGGAATGGCTTTTGCTACAGAATCCGGAATGTTGGCCGCCAAACTGGCATTAAGACAATTAAACGGAGAAAAAATTGACTGGCAGAAGGAATACACAGACTACATTTTATATGGAGTGGATGTTTTCACAACGTATGTAAAAGAATGGTATACCGGAAACCTTCAGGAATTATTCTTCCATCAACCGGAAAATCCGGACGTAAAGAAAAAGATCTGTGCTGTTTTAGCAGGCTATGTCTGGAATAAAGACAATCCTTTTGTAAGAAAGCATGATACAGTTATTAAAAACCTTGCAAACCTGATCAAGTTGGAAAAACAGGAACAGCAAAATCAAGCATAAAAAAACGGTCTGAACATTCAGACCGTTTTTTGTTATTTTAAAGCATCTTTAATAGCTTTTCCTAATTCTTTTCCTGTTTTTTCATAGGCTGCAGATATTCTTCCGTATTCCATACGATAACTGCCCTTACTTCCTATCCCTTCAATCTTATCACCCTGAACTTTAGCTAACACTTTAGATGGGTTTTCAGTTTCAACAAATATCATTTCTGAGGTTAATTTACCAGGCTGTGTTACAAATCCTGTCCATCCGGCATAGATCCATTTTGTCTCCAGTATCAAGGTGTACTTTGCCGATGCTCCTTTACTGAATTTTATTTTTTTCGCTTTACCATTTACTCCTTCAATAAACTTATCAAAAAAAACAGATTCTTTATGCTTTTGCCATTCTTCATCCCATTCTTTCCAGGATTCTTCGCCTTTCTTAGCTAACGTTTCTGTCTTTCTTCTTTCAAGATACTGGGCTTCAGTATAGTTATCTGCCTGAAAAAGAGGGTTTTCAAATTTAAACTGAACATTTACCTCAGTCTGATCTTTCAGAAAGTCAAAATTTCCAGATTCAATATTAATTTTGTCCTGGGCAAAAGTTGCCGTGGTAATGGCTGCAAAAAGCAGCAGAAATAATTTTTTCATAGTATATTAGTTTTACTATTTAAGAGCCCAAAGATATTGTAAAAAGGAAATCTTTACCACTCTTTATTTTAATTTTATCTTAAGTCAATAAAAGTGATTGGCTTTCTGCTGTTTGGGTTAAAAACAGTTTTAGAGAGAACATCAAAATCTATGATTTCAATTTTCGGACTCACTCTTAATTTTGCACGGAAGTGGTCTCTTACTTCATTAACAAACCCTTCGTGATCCGCTTCTGTACTAAGTTTAATGATAATCTCATCAAGTCCGATTTCGTTAGCCTGAATAACGATCTGATAGCATAAGATATTGTTGAAATCATTCAAAATATCATTCATTGCCGGTGGGTACAGCGTTGTCCCTTTGTATTTGATCATCTGCTGTTTTCTTCCTACTACAGGTCCTAACCTCATCGTATTTCTTCCGCACTGGCATGGCTCATAATGGGCTTTTACAAGATCTCCGGTTTTAAATCTCAACAAAGGAATAGCTTCAACGCCCAATGTTGTAATGGTCAGTTCACCACTTTCTCCTTCTTTTACAGGATTTCCTTCATCATCCAGGATTTCAGTAATGATCAGTTCCGGATGGTGATGTCCTCCCATCTGGAACTCACACTCTGTAAAAGCGGTGCTCATTTCGGTAGAAGCATAGGTAGAAAAGAGTTTGATATCCCATTTCTCCTTGATCTTCTGTGAAAGAATATTATCTGTAAAATCCTGATTTTTGATGCTTTCTCCAATGCAAACAGCACCGTAAACACCGGAATTTTTATAATCCAGTCCATGTTTTTCGGCATAATCAATCATTTTCAACAGAAAAGAAGGTACGGTGATCAAATATTTGGGTTTGTATCTGAAAATAGAATCCCACTGCAGTTCCGGAATTCCCGGACCCATTCTCACCACGCTAGCACCCATTTTTCTTAAACCAAGAAAATAAGCAAGCCCGGCCATAAACCTTTTATCTATGGTGGTGATCATCTGCACAACATCTCCTTTCTGAATTCCTGCACAGGCAAATGATATCACCTCATTATAAGCAAGCCTTTCAAGATCACTGTCAGACAATCCAAAAGTTACCGGATCTCCCAATGTTCCGGAAGTGGTACTGTAATCCACAATTTTATCTGGTGTTATGCAGAAAAAATCATGGTTATACTGCTGGAGATCATTCTTTGTAGTGGTAGGAATCTTCTGAAGATCTCCCAACGTACGAATGTCAGCAATATTGATATTATTTTCTTTGAACAGTTTCTGGTAAAAAGGGGAATGCGTTTCAAGATACCTCAAATGCTCATGAAGTTTTTCTTCCTGAAATATTTTGATTTCCTGAATCCCAGCTTTTTCAATTGACGGATGAAATTCCAATGATTTTAATTTTTAAAAAGCAAATTTATTTAAAATTACAAGATTGTAGGAGGTATTCATGTAAAATGTATTCATGATTGCAGCTACAGTTTTATCTTTGAAACGTAAAAGTTTGGATATTGGTATTCCCGGCAGTATTGATGGTTGTCACTTTTAAAGTATGAGAACCGCTTCCTTTAGGACATTTTTCATCAAAAGTGTAGACAAAATTATCTTTTACACGGGCAAACCTCAACCATTTGCCATCCAGTTCGGCACGGAATGAAATAATATCTCCCACTTTCGTTGCTCCTTTTAAGAGTAAAGAACTGCTATTAACCAATGCCCCTTCTGACCAGCCTGATGAAACGGATGGAAGATTATTGTCAATCAACAATTTTGCGGTACCCAATCTGTTGAATTTCCCTTCTGCCCAATCACCATTCCATTTTACTTTGACAACGGTTTTATCACTGCCATAATCAATGAGGATAACGGCTTTGTCTTTTTCTGTATTGGTTAATTTTCTATTCGGTTTTATTTTCAAAGTATATTCGTCCTGAACGGGAATGTATGGACTTTGTAAAACAACACTGTTTGAAACGGCATTCGGATCAGCATCCGGCTTTTCATAGGCATTGATATTTACGGCATCATACATGGCATTTTTACTGAAGGCAATCTCCGTATTTTCTGTGGTAATGGTTTTTGCTTCGTTAGCCATTATTGTTTTTGCCGTGGAAGATATTTTGTCTGAGGTTTTGCTTAACTGGACTTTTGTTGTTAACCGGCTTGTATTTCCTTTCACGTCTTTCAGAACAATTTCAATGGTATGAATATTTTCGTCCTGAAGTCTGATCACTCCTGTTAAATTTGGAAGACTGTAATTCTGAAGCTTCATTCCCGGCAAATCAGATAAATGCTGAATTCCCATTTTATCTCTGATAAATTTGGTATAATCTATACAGCCGTTGATATATCGGGTATCATCATAGTGAATCTTATCAATTTTAAAACTGTAAATCAGCTTTCCATCCATCAATAGGTCAGCATTATAAACACCTAAATTAAAACCCTGATTAGCTTTATCAACTGCTTTAATGCCCAAACTTATTTCCGGAGAATTTACCTGAATGAGACCGGCAGTATAAATATTTCCCGCTTTTTTTATGGTAATACTACTCGCTCCTGGTTCATACGTACTGAAACGTCGGTCATACCAATACAATCCGCTAATAATCGGGGCTATATTATCAGGAATGGTAAAGCCAAAAAGTAACGGGTTCAGGCATTCTTCTGTTTTCGTATCTCTTATTTCAAAGTGCAGATGCGGACCAGCAGATCCTCCGGTATTTCCGCTCAAAGCAATCTGTTGTCCCTTTTCCACAGGAAACTGTCCGGGTTGAAAAGTAATATCCTGTTCCCACTTTTCGTCTTTATACTGCCTTTCCTTTACATATTCATCAAGTGCATTAAAATATTTGTTCAGGTGAGCATATACTGTTGTATAGCCATTGGGGTGAGTAATGTACACAGCATTTCCAAATCCGTAGCGCTCGACTTTTATTCTGCTTACATAGCCATCCGCAGCTGCAAGAACCGGCAGGTTTTCCTGGCTATTGGTTCTCAGATCCAGCCCCATATGAAAGTGATTGGTCCTGATAGCTCCAAAATTGGCGGCCAGCTGCATGGGAATATTGAGTGGGTTTCTGAAATAATTTTGTGGATAATTATTTTGAGCCTGAGTGATGATACTGCTGATTAAACAAATCATAAATATCAGTTGGGGAAAGATTTTCATACAGCATTTGGGTTTATAGGTCTATTTAAATGTACAAAATTTCGGCCAATAAGCGCTTATTAAGATATTCATTTTTAGAATCACCTTTGTTTTCTTAACCACAGATTTCCTTTGCTGAGTGAAACGCCTTTGCGAACAATTTTAACCCATTCATAAGATCTTTGTGAACTTTGCGCAATCATTAGGTTTTGGCTAAAGCCGTAGGATTTGTTTTTATTATTTAAGCGGGCTAAAGCCCGCTCCTATTGAATAAATTGCATTAAATTTTATATAAAAAACACCCGGAAAAATTCACTTATTCACCATTCACTACTCACTTTTTCTCACTTTCTCCATTTATATTTCTGAAATTGAACTTTTTAATAGAAATTACCTAAATAAAACATATATTATAAACCGACAAATTTTAGTAAATTTGCAGACTTAATTAATCAACGATATTGAGATATTTACAATGAGCCAATTTAAAGAATACAAAAACCTCAACCTTATTGACGTAGCAGAGAATGTAGCGGAATTTTGGAAACAAAATAAAACTTTCAATAAGAGTGTTGAGATTCGTCAGGGAAATCCTGAGTTTGTTTTTTATGAAGGTCCGCCTTCAGCAAACGGTATGCCTGGAATTCACCACGTAATGGCAAGAGCATTGAAAGATATTTTCTGCCGTTACCAGACTCAGAACGGAAAGCAGGTTTTCCGTAAAGCAGGCTGGGATACGCATGGTCTTCCTGTGGAACTGGGTGTAGAAAAAGAGTTAGGAATCACGAAAGAAGATATTGGCAAAAAAATCTCTATTGAAGACTATAACAAAGCTTGTCGTGAAGCGGTAATGCGTTATACCGATGTTTGGAATAACCTTACGGAGAAAATCGGATATTGGGTAGACCTTGATGATCCGTACATCACGTACAAGTCAAAATATATGGAAACCGTTTGGTGGTTGCTGAAGCAGTTGTATAGCAAAGATTTGTTGTACAAAGGCTACACGATCCAGCCTTACTCTCCAAAAGCAGGAACAGGACTTTCTTCTCACGAGCTGAATCAGCCCGGGACTTATCGTGATGTTTCGGACACAACGGTTGTGGCTCAGTTTAAAGTAAAGAAAGACTCTTCAGCATTGTTTAACGATGTTGACGGAGATGTACATATCCTTGCATGGACGACGACTCCATGGACGCTTCCATCCAATACGGCTCTTACCGTAGGTAGAGATATTGAATATGTTGTAGTTAAAACCTTCAATCAATATACATTTGAACCTGTAACAGTAGTGTTATCAAGTGTTCTTTTACCTAAGGTTTTCGGTAAAAAATATGCAGAAGGTACAGATGAAGATTTTGCCAACTATACTCCGGAAACGAAAGTAATTCCTTTCAGAATACTAAAAGAATTTACAGGAGAAAAACTTGTTGATACAAGATATGAGCAATTAGTTCCGTGGTTTACGCCAAATGACAATCCTGAGAATGCATTCAGAGTAATCTTAGGAGATTTCGTAACGACTGAGGATGGTACAGGTATCGTTCACACGGCTCCTACTTTTGGTGCTGATGATGCGAGAGTAGCTAAAATGGCTCAGCCTGAGATCCCGCCAATGTTGGTGAAAGATGAAAATGACAATCTTGTACCATTGGTAGATTTACAAGGGAAATTCATCAAAGGAGACAATGTTCCTGCGGTATTTTCCGGAACTTATATCAAAAACGAATACTACGATGAAGGAACTGCTCCTGAGAAATCATGGGATGTAGAACTTGCCATCTTATTGAAAACGGAGAACAAGGCTTTCAAAGTAGAAAAATATGTCCACTCTTATCCACACTGCTGGAGAACAGATAAGCCGGTATTGTACTATCCGCTGGATTCTTGGTTTGTGAAAATGACTGCTGTAAAAGACAGACTGGTTAATTTGAACAAAGACATCAACTGGAAGCCAAAAGCTACCGGAGAAGGACGTTTTGCCAACTGGCTGGAAAATGTAAACGACTGGAATCTTTCCCGTTCAAGATATTGGGGTATTCCGTTGCCAATCTGGAGAACAGATGACCTGAAAGAAGAAAAAATCATCGGTTCTGTAGAAGAATTATACAACGAGATCGAAAAATCAATTGCAGCTGGACTGATGACTGAAAACCCGTTCAAAGGTTTCATCATCGGAAATATGTCTGAGTCTAATTATGAGCTTGTGGATCTTCACAAAAACGTAGTAGACAAAGTGGTATTGGTTTCTGATTCAGGAAAAGCAATGAAGCGTGAGAGCGACTTGATCGACGTTTGGTTCGATTCAGGGTCTATGCCTTATGCACAGTTGCACTATCCTTTTGAAAACAAAGAATTAATCGATAATAATAAAGCATTCCCTGCTGATTTCATTGCAGAAGGTGTTGACCAGACGCGTGGATGGTTCTATACGCTTCACGCTATCGGAACTGCAGTATTTGATTCAGTTGCTTATAAAAATGTAATGAGTAACGGTCTTGTTCTGGATAAGAACGGACAAAAAATGTCAAAACGTTTAGGAAATGCTGTGGATCCGTTCGAAACACTGGCTGTATACGGACCGGATGCAACGCGTTGGTATATGATCTCGAATGCAAACCCATGGGAAAACCTGAAGTTTGACATTGAAGGAATTGACGAGGTAAGAAGAAAATTCTTCGGAACACTTTACAATACCTATTCATTCTTTGCTTTATATGCGAATGTGGATGGCTTCAACTATTCGGAAAAAGAAGTGGAAAACCGTCCGGAAATCGACAGATGGATTCTTTCTGAACTGAATCTTCTGATCAAGGAAGTGAAAGCTTTCTATGAAGACTATGAACCAACAAGAGTTGCAAGAGCAATCAGCAACTTCGTGAACGACAACTTAAGTAACTGGTATGTAAGACTGTGCAGAAGACGTTTCTGGAAAGGAGATTATTCTGATGACAAGATCTCTGCTTACCAGACTTTATACACTTGTCTTGAAACAGTGGCAAAATTGTCTGCTCCAATTGCACCATTCTTTATGGATCAGTTGTATCAGGATCTAAATAAGGTAACAGGTAAAGAAAATTGTGAATCTGTACACTTAACAGACTTCCCGGTAGCAGATGAAAGTTTAATAGATCAGGATCTGGTTGAAAAGACCCATTTAGCACAGAACATTACAAGTATGGTTTTCTCTTTGAGAAAGAAAGAAAATGTAAAAGTTCGTCAGCCGTTACAAAAAGTATTGGTTCCTGTACTGGATTCTAAAGCAGAAGAACAGATTCTCGCTGTGGCAGACCTGATCAAGCAGGAAGTAAACGTGAAAGAATTACAGCTAATCAATGCTGAAGAAGCATCTCACTTAATTGTAAAGCAGATAAAACCTAACTTCAAAGCGCTTGGTCCTAAATTAGGAAAAGACATGAAAGTGGTAGGTGGCGAGATTGCCAATCTTACTGCAGAGCAGATTGCCGGTCTTGAAAAAGAAGGAAGAATAGACGTTCAGGGATACGAGATTACTCTTGATGATGTGGAAATTTCTACAAAAGATATCCCGGGATGGACAGTAACTTCCGATGGAAAAACAACTGTGGCATTAGATTTGACGTTAACCGATGAGTTAAAATCTGAAGGTATCGCAAGAGAGTTCATCAACAGAATTCAAAACCTGCGAAAAGACAAAGACTTTGATCTGACAGACAGAATTTCAATCACATTGGAAGAAAGTTCTCCTTTCCTGAATGAGATTAAGAAAAATGAGGAATATATTTCTTCTGAAGTCTTGTCAAATAAAATAGAAATTGTATCTTCACTTTCAAATTTTAACGAAATCGAAATAGATGAGGTTAATTTTAAGATAAATGTTGAAAAAAATTAACATGTAGTTATTATATTTCAAATTCCATTTCATAATTTTATTAAAAAAGAGAAAGAATATGTCAGACGAAAGAGTTAGATACAGCGATGCTGATTTACAGGAATTTAAAGCGATCATTAAAGAAAAAATAGAAAAAGCAGAAAAAGATCTTCAGCTTATCAGAGAAAGTTTCATCAATGACCAGAATAATGGTACGGATGATACGTCTCCTACTTTCAAAGCTTTTGAAGAAGGAGCAGAAACGTTGAGCAAAGAACAGAATTCTATTTTGGCAGGAAGACAGGAAAAATTCGTGCGTGATCTTAAAAATGCTTTGATCAGAATCGAAAATAAAACGTACGGTGTTTGCAGAGTAACAGGAAAACTGATTCCTAAGGAAAGACTTTTAGCCGTTCCTCATGCTACGCTGAGCATCGAAGCGAAAAACATGCAGAAATAACCGTAAGGTTTGAAAAATAATATTGGGTTTATATCGTATTCACGGATACTTTATAAACCTAATTTTTAATGTATACCCATGAGCGAATTATTAATTTTGGGATTGATTGTCACGGTAGTATTACTGTTTTTCAACAGAGAATGGATCAAAAACAGATTCTTCCCTGAACCGCAGAAGAACTATACCATCGATGATCAATTCAATTCTAATAAACGGGAACGGGAGAAAGAAATCGACAGACTTTTGAGTAAGATGGGCAAAAATGGAGTCAATGATCTGTCTGAGAAAGACAGGAAAAGACTTGATGAGCTGTCCAAAATGTAAAAAATAAATATAAGAAATGGAATCTATCATAGTACATCCTAAGAATTCTATGGAGCTGAGTGCACTGAAAAGTGTTCTGAAAGAAATGGGCATTAAATTTGAAAAAGCTCACGTTAAGAGTTCATTCAATGGACAAAAAGTGGTGAAGAAAGCAAGCGATAACAAAAATGTAAAGCCGGCTTCAAAGCCTTCAAAACCTAAAGGACAGTAATGAAAAAGATATTAGCGATAACTCTTTTAGTGTTATTCATTGACCAGGCTTCAAAAATCTATATCAAAACTCATTTTGAACTGAATGAGAGTATTCCTGTCATCAACGGTTTCTTTAACAAAACTTTTGTTGAAAACCCGGGAATGGCGTATGGATTTCACTTCGGAGGAATTATCGGGAAATATTTTCTGGTTATCCTAAGGGTTTTCCTGATTGGAGGGATGATCTACATGTTCAAAAAATGGTTGAAAGAAGGAGCTTCTAATTATCTTTTAGTTCCCATGGCTATCATTTTTGCAGGCGCAATCGGAAATCTTATTGACGGAATGTTCTATGGAATGATCTTCGACAGCGGAACGGTTTATGATGCCAGTACAGACCGATGGATTGGCTATGGCGGAATTTCCAAGCTTGTTCCTTTCGGACACGGATATTCTACATTTATGAAAGGATGTGTAGTGGATATGCTTCATTTCCCTGTAGTAGACTGGTATGTTCCTGAAAGCTGGCCTTTGATAGGAGGAAAACATATTGAGTTCTTCAAATATATTTTCAATGTTGCTGATTCTGCGATCACAGTAGGAGCTGCATTCTTATTAATATTCAGAAAAAAAGCTTTCCCGAACGGTCTGGAGTTTTAAAAGATATATTTTCGGATGAAAAAAATAATCAAAAATATTTTTAAATTTTTCCTGCTTCTTTTCGTCGCAGGAATTATTTTTATTGCCTGGGCGAATTACAGCATTAAAAAGGACAGCGCACCATTCGTTTCCTACAATACTGCTGATGTGCCGGAAGCAAAAACCGCTTTATTACTGGGAACAGGAAAACTTCTGAGCAACGGAACTCCAAATGCTTATTTCTATAACAGAATTAAGGCCGCAAGTGATTTATACAAAAGCGGGAAAATACAATACATCATCGTTAGTGGTGATAACAGTACCAAGGATTATAATGAACCTGAAGATATGCAGCTTGCACTGATGCAGGAAGGAATTCCACAGGATAAAATTATTTTAGACCATGCCGGATTCAGGACACTGGATTCTGTAGTACGGGCAAAAGATATTTTCAGCCAGAAAAAACTGGTTATTATCTCTCAGAAATTCCATAATGAAAGGGCGGTTTTCCTGGCCAGGAAAAATGGCATGGAAGCCTTTGGATACAATGCAGCAGATGTGAATAAATATGCAGGCTTAAAGACCAATTTGAGAGAGTATTTTGCAAAAGCTAAAGCCTATTGGGATCTTCTTTTTGGTGTGGAGCCTAAATTTGGGGGAGAGAAGATTTTGATTCCTTAATTTTTTTAACCACAGATTGCACGGATTTTCACAGATGATTGTGTAGAAGGATATTAAGATTTTACCAATGGATAGGTTTTGGCAAAAGCCAATGGATGAATGTTGAATTTTAAGCAGGCTGGGCTGAAGCCCACCCCTATTGAATTTTAATAACAACATCTTTTATCTTTTATCTTTTATCTTTTATCTTTCATTATTCCCGGCAAACCTCGTAAATTTGCTATTCATTAATTTTTAAATATAAATTTTAAACAAATGTCAAGAATTCTTACCGGCATACAAGCCACCGGAACGCCCCATCTTGGAAACTTATTGGGAGCTATTATTCCTGCTATCGAACTATCCAAGCAGGAAGGAAATGAATCATTTTTATTTATTGCGAATCTTCACACGCTTACACAGATTAAGGATGCGCAGATTTTAAGACAAAATACCTACGAGATTGCTGCGGCTTGGCTTGCTTGTGGATTAGATACTGAAAAAACATATTTCTACAGACAAAGTGATATCGCTGAAACCTGTGAACTTTCTTGGCATTTATCATGTTTTTTTCCTTATCAAAGATTAACATTGGCTCATTCATTTAAGGATAAAGCAGACAGACTTCAGGATGTAAACGCTGGTTTGTTTACTTACCCTATTCTGATGGCTGCAGATATTTTATTGTATGATGCTGAAATCGTTCCTGTAGGAAAAGATCAGCTTCAACACCTGGAATTTGCAAGGGATGTCGCCTCAAGGTTCAATAACCAGATGGGTGAAATTCTTGTTCTTCCACAATCTGAACTTCAGGAAGACACTAAATATGTTCCTGGAACAGACGGTCAGAAAATGTCAAAATCAAGAGGAAATATCATCAATATTTTCTTACCTGAAAAGGAATTAAAAAAACAGGTGATGAGCATTGAATCGGATTCGAAATCTTTGGAAGAGCCTAAGGATCCTGAAACAGATAAAACATTCCAGATTTATCAGCTTATTGCTACGCCTGAACAGACTGAAGAATTAAGAGCAAAATATCTTGCCGGAAACTTCGGATACGGACATGCTAAGAAAGAATTGCTGGATCTTATCCTGGTACGTTTTGAGAAAGAAAGAGAAACGTTCGCTTATTATATGAACAATCTTGATGAACTTGAAGCAAAACTTCAGCAAGGAGCGGAGAAAACCAGACCTATTGCACTGGAAACGCTGAAAAGAGTAAGAACAAGCTTAGGATTTTAATGCTGCGTTGTAAAAATAAGAAAGAGGCTATCTCAAAAGTCAATTATTGACTTTTGTCATTCTGACGAAGGAAGAATCTTATTGATATCAGATATATTAGATTCTTCACTACATTTCATTTCGTTCAGAATGACACTTTTGGGACAGCCTCTTTCTCTATAAATATAAATTACAATTTTTAACGTCCGTTATTCTTTGTCACAATAAAGTAATGCATCTGATCTCCATATTCATAATGAATATCCCAGCCCGGATATTGTTTGATAATAGTCTTGATAATAGACAATCCCAGTCCGGTGGATGTATGATCTGAACCTTGTTTGTAAAAGCGGTTAAAGATCCTTGATTGATCTAAAGACACAGGATTTCCACTGTTTTGAAATGCGATTCTGTTATTTTCAATGATAATGTTCAGAGTTCCTTCTTCGTTGTTATATTTTACTGCATTTTTAAGAAGATTAGACAAAAGAATATCTGCAAGATCCTGATTGAAATCTGCAACAAATTTTCCTTTTTCAAGGATACTGACTTCTACTTTTTTAAAGGCAATAAAATCTTCATAATTCTGAACTAATTGAGCAATCATCGCGTTAAAATCAACATCTGAAGTTTTATTAAACTGGCTGTTCTCAATCTTGGAAAGCATTAATAAAGATTTGTTTAAACCTACCATTCTTCTCAGATCATTCTTCACTTCCGTAAGAAAAGTCAGATTCTTTTTATCAAGATCATCATTCTGGATCATCAGGTCAATTTTATTAATCACGATAGCCAAAGGAGTCTGAAGCTCATGGGAAGCGTTTTCAATAAACTGTTTCTGCTGATAGAAAACCAATTCATTACGTTCAATCATTTCATTGATTTCCACATTCAATTCCTCAAATTCGGTAATCTTATAGTTATGTTTTTCCTGAGAGAAAGGAATTCCAAACTGATATTTTTTAAGTTTATCCAAAATCAGATAGAACGGCCTCATGGCTTTATTAAGCAGATATCCGTTAACAGCTACGATACTTATCACCAAAAGGATATAAAGCACAATTAAGGCTGTTGTAAGGTCGTATATCAGCTCATCTTCTTCTACCGTAGATGTTCTGATGACAAGCCGCTGATGACCTTTGAACTGGTCAATAAAGTCGGCCTCCAAAACCCTGTAAGGCTGGTCTTTGTCATCATACTCCATATAGTACATCTTGTTGTACAGCCTGCTTTTGTTTTGATAATTTCCAGCTTTGATGGGATTGATTTTAAATTCATTGAATCCAAATTCATTGTTCTTCAAAAGCTGAGGATTAAGATAGACCGCTTTAATAATCTGTATTTTTCTATCCCTCAATCCGTCATCTACATTATCATGCACTTCATCCAGGATATAGGCATAAAAAAGACCTGCCCACACTGCTATAATCAGCAGCAGGATCATGATCAGATATTTAATCGTATAATATTTTAATGAAGTCTTCATCAGATGAATTTATATCCTATTCCATATACAGCCTGGAAATCAGCTTCTGCATTGAGGGTTTTCAGTTTTTTACGAAGATTTTTGATCTGGGAATATATAAAATCCAGGCTGTCTGCCTGATCGATATAATCTCCCCAGATGGCTTCAGCCAGTGTTGTTTTCTGTAAGGTTTTCTCCGGATGAATTACGAAATAATACAGAAGATCATATTCTTTTCTGTTAAGAACCAGCTCTTCATCACCTACTTTCACCGTTCTGTTCTCCGGATCGATGCTGATATTTTTGTAACGGATGATATTTTCGCCATCCTGATTTTTTCTTCTGATCACAGATTTGATTCTCGCCATCAGTTCTGCAAGGTGGAAAGGTTTTGCAAGATAATCATCTGCTCCTATTTCCAGTCCGGCCACCTTATCGTCCACAGAGTCTTTAGCAGAAAGGATAATTACAGGATCTTTCTTATGCATTTTTTTGATCTCTTTCAAAAGATCTATTCCGTTTCCGTCAGGCAGCATAATATCGAGCAAAATACAGTCGTATTCGTAAGAAATAATTTTCTCCAGCCCACCGCTGTAATTTTCCGCATATTCTACAATGAAATGCTCTGCTTCCAGAAACTTCTGTACGGTATCTTTCAGTTCGGGCTCATCTTCTACTATTAAAATCTTCATATTTCTGGATCTGTATATTCTGCTACTTCATTAATGTATATCAAATATATGAAATTAAAAGCTGGAAGATTGAAGAGGGAAGCTGGAAGTTATTCAGACTCCATCAATCTATGCAGTTTCATTAACTTCCTTCTTCCGACCTCCAACTTCCAGCCTTACCATTAATTCGATTTGACATATCGGCCGTCTGCATCAAAAACAAGACTGATACCATTCATCAGATTGATTTTATAGGCATTATATTTTTTCTCAATAGAATCAATCACGCTGCCGGGATGGTACTTTGTCAGAAAAGACACCATACTTTTTCTAATCTTGGCAGAAGACCCCTTTCTTCCGTCGCTGTTTATTAAATTCCAGTTGACCATAGTATTACTATTTAGTGTTTGTATTCGGTTACGTGTTAATCATCGATTCTTTTAAAATTCCCATTCCTGTCGAATTCAAGCTCCAATCCATTGGAAAGCTCTGCTTTATAAGACCATCTTTTCTTTTCAATCTTAATAATGTAAGTGTTAGGAAAGTTTTTCGTGCTGTAATTTCTGATGGATACAGGAATGAAACCATAAGGAATTTTCTGATGTTTTCCATCTACTTCTTTCCAGCTTCCACTGCTGTCAAATTCCATTTTCATTCCATTCGTCAGATATACTTTGTACTCATCTACACCATAGATTTCTCTGTCTTCTATTGCCGAGGCCACAGGTATTCCTTTAAAATGAGCAGCCAGAAAGTTTTTAGCTGTTTTCGGTAACTGATTCGCATTGATTGCTCTGTCCTGTGCTGAAACCAAGCCTCCGATCAATAAAAATAAGACCATTAATACTCCTGTGATTTTCTTTACATTTTTCATACTATTACATTTTTCTGTTATTATTATGGAGCAAAGTTCCTAATCAATTTGGGAAAGAATTGGGAAAAGTGATTTTGGTGGAGAATATTTAATTTAACCACAGATTCGCACAGATAATCACAGATGTTTGCGTTGATTTCTAAAAGTACTAAAATACAAAAGCCGCTAAAGTTGAATTTAGCGGCTTTTGTATTAGATTATATGATTTTATAAATATTCTTTGATCTGCTGAAGATGGGTAATGGCTTTTAACCCTTCTTTCTGTTTATCTTCTTTGTAAACATCGAAGAAGATCGCATCCATTCCGAAATCTGTAGCTCCCAAGGCATCTGCAATCCAGTCGTCTCCAATCAGGATACTTTCTTCTTTGCTGGCTTCAGAAAGTCCTAGTGAGTATTCAAAAATCCTTGGATTAGGTTTTCTTACGCCTACTGCATCTGCACTGGTAATTGTTTTAAAATAAGGGGCAATTCCGGAAAGGGTACATTTTCTTTCTGTTACCTCCTGAAATCCGTTGGAAATAATGTGTAGTGTATAATTTTTAGCTTTCAGATATTCCAAAACATCTTCTGCTCCCTCTACCAATTCATTATGACTTACAATATTATCAAGGAAGTTTTCTTCAAAATAAAGGGCAAGCTCTTTATTATCTACTCCAAAATGTTTGAATGAATCATAAAAACGGTGTTCTCTCAAGTACTCTTTGCCGATAATTCCGTCTCTGATCTTTTCCCACAACTCTTCGTTGATATTGTGATATACAGAATGAAACTCTTCAAATTCAATATGATATTTTGAAGTGATTTCCTGTTTTTCAAAAAGATCTTTGATGGTAAGATAGGCATTTCTGCGATGATCCCAGAGTGTATTATCCAGGTCAAAAAAAACGTGCTGCATTTTCATACAGCACAAAGTTAATAATTTTAATTTTTTGTAATAGGATAATTTTTGCTCTTGCTTTTCACAATCTCAAGGCTTTTGGAAAAATTCAGCAAAAAATCAATTGTTTGTTTTTTAGGTTTCAAAGTTTTCACTTTTAAGGAGTCATTTTTTTTCATAAGCGAAGTATGTTTTCCTTAAAAACGCGAAATTTCCTGAAATATTATCTATCTTGTTAAGATTATATTATTTTCATCCATGATTTTTCTCAGGTTTATCAGTGCATACCTTACTCTTCCTAGCGTAGTATTAATGCTCATCTCTGTATGGTCTGCAATTTCTTTGAAACTCAGACCATCAAAAAACCTCAGTTTGATTACCTCCTGCTGGTTTTGTGGCAAAAACAGTAACATCCTCATAAGATCCTCCTGAATCTGGTTGGTCACAAGCTGATCCTCAATATTTTCCGAAGGCTCCCTGATTAAATCAAAGATAGAATATTCATCTGTTTCAAAAGTAGTTTCTGAAACTTTGATATTCTTGGCTTTTGACCTGAAATGATCGATGATTAAATTGTGGGAAATTCTTTTCGCCCAAAGAATAAATTTGCCTTCTTCGTTATAGCGTCCTTCTTTCAGCATGACAATAATCTTCATGAATGTATCCTGGAAGATATCGTTGGCTAAATCTTCATCATTAATTTTGTAAAAAATGAATGTAAAAAGTTCTCTCTGATGACGGTGAATGAGGGTTGATAACGCGCTCTCATCACCTTTCTGGTAAAGGGAAATTAGTAAACTATCCGATTTTGATTTCATAACTCTTCTCAATATAAATATTTGCAGACAGGCATTCTACCAGATATTTCTTCTGGCCTTTGCTGTAAAACAAAACAGTTCTTGAGTAGAGTCTCTTCTATAGGCGGTAGTACAATTATTATGATGTAAATATAATAATTTTTTAATAACTGTTAACCTATTATTAAATTTTATAGAGAAAAATCTAAAAAAAATCACTTAAACATGTCATGAATAAATACAGTAGGGATATTTAATGTAAAATTAATATTAAGTCCTTTCATCTCTTTACCGTTTAGTCGGGTGTCTCCGATAGGAAAAGCATAGCCTCCTGTAAGGTCAAGCATCCCAAATAGGGTAACTCCTATCTTAGGGGCAATGTATTTATTGGTACCTTCTACTCCTGCTAAAAAGTAATACGAGTGATAGAAGTCTACATTTTTTTCAAAATTAAGAAGGACATCAGCCTGTAGTTTTGGCATAATAGCAAATTTAGAATCTACAGATCCCATCATTGCAGATCCTCCCAATCTGTAAATCACATCATCATTTTTAAGAAAAAGTAATTTACCTCCTACTTCACCAAAACTTTGATTCTGGTAAGTATACCCTACACTGATCATTTTATGCATGGTATATTGGGCTTTTACTAAAGAACTTAGCAAAAACAGGGACATGACAGCAACTACAGTTCGAAAATTCATCATCTTTCTATATTATTAAGGTGTAAAATTAAAAAAAACTGCCTTATCCAAAGATAAAGCAGTTCACTTATTATTCTTCAAAGAGAAATTAAATTCCAAAAGCGGTTTTAATCTCCTCTACTTTGTCTAGTTTCTCCCAGGTAAAGAACTCAAGATCTTTTAACGTAATCTCATTCTTATGGCCTTTATTGAAAGTTTTATCAGCTACATAGTGCTCTTTACCCATGTGTCCGTAAGACGCTGTTTCCTGATAAATAGGGTTTCTTAATTTTAAGTTCTGCTCGATAGCATAAGGTCTTAAATCAAAAATAGCAGAAACTTTTTTCGCGATATCCCCATCATGAAGATCTACTTTCGCCGTTCCGTAAGTATTGATGTATAAGCCACAAGGCTCAGCTACTCCAATGGCGTAAGAAACCTGTACCAAAACTTCATCCGCTACTCCGGCAGCTACTAGGTTCTTAGCAATATGTCTTGTTGCATAGGCAGCACTTCTGTCTACTTTAGAAGGGTCTTTTCCAGAGAAAGCACCACCACCGTGGGCACCTTTACCACCGTAGGTATCAACGATGATTTTTCTACCTGTAAGACCTGTATCTCCGTGAGGTCCTCCGATTACAAATTTCCCGGTAGGATTGATGTGATATTTGATCTGATCGTTGAATAAAGCTTTGATTTCTTCAGTTTGCTGCGCAACGACTCTTGGAACCAGAATATTTTTGATATCCTCACGGATCTTGTTCAGCATTTCTTCTTCTGTACCAAAGTCATCGTGCTGAGTTGAAACTACAATAGAATCAATTCTGACAGGCTTATGATCATCAGAATACTCAATCGTTACCTGGCTTTTTGCATCCGGACGAAGATAAGTGATTTCCTTATTTTCTCTTCTGATGGCAGAAAGTTCTTTCAGGATCGTATGGGCAAGATCCAATGCCAGAGGCATATAATTAGCCGTCTCATTGGTAGCATACCCGAACATCATTCCCTGGTCTCCAGCTCCCTGTGCATTTGCTTTAGCTTCGAAAGACTCATCATTTACGGCTCTGTCAACTCCCTGGTTGATATCAGGTGACTGCTCGTGGATTGCAGAAATAACTCCGCAAGAGTCTCCATTGAACATATATTCACCTTTCGTATACCCGATTCCGTTGATTACTTCTCTGGCAATAGTCTGTACATCAAGGTATGCATCTGATTTTACTTCTCCTGCCAATACCACCTGTCCGGTAGTTACAAGAGTTTCACATGCTACTTTTGAATCTTTATCGTATGCCAGGAAATGGTCGATTAATGCATCGGAAATTTGATCGGCAATTTTATCCGGATGTCCTTCTGAAACTGATTCAGATGTAAATAAATAAGACATATAATTCTTTTGTTTTTAAAGATTTAAAAAATTGTATTTGCGAAAAATATGAATGAAATTGCCCAGAAAAAAGAATACTGTTTTAGCATTTTTTTATAGAGGTTGCAATCAGGTCAAATTTTTCCTCGTAATAAACGTCAGCAAATTTAAGTACTATTTTCCTAATACTCAAAAATTTTGTTTATTAATTATACTTTTATTTAAATTGATGATTTCTATCACTTTAAAGCATTTCCATTACTGAGGCTTAATGCTTACAAATTCTTTCGGACTTTCGTGGTAATTCAACTTAAGTTCTAAAGAAGTTTTGATAGAATGTGATAATTCATCAATAATCTTTTGTTTGAAGGTTGGTTTATAATAAATAATACTGATTTCGCGATATGGGAAAGGTTTTTTGAATCTGAAAACATTTTTCTTCTGCTCTTCTGAAAGCTGGCTCAGTGCCAGTTCCGGCAGAATACTGATACCCCCTACTTTATCCACCATATGTACCAAAGTCTGGATATTGGAAGCTAAGAAATCCAAATTTTTTGGCTTCAGGGTATTTTCTTTCAGATGACAGATATTTTCAAACTGATTTCTCAGGCAGTTTCCTTCTTCAAGAAGCCATACTTTCTCTACATTCAGATCTTCCGGAATGATGTAAGAATTCTTTTTGTTCGCTTCTGTATTGGAGCTGTAAATCATCAGCTCCTCGTTGAAAAGGAAATCCTGATAAAACTCATCAGCAGTATCATACGGAGTAGAAATAATTCCGGCATCCAGTTCTCCTGCTTTTAGTGCTTTAATAATATTATCAGTTGTCATTTCTTTTACATTCATCTGAATCTTCGGATTATCCTCCAGGAATTTAAAAATCTCTGTTGGCAGAATGAAAGAAGACACGGTAGGAATGATTCCCAGATTGATCGTTCCTCCTAGAATATTATTCAAAAGGTTGGCTTTGTTTTTAAGCTCATTGACAGACTCGATAATTACCTTTGCCTGATCAATAATCTGAAGACCTACGTCCGTGGTACGGATCGGGTGGGTCGTTCTGTCGAAAACCTTTACATCCAGTTCATCCTCAAATTTCTGTATCATGGCACTTAACGTAGGTTGGGTAATAAAACACGCCTGAGCGGCCTTACCAAAATGTTTATACTTATCAACAGCGATAAGATACTCCAGTTGCTGAATGTTCATTTGATTAATATTATCTATTACAAAGATATAACGTTTTTGCTATTACCAATTAAAAATTCAAGTAAATTTGATATTCATTACCTTTACACTTGGATTTAGAAAAACAAAAAACATTTATACAAATCATTAATGATATGGATTCTAAAAAATTAACGTTAAGTAACGGCGCACCTTATTTTGAACATCAGGATTCACAGACGGTAGGACCAAGAGGCCCGGTATTGCTGCAGGACTTTATTCTTCAGGAGAATCTTGCACATTTCGTTAGGGAAAGGATTCCTGAAAGAATTGTGCATGCCAAAGGAAGCGGAGCGTACGGAACTTTCACCGTAACGCATGATATCAGCCAGTACACGAAAGCAAAGCTGTTTTCAAAAGTAGGAAACTCATGCAGAATGTTTGCAAGATTTTCTACTGTGGGAGGCGAAAAAGGAAGTGCCGATACTGCAAGAGACCCAAGAGGATTTGCTTTAAAATTTTATACGGAAGATGGAAACTGGGACCTGGTAGGAAATAATACTCCGGTATTCTTTATTAAGGATGCAAAAAAATTCCCGGATTTTATCCACACCCAGAAAAGAGTACCGAAAACCAACCTGAAAAGTGCCACCATGATGTGGGATTTCTGGAGCTTAAACCCGGAATCACTTCATCAGGTTCTTATATTGATGTCAGACAGAGGAACACCTCACGGCTACAGACATATGCACGGTTTCGGATCTCATACGTTCTCCATGATCAATGATAAAAATGAGAGAGTATGGGTAAAATTCCATTTTAAAACAAAACAAGGTGTAAAAAACTTCACGGATGAAGAAGCCGTAAAAATGGCTGGAGAAAACCCTGACTTTGCACAGGAAGATCTTTGCAACGCTATTGAAAACGGTGATTTCCCGAAATGGACTTTATTTATACAGGTGATGACAGAGGAGCAGGCGAAAGATTTCAGATGGAATCCGTTTGATGTAACTAAAGTATGGTTCCATGATGATTTCCCATTAATTGAGGTAGGAGAAATGGAACTGAACGAAGTACCTGTTAATTATTTCGCTCACGTGGAACAGTCTACTTTTTCTCCAAGCAACCTGATCAACGGAATCAGTTTTTCACCGGACAAAATGCTTCAGGGAAGATTATTCTCATATCCTGATGCCCACCGTTACAGAGTAGGTGTCAACGCCCATCAGCTGGAAGTTAACAGATGTCCTTTTGCGGTCAACAATTACCAGAGAGACGGTTTTATGGCAGATTCAAGCCAGTATCAGGACAAGCCGAATTACCATCCTAACAGTTTTGATGACATCCAAGCAGATTCATCCTATAAAAACTATGAATATGAGTTAGATAGTGCCCATGTTGCCAGCTACAACAGAAATGATAACGACAGCGACCACTATACCCAACCGGGACTTTTGTATTCAAAAGCAATGAATGCAGAAGACAGAGATCATCTGATCAAAAATATTGTAGGCAGCATGAGTGGTATTACCGGGCCTAAGAAAGACGAGATTATCAACAGACAACTATGTCACTTTTTCCGTGCTAACATTGAGCTTGGCATGAAAGTGGCTTCTCAACTAAACGTCAATATTGATGCAAATATGATGAATCATTCCAAATAATCATATTGAATGATAAATTAAAAAAAAGGAAAAAAAAATAATATTTTTTCCTTTTTTTTGTAAAAAATTCATAATTTGCAAAGGATGATATTTTAAAGTGGAAAAATGAGTTACGAGAACATATTATTAAAAAAAGAAGATAAATTATCTATTATTACCATAAACAGACCTGAGAGTTTAAATGCTTTAAATGCCAAAACAATTCAGGAAATCAGTACCGCACTGGATGAGCTTAACGCTGACACTTCATGCAGAGTAATTATCCTTACCGGAAGTGGAGAAAAATCTTTTGTAGCGGGAGCTGACATCAAGGAATTCAGTGAATTCGGACAGGAAAAAGCTGAAGAACTTGCAAGAAACGGACAAAATACATTGTTCAACAAAATTGAAAATATGTCTAAACCTGTCATTGCAGCCGTAAACGGTTTTGCATTAGGAGGAGGTTTGGAGCTTGCCATGGCATGCCACATCAGATACGCATCGGAAAACGCCAGATTAGGACTTCCTGAAGTAACTCTTGGATTAATTCCGGGATATGGAGGAACCCAGAGGCTTCCCAAGCTTGTAGGAAAAGGTATTGCCAATGAAATGATCTTCTCCGCCAAAATGATCCCTGCTCAAAAAGCAAAAGAGATCGGACTGGTGAATGAAGTATACCCTATTGAAGAATTATTAACCAAAACGAAAGAATTAGCAAACACCATTGCCTACAATTCACCAATGGCAATATCGAAGGCTATCAATGCCGTGAATTTATCGGATACGGAGAAAGGTTTTGAAACTGAAATCAAATATTTCGGAGAACTTTTTGAAATGGAAGATAAGAAAGAAGGAGTTACTGCGTTTCTAGAGAAGAGAAAGCCTAACTTCTAAATCTTTCTAAAAGATTTTAATCCAAATTATTTCGAAAAAAAACAATGCTGCGGTATGAATAAGTTTGATAAAGCTTATCTAAAAATGGCTCAGGAATGGGCAAAACTCTCCTACTGTAAGAGAAAACAGGTGGGAGCTCTTATCGTAAAAGATAGGATGATTATTTCAGATGGTTACAACGGGACTCCTTCGGGATTCGAAAACTGCTGTGAAGATGAAGATGGAAAAACACACTGGTACGTATTGCATGCGGAAGCCAATGCTATATTGAAGCTGGCTGCCTCTACCCAATCTGCAAAAGGGGCAACGTTATATTTAACGCTGTCTCCCTGTAAAGAATGCAGCAAGCTGATTCTGCAGGCAGGGATTACGAGACTGGTGTATATTAATGAGTATTCGGATGACGATGGAATATCGTTCCTGAGGAACCATAACATTGAAATAGAACAAATATCGGACTGTGAACTAAAAAAATAAGCACAAATGACTTGGGATGAAAAGATCAAAGATTTTGAAATATTTCTTCGTTTCGAAAGAAATTTTTCAGAAAACACACTCGACGCCTACGTTCGGGACATTAAGAAATTAAAAGATTACGCAGAAGAGGATCTGGAAAACGTCGGTCCAGACTCCATCGGTTACGAAAACCTGCAGGAATACATTTTCAATCTTTCCAAACAGAAATTCAGTGAGAGATCACAGGCAAGGTGGATATCTTCCATCAAAGCTTTCTTTAAATTTCTGCTGGAAGATGAATATCGTGAAGACAATCCTGCGGCGTTACTTGAAGGCCCAAAACTGGGATTATATCTACCTGATACTTTAAGCCTGCCTGATATCAACAAAATTATTGCTGCTATTGAGGTGAATACAGATCTGGGAAAAAGAAACCAATGCATCATAGAGGTACTCTATGGATGTGGGCTTCGTGTTTCTGAACTGATCGATCTGAAGATCTCCAATATCAACTTTAAAGAGCAATACATCAAGGTAAACGGAAAAGGAAACAAAACCCGTTTTGTTCCTTTAGCTGATTATACTGCTGATCTGCTTGAAAGTTATATCAAAGAGGTTCGTTCTAAAGGTAAAATCAATAAGAAATATGAAGACACTCTGTTTTTAAACAGTCGTGGGACTTCTATGTCCAGAGTAATCGTATTTCTTATTATTAAAGAACTTACAGATAAAGCAGGGGTTAACAAAAAAATATCTCCACACACATTCAGACATTCATTTGCGACCCATTTATTACAGAATGGAGCTGATTTACGTTATATCCAGGAAATGCTGGGACATTCCAGTATTACGACAACGGAGATCTATACGCACCTGAAAACAGAAGAATTAAGGGATGTTATTTTGAGTTATCACCCGAGAAATATTAATATTGCTCAATGAAATTATTGAAATATTGTCCAAGCTGTGGCAGAGAGTCCTTACACTGGGATGGTGAAAAAAAATGGAGCTGTCCGGAATGTGGTTTTACTTTGTACAATAATGTGGCAGGTGCAGTAGCAGTTGTCATCAGATGTGGAGACGAAATTTATCTTACCAGAAGAAACAGAGATCCTAAAAAAGGGAAACTCGATCTTGCAGGAGGATTTGTCGACCCTAAAGAAAGTGCAGAGGAAACCTGTAAAAGAGAACTTTTTGAAGAACTTCAGCTTGATATCGATATTTCGAACCTGAAATACCTCACCAGCCTTCCCAACATCTATCAATACAAGGAAATTGATTACAATACGATCGATCTCTTTTATGAATACAATGTTTCGGAAAAGTTTGAGGTAAATCTTGAGCTCTCCGAAATTTCGGAAGCTGTCTGGATTCCTTTACAGGATCTGGATCTTGAAGATCTTGCTTTTGATTCTCAGAAGAGATTTTTCGAGAGCTATTTAAAGAAATAATTTTTGTAAATATTCTCCCGCAGATTTTGCAAGTTAAGCAGATTGTATAACACAATCATCTGCTGGATTTGCGAAATCTGCGGGAGTTTTTTTTATGGTAGAAATTAATAAGTTTTAGTCTTCAGCATTTCTTCAAAATACTGAATCAGCAATGCTCTTTCTGCTTCTGAAAGATTAGCCTCTTTATGGTACACAATATAGCCAGGCATCGGCATTGTTTTATTCTGAATGGTCTGAATGGATTTGGTAAGCATGTTCTCCTTCAAATCCTTATTATAAGTTTCCCATGCAGAAAAATTAAGATGTTCCCTGCCTTCATTCACATGGCTTTTTACAGACCAGGAAACGGGCGCAATAAAAGCATATTTTGGGTATACTGTTTCATTGGAATGACAGTCGTAACAGGCGTTTTTAAGCAGTGTTCTAACCTTTTCCGGTGATTTCCTTGCATCCACAAAGTTTACCTTTGCATCCACAGGCTGATTGGTTCTGTCTATAGGAAAGAACTGAATCAGGGCAAATGCCACAAAAGTCCAGAATACTATTTTCTTAGCGGTCTTCATCTGCTTATTTTGCGGGCGTTATAACAGCATTTTGAGATTTCAATTCTTTTTTAGCCTCCTGTTTCACTTCAGTCGGTACAGGCGGTGTTTCCCCAGCAGGAGCTGCTACAGCGGGGGTAGATCCTTTAGGATTATCAAGTGTTCTGGTATCCTTCAGATCCCACTCTTCTCTTGTTTCCCACAGACCTCTAACGATCACTTTTTTATAGAAAATATAGGCATCTTCAGCAAAAATATCATTAGCAAAATCTGCTTCATCCCAATATTTATTCCCGTTATTATCTACCAGGATTCTCACGATGTACTCCCCAGGTTTCAGGATATCAAATTTCACTTTATCTCCTTTCATATACCTCTGATAAGCAACTTTGTCTGAAGAATCCAACAGCTGAATCCAATAATTTGTTTCCGGTGCATTTGAAATAGTGAATTCAACACTTCCAAACTGGTCTATTTTGGCAACATCAAAATCAAAACGCTTAGATTGCGTGTTTTTTGCATAGTATGAGGATACAGTCTCCTTAGGCACCGTAAGCTGATAGCTTTTTCCCATCACAAAATCTGACTGAACCTGAATCTGATAAGGATTGGTTTCTGAAATTTTAGCAGTAAACGGTAACGTTGTTAAACTATCTCCTTTAGCCCTAAGTGTCCACTTTGAAGGATCAATTTTATCCACAATATAGTTGGACGATATTTTAAAATCTGACTGTGGAGCTATTGATTCTCCTCCATTATCACTGTTGAGGTCCATGGCATTCTTTTTATTGTATCTGTAAAATAAAGAGACGCTGTAGGCACTGTCTTTTTTCGGACCTTTATTATGCGTGAATATCAGTTTTTCATTGGCTTCCTGCCCCACATTATCCTTTACAGCATCAAACCAGATTCTTACAGAGTCTGATTTCGGAGTATGGGTTATTTTGACATCTTTCAGTTTCTCATTCAGCGACTGAACTTTCACGTCATCAGGATTCCCTTCGAATGTCATTAAAATTCCTCCTGCAATCTCTTTCATTTCAAGATACTTTACAGCCTTTTTGGAAGGGTATACTTTTAAATTCAATCCTGAAATAGATTTCTCAAAATTGATCGGATCTTTCTGGAATCCAACTTTTTCTTTTCCGGGGTCATACATTGAATTTCCATTCTCATCTTCAAAAGCAATAATTTTATATTTTCCAGGAGTCAGATAATTTAATTCATAATATCCATCTTCATCTACCTTGGTGATATAGTATGGCTTTTTCTTGTAATCCATTGTATCCTTTACCTGATACAATCCTACCACCAGCTTATTTTCTGTTGTAGTTCCGGTTTTCTTTTTAGTATCGAGCGCATCTTTTACTTCCCCACTGATATACAAATCATCCAATTTGTCTCCTGTAGAAAAAGCAAAATTAAAATATCTTAAGATATTGGACTCGTTATTATCAACAATTGAGTTTCCAAAATTGAAGTTATAAGTCGTATTGGCCTGAAGCGTATCTGACCATTGGATCAGCACAAACTTGTTGGCAATATTGGAAGGAAGAATCCTCGTGATCCCTTTAATGGGAGGTGAAATAATAAGGTTTTTATTGATATCCTTCAGCGTCACATATTCATCAAAATCCAAACGGAGCTGGTGAATATCTCTTTTGACATTAATTCTTGTTGTATCAATGTTTGAACTTAAAAACTTCGGTGCCAGAGTATCTTTAGGTCCTCCGACAGGAGATCCTACTCTTGCACATGAATGTACAAGAAAACAGATAACGAGTAATAAAAGAAACCTTTTCATGAAAATGTTTAGGCAAAAGTAAACATTATTCTCCAAAAACTTCCTGTCCGGAATTCAAAGTATCTTTATTGTCATGCATCACCGTATGCAGCTTCTCTTTCTGTAAAGGGAAATCTTCGAATAATCCGGATAATGCAAGAGCTGTATATACTTTGTTTGAATATTTGTTTCCGATAGCTACGATGGTAACCTTAGATTTTAAAAGATGGGCAAATACCGAGTTGGTACCATGCCACCATCCATTGTGATAAGTAAGCTTTTCACCGTTATCAAATATTTTCATTCTGAATCCTAAACCATAATTATTCATTCCCGCTTTTTCATTGCTGTAAGGAGTGAATACCATCTGCATCAGCTCAGGCTTCAGGAAATTTTTCGAAAACATGGCTTTTGAGAAATTGTACAGATCTCTTGGTGTAGTGTAGACATTTTTATCTCCATAAATCAGATCAAGTCTGTCTAAAGGATACAGCTTATTTCCTCCATAATAAAAAGACTGTGCTGCTGTTGGAATATCTTTTTCCTGAAAGATATACGTATTATTCATTTTCAACGGTGTGAAAACCATTTCTTTCATCGCCTGAGGAAAAGGAGTTTTGGTCACTTTTTCAATTAATAAAGCCAATAAAGCAAAGTTTGTATTGCAATACATAAATCCTGTATCCGTATCTCTTGCCAGATCAGGTTTATATTTAATGATCATATTCAATACATCTTCATTTGTTATAAATGGCTTGGAAAGTTCTGCCGGAGCCGGCTGTATCTTGGTAATAAAATATTCATATTTCGGAAGACCGCTTCTTTGATCCAATAAAGTCTGAACAGTAACATTGGGATAGGGAAATCCCGGAAAAAACTGCGTAAGGTGATCCGTAAATTTTATTTTTCCTGCCTCTATCAGCTTCATCATCGCCATTGCCGTTAAAGTCTTCGAAACTGAAGCAACGTGTAAAGGTGTATTTTTATCGATTGGCATTTGATTTCCTTCTCTTCCGAAACCTCTGTAATTTTCATACAGGATTTCATCACCTTTGGCAACAAGAATTCCACCGCTAAGGTTTCCTCCTTCCCATATCTTCTTGTAATACTGATCGATATAACTTACGGTAGTTTGTCTATTCAAAAGCTGTCCGTCCCCTTTTGTAAAAACATCACCCAGATCTACATTTCCATAGTTGGGCAGATTGGTTGTATTTTCAGCCGAAACTTCTTTGGCTTCAGACTTTTTTTTACAGGAAAATATCGATAATAAAACAGTTAGGATAAGTACAAAATTACGCGTCTTCATGAGATTCAAAAATGAGCGGCAATTTAATAAAACTCAAAATAAATAATAAATATGAGGTGGATATTATGAATTATTTAACATAAATGAATAGAGAATTAAAACTTGCAAGCGAAAAATCATAAAAAAGCGGATTCACATTTCGTAAATCCGCTTCTTTTACATTTTATTTTTTTTAAAATAGCTTAACAATGTGAAGCTACAATTTTGTCTACAATAAACTGAGCCAGCTTTTCTTTGCTCTGATGCGTCCAGCCTGCAATATGAGGCGTCACAATCGCTTTTTCTGATTCCAGAAGATATTTTAGATCTTCATTTTCGGATTCAATATTCTCGAAAGAAGATTTTTCATACTCCAAAACATCCAGACAAGTTCCTTTCACCTTTCCTGATTTCAACCCTTCTACTAAACTTTTAGTTTCAACATTTTTTCCTCTTGCTGTATTCACGAAATAGAAATCATTTTTCATTTCCTGAATGAATGTTTTGTCAATAAGGTAATGGGTTTCTGAAGTTAAAGGAATATGTAAACTTATAACCTCCGCAGATTGTTTCAATTCTTCCAGTGAGACCTGTGTGGCATATTCATCTGAAAGGCCCGGAAGAATATCATGGAAAATCACCTTACATCCGAATCCTGAAAGTCTTTTCGCAGTAGCTTTTCCCATATTTCCATATCCGATAAGCCCTACAGTTTTTCCCAATAGCTCATCTCCTCGGTTTTCTTCACGCTTCCAGATCCCGTTTTTCACTTCCTGAGAAGCAATAAAAAGTCTGTTCATGATCACCAGCAGCATTCCCACTACGTGCTCCGCCACAGAATCTCTGTTTCCCTCCGGAGAATTGATCAGCTGAATTCCCAGTTTTTCAGCAACAGGAATATCAATATTTTCCATTCCGGCACCTACTCTTGCGATGAACTTCAGATTCTTCCCTTTTTCCAGAAAGTTTTTGTCCAGTGGAATACGGCTTCTGATAATAATTCCGTCGTAGTTCTCAATTTTATCACAAACCTCATCATAAGACGATGTAAAATCCTCTTCTAAAATAAAATTCTGAGCCAAAAGCTGTTCAGTAATAAGAGGATGGTTTTTATCTAAAAGAAGTATCTTCATTTTTTATTAATGATTTTAGAGATAGGAACAGATTCCTAAATGATTACAATTTTATTCTACCGCAAAGTTCGCAAATTTCTGAAAAAACAAATGCTTTTAAGCTCGCAAAGGCGTTAGCACTCAGCAAAGTTTAAAAGCATTTTTATTGATAAAGTATATAAGATTACTTTTTATCTTTCTTAGACTCCTGTGGTTCCTGGAATAGTTTTTTAAGTTCTACAGATTCCAGAGGCTTCATTCTTCCGGAAAGGATTAATGAAAGTTCTTTTCTACGGAAGGCTGCTGCAAATCTTTCTTTTTCCTCATCTGTTTCAGGAATCATTTCCGGAATAGGAATCGGACGATTGAATTCATCTACTGCAACGAAGGTATAAATCCCTGCATTGGTATGAATTTTCTTCTGGTTAATCGGGTCATCCAACCACACATCTACATACACTTCCATAGAAGTAGAGAATGCTCTGGAAACTTTAGATTCCAATACCACTACACCTCCTTCCGGAATCGGATGGTTGAAAGATACGTGGTTTACAGAAGCTGTTACTACTCTTCTTTCACAGTGTCTAGCTGCAGAAATAGACGCACAACGGTCCATTTTTGCCAGAAGTTCACCACCGAAAAGGTTTCTTAAAGAGTTGGTTTCGTTCGGAAGAACGATATTGGTCATAATGGTCAGAGATTCTGACGCTTTTTTTATTTTTGCCATCTAGTCTTAGTGTTGTTTGGGACAGCCGGAGCAGGTTTCATTTCTTTTCCGACAGGTTTTACTAATGAATCTTTTTTCAAAGAATCTGAAACAGGTGTTTCCGGGGTATGTACCATCACTTTCACCGTATCTTTTACAATTCTATGGGTAGAGGTTTGTACAGAAACATTTTTGAAAGATTTTTTTCCAAAAAGAAGTTCCTGTTGGGTAAACGCCAGGTATACAATTCCAAGAACCGGAATAGCCAGAAGGAAAATCCAAAGAATTGTTTTTTTGAATTTAAAATCCTTTTCACGATTCACTGTGGTATTTACTTTCTCCCCGTTATTGATATCGGAGAACCTAATCTCTTCCAATCCGTAAAAGTCCGGACGTCCGGATTCTATTCTTTTTCCCTTGAAATGAGTGTGCCCTTCTTCAATGAAGACTGTTCCAAGGTTTTGAATTTCAAGAACCTGTTCGGCCTGAAGTTTTTTCTTCCAAAAATCAGTCTGAATTTTAAGATCACTTTTGGAAGCTTCCAGAGACATCTGTTTTTGTTCTGCAATAAAAGCAGCAAGATCTTCAGTCTGTACTTCGTAATCTATTGTAAATTCAATCTGACTGGCCGGAGGCAGAATGCTTCCGTTTTCAGAATTAATAATTGCCTTAGAATTTTTCAGTGAAAACACCCCAAAGCCTGGAACTGTGGTAGTTCCAAATTGTTTTAAGTATTCTAAAATATATGCTGAAATATTCATTTGGCAGCAAATTTATAACTTTTTCGGGACTTTTTGTAATATTTAATGGATATAAAAAAGACTGCCGAAACAGTCTTTTGATTATTATGTACAAAAAAAGGAATACGACTATTTAAACTTCTTTTTTTAAGTCTAAAAAGGATAAAACTGCTAAAACTAATTTATAAATCTGTATCCCTGATCTTTTGCTATTGTATTTTCCAGCTTACTCCAAACATAAAGTTGGTTCCTGCCTGTGAAAAATAATAAGGCTGTCCTTCATATACAGATCCGTTGTTCACATATTTCTTGTTGAACAGGTTATTCACCAATAGTTTTAATGCAATTTCGTTATTAGCAATTTTAAACTGATATTGCGCATTGAAATCTGTCAGGAAATAATCTTTAAGCTGAAGATTAGCATCTTCGGTATTATCCAGATATTGTTTTCCAACATACTGATTCATTAAAGCAAACTGGAAATTCTTTGTAGGATTAAATTTCAGGCTTACATTGGCAATTACATTCGGAGAGAATGAAATCTGGGTATTTCCAAGGCTCTTAGGAACATCTCCATTTTGAATATTGAAATCCTGGTTTCTGTTCTGACTTAACGTTACATTTCCTGAAACCTCCCATTGTTTCGATAATTTTGCCAAAGCACCTACCTCAATACCTCTTCTATAGCTTTTCCCCGAATTTGTTCTGATAAATGCTCCTACATTATTCAATTCTCCATTCAACACCAGCTGGTTCACATAATACATGTAATAAACATTGGCCGTCAATGAAACAATCCCGAACTGTTTTTCAAAACCTGCTTCAATATCATGAAGTTTTTCGGCTTTCACATCGTTATTCGCCATCAGGTCATCTCTGTTGGGTTCACGGTGAGCATGAGCGTATGAAAGGAATATTTTACCTCCGTCAATTCTGTAATTCACTCCGGCTTTAGGATTAAAGAACAGCCAGTTTTTACTTAAATCTGCTCCTTCATCATCACCAGCCGTCAGAATCTTTGTGTTGTAATTGATTTTCCTAAGTTGTAAATCTCCAAAGAATTCAAAATTATCCACTCTTAATAAAGCTTTTGCAAAACCTGACACTTCATTCTTTACAGAGCGGTTTCTGTAATATTCGCTTTCATCAATCTGAGGAAAAAATACTCCTGTCACATTTCCATAATGCCTTCCGTAATACTGATTGACAACGGCACCAAAGTTCAGATCTAAATTTTCAAACTTTCCGTACAAGGTAGAAACCATTCCGTAGAAATCATTATTCAGCCATTTTTTTCTGATAAAGTCTGAAGCTTTTATCGTTTGTCCTCCTTCTGTTATATTAGGAAGGTTATATCTTGAAAAAGGGTCTCCCTGCTTGTAGTTTTCATAATATCCTTTTCCTTTTGTATAATGGAATGTGGTTTCAAGATTCCAGCGGTCGCTGAACTTCTGTTCCCAAAGCAACTGATAATGGTTCTGTCTGTAATTATCCGTTTCATTATCATAGAAACTTACAATATTCTCCCAGTTGGCATCATAAATGGCTCCTGAAATATTGAATTTAGGATCCGTTTCCCAGGTTTTACGATCAATACCATTCCATGCCTGATACGTTTTCTCTTTTCCCCCAAAAGCCATTAAACGTAATTTCGTATTTCCTTCTTCAAATAAAGCAGTGAAATTATAAGAATGTAAGTTGGATGAAGCTCTGTCGATATATCCGTCAGAATGAATATGGGTATATCTTCCCATCACGGAAAGTCGGTTTTTCCAGAATTTCCCTGAGCCTATTTCAGCTGAATATTTATAGGTATTAAATGATCCGTAGCTGTCATCTGTTTTAAAATAAAACTTCTCTTCAGGATCTTTAGAAAGTACATTAATACTTGCTCCGAAGGCAGAAACCCCGTTATTGGAAGTTCCTACTCCTCTCTGAATGACAATCTGTGAGGCAGAACTTGTTAAATCCGGTACGTTGACAAAGAACGTTCCCTGACTTTCAGAATCGTTGTATGGAACACCATTCATCATGACATTGATGGCACTTCCTGAAACTCCACGGATTCTAAAACCGGTATATCCTACACCATTTCCGGCATCGGAAGTAGAAATAATGGAGGTTTGATTTTTCAAAAGAATAGGAAGATCCTGTCCCAGATTTTTACTGTCCAGATCTTTCTGTACATTGATGATTTCCTTTGCTACCGGCAGCCTTTTGGTAAAGTTGACTGCTTCAATTTCCCTCACCTTTAGGGAATCTTTATTCTGAGCCTGTATAAAAGCTACTGAGCCTACACTAAGCCCTAAAAAAAATAATCCTTTCATTCTATAAATCTTTAACATTTAATGAATAAAAGGGGTGATTATGAGATAATTGACAAATCGCAAACGATGCTGATGCTTATCGAATATTTATCGCTAATCATCCATCAATTATTTAAATGGTTCCCTAAACAGCATTACCTGTTCCAGGTTCATTGGGTATAATCTCAGCCTGTTAAAGCACCCCTTTATTTCAGCCGCAAAATTACAAAAAATATATGAATTGGAATTGGGGTTGTGAGATGCGGGATAACGGGTTACGAGGTGCGGGATTCGGGGTATTGAGTTTCGGTATACGTGGATGCTATGGAATGAAAAATAGGAGTTATCAAATAAATCATTCATCATTCATCATTAATAATTATTTAGTACGTTTTGTTGTTGGCGTCGATATAGTAGTAATTCGAGCCGTCTTTGGTCACTTCAAACATCTTGCCCAGTTTCCAGCTGAAATTTCTTTTAATATTGGAATATTCAAATGGAATGATAATCTTATTATTAACATCAATAATTCCGAATTTATCATTATTGGAAGCTACAATCATCGGGTTAGCCACATCATCCCCTTCCAAAATGAACAGATACTGATATTGAGGATAGATCTGATATTGTCTGTAATCGGCAGCATTCACAAACTTTGACTTTTCAATGATTCCGTAAAAACCATTGAGGATATAAGCCTGAAATAGCTGTTGTTTATATTCTTCAAATTTACACTTTCCAAAATCGGCTTCTTTGAATTGATATACTCTCTTCCCAGACTGGTCTACACGGTAAGAAATCATGTTTTTTTCTACCGTGGCATAGTCTTTTGTTCCGAATTTTCTGACCTTTTCATTAGGAGAATTCAGAAGGTTGCAGTCTTCATAAAAAAATACAGCAATATGATATTCCGGCTGGATAATAAATTTCCCGTTCTGGTTGACATACCCGAACTGATCTCCTTTTTTCTTAGGAATCAGGACAGGAAGATCTTTGTTGATCACTACCAGATCAGCATTAGGTTTATTAGCTGCAGCAGCTTTTTTAACTGTGCTTTTTGTTCCTTTCTTCACGGGAATTTTCTTCACAGATTTGGTCTGCGAGAAAACGAAAATCGAAATAAAAACACATAAAACATTCAGGATATTTTTCATATTCTCCATTTGTTTACAAAAATACGACCAAAAATAGATATTATAAAATTCATATTTATAAAGAATCTAAATAATTTCATTCTTATAAAATTGTAAAATTTCGTAATTTTGGGAACATTTTGAATTGTTTGATAATTTTAAAAAACTTTTGAAAAAGTGTAGATTATGCTGACTTTATTCGGTTAATGTTGCATCAAAATGCGGGAACTCAAAATGTCATTAATTGTATTTATACACACCAGTAAAGAAAAAGCAGGCCTACCTTTAATTTTGAAAGACCTTCTATTATGAGTATTTATAAGGATTACATCAAAGAGATTGAAGAAAGAAAAACCCAGGGGCTTCATCCTAAGCCAATTGATGGTGCTGAATTACTAAGCGAAATCATTACACAAATTAAAGATTCAGGTAATGCTGACCGACCGGATTCTCTTCAATTTTTCATTTATAACACACTACCTGGTACGACAAGTGCAGCGGGAGTGAAAGCAAAATTTTTAAAAGAAATTATTCTGGGTGAATCCGTAGTAGAAGAAATTTCCCCGGCATTTGCCTTTGAACTGTTATCTCATATGAAAGGAGGACCTTCTATTGAGGTATTGCTGGATCTTGCTCTGGGTAATGACGCGGCTATTGCTAAAGAAGCTGCCAACGTTCTTAAAACTCAGGTTTTCCTTTATGAAGCAGATACCAATCGTCTGAAAGAAGCATTCAACAGCGGAAACGAAATTGCAAAAGAAATTTTAGAAAGCTACGCCAAAGCTGAATTCTTTACTAAACTTCCGGAAGTTGCAGAAGAAATCAAAGTAGTAACATTCATCGCAGGTGAAGGAGATATCTCAACAGATTTACTTTCTCCGGGTAACCAGGCGCACTCAAGATCAGACCGTGAACTTCACGGAAAATGTATGATTACTCCTGAAGCTCAGGAAGAAATCAAAGCTTTACAGGCAAAACATCCTGATGCAAGCGTTATGCTGATCGCTGAAAAAGGAACAATGGGTGTTGGATCATCCAGAATGTCCGGAGTAAACAACGTTGCTCTTTGGACTGGAAAACAGGCTAGCCCTTATGTACCATTCGTAAACATTGCTCCTATTGTAGGGGGAACAAACGGTATTTCCCCGATCTTCCTTACCACAGTAGACGTTACCGGAGGTATCGGTATCGACCTTAAAAACTGGGTGAAGAAAGTGGACGAAAACGGAAACCCTGTTCGTAACGAAAATGGAGATATCGTTCTTGAGGAAGCTTATTCAGTAGCAACAGGAACTGTTTTAACAATCAATACAAAAGAAAAGAAATTATATAACGGAGATCAGGAATTGATCGACCTTACCAAATCTTTCACTCCACAAAAGATGGAATTCATCAAAGCAGGAGGATCTTATGCTATCGTATTTGGTAAAAAGTTACAGACATTTGCCGCTCAGCTTTTAGGAGTTGAAGCTCCGGTTGTTTTTGCTCCATCAAAAGAAATTTCTCATGAAGGACAAGGGCTTACAGCGGTAGAAAAGATTTTCAACAGAAATGCTGTAGGAACTACACCAGGAAAAGTTTTACACGCTGGTTCAGACGTTCGTGTACAGGTAAATATCGTTGGATCTCAGGATACAACAGGTCTTATGACTTCTCAGGAGCTTGAATCTATGGCAGCAACTGTGATTTCTCCGATTGTTGATGGTGCTTACCAATCAGGATGTCACACTGCTTCTGTTTGGGATAAAAAAGCTCAGGCTAATATTCCTAAACTGATGAAATTCATGAACGAGTTCGGTTTGATTACAGCCCGTGACCCGAAAGGTGAATACCACGCGATGACTGACGTTATCCACAAAGTTCTTAACGACATCACTGTAGACGAATGGGCCATCATCATCGGTGGTGACTCTCACACAAGAATGTCCAAAGGAGTAGCTTTCGGAGCTGACTCAGGAACTGTGGCTCTTGCATTAGCTACTGGTGAAGCATCTATGCCAATTCCTGAATCTGTAAAAGTAACCTTCAAAGGAAACATGAAAGAACACATGGATTTCCGTGATGTGGTTCATGCTACACAAGCTCAGATGTTGAAGCAGTTTGGAGGAGAAAATGTATTCCAGGGTAGAATCATTGAGGTTCACATCGGAACACTTCCTGCTGACCAGGCATTTACATTTACAGACTGGACTGCTGAGATGAAGGCAAAAGCTTCTATCAACATTTCTGAAGATAATACTTTGATCGAATCACTGGAAATTGCAAAAGGCAGAATCCAGATCATGATCGACAAGGGTATGGATAATCACAATAAAGTTCTTCAGGGATTAATTGACAAAGCAAACAAGAGAATCGAAGAAATCAGATCAGGAGAAAAACCTGCTTTGACTCCGGATTCAAACGCTAAATATTACGCTGAAGTAGTGGTAGATCTTGACGTAATTGTTGAGCCAATGATTGCTGACCCGGATGTAAACAATGACGATGTTTCCAAGAGATATACTCACGATACCATCAGAGATCTTTCTTACTATGGTGGTGAGAAAAAAGTAGATCTTGGTTTCGTAGGATCTTGTATGGTTCACAAAGGTGACCTTAAGATTGTTTCTCAAATGCTTAGAAACATTGAAAAGCAGCAAGGTAAGGTAGAATTCAGTGCTCCTCTTGTAGTAGCAGCTCCTACTTACAACATCATTGATGAGCTTAAGGCAGAAGGAGACTGGGAATTATTAGAAAAATATTCAGCTTTTGAATTTGATGATAACGCTCCAAAAGGAGAAGCGCGTGTTGAATACAAAAACGTAATGTACCTTGAGCGTCCTGGATGTAACCTTTGTATGGGTAACCAGGAAAAAGCAGCGAAAGGAGATACTGTTTTAGCGACTTCTACCCGTCTTTTCCAGGGAAGAGTAGTAGAAGATTCTGAACGTAAAAAAGGGGAATCTCTATTGGCTTCAACTCCGGTTGTTGTTCTTTCTGCGATTATCGGAAGAATCCCAAGCATTGATGAGTATAAAACGGCAGTTGAAGGGATTGACCTTACTACTTTTGTTCCTTCTATCAAAGAATTAACAAGTACAAGCGCTCACTAAGAGATTATTAATACGTCGCAAGACTATTAAAAGCTATAGAAATGGAAGATTTGGTCCTTAAGGATTTAAAATCTTCCATTTTTTTGTTTAGAACGTTTCTATTTTAAGATAATTACGTTTTTTTTTCGATAAAATCAGGAAAATAAATTCTAATTTTTCTTAAATTGAAAGTTATAAAATCTATTGATTTTAAAGTCAAAAACACCCTATTGATAGATTATAGGAACGTTTTTTGATGTACAAAAGAGTAATTTTTCTTTTTCAGACTGTAGGAAAAGAAGCTTTAACGGAAAAAGAACAAAATTAAAATACGATATGACTTTTGATATTGATATGATCAAAAAGGTGTACGAGCGTTACCCGGAAAGAATTGCTGCAGCAAGACAAATTGTGGGAAAACCTCTTACGCTTTCAGAAAAAATTCTTTACACCCACCTTTGGGAAGGAAATGCTACACAAGCATATGAACGAGGAAACTCTTATGTAGACTTTGCACCAGACAGGGTAGCAATGCAGGATGCCACAGCACAGATGGCGCTTTTACAATTCATGCAGGCAGGGAAAGCTAAAGTAGCGGTTCCTTCTACCGCTCACGCGGATCACCTGATCCAGGCAAAAGTAGGTGCAGACAAAGATTTACAGGAAGGGATCAACAAAAACTCTGAGGTATTCAACTTCCTGAGCTCTGTATGTGATAAATACGGAATCGGGTTCTGGAAGCCTGGGGCGGGTATCATTCACCAGGTTGTACTGGAAAATTATGCCTTCCCTGGAGGAATGATGATTGGTACCGACTCGCATACGGTAAACGCAGGAGGATTAGGAATGGTTGCTATTGGTGTAGGAGGTGCCGACGCGGTAGATGTAATGGCAGGAATGGCCTGGGAGCTTAAAATGCCAAAACTTATCGGGGTCAAATTAACCGGTAAAATGAATGGCTGGACTTCTGCAAAAGATGTTATCTTAAAAGTAGCAGGAATTCTTACTGTAAAAGGAGGTACGGGATGTATTGTAGAATATTTCGGTGAAGGTGCAGAATCTCTTTCTGCAACCGGTAAAGGAACAATCTGTAATATGGGTGCTGAAATCGGTGCTACAACGTCTACTTTTGGGTATGATGATTCAATGAGAAGATATCTTTCCGCTACAGGAAGACAGGATGTAGTAGATGCTGCTGATAGAATTGCAGAACACTTAACAGGTGATGCTGAAGTATATGTTAATCCGGAACAATATTTCGACCAATTAATAGAAATCAACCTTTCTGAACTTACGCCTCACTTAAACGGACCTTTCACTCCGGATTTAGCGACTCCGGTTGCTGAGTTCAGAGCTAAAGCTGAAGCTAACGGATGGCCGTTAGAAGTGGAATGGGCACTTATCGGTTCTTGTACCAACTCTTCTTATGAAGATTTATCAAGAGCTGCTTCTATTGTAGAGGATGCAGTATCAAAAGGGGTAAAACCTAAAGCAATCTTAGGAATCAACCCTGGTTCTGAACAGGTGAAATTTACAGCGGAAAGAGACGGTTTCTTAGATTCTTTCAGAAAATTTGAAAACGCAAGAATCTTTACCAACGCTTGTGGACCATGTATCGGACAATGGGACAGAGAAGGTGCGGAAAAAGGAGAGAAAAACTCTATTATCCATTCTTTCAACAGAAACTTTGCGAAAAGAGCTGACGGTAACCCTAACACCCACGCATTTGTAGCTTCTCCAGAAATGGTAGCTGCTGTAGCGATCTCAGGAAGACTGGACTTTAACCCGATTACTGATACTTTAACGAACGAAGCTGGCGAACAGGTAAAACTTAACGAGCCTAGAGGCTTCGAGCTTCCTTCAAAAGGATTTGCTGTAGATGATAACGGATATCAGGCTCCATCAGAAGATGGTTCAAGCGTTGTTGTTAACGTAAGCCCAACTTCAGACAGACTTCAGTTATTGGAAGAATTCCCTGCATGGGATGGTAAAAACATTACCGGAGCAAGAGTATTGATCAAAGCGTTCGGAAAATGTACTACTGACCACATTTCAATGGCTGGACCATGGTTGAAATACAGAGGTCACCTTGACAATATTTCAAACAATATGTTGATTGGAGCGGTGAATGCTTACAACATGGAAACCAATAAAGTTAAAAACGAATTAACCGGTGAATACGGCGAAGTTCCGGCTGTACAAAGAGCTTATAAAGCTGCTGGTATTCCAACAATTGTTGTAGGAGACCAGAACTATGGCGAAGGTTCTTCAAGAGAACACGCTGCCATGGAACCAAGACATCTTGGTGTGAAAGCTGTACTGGTAAAATCATTCGCGAGAATCCACGAAACTAACCTTAAAAAACAGGGAATGCTTGGAATTACTTTCGCTAATGAGGCAGACTATGACAAGATCCTGGAAGATGATGTTGTTAATTTCTTAGATCTTGATCAGTTCGCTCCAGGAAAACAACTGACTTTGGAATTCATTCATACTGACGGAACCAAAGATATCATTATGGCCAACCATACTTACAACGATCAGCAAATTGATTGGTTTAAGGCAGGTTCAGCGCTAAACCTGATCAAACAACAGGAAAAATAAGATTAATTGTTAGAATAATTAATAGAAAGGCGGCTTCAGCAGAAGTCGTCTTTTTTATTTCAACTTTCTTGAAATGAACTTTGGTACTTATTCCAAACCTTACAGGTTTTAGAAACCTGTAAGGTTTAACTCTCAAATGAATATCCTGATATTCTATCACTTTAATCTATCCAAAAGCGCCGCTCTATAGCTTTCGCCGATAGGAATCTCATATTCAGGAAGAATCACTTTTTTAGCTCCAATACTTTTGACTTTATCAAGGTTGACAATAAAAGATTTATGAATCCGGACAAATGTTTCAGGAAGCTGGTTTTCCATGGATTTAAGGGTATCCAGAACGATAAACTCATCATTTTCCGTCCGGATATTGACATAGTCTTTGATACTTTCAATATAAAGAATCTCCTGAAAGCCGATACGATGCCTCTGTCCCGAAGATTTTACAAAGAAATGGGTATTTTCTTCGTGAGCAAAAGAAAACCGCTCCTGAGCCTTTAATACACTCTTTTGAAATCGATCAAATGAAACAGGTTTCAGCAGGTAATCCACTACATTATGCTCATATCCTTCCAGGGCATATTCTGAATAAGCCGTTGTCAGGATATACTTTTGATCAGCTCCTACAATCTTCATAAAATTGATTCCTGTAAGCTCAGGCATCTGAATATCCAGAAAGATGAGGTCGGAATCATTTTTTTGCAGATACTCCAAGGCCAGAATAGGATTTTCTGTAGAAAAAACCAGTTCAAGAAAAGGTATTTTTTCTACATAATGTTCAAGAAGTGAGAGAGCCAGTGGCTCGTCATCTACAATGATGCATTTTATCTTATTCATCCCTTAAATCAATTTTTAAGTCTACAATAAATCCCGTCTCCGAATCTTTGATCTCAAGCTGATGTTTAGGATATAATATTTCCAGTCTTTTTTTCACATTCTGAATCCCAATCCCTGAAACAGTATCTTTCATTTTCTTTGTTTTAAAATTCAAAAGATGAAAATGCAGCACTTTATTATGATCTGAAATTTTCATTTCAAAACCTTTATCACGGAAATCACCATGTTTGAAGGCATTCTCAACAAAAGGAACCAACAGCATGGGTGAGATCTTCAGATGAGGGTGTTGAATATCTTTTTGTATACTCAACAGTTCAGGATTTCTAATTCTAAGCTTCTCCAGCGCAATCAGACTATCAATATAACCAATTTCCTTATCCAGAGAAATGGAGTCTTTTTCAAGATCTTTCGTGCTGTACCTCAGCAATTGTCCAAGTTCTTCAATGGCAGGAAGTGCTTTATCTGACTTTTGATAGACAAGAGAATAGATATTATTTAATGAATTAAAAATAAAATGAGGATTGATCTGCGTCTTCAACGCTTGCAGTTCTGCCTGCTTTTTTTCAATCAAAAGTTGTTTTTTATCATTTTCAGCAACACCGTATTTCTCCACGATCCACAGAATTCCTGCAATGAAAACGGTCAATGATGCATTGTAGATATTATCTGTCAAATAATATAAAAGTCCGGTATCTTTATTATAATTTCTGAATCCAAGGGTAACAGGAAGCAGTACTTCTTCTATTCCATACCGAATGACACCAAAGCTTAATATAGAGATCAAAAAAACTAAAACAGCAGAATAAAGTTTCTCCAGATTTAAAACTTTCGGAATAATAACCAGATACAAAAGATAAAAAGTAGAGATTTCAGTAATAAAATAGGTAAAGTTCAGCACATAGGTTTCAAATCCCCTTCGCTCAGGGAAAAAGAAATAAGGCGTAATGTTGTTTCCTATAAAATTGAAACTCCAATAAAAAATCTGAAGCCAGATAATTTGCTTTTTATTCATATTCAAATATAAATCTATACGCACAAATTTCGTCAACCCTTTTCGATAAAAACCCGTTTTTTTCCGATGAAACTATTTTGAGATGTGTAATCCAGGGCTTCATCTAAATGCTATTTTCAATCAAGGACTCTCCTTATACTTTTGTCAGAGAAATTTAACATAAAGATC
The DNA here is from genome assembly GCF_030846215.1 of Chryseobacterium sp. WLY505. Classification (NCBI taxonomy): domain Bacteria; kingdom Pseudomonadati; phylum Bacteroidota; class Flavobacteriia; order Flavobacteriales; family Weeksellaceae; genus Chryseobacterium; species Chryseobacterium sp. WLY505. The sequence continues at coordinate 156,933 of NZ_JAVCWI010000007.1, read as the reverse complement.
ATTTAATCTGTCATTGATAACCTATGAAAAAGCAACTTCTATTAATAGCTACACTTGTTTGTTCTACTATAACAGCACAAACAAAGGACACTGCTAACGTCAACAAAATTGAAGCAGTAACGGTGAATGGTAAAAAAGCTCTGGTAGAACGTAAAGTGGACCGCCTTGTTTACAACGTTCAGAACTCGATGCTTTCACAGGGAAGTTCAGGGACTGAAGTTTTGGCGGGGACTCCTTTATTGCAGGTGGATGAAAATAAAGGACTTCTTTCAATTGCCGGAAAAAACGGGGTTTCTGTAATGGTGAACGACCGGATGCTTAATCTTTCCGGATCAGAACTCATTAATTATCTGAGAAATATTCGTTCTGAAAATATTTTGAAAATAGAAGTGATCACGACTCCACCTGCTAAATATGAAGCCCAGGGAAACAGTGGAATTATCAATATCATTCTTAAAAAGAATCAGAATCTTGGATGGAGTGGCTATCTGAATACTAATTACACCCAGAGAACCTATGCCGGTTTCAGCAGTGTGGCAGGAGTAAATTATCAAAACGAGAAGATAAAAGCTTCTGTAAAGGTGACGGGCTATGACGGAGATAAAAGATCGGTAGAAAAATATAATATTATCGGCCAGAATTCTTCTGTCAGCAAGGATGATAGAAGAGATATGAATGACGGACTTGGTTTGAATGCCAATTTCGACTATTCTCTTTCTAAAAGTTCCCATATCGGACTGGTATACGATATTACAAAAGGACACACCAATATGGATATCAATTCGACACAAAGTTACTTTACAGAAGGTACATCTACTTTGCAAACAGAAACGGATTCAAAGCATCGTTCTCCTTTCACCACCCAAATGCTTAATCTCTATTTTGATCAAAAACTGGGCGAGCATACACTTAGTTTCGGAGTTAATTATTATGGAAATTTACCCGATACTGAAGTTAATTTTACAACAAAAAATCTTGCCAGTAATATCACGCAGATCGTTAGAAATCTCTCTTCGGTAGGTTATAAAATATATTCCGGGCAGGCTGACTTAACTTTAAATTTCAAAAAAATCCAGTTGGAAACGGGTGCAAAATACAGCCAGTTTTCTAATAATTCGGATATTGGATATTTTAATTTCACCAATGGGAATTATACCATAGATCCGGCAAAGAGTAATCTTTTTGATTATCATGAAAAGAATTATGCAGGTTATATCAGTGCCAGTAAGGACCTTGGTGAAAAATGGTCTGTAAAGGCCGGACTTCGTTATGAATATACCCAAACCAGCGGCTTTTCTCCTACTACCCAAGCAAAATCGGAGAATAATTACGGAAAGTTTTTCCCAACAGCTTATATATCTTATAAAGCCAATGAAAACAATCAGTTCAGTATTAATTATTCACGAAGAATCAACCGTCCTTACTTCCGGGCATTAGATCCGTTCCGATGGTATTCAAACCCTAATACCTATTATACAGGAAACCCAAGCCTGCAGCCATCTTTCAATCATAATATCGAATTCAATTATATTTTTAAAAGTAAATTTTCTGCCAACCTTTACTACCAGCGGACTACAAATAATTTTGACCAGATTTCCTTTCTGAATGGGATCAACCTTGTCAGCACCTATGAAAACTATTATAATCAGGATGTTTTCGGAATCAATCTCAATTACACGGACACCTATTTCAAAATCTGGGAAAGTAATATCTCTACCTCCTTCAGTTATAATGAAACTCAGATTACAAGATTCAATCTGGTTGCTAAAAACGGACAGTCATTGTATTTTTCTTTGAACAATACCTTCCAGCTGAATAAGGCAAAAACATTGATGCTATTTGCCAACTACAGGAACAATCTTCCTTCCAGAGACGGATATTTTTCTGCGAAAAACAGGGCAAGTCTGGATGCAGGAGTAAAGATGAGCTTTGCAGAAAAGGCTCTTCAGGTCAATCTTTCTGTAAGTGATATTTTCAGACAGTCCGGATTGAGGGCTGATATGTATTTTACCGACAACACGCAGTCATTCAACAACTATTGGGATGCCAGAAGAATGACACTCAGCATTACTTATAATTTTGGAAATCAGAAAGTAAAATCAAATAACAGGGCTGTTAATTTTGAAGAGAAAAACCGTGCACAATAATTTTATCCAACAACAATCATATTTTTTGAGATCATAAAATAGCCATAAAGAGAGATTGCAAAAAGCTTTCACTCCTTTACCTGACAGAGTTTCTATTCCTTTCTTTCTTTTTACAACATTAAAATTATTGCAACGGTTGTAACAAAATTCATTTTTTGTTGTCTAACAGAGTATTAGTAAAAAACAATATGAAAAAAACTATTTTCGCTTTATCGCTGGTAAGTTCTGTTTTTGTTTTCTCACAGGAAAAGAATACTACGGGTGCTAAAGAAAAACAAATTGAAGGTGTAGTGATCACCAAAACTAAAAAAGCCGTTGAACAAAAGGCAGACCGTACTATTTTTGACTTTTCTGAACAACCTCAGCTGAATAACGGAAACGTTCTGGAAGGAATTAAAAAACTTCCGGGACTTGTATCTACCGATATTGCAGGGATGATGTATCAGGGAAAAATGCTTGAAGTGTATCTTAACGGAAGACCTCTGAACATTACCTCCAATGAACTGAACTCTTTCCTTGAAGGAATGCCTGCCAACTCTGTAGAAAGAATTGAAGTGATCACTCAACCTGGTGCTGAGTTTCCAGCTACTTCCGGAGGTGCGATTATGAATATTATCACTAACAAAAACGCTAATAAATATTTAACCGCTACCTATTCCGGAAATTATTCTTTCACAAATTATGACAAATATAGAAGCAGAACGACTAATTCTGTTAATTTAAATGCCAGAAATAAATACTTCGGGTGGCAGCTGAATGTGGGGCAAAATTACCGTGAAAGTATGCTGAATGGCCAGCAGGATGAACTTTTGAACAGCCATACCGATCGATACGCACGCGGATATTTTGCCAAATCCGGATTGACTTTTGATTTGGGACAGGACAGATTATTATTAAACTACGATATTTATCACAATAATAACGACAATTACACTCTAAGTGACGGACATGGAGATTTACCTTTTAAGAGAAACCTAAAGGATCTAAGAGAAGCTTTTTATACTTCTTCGGATGTGGCTCATACCAATAATTGGAGACAGGAAGCTGTGGTAACCTATCAGAAACGTTTTGCTGATAAATCTCAAAAACTGGACTTCCAGTTTGGATATACAAGATCAGACAGCAAGTTTGCTCAGGATAATTATTTTCAGGATGGAACATTTGTAGACTATCCCACTGAACCTCTCGATAGCCCCACCAATGGATTAAAAGATATTCTGAACAATAAATCGGTTATGAATATTGCCAACTTCAAAGTAGATTACGCTCAACCTATCCAACTTCTTGATGGCGGAAAAGTAAGTTTTGGAGGATTATATGAAAGACAGGATTATGATACAGAAAGTTTTGGACTGACCAATCTGGAATATCAAAGGCAAACCGCTTCTACGTATCTAGAATTTCAGGCTAAACTGAAAAAGTTTGACTTTACATTGGGTTCCCGCGCTGAAAACTATGATATTTCAGGGATAACAAGATATTTTGATAAAGATGCAAAACTGGTAGAGGCTAATTTAATTCCCTTCAATAAGTTTAAATTTTTCCCAAATGCAAGCGTGCAGTATAACATGATGAATCAGGTTTATATTGCCGCCAATTATAACAGAAAAATCAGCTTACCTAGTATTTCTGCCCTGAACCCGAACAACGTAACATTCTCCGGACCCAGCACGGAAGTAAACGGTAACCCTAATCTGCAGCCTACTATTTTTGATAATTATGAATTGAAAATTTCAGCTTTTGATTATGCATTTATCGGATATAGTGTAAGTTCGGCAAGCAATCAGGTAGCGCAAATCATCCGAAAAGACGGAAGAAAGCTCTTCAACGAGCAGGTGAATATTTCGAATATGAAAATCCACAATTTCAACGTGGGATTACCGGTTCCTTTTATGATTTTCAGTAAGCCGTTTAGTGAGATCATGAAATTCAATTTCAATCCGGATAAAATTAATTTCATGTACCTATATGCAGGATATCAGAAACATGAAATCGATAACCTGAATAATAAAGGATTCTGGATTTTCAATATTATGACCCAGATTATTTTACCTAAGGACATCAAACTGACAGCCAACTACAGCTATCTGACTCCAAAGGCAGGATATTTTTATTTTACGGCAGAGAAACCATTCAGCAACTCGTTTGATCTTACGCTGACGAAGAAGTTTATGAACAACCGTCTTACCCTTTCTGTTTTTGCGAATGATATTTTCAACGGACAGGTAATGCAGGTACGTTCTAATCCACCATCAGGAAATCCGGTGATGATCTACAGTAAATATGACACGAGAAACTTCGGGCTTTCCATCAATTATAAAATTCCGACAAGAAATAAACTGGCAAAAGAGGATCCAAATATCCTGAACCAGACTAAAAAAGAAGATAATGGAGGCGTGATGCAGCAGGCACAATAATTCTTCCTTGTAATAAAATAAAAATAGGCGGTAAATAATTACCGCCTATTTTTTGTAAGGTAAGTTTTGGCTAAAGCCGATGGATCGTTTTATACAAGTAAGACGGGCTAAAGCCCGTTTCTATTGATAGTAAAATCGTGTTATTTGTGAAAACATTTGTGACATTCGTGTTTACATTTACATCAGAAATTTACCGTCTGAAATCTCCAGTTCAGCGTGTCTACCAATGTCAACTGATTTAAACTTACCGGAAGATCTGTTATGATTTTTAATACCTGAAGTGCCATCATACTGCCTATCATTCCGGGAAGAGCTCCCAAAACGCCAAGACTGTCACAATCCGGAAGATCTTCATCAAAGGGCGGTTCGGGGAAAATATCCCGTAAGTTTTTGCTTCCATTATGATTAAACACAGCAACTTGTCCTGAAAACCCTAAAATACTCCCGTAAACCAGAGTTTTATTCAGTTTCACGCAGGTATCATTCAACAGATATCTTGTTGAAAAATTGTCAGAACCGTCAACAATAATATCATACTGAGAAAGGAGTTCTTCAACATTTTCTTCATTGATTTTTTCTTCAATTCCTATCAAGTTAACCTGATGATTGAGTTCTTTCACAAAGGTCTCTGCACTTTTTACTTTGGATAGTCCTACCCTATTTTCAGTATGAATGATCTGTCTGTTAAGATTATGAAGTTCAACCTCATCAAAATCTGCAACGCCTAAAGTTCCTACTCCTGCAGCAGCCAGATACTGGATAACCGGACTTCCTAAACCTCCTGCACCGATGACAAGAACTTTGGAAGACCTTATTTTCTTTTGTCCTTCCAATCCTATCTCTTCAATAAATACCTGTCGGCTGTACCGCGAAAAATGATCTTCTTTTTTCATGCTTTATGATAATTGAACCATTAAGGTTTTTTAAGTTTTTAAGGAAAGTTAAGGTGAGCTTCGCTTGGAAAAGATACTGTCTTAAAAATCTAAGATTTTTCTTAATTCAACTTCACTTCTTCAAAATCCTTAATGATTTTAAAATTTTAAAATCCACTGTAAACGGAATCCCAATCCTTCATTACAGGATCATAGCCTGCTTTTTTGATCATGATTTTAATTTCATCCATACTTCGCTCGTCACTGGTTTCAAACTGTTCCAAAGATTCTTTATCCACCGCATATCCTCCGGGGTTTGTCTTTGATCCTGCACTCATAGCAGTTGCTCCCAGAGAGACAATATTATTTCTGAAGACTTCATTTTCTCTGGTAGATATGGAGATTTCAAGGTCTTCATTCCAGATTCTGTAGGCGCAGATCAATTGAAGAAGGTCTTTATCTTCCATAATAAAATTAGGTTCAATAATTCCTTCGGCAGGTCTGAGCCTTGGAAAGGAAACAGAAAATTTACTTTTCCAATAGTGCTTCTGAAGATAATCGATGTGTAACGCATTGAAAAAACTGTCTACTCTCCAGTCTTCAAGCCCAAGGAGAACTCCGAGTCCAATTTTATGAATGCCTGCTCTCCCTATCCTGTCCGGAGTTTCCAGACGGAAATGGAAATTCGATTTTTTACCTTTCGGATGGTATTCTCTATAGACATCCTGATGATAAGTTTCCTGATATACCAAAACGGAATGCACTCCCTCTTCATGAAGCAGTTTATATTCTTCTTCCAATAATGGCTGAACTTCAATAGAAATGTTGGAAAAATGAGGTTTTAACTTACGCACCGCATTCTGAAAATAAGGAACTCCTACTATTTTATTGGCTTCTCCACTTACCAGCAATACGTGATTCACTCCCATTGATTTCAATACTGACGCTTCAATCATCAGTTCCATATCAGAGAGTGTTTTCCTTTTCAGATTATTATCGAGGCTGAATCCGCAGTAGGTACAGATATTCTGACATTCATTACTGAGATACAGCGGTGCATACAACTGAATGGTTTTTCCAAATCGTTTTTGGGTGAGCATCTGCGTCATTCTTGCCATCAGCTCCAGTTCCTGAGAAGCGGCTGGTGACAGGAGATTCAGAAAATCGTCCAGAGTTTTATTCTTTTTTTGAAGACTGTATCTTACATCGGCCAGACTTACTTTTTCAAGCTTATTCTTTACCTCATCCCACTGATAGTTTTCAAAAACATCTTTAAAGCTTTTCATGAGTCTGATTTATTCAAATAAAAACGAAGTAAGCGGACTTGAAGCTTCAGCATGGTTGGCAATCGCCCCCAATCCGGATTCGAATGCTCTTCTTCCGGCAATCACACCTTCTTTAAAAGCAACAGCCATATTCAATGGATTTCCGGCAACCGCAATGGCAGTATTCACCAAAACAGCATCTGCTCCCATTTCCATTGCTTTTGCTGCATCTGATGGCGCCCCGATTCCTGCATCTACCACTACAGGAACATTACTCTGGCTGATAATTATTTCCAGAAAATCCTGTGTTCTTAATCCTTTATTCGTTCCGATAGGTGCCCCCAAAGGCATGACTACAGCTGTTCCTGCATCTTCAAGACGTTTACATAAAACAGGATCGGCATGAATGTAAGGCATTACAATAAATCCCAGTTTGGCCAATTCTTCAGTGGCATATAATGTTTCAATAGGATCTGGCAGTAAATATTTCGGGTCCGGATGAATTTCCAGTTTTACCCAGTTCGTTTCCAGTGCTTCTCTGGCTAATTGGGCTGCCAATACAGCTTCTTTAGCAGTTCTTGCTCCAGAAGTATTGGGTAAAAGGTGAACGTTGGTTTCTTTTAATGAATCAAGCAGATCGTCTTCCCTGGATTGGGCATCAATTCTTTTGAGCGCCATGGTTACCATATTGCTTTCTGATGCGATGACAGATTGTACCATATCTCTCATACTTCCGAATTTTCCTGTTCCTAAAAACAGTCTTGATTCAAAAATTCTTCCCGCTATTTCTAATTTCTGATTGTTCATATCATTACTTTTTTTAGTTCATTAATTAAGGTCGGTTGCTTGGTAATGAGCCCTGATACAGCAACACCATAAATCCCGATTTCCTGTAACGGTAAAATATCTTCAAGGGTAACGCTTCCGATGGCAAATATTTTAGGAATATCAATCGATTTTTCTCTTAATCCATCAATGATCGCCTGATAGCCTGCAAATCCAAGAACAGGACTTAGTTTTTCTTTGGTTGTGGTAAATCTCAATGGTCCTAAACCGATATAATCACAAGATTCTTCGATTCTTCGGATGACATCTGAAAGGGTATTCGCTGTTCCACCAATAATCTTATTTTCGCCTAATATTCGTCTGGCATCTTCTACAGCCAGGTCATTTAATCCTACATGCACACCATCTGCGTCAATTTCTTTAGCCAGATATACATGGTCATTGATGATACAAACCGCGTGATATTCTGAACAAAATTGTTTTGAAATTTCACAGAGGTTGATTAATTCGTTTTCAGAAGCATTTTTCCATCGAACCTGTACCCATTTGATCCCGTTGTCTAGGGCTTTCCGGATACAAAGTTCCTGTTCCTGAAGGGTATTTCCTTGTGAAATGTATTGTAATTTTTCCATGTTTCTATAAATGCGTCCCCAATAAAGAGGCATTGCTTTTTAAAAATTTTTCGATGTATAATTTCCCATTCCGGCAGGCCGTTTCCCTATTTTCTCCTTTCGCCAGTTCTGCTGTGATGGCTGATGATAACACACAACCGGAACCATGTTTAGGAAAATAGTTTGCACTACTTTCGGTTGGAGCTAAAAGAATCTCTTTTCCGTTTTCAACTAAAATATCCGTTCCTAAATGATCTTCCCGATGTCCTCCTTTGATGAGTAATGAGCATTGATTTGTATCTGGCAACAGAAGTTTTTCTTTTAAAACACTATATTCGTTATAATTAGGAGTTATTAAACTAAGCTTATTAACCGTACTTTTTAATTGATGAAGAGTTTCAATATCAAAAAAAGTGAATTCAGAAGTACTTTTCAGAACGGGATCCCACACGATTTTCACTTCAGGATTCCCTTTTTGAACTGTTCTTACAATCTTACCCAGAAATTCGGCATCCTTCACGAGCCCGATTTTAACGGCTGAAACGGGATAATTTTCCATCAGCACCTTAATCGCTTCAGTTACTTCATCTATAGGCCGCCATTCTAAACTCAGGCATTTCGAAGCAGTTTGCAAGGTTAAGGCGGTACAAACTCCAAGCCCCATCACTTTCAATTGCTCAAAAGTTTTACTATCTGATAATAAGCCTGCTCCCCCACTGGGATCGAAGCCTGCGATACTTATGACATAAGGACGTTCCTGCATTTTTTGAATACTTTTAAGGATTCTTCACTTTCCCAGATCGCACCTAATAAGGCTGCTCCATCTACATCTGATTCGAAAACTTTGGGAATATTATTCTGATCAATTCCTCCAAGGGCAATTAATTTGACATCCGGATTATTCCGGTATTTTATTTCTTCCTTTATAGTAGAATCCAGTCCATATCCTTTTTTAGAGATACTTGGAAAGAACGGGCTTATGAAAGCATATTCCCATTCTTTATCCAAAGTATTGTATGTTCCGATATTATGTACTGAAGTTGAAATTGTATTTTCTTTCATAAAAGATTTATACACTTTTTCCTTTCTATCAATCTCTCTGAAATGAAATCTTGAAATACTAAATTCCTTCCCAAGATCGTAATGCGTATGCAAAACCAGCTGTGAATGAAAGGTTTCATCAATCTGAGTGAGGAATTCAATCATTTCATTCCGGCTGATCCATGGTTTACGGATGTGAAGCAGATTAAGCCCTTCCTGAAACATTTGATTAATAAAATATGTTTCGTTCGGGACCATCAATTCAGGAGTGATGACCAGGATCATATATAAATTTCTTTTCCTTTTTCGATGAACTCCTGCGATTTATCCAGCATTCCCTGTTCGGCAGATTCACGAATTTCCTGAGTAATTTTCATAGAACAGAATTTCGGTCCGCACATGGAACAGAAATGGGCAATTTTTGCTCCTTCTGCAGGAAGTGTTTCATCGTGATAAGCTCTCGCCGTTTCAGGATCTAATGAAAGATTGAACTGATCTTCCCATCTGAATTCAAATCTTGCTTTACTTAATGCATTGTCTCTATATTGTGCTCCCGGATGACCTTTTGCCAAATCTGCTGCGTGAGCTGCAAGCTTATACGTAATCACCCCTACTTTTACATCATCTTTATTTGGAAGACCTAAATGTTCTTTTGGTGTTACATAGCAAAGCATTGCACAACCAAACCATCCGATCATTGCTGCACCGATTCCGGAGGTAATGTGATCATAACCCGGCGCAATATCAGTAGTCAAAGGACCTAAGGTATAAAATGGAGCCTCATGGCATTCTTCCAGCTGCTTTTCCATGTTTTCTTTGATCATATGCATCGGAACGTGACCTGGGCCTTCGATCATCACCTGTACATTGTGTTTCCAGGCAATTTTGGTCAGTTCACCTAAAGTTTCCAGTTCTGCAAACTGAGCCGCATCATTGGCATCTGCAATAGATCCAGGACGAAGACCATCTCCCAGAGAGAAAGCAACATCATATTTTTTCATAATCTCACAGATCTCTTCAAAATGCGTATACAGAAAGCTTTCTTTATGATGGAATAAGCACCATTTTGCCATGATAGATCCTCCTCTGGATACAATTCCGGTGACTCTTTTTGCTGTTAAATGAATGTATCTTAGTAAAACTCCTGCGTGAATGGTGAAATAGGAAACTCCCTGTTCAGCCTGTTCAATCAGGGTATCTCTGAAAATTTCCCATGTCAGATCTTCCGGAACTCCTTTTACTTTTTCCAATGCCTGATAGATCGGAACAGTACCAATCGGAACCGGACTGTTTCTGATGATCCATTCTCTTGTTTCGTGAATATTTTTCCCGGTGGAAAGATCCATAATAGTATCTCCTCCCCATCGGCAGGCCCATACTGCTTTTTCTACTTCTTCTTCAATACTGGATGAAACGGCACTGTTTCCAATATTGGCATTGATTTTCACTAAGAAATTTCTTCCAATAATCATCGGTTCACTTTCCGGGTGGTTGATATTATTGGGAATGATCGCTCTTCCCGCAGCAATTTCATCTCTTACAAACTCCGGAGTGATCTTACTTTTTGGAGTATTGGCACCAAAACTGTGTCCCGGATGTTGAAAAGCCATTTCTTTAGACACAGAATCTAGCTGTTCTATTCTTTGATTTTCCCTGATGGCTACATATTCCATTTCCGGAGTAATGATTCCCTGTTTGGCATAGTAAAGCTGTGTAACTTCTTTTCCTTCCTGTGCTACTTTAGGTTTATGATCATAGGAAAACCTTAGTTCATCCAGACGAGGATCGGCTAAACGGGCTTTGCCGTATTCAGATGTAATTCCGTCTAAGATATTCACATCATTTCTATCCAGAATCCATTGTTCTCTGATTCTTGGAAGCCCTTTCTGAATATCAATAACTGCATTTTCATCGGTATAAGGACCTGAAGTGTCATAAATGGTTACCGGAGCATTATGTTCAAAGCCGCCATTGGTTAATTTTGTGGGGCTAAGCTGTATTTCACGCATGGCTACATTGATAGGATGTATTTTCCCTTCAACATAGATTTTCTTTGAGTTCGGAAATGGCGAACATGTAATGGAGTGAGCCATAAGTATTGGTATTAAATATGAGAATTAACCGCCCTGAGTGGCAGTGATGATTAAAACTGAATCGTTGTTGTTAAGGATGGTTTCCGCCCAGACAGACAGGGGAATAATGCGGTTGTTGACAGCTACAGCAATACCTTTCTTTTTTCCAGGCAGCTCTATAGCCAGTAATGCTTCCAGATTTTCAGGAAGTACATCAAATGTTTTTCGGGTGTGGTTGATTATAAGTTCCATTCCTAATATTTTACATATACTTTAGGAATGGCCATTATTGTACAATAGAATGTACAGCAAAAGTCATCTACTTTTCCCTACGCTGGTATGATCCAGATCAGGTTCAAAGGGTAAAGTCTCAGTCTGTTGGTAACAGACACCCCTAAAGTCGGGAACGAAGTTAGACATTTTTTTAGAATGGGCAAAATCTGAAATAACTTTAAAGAAAAAAGACCATCTCAATTTTGAGACAGTCTTCATTTTTATTTTAAATAGTTCTTTAGTAAAAAAGCTTCAGGCTTCCATCAGAATTATATTGATTAGTCCAGTTTGATTGACTGAGAAAAAATTCGGAGCTATAAGGCTTAAACTCTTTTGAAATTTTTCTCTGAGGGTTATTTTTTGATAATGAAAAGTAGAAATACTCTTCAAAAATACCCAAATTCTTAAATGGATTTTGTACAGAATCAAAGTTATCAAATGTAATTTCATTCGTAATATAAGCATCAATGTTATTATGCTTTTCAGTTTTAACTGCCTTTTCTAAATTTCCTGAGTTATTATAAACAAACTTTTCTACGTAAGTCAAAATATAATCTTGCGGATCAGTTGGATCATACGGAACATTAGGATATTGTGTTAAAATTTCAGTTAACTTTCCTGAAGCATCATATGTATAGGTGAGATACTTATCCATATATGAATTATTAACCTGTGGAATAACTACTTTAATAACTCTACCTTGATTATCAAATTCAAACCTTCTTTCCTTCAACTGAACATTGAAACCAGGGTCAGAGCTGTAATCTTTCATAATTGCTGTATTTCCTGTGTAGGTTACCGCTGTATAAACAGATTTTGAATAAGCATAAGGAAACCCGGTACTTCCGGAAAGTTCCAACTTTCCTCCTATTTTTTTTATAATTCTTCCCTGAGCATCATATTCGAATATATAATTTTGCTCCGATCCATTAAAAACAGGTGACAAAACAGGATAATTCCACGATATTTTACTTGTATTTTCAGTAATCGTCTGTTGTGAATGATCAGGTGGCAATTCATCATTGTCTGAACAAGATGCCATAACCAGCAACGTGGTTAATAAAAGTGATTTGAATTTCATGGTATAGTTTTTTATGATATGCTTATTCTTCACAAGCTCTCCATATGGCATCATTCTGCGGAACAGGAGCTATGATTTCAATGTTTTCTTTGGTAACGGGATGAATAAACTCCAGTTTTCTTGCATGAAGGTTGATTCCCCCATCAGGATTGGAGCGCGGTGCTCCATATTTCAGATCACCCTTAATCGGAACTCCGGTCTTGGATAGCTGTGCTCTGATCTGATGATGTCTTCCGGTTTCAAGATCAATTTCAAGAAGGAGATAATTATCCAGTGTTTTGATCACATGATAGGTAAGAATAGCTTCTTTCGCCCCTTCAGTAGCTTTCGGAAAGACAATAGCCTTATTATTTTTTTCGTTTTTCTTTAAATAATGCACCAGTCTCTGGCTTTGCGGGATCATTTCTTTTCCAACAACTGCCCAATATGTTTTTTTCACTTCACGGTTTTTCACCATCTGCGTCAAACGGGAAAGCGCTTTGGAAGTCTTTGCATAGATCACCAGCCCGGATGTGGGACGGTCTATACGATGAACCAAGCCGAGAAAAACATTTCCCGGCTTAGCATCTCTTATTTTTATAAAATTCTTGATGGATTCTAATAGTGATTCATCTCCGGTCTTATCGCCCTGTACAAGCTGACCTACCTTTTTATTAATCACCAGAAGATGGTTGTCTTCATATATAATCTGCTCCTTCATACTTCTTCCGTCTATCTTCTTCTATTGGATAAAGACAGGATAATCCCTGCCAGAAGGCCTACCGTTTTAACCGCTGAAAGTTTTGACCCTTCCGGAATAAATGCTCCGAATACACAGATTGCTGCAGCAGCGTACATTGCATATACAAAGTTTTTATTCGTAAGCAATGGAGCCTGAATAAAGAAACTCGCTCCTATCAGCACATAGAATACTTTTCTTGAAAGCAATTGATTAATTTCCGGGGAGAACAGATTAAACCATCCCACAGCAAGACAAATTAATGCTGCGATAGATAATATTCCCTGGATAGATTGTTGGTTTTGCATAGATTAATAGCTTTCGTTTTCGTTTGGAAACTCTACACTTTTCACATCTTTTACATATTGAGAAACAGCTCCTGTAATTTCTGTGTAAAGGTCAAGGTATCTTCTCAGGAATTTCGGGCTGAAACCTTTGTTCATTCCAACCATATCATGATACACCAAAACCTGTCCGTCACAATGAGCTCCGGCACCGATTCCGATGGTAGGGATAGAAATACTGTCAGTAACTTTCTTCGCTAGATCCGCAGGAATTTTTTCCAATACGATAGAGAAACATCCTAGTTCTTCCAAAAGCTGTGCATCGGCGATCAGTTTTTCAGCTTCTGCCTCTTCCTTAGCTCTTACTTTATACGTTCCGAATTTATAGATAGACTGTGGTGTTAATCCCAAATGTCCCATTACCGGAATTCCGGCATTGATGATCTTTTTGATAGACTTGGAAATTTCTTTTCCGCCTTCAATTTTCACAGCATGTGCCCCACCTTCCTTCATCATTCTTACCGCAGACTCCAGTGCTTTTTCAGGATTACTCTGATAAGTTCCGAAAGGTAAATCTGCTACCACCAAAGCTCTGTCGGTTCCTCTTACCACACTTTGAGCATGATAGATCATTTGATCCAGCGTAATGGGTAATGTGGTTTCAAAACCAGCCATTACATTCGCTGCAGAGTCTCCAATCAAAATAGCATCTACTCCTCCTGCGTCAACCATCTTTGCCGTGGTAAAATCATAGGCAGTAAGCATTGTTATTTTTTCCTTGTCGAATTTCATTTTACGCAAGGTTTCAGTTGTAACTTTTTTAATTTCAGAGTGAACAGACATAATTTATCTATTTTTAAAAGTTAAAAAGTCGGCCTTGAGCCGACTTAAGTTTTTGTATGATTTATAAAACTACGTGACCGAGTTTCATGAGTTTGTCGTGATTTAAAATCTTGATATTTCTTCCATCTACTTCAATCAGGCTATCCTGTTTGAATTCCGAGATCAGACGGATGGCACTTTCTGTAGCAGTACCGATGATATTGGCAATTTCTTCTCTCGTTAAGGAAATCTTGATAAAGCCTTCAGGATCTACTCCCAGTTTCTGTTCCAAAAGCAAAAGAATTTCTGCCAGTCTTTCTCTTACGGTTTTTTGTGCAAGGAAAGTGATGGTATTGGAAGATTCTCCTAATTCGTATGAGATTTTCTGAAGCATTACGAAAGACAACTGTGGATCTACTTCCAGAAGATACATAAAGATATCTGCAGGTAAGAATACACATTCAATATCTGTCATTGCTTCCGCTTTGGCCTGGAAATTTTCCCCGCAAAGCAAAGAACGATAGCCGATGATATCTCCTTCTTTGATAAATCTTAAAATCTGATCTTTACCGAACGCTCCTGATTTCGAAAGTTTGGCAGCCCCTTTTTCCAGAACAAACACTCCTTTTGGAGTTTCGCCATCCTCGAAAATGGTATCATGTTTCTGAAAACTCAGTTTCTTTTTGCCATTAATGTATTTTTCAAAATCTGCGCTAGAAAGTCTTTCTTTAAATGATTTATCATTAAAAACTCTGGCGAACCTCTCTTCAATTGCTATCTGTTGTTCCTGCGGCATTTTATATGATATTTATCACAAAAATAGAACTTTTTAACGCGATAAACAAAAAAATTTGTTATAATTTTGTAGTTCAATATTTTATGGGGTGAGCGAGAACTGTTTTCATTGTGGTCAAGGGATAGAAAAAGAGAGAATTTTATTTGATGAAAAGACTTTCTGTTGTAATGGATGTAAGTCTGTTTACGAGATTCTAAATTTAAATCATTTAGGCAATTTCTACGAGCTTAATAAAGGAGCAGGGATTCGTCCGAATGATGAAAATTCTTCTCAATTTGATTATCTGGACACACCGGAAATCTTTGAAAAAGTCACTGATTTTTCTGAAGGAAGCACTAGTCTTGTGACTTTCAAAATCCCTGTCATTCATTGTTCTTCATGTATCTGGCTATTGGAAAGCCTTCATACATTAAACAAACATATTAAATATTCACAGGTTAACTTCACAAGAAAGACCTTACAGATCTCCTTCAACCATAACGATCTGAAATTAAGCGAACTCGCTAAATTCTTAACCAATCTTGGGTACAAACCTGTTATCAGCTTAGAAACCGCTGATAAAAATGAAGATCACCTTGACAAATCTTTACTGGTAAAGTTTGCCATTGCAGCGTTTGCTTTTGGAAACGGAATGTTCCTTGCCTTTCCCGAATATATAGGAGGGGAAGATTATTGGATGGAACATTACAGAGGCTTATTCAGAACTTTAATATTCCTCCTGGCAACTCCTGTTGTATTTTATTCAGCTTCAGACTATTATAAATCCGCCTGGTACGGTCTAAAAAATAAAATCGTCAACATTGATGTTCCGATTGTCTTAGGAATTTTTGTTCTCTACGGAAGAAGTATCTACGAAGTCGTAACAGATTATGGGCCAGGATATTTCGACACTCTTTGCGGGTTGTTATTCTTTATGCTTCTCGGGAAAATTTTCCAGAAAAGAACATACAGTGCTCTTTCCTACGACAGAGATTACAAATCTTTCTACCCGATTGCTGTAACGAAAGTAGACTTCGAAGGAAAACAGGATAACATTCTTCTTTCAGAGGTAAAAGTAGGAGACCGAATTCTGGTTAGAAACCAGGAAATCATTCCGGTAGATGCTATTCTGATCAACGGAGAAGGAAATATTGACAACAGTTTCATTACAGGAGAAAGTGAAAGTATCAGCAAACAGCCTGGTGATAAAATTTTTGCAGGAGGTAAGCAGATAGGATCATCTCTGGAACTGGAAGTTATCAAAGATGTAGACCAGAGTTACCTTACTCAGCTTTGGAACAAGGAAGCATTCAAGAAACATGAAACCGGACTTGATACGTTAACCAACAACATCAGTAAATACTTCACATTCATCATTTTAGGTATTGCTCTTGTTGCTGGAACTTATTGGGCATTTATTGATCTGGAGAAGATGTTCCAGGTTATTTCAGCCATTCTGATCATTGCATGTCCTTGTGCGCTTGCGTTATCTGCACCGTTCACTTTCGGTCACATTATGAGGATTTTAGGTCGAAATAAGTTCTATGTAAAAGATACTTTAACGATTGAAAAAATTGCTAAGCTGGACACGATTGTTTTTGATAAAACAGGAACCATTACCCACAGAAAAAAATCAAATATAAAATACGAAGGTTCCGAGATCAATGAATTTGATTCTCTGAATATTAAAACATTATTAAAGAACTCCAACCACCCGCTTTCAAAATCATTGTACGAATTCATTGAAGTGAACGATGAGTATTTCCCGGTAGAGAAATTTGTTGAAATTTCAGGAAAAGGATATGAGGCCAGTGTAAGAGGAAATCTGTATAAAATTGGTTCTGCCCGCTACAACAACCAGGAGCCTAAAAACCTTGAAACAGCGGTTTATATCAGCAAAAACGGAGAATATTTAGGAAAATTCATCTTTAAGAATGAATACCGTCCGAAGCTGAAAGAACTTTTCACTAAACTTACCAATTATAAAATATTTATTCTGAGCGGAGACAATTCCTCAGAAGAAAATCAGCTTAAAGAGCTTATCCCTAATTACAAAGGAATGGCCTTTAACCAGAGCCCGGAAGATAAGTTAAACTACATCAAATCCCTTCAGGATCAACACTTAAAAGTTGCAATGCTTGGAGACGGTCTTAATGATGCAGGTGCTTTAAAACAAAGTAATGTAGGAATTGCTATTGCTGACGATACGAACAGTTTTACCCCATCTTCTGATGTGATTATGAATGGAGATAAAGTGGTTACTCTGGACAATTACCTGAACGTTTGTAAGGGTTCTATTACCATTGTGAAAATGACATTTATAATCAGTTTTCTGTACAATATTGTTGGTTTAAGTTACGCTGTTACAGGGCATATGCATCCGCTCTTCGCTGCAATCATCATGCCAATCAGTTCGATTACGGTGGTTACCTTTACTACACTTTCAACCTGGATATTAGGTCGTAAACATTTCAAAAAACAGGCGTAAAAGCCCTTATTTAGACTGATTTTAAATTAGCTGAAATCGGCATTTCGTGATGAATGTCATTATTTTTCACTAAATTTGAACCCCGAAAATAGGTTAATTTTGTTGTCCAATGGATATTCTATATTTAATGATCCTCTGCAGTGTTTCTTTAGCTGCGATTTTCTTGGTCGTATTTATAGTGTATGCCCGAAAAGGACAGTTTGAGGATGATGAATCTCCTGCTGTCAGAATTCTTTTCGATGATGAAAAAGTCAAAGAAAATGATGAAACAGGCGACAAAAATAAAGACGAGAAAGAAATAGGAGAAAATAATAAAAATTGAGAAAAATAGTGAATAGTTGATATGGAAACACAGAAGTTTAGTTATGACAATAGTATTGTCCGTGCGTTCCTTTATGCGACCTTAGTTTTCGGTCTCATTGGATTTACGTTCGGGCTTACGGCGGCATTAATGCTTTTCTACCCGGAATTACCTGAATTCTTTTTCGGGACGGATGACACAACCATTAAAAGTTTGGCATCTGGTAATATTGAGGGGTTAATAAACACTCATGGTGCATTTGGTTTTGGTAGAATCAGAATGCTGCACACCAACACCGTAATCTTTGCATTCGTTTGTAACATTGTTTACACGGGTATTTATTACTCATTACAGAGATTATTAAAAACAAGAATGTACAGTGACACCTTGTCTTGGTTACATTTCTGGACCTGGCAGTTTATGATCGTTGCTACGTTCGTTACCTTCTTTATGGGGATCAATACCTCTAAGGAATATGCTGAACACGAGTGGCCGATCGACATATTGATCGCATTCTCATGGATCATTTTTGGTATCAATATGTTCCTGACTATTTCTAAGAGAAGAGTAAGACACCTTTACGTAGCTATCTGGTTCTATATCGGTACCTGGATTGCAGTAGCAATGCTTCACATCTTCAACAACCTTGAAGTACCTTTATCTTTCACAGGCTGGAAATCTTATTCAGCATATGCAGGGGTAAAAGATGCGATTGTACAGTGGTGGTATGGACACAATGCGGTTGCATTCGTATTGACAACTCCGGTTCTAGGTTTAATGTATTACTTCCTTCCGAAGGCTGCAGACAGACCGGTATTCTCTTATAAGCTGTCTATTATTCACTTCTGGTCATTAATTTTCGTATATATCTGGGCTGGTCCTCACCACCTTCAGTATACAGCTCTTCCAGCTTGGGCTCAGGCGGTAGGAACAGGGTTCTCTATCATGCTTATTGCACCATCTTGGGGAGGTATGTTAAATGGTCTTCTTACGCTGAGAGGAGCTTGGGATAAAGTAAGAGAAAATCCTATCCTTAAGTTCTTCGTAGTAGCTGTTACCTGTTATGGTATGGCAACGTTTGAAGGACCGCTTTTGGCAACTAAAAACATCAACAAAATTGGTCACTTTACAGACTGGGTTATCGGTCACGTACACTTAGGAGCTCTTGGATGGAATGGTTTCATGGCATTCGGGGTTATCTATTATCTGGTACCAATTATGTGGAGAACAAAACTTTGGTCTGTAAAATTAGCTAACTGGCATTTCTGGTTAGGTACTTTAGGAATTATCTTCTATGCAGTTCCAATGTATATTTCAGGATTTACACAAGGATTAATGTGGAAACAATTCAACCCGGATGGAACCTTATTATGGAAAAACTGGTTGGATACGGTAACGGCAATTATTCCTTACTTCAAAATGAGATTCGTAGGAGGTTTATTCTATATCTCAGGATCTATCCTGATGATTGTAAACATAATCGCTACAGTAAGAAAAGGATCATTCCAGAAAGAAGTTCCTGCTGAAGCTCCAGCGTTGGCAAACATCAGTAAAAACAGAAAAGAAGGAGAAGGTACTCACCTTTGGCTGGAAAGAACTCCGGTATTATTAGGTATCTTATCTTTCATCACGATATCAATCGGTAGTTCAATTGAAATCATCCCTACACTATCGCTTAAGAAAAGTGTACCTACGATTTCTGCTGTGAAGCCTTATTCACCGCTGGAACTTGAAGGTAGAGATATCTATATCCGTGAAGGATGTAACGCTTGTCACTCTCAGATGATCAGACCGTTCAGAGATGAGATTACAAGATTCAACGGTAAAAACGGACAATACTCCAAAGCTGGAGAATTCGTATACGACAGACCATTCCTATGGGGTTCTAAGAGAACAGGGCCGGATTTACATAGAGAAGGTGGTAAAAACCCAAGTTCTTGGCACTACAAGCACATGTACAACCCAAGATCTACTTCTGCAGGTTCTATCATGCCTCGTTACCCATGGTTAATTGCTACTGACTTAGACAGAACTAAGATGGTAGACAAAATGAAGCTGATGAAGAATGTATTCGATGTACCTTATACTAAGGCTGAAATCGATTCTGCGGATAAATGGGCTAACAACCAATCGGCAAAAATTGTGAAAGATATCTTCTCTGAAGCTAATGACCTTAAGCAGGCGTATGCTAAGAGACCTCAGGGAGAACTAGAGAAAAAAGAAATTGTAGCTCTTATTTCTTATCTTCAGAGATTAGGTACTGATATCAAAACAACTGAAATCAAAACAGCAAGTAATAACTAAAAAACATTAAAAGGTTCATACTATGATTCCTCAGAATTTTAAAGATATATTATCCAATACAGAAAACGCTGGTTTCTACCAGACGCTGGCTCTGATTTTCTTTATGCTGTTCTTCATCGCTTTGGTAATCTATGTTTTTAGCAGACCTAAAAAATATTACAAAGAAGAAGAAGAGGCACCTCTTGGGGATGATGAAGATGACGATTTTAATTTAAAAAATTAAACTATTTTTTATGAAACAAAGAACACCTGTTGTTATAAACATCTTAATAATAATCGGACTTTTAATAGTTTTTTATTATTTATTTGTACAGAGCTACGCGTTCCTTTCTTCACCTTACTTCTGGGGAACTGTTGTAATCGCCGGGATCCTTGCTTACATTCATGGAGCAATCGGAGACCTTATCGAGAACAACAAATTCAAGAAATTATCTCCTGAAGAAAAGGCAGCTTATTTAGCCGAAAAGAAAGTTCCTTATTTCAAAAGATTGTACCAAAGTGCATTCAAAAAGCAATCTGCTTCTGAAGAAAAGGATATCCTTATCGACCACGGTTTCGATGGAATCATGGAGTTGGATAACCAATTACCGAAATGGTGGGTAGGTTTATTCTATTTTGGGACCGCTTTTTGTATTGTATATATTGCAGCATACTCTTTCACAGACTTCGCTCACCCGTTAACCGAATATGAAAAAGAATATAAAGAACAGTTGGCAAGTATTGAAGAATATCAGAAATCTCAGCCTCCTGTAACTATTGAAACCGCTAAGTATTCAGCGGATAATATTGCAGAAGGTAAAGAATTATTCAAAACAAACTGTGCATCTTGTCACAAAGAAGACGGTAGTGGAGGTATCGGACCTAACCTTACTGATAACTACTGGATCAACCAGCCTGAGAAAACGTTATTCAAAAACGTATTCCATATGGACTGGAATGGTTCTCCTACTAACCCTGCGATGAGAGCATTCGGTAAAAACGGAGAAGTTTCAGGTGCAGAGATTGAGAAGATTGCAGCGTATGTATATCACATCAACCAGGAACAACCACCAGTGACTCCAGCTCAGGGAGGAGCAGCTCCTCAAGGAACTGAAGCACATTGGGAAAAAGAATAATTTAAAAAAATTAGAAAATATATGAAGAAACATAATTTGTTATTAGATTAAAATAGTAACGAATTATGTTTTTTCTTTTTTAAAACCTATTACATATGTCAGACATAGAAGAAATAGAAGTACGCGGCGGACAGGGACAGGTTCTGGACCCTGAGACTTATAGAGATTCTATAGGGACAATGGAGCAATCCGGAAAAAGAAGATGGGTATTTCCAAGGAAACCAAAAGGGAAATATACCAACTACAGAAACATTGTAAGTTACCTTTTATTAATTGTTTATTTTACATTACCATTCATTAAAATCAATGGCAACCCATTGTTGATGTTTAATGTAATAGACAGGGAGTTTTTCATCTTTGGACAGCCTTTCTATCCACAGGACTTCTTTATCCTTACTTTGGGTGCTATCGCCTCTTTAATCTTTATTATTGTTTTTACGATTGCGTTCGGAAGAATTTTCTGCGGGTGGATTTGCCCTCAGACAATTTTTATGGAATCGATCTTCCGTAAAATCGAATATCTGATTGAAGGAGACCGAAATAAGCAGATGAAGCTGGACAGACAGGAGTGGAACAGTGAAAAGATCTGGAAAAGAAGTTTGAAATGGACTGTTTATATTATCATTTCATTGGTGATCACTCACTTCATGTTCATGTATATTGTAGGATATGAAGAAGTATTTAAAATTGTTGGTGAAGGACCATTTGCACATCCTACCAATTTTATTGTAATGATTCTTCTTACCGCTGCATTTTACTTTGTATTTGCATGGTTCAGAGAGCAGGTTTGTACATTGGTTTGTCCTTACGGAAGACTTCAGGGTGTCTTGATCGATAAGGATACCATCAATGTATTCTATGATTTCAAAAGAGGAGAAAACAGATCTAAATGGAGAAAAGGTGAAGACAGAAAAGCTGCCGGAAAAGGAGATTGTATCGATTGCCACCAGTGTGTAGTGGTATGCCCTACCGGAATTGACATCAGAGACGGACAACAGCTGGAATGTATCAACTGTACAGCATGTATTGATGCCTGTGATGAAGTAATGGAAAAAGTAGGTCTTCCAAAAGGATTGATCCGCTATGCTTCTGAAAACGAAATTGAAAAAGAAACTCAGTTCAAGTTTACAGGAAGAATGAAAGGTTTCTCAGTATTCCTGTTCCTTCTTGTAGGATTCTTAGGATATCTTCTTTACAGCCGTGGTGAGATGGAGGCTAAATTCATCAAACCTGCGGGAAGTACATTCTTTGTGAGAGACGGTAAAATTACCAACACTTATAATTATACATTCCTTAATAAAACGAACGAGAAAAAAATCGTTACCATCAAAGTGATAGATCCGGCACATGGTGAAATTACCTATAGTGCATCGAGTAAGATTCAGGTAGACAGAGATAAAATTTCCAAGGGAACCATCAATATCAGCTTCCCGGAAAATGATATGAAACTCTCTAAACAGAATATTACTATCGGTGTTTATGATATGAAAGGTAAACTGATTGATTCATACCAGACTTATTTTGAAGGACCTTTTAAACTGCAATTTTAATTAGAAAAGAATGAAGAACTTTAGTTGGGGACACGGTGTTGTAATTGCATTATTAGCATTTATAGTTTTTATATTATCCATGATGTTTCTTTTCCCGAACGGGCAGAAGAACTCTGAAATGGTAACCGATAATTATTACGAAGAAGAGTTGAAGTACCAGGACGTGATTGATGCTAAGAAAAAAGCAGATGATCTTCAGGAAAAACCTGCATACAGCCAGGATACCAAAGGCATTACAATCACTTTTCCAAAAGAATATAATAACTCCAATACTACGGTAAAATTTGTTTTAAACAGAACCGACGACCAGAATTTAGACATTAAAAAATCTGTTCAGCTTGATGCCAGCCAGTCTTTCACAATTCCTGCACAGGTATTGAAAGTAGGAAACTACACCTTAAGATTAAGCTGGACAAAAGATAAAACAGACTACCGAATGGATTATGATGTGATATGGAAATAGGACTTATTGTATCGGCTATTGCTTTAGGCTTTGCTTCCGGATTTCACTGTATCGGAATGTGCGGACCTATTGCATTATCGATGGGATTAACCAAAAAACAGGCTGCCAATTTCTATCTTCAGAACCTTACTTATCAATTCGGAAGAATTTTCACCTATTCATTATTGGGTGCACTTCTCGGAATTATCGGACAGGGATTTGAAATGGCAGGCTTCCAGAAATATCTGACCATTACTGCAGGAGTTCTCCTGATTATTATGGCTGTATTTTCATTTGGCGGAAAGGATTTTGCTTCAAAAATTCCTTTTCTCTCCAAATTTCTGTACAGCGTAAAAATGAACCTGGGAAAACTTCTTCAGAAAGCAGATTACCGTTCAAGATTTACAACAGGCTTATTAAATGGTTTTTTACCATGCGGAATGGTGTATATGGCGCTTACCGCCAGCCTCGCAGGTGGAGGAATATGGCAGGGAGCTTTGTATATGGCTTTATTTGGTTTGGGAACCCTTCCGTTCATGTTTGCTATCGTTCTGGCCGGAAATCTGATGAATCAGGCCTTCAGAGTAAAAGTTTTAAAAGCCGTTCCGGTAATCATGATTATTTTGGGAGGATTATTCATTCTGAGGGGTCTTGAGCTGGGAATACCGTATGTTTCTCCGAAAGCGGAAGCTATGACAATTATTAAAGATCCGAACGGAGCTGTTAACTGCCATTAATTTGTATTTAAATTTATCATGAAGAAAACCATCATCTTATTTCTGATCAGTCTTTTTATACTGCAATCCTGCAGTATCAATTCTGAAATTGTCTATCATAAAGATGCGGCCTCCTCTTCTGTCACCGATATTGATACAAGAGAGTTTATGGCTGAAATGATGGCGATGACACCGGATTCATTAAAGCAGAAGGAATTTGGGGAAATGGACAGGCTTCCGACTACCTGGACAAGCATGTATGATCTTGCCAAAAAGGAAGGAAAGTTAAAAACCGAAAATCCGGACTCCATCAGAATCATGAAAAAAGTTTTCATGAAATCCACAAAGGAGGATAACAAGCTGGCAGGATTTTCTTTTAAAATGGAACATTTTACTCCCGAAGATTATTTGGTTTTGAAAAGTTTTACAAAGACTGAAAAAATCCCTTTAGATCAAAATATTTACAATAACTGGGATGGAAAAACGCTCACTATTGATACAGAAAATTTTAATCTTAGAAGTATTGAAGAGGCTGTAAAGACCAAAAGTTCAAAGGAAGAAGCTGAGAAAGTAGCCGGTATGATGGTAATGTTTTTCAAAAATATTGGTACAACCTTAAAATTTGAAAATAAAATAAAATCCATTTCAGGTAAACATGACTGGGTAAAACAGATTGACGACCATTCCATAAGAATAGACTATGATCTGAAAGCCATTTATGATAAAGATACAAAACTCAAAAACGAAGATAAAAAGATTACCATCGTTACAGAATAAAAAACAAAAACCACCGGAGATCGGTGGTTTTTTATATACTTAATCAAAAGATTCTCTTAGTTAATAACATCAAATCTCGCATATTCTGCAATCTTCTTAGGAAGCTTAATTCCTTCTGTAGTCTGGTTATTCTCCAGCAATGCGGCCATAATTCTTGGTAATGCCATTGCTGATCCGTTTAAGGTATGAACCAACTGAGATTTACCATCTCCCTTATAACGGCATTTCAGTCTATTGGCCTGGAATGTTTCATAATTCGAAACAGAGCTTACTTCCAGCCACATTTCCTGAGCGGCACTCCAAACTTCAAAATCATAAGTCATTGCAGATCCAAAACCTGTATCACCACCGCAAAGCCTTAAAACTCTGAACGGAAGTTCAAGATCGGTAAGGATTTCTTTGATATGCTCTACCATTTCTTCCAAAACAGCGTAAGAATTTTCCGGTTTTTCAATTCTTACGATTTCTACTTTTTCAAACTGGTGAAGGCGGTTCAATCCTCTTACGTGAGCACCATAGCTTCCCGCTTCTCTTCTGTAGCACTGAGAGAAGGCTGTATTCTTAATCGGAAGATCTTTCTCGTCAAATAATACATCGCGGTAAAGGTTTGTTACAGGCACTTCAGCAGTAGGAATCAGGTATAATTTATCTTCATTGATATAATACATCTGTCCTTCTTTATCCGGCAGCTGCCCGGTTCCAAAACCAGATGCTTCGTTGACAACGTGAGGAGGATTTACTTCTGTATATCCTTTTTCTACGTTTTTATCTAAGAAATACTGAACCAAAGCTCTTTGTAATCTTGCCCCTTTCCCTAAATACACAGGGAAACCTGCACCGGCAATTTTAACCCCTAATTCAAAATCAATAAGGTTGTACTTTTTCGCCAGTTCCCAGTGAGGAATAGCTCCTTCACCAAGACCTTCTACCGGATGAGACTGGAAAATGATTTCGTTATCATCAGCAGAAGCTCCGCTTTTTACCAATTCATTCGGAATATTGGGAAGCAGGTACAGAATATTCAGTAAGTCGTTTTCTTTGCATTCTAACTGGGATTTCAATTCTGAGCTCGACTCTTTGTATTGTGCTGTTTTAGACTTTGCAGATTCCGCTTCTTCTTTTTTCCCTTCTTTCATCAAAAGTCCGATTTCTTTCGAAATTTTGTTGATTTCGGAAAGCTGGGAATCTAGTTCAAACTGGATTCTTTTTCTTTCGTCGTCGGCAGCGATAGCCTCGTCTACCAACTCAAGATTTTTGAATTGTCTTTTCTTAAGACCTTCTAAAACGCGTTCTTTATTGTCGCGCAAAAAATTGACTTGTAACATTTTATTTAGATGTTAAATATTAGATGTTTAGCTCATAATAAGCTAACAATTATACAAATTTAAAAATTATTTTGTGATCGTAACGGTATTTATTGAAGTAGGTGCATCAGCATCTTTTGAAAACACTTCATTTCCGTCATACAAAACCTTTGAAACCTGAAAAGCCGTAGGAGTATTACGATATTGAACTTCCAATGTCCCTGTAACATTATCACTAACATTGGTACTCTTTGTAAAAGTAATTAACATTTTGGAATGGTAAGAAGTTCCTGTACCTGGTTGATCCGGGCTGATAGAATCCAGTCTCCTTCTTTTTGCTCCTGCAAGATATTCCATATAGTATAATGACTCGGGAGACGTTTTTAATGAAATACTTACCGGAGAAATATCTTTCGTTCCAAAAATATCATTCACGGAATATCCCGTATAAGATCCTGTAAGTTTACTGTTCAGAAGATCCTGACCCGCACTGTTTTTCATATAAATATTCAGCTCCTGATCTATTCTCTGCAAAGAATCATCATCATTTTTACAACTGATAAGTGCGAAAACTGCAACCAATATGCCCCAAAAATATTTCATCATAATACAAAGGTAAAATATTAATCTTTAGACTGCTTCTTTATTCTTCAAAATATTTCTGATACCATAGCTCAAAGGTAACCAGCTGCCATATTTTCACCCAATCATACTCATGTTCCTGATGATTCCACCACTCATCAATCACTGCAGCGTTAAAGAAATTTCTCTTTTTTAAGCTTTCAAGATTTTCAACGATAAAGTCTCTTACTCTTTTTTCGTTTTTAATGAAATGACTGACAGGAAATGAAAATCCTTTTTTAGGCATATTCAAAACTGCCTGAGGAAGATATTTTTCAGCGGTTTTACGTAATAGAGGTTTATTCTGAACTCCATTAAATCTAATATTCTGTGGAAGTGCAGATACATAATCTATCAGGCTATTACTCAGATAAGGATAACGGAATTCCACGCTGTATTTCATGGCACTGAGGTCATCCCGGAAAACATGGTGGGAGGAAAGTGAATATTTCATGTCATATTCAAAATACCCGGCATAGTTTTTTGCTTCTGAAAGGTGGTATTTTGAAAGATGTAAATCTATTTTACTATAGATATCCGGGTTTATAAGACTTTTAACTTCCAACGGTCTCATACTGATCTGACTTTGTCTGAAAAAATCAAACATGTGATCTTGGGAAAAATAGTTTTTAACCCGCTGTGAAAATTTATCTTTTGTAAAAATAAAAGGATTTACAAAATTGAAATTCCTCATCATAAGCCATTTATTCAGCTTCAGCGTATGGGAATAGCCGGCAAAAAGTTCATCAGCTCCATTTCCGCTTAATACAACTTTAAAGTTTTTATCATGAGCGTATTTTGCAGCGTTGATCAACACTTCAAAACTGCTGTAAGGCTCTTCAAAATGCTGGATATTTTCTTTAAGGTGTTCCAGTGCTTCTTCATCACTCACCTCTTTTATCTCATGCAAAACATCAAAATGTCTGGCGGCTATAGAGGCATTTGTAACTTCTTCTTCAGAAAACGGATAAGAGATTGTGTATGTATTAACATCAGCATTAAAAGGTTTTGATTTTGAAGCAATTAACGTCGAATCAATTCCACCACTCATCATAATAGCCACAGGAACATCCGCATATAATTGTTCAGAAATACTTTCAGAAAGAAGTTCATCTAATTTTTTTACCGCTTCTTCTTCGGAAATATCGTTTGAAAGTGGTGAAGGTAATTTCCAGAATTTTTCTTTGGAGATCTTATAATCCTTTAAATCAATAGTCATAAAAGAAGCAGGTTCCAGGGAAAAAATATGCTGAAAACAGGTTTGCGGAGCCAATGTTGTCTGAAAAAGAAAATTGGTATAGACTCCATTCCAGTTGATTTCAGCTTTTACCAGTTCATTTTTCAGTAATGCTTTTATTTCTGATCCCCAAACCAGTCCATCCTTACTGTGATGATAAAAAAGAGGTTTCATCCCCACTCTATCTCTTACCAATATCAGTTTTTGTGAGATAAGATCTACGATACAGATTGCAAACATTCCATCCAGTTTTGCAAAAGCAGAGTTTCCCCACTCCTGATAGGCTTTGAGAATTACTTCAGTGTCTGAAGTACTGTGGAAAGAATACCCTAAAGATTCAAGTTCTTTCCTTAATTTTTTAAAATTATAGATCTCTCCGTTAAAGGTAATGATGATCTGCTCATTTTCTGAGAGCATAGGCTGATGCCCTTTTTCAGACAGATCAATAATGGATAATCTACGGAAACCCAAGGCAATATTAGAATTTCCGTCTTTTAAAACCGGAAACTGTTCTTTAATTTTTTGCGTGGAATCATTCCCTGAAAAAGAAATTCCCTGATCAGCACTGTATAACCAGAATCCTTCATCATCCGGCCCGCGATGTTTGATCGCCTGACTCATTTCCAGAATATTTGTTGAGGAAATACTTTTATGAAATGAATAATAACCGGTGATTCCGCACATAGTAAAGGATTAATAGATATGTAAAAATAGGAAAAATGACATTATGGTAAGGGGAGCTCTGAAGTAATTATTTCTTTAAAAGTTTTTGCCTTAAAAGCTGTATTTCTTCTTTTGTAATCATATAGTCTTTCAAAGTAAACGGAGTAGAATTATAAAACTTTCTGAACAACAGAAAAGCAGAAACAAAATAGGACGATGTAGTAGCAACACAAGCGCCTATAATTCCCCATCTTGGTATTGCAATGAAAGAAAATACAACGGTAACCACAAGGCCTACAATTGATTTGACATTAAGAATTTTCAGTTCTCTCATTCCTGAAAAGTAGTGTCCCACCATATCACTTAGCGCAATAGCAAAAATTCCCGGTGATAAAAGGAGCATGATTTCTTTGGTATCTCTGAATTCTTTTCCGAAAATCATCTCATAAACCTGAGAGGGTATAATAATGATTCCCAGCACAAAACCAATCATCAGAAAAAAGGTCAGCTTTAAAGATTGTTTGGTTTTCTCAATAGATTCTTCCCTGCTTTTACTATTGACAACATCCGAGTATAGAATCACTGCAATACTGCGGGTAATAGTCCATATAGCTTCCGAAAAAGTAACTCCGATAGAGAATATTCCAACACTGGCGATGCCTTCAAAATATTCTAAGAAATAAAACGAAAGCCTGTAATTCAAAAACTGAACAAAAGCACTCAATTGAGTTTTCCAGCCATATTCAAACATATTTCTTCCTACCTCTTTACAGAATGATATTTCAGAAATATTGCATTTTTTGATAATCTGAAAGAAACTAGTGAGGAAAAGAAGCGCCAGACAGCCAATCTGTGCAAGAAAATACACAGTAACATCTTTCTTTCCAAACCCATACACCAATATTCCTATAAAGATAATATGGACCAGTTGCTGTAAAACAGTATACACATTAAATCTTTTAATGTTCTGTGTTCCAATAAACAAGCTGATATTGGTAGATAAAAGTGAAGAAAAAACAGATATTCCGATCAGATACAACAGATATTCACCCTGGATAGAAGCTATACTGAATAAAAACGGGATCAAAAGCCCTGTCAAAAGAGACCACAGATAGGCATACAATAAAACCTTTTCTATTTTGAATCTTGAGGCGAAATAAGACGCACTGCTTCCGGAAAAGATACTGCTGAAAAAGCTTACTGCTGCAGCATTCGCCACCACAATAGAAATGGTTCCCTTACCCTCACTTCCCCACATATTCGTAGAATAGATCACCAGGCCGAAACTCAGGATCAGAATAAGAAAGCGTGAGACAAATGTTTTAACGATAGTAAGCTGCATGGTGATTATTTATCAATAGATTTTTTTACAAAATCAACGAAGGAATCTTTTATGAGTTCCCAATTATATTTTTCTTTAAATTCTTTTCGTGCATTGAGTGCGTGGGAATGATACAATTTAGGATTCCTGATATAATTAATGATCACTTCTGAGACTTCTTCAGCATTATGAGGCTCTACCAGGCTACCAAACGAAAGCTCTCCCATATGCTTCCGGATTCCTTTCAAATTTGAATAAATGACGGGTTTTCCTGCTCCCATAAAATAAAACAATTTTATCGGCAGAGAATGGTTATTTTCAAAGTTAATTTCCCTGAGATCAAAACATAGATCCGCATCAGCAAATGCTTCTGTAAATGTTTCAAAACTTGTTGGTTTTCTGATCTCAATATCATCAAAAGAATAGCTCTTCAATAATGATGAAAAGTAGAATTCATCGCTTTTCTGTACCGTTGAGCCAATAATCAGAATCCTGATATGGAGTGCAGGCAGTTTTTGACGAAGCCTGTCTATTGCCTTAAAGAAATTTTCAATTCCTTTATCTTTAGAAATCTGACCGGTATAGCATAACTTGATGACGTTCGGATCGAGTTGCTTTATACTTTCATTGATGTAAATAGAATCCGGATAATAAGGAACAACAATCTGTTTTTTAAAGCCAAAAAAATGAGCTAAAGGAAACTTTTTTGTGGTTTCTCCAAAAATGAAATGAGTACTTAAAAATCCAGCATATAGCTGAATAAGAGAAAACTTTATGGCCTGAAAAATGCTAGCCGGAAATCTGTACTTTTGAAGCATTGACATGGAAGGATACCATTCTGTAACGTCATAGATACAACTTATCTTATGCTCTTTTACAAATTTCTTTACTGCTACAACAGCCAATGGTTCAGAACAAATGATACATTCGGGATGAAAAGTATTGCAAACTTTACTGAAAGTTTCCATTTTAGTTTCTATACTTTCTTCCAGAATGGCAAAAGATTCTATTTCAATCCCTTCTATATAGCCTTTATACTCTGCATATAAACTGCATATTTTCACTTCATACCCATTATCTCTAAGAGCTTTCGCCTGATGATAAAAAATACGGTCATCATTATAGCTGTGGGAAGTCGTTAAAAAAAGTACTTTAGGCATTAGTCACTGCTCGAATCTATACAAATATACATTAAAACAAAAAAGTGGAAATATATTTTCCACTTTATGATTATTCTTTTGTATCAGCTTTACAGCGATTATTTTATAGAAGCCGCCCAACTCTTCTCCAAAGGAAGAAGGAAGTGGCTTAAAAAGTCAAGATACGTATTTTTAGAGAAGTCAAAAACCTGGATATCTTCTGCAAGTTCTCCGTTTCTCAACTTTGTTTTAAAATCAATTAATTTTAAAGTCTTCACTTCACCATTCTCCACAAAGCTTGCTTTCATCCTATCAAAAAGGCCTAATTGATATTCTTCATCAATTTCTCTCATCACCTTTCCTAAAGCATCAATGCTGCATCCTGAAGCCATTTCCTTTTCTTCATCCACACACACGATGATAAACTGATTCTTCTCAATTTTAAAGGAAGAAGAAAGGGGTTTTCCATGAGCAGCCCACGTTGCAAGGAAATCAAATAGTTTCTCCGTAATGGCTTTTGCTTCTTTTGTTTCGAAAGGTCTTGAAGCCGGGTATATAATGACTCTGTAGTCGTTGGTTTCTACAATATTAGATTCTTCGATTTTCATAATGTAAATATTTATTTTTCAAGGACTTATCAAGTATAATAAATTCTGATCACTGACCAGAACATCAATTTAACGCTGATTGAATATCCTTATCATCTTAAATACAAAATTACGCAATTTTCCCGAGTTTAAGATCATTGTATTTTTTACTCAACACATAGAGCGTCATAATGAAAAGGGGAAAAATGAATGGAAAGAAAAACCTTAATGCAGCAGACTGCGGAAAGAAGAAGAACTTGATATAGACATTCACCACGAAAAGAATGGAAATCATTCTTACCCATGCATCTTTGGAACGCCAGAAGATAATTCCAATCATAATGGCTAAGGATAAAGTTACCTTTTTGAAATAAATAATCTTGATGTAAATGATACTGAGATAGTCCATTAGACTAACGTCTATCGGGTGTGTTGAAATAATAGGTCTTCTATCGATAAAAGTGTCATAAAAGAGATCTTTCCATCCCGGATAATGATAAAACTTAATGATGGCCAGATACATGACCAGAAGAACTATTCCCTGTACAATAAAAGACACATCAATTTTCTTTTCCTGAAAATAATGGAAAAAGAAAACAGCGATAATATATGTCAGGGTGAATGTAATATAATCCGGCCGTATAAAGGTAATAACGAATAGAAGTACAAACATGGCCCATTTGCTCCATTTTTTAAGTAAACCGATAATAAAGATCAGCATAAACTGAAAAATAAACATATCCGGCGTAGAGACCCTTGACATGTACGTCATTGGTGGTAAAAGCATTGCTGCAATGGTTAATACGATAGCAAGCCAGTATTTTTTCGGGAACAGGAGTTTTAGAATATAAAATAATAATATTCCTGAAAAAAAGTAAGAAATAAGACTGGTAAACAATACGGCCATTGGCGATGATAGTCCAAGCTTATAAAACAGGGTGATCACAAGAATATACCCTACTTTGATCTGAAAATAGGGTAATTGTTCTGTAAAAGATTGTGTATTTTTTACGAAAAACTGCCTGGGAATGTCCCATTGCTTTATTCCGATAATGTCCGTATAATGTTCTGCAGGAGCCTCTTTTTTTATTTCCTCATACGTAAGGATCCGAACTTTATCAGGAGAATCCGGGAACTCGGAAGTATACATACATCCCATATAGCCCGGCATGTCCCAATCATATACTCTGTTTTGATAATTCCAGAATGTAAGAAGAGCAAGTATCGAAAGGATAAACAAAAAGGAGAGTCTCCATTTCAGCTTCATAAACCTGTATAAGATGTCAGTTATAAATCTTCTGCTTCAGCAAGAAGTTCAACGATATCTTTTACGGCAACTTCTGTATTTTTGTTAAAGTGTTTTACACCATCCGTCATCATGGTATTACAGAAAGGGCACCCTGTAGCAATTACCTTAGGTTCAAAAGATAAAGCTTCTTCCGTTCTTTCAATATTGATGTCTTTCTTTCCTTTTTCAGGTTCTTTAAACATCTGTGCACCACCTGCTCCACAGCAAAGACCATTGGTCTTGCAGCGTTTCATTTCTACAAGCTCAGCGTCCAGTTTCTCCAGAAGCATTCTTGGAGCTTCATATTCGTCATTGGCACGTCCCAGATAACATGGATCATGGAAAGTAATTTTTTTCCCTCTGAATGCACCTCCTTCAATCTTCAGTCTTCCTTCTTCCATTAAGGTTTTAAGGAACTGAGTATGGTGTACCACATCAAAGTGTCCGCCAAGGCTTGGATATTCATTTTTAAGGGTATTAAAACAGTGCGGACAAGCCGTTACGATTTTCTTTACTTCGTAAGCATTCAATACTTCAATATTGGTAAGTGCCATCATCTGGAATACAAATTCGTTTCCGGCTCTTTTTGCAGGATCTCCGGTACAGCTTTCTTCCTGTCCCAGAACTGCAAATTCAACTCCTATTTTATTTAATATCTTGCAAAATGCTTTCGTAATTTTTTTAGCACGGTCATCAAAACTTCCCGCACATCCAACCCAAAATAAAACTTCAGGGGCTTTTCCTTCGGCAGCATATTCTGCCATTGTTTTTATAGTGAAATCCATTCTAAATCAAATTTATCAATATACCAATGTAACAGTTTACCAATGATTGTTACATCGTTACATTATTTACATTGTTACATTAATTTTCGTTTGCCCAGTTCAGACGGTCAGCCTGGTTGTACTGCCATGGAGCGGCATTGTTTTCCACGTTTGTCATCATCAGATTCAGTTCCTGTGGAGCAGCAGACTGTTCCATCACCAGGAATCTTCTCATTTCAAAAATAATGGAAAGCGGATCAAGCAATACCGGACAGGCTTCCGTACATGCATTACATGTGGTACAAGCCCAAAGTTCTTCTTTTGTAATATAATCGTTCAACAGTTTTTTACCGTCATCAACGAATTTTCCGTTTTGATCAATGTTTCGTCCTACTTCTTCCAATCGGTCTCTGGTTTTCATCAGGATCAATCTCGGAGAAAGTTTTTTACCGGTAATATTAGCCGGACAAACAGAAGTACAACGTCCGCATTCTGTACATGAATAAGCATTCAGCAATTGTACCTGATTCAGATCAAAAATATCTTCGGCTCCAAATTTAGAAGGGACATCAGCCTCAGCTCCTTCAGCCGGAGCAGCATACGGATCTGCATTAGGATCCATCATTAATTTGATCTCCTTTGTTACAGACTCAAGGTTGTTGAATTTTCCTTTTTTATCAAGATTGGCATACCATGTACTTGGAAATGCCAGGATAATATGTAAATGTTTTGAATAATAAAGATAGTTCATGAAGAAAAGAATCCCTACAAAGTGGAACCACCATGCAGCTTTTTCTGTGAACATTAAAAATCCGCTATCAAAGTTGAAAATTTCTAAGAACGGAACAAACGTCATCTCACTGATCGGGAAACTTCCGTGCTCCGGTAAAACACCTCTTGATTGTAAAATAAAATCTGAAGCATTCATCATAAAGAAAGCCATCATTAAGGCGAATTCAATAATCAAAATCCAATTGGCATCATTTTTTGGCCAACCGAAAAGTTCTTTCATCGTCAATCTCTTCACTCCGTAAAAATTTCTACGGATAAAGAAAATGACAACCCCAACCACCACTAAAAGTGCCAGCACTTCTAATGTTGCAGTAAAGAAACTATAGAAGGTATGCCCGAAAATGCTTGATAAAAAGCGGTGGGTCCCAAATATTCCATCAACAACAATTTCTATTAATTCAATATTAATAATCACAAAACCTACATATACAAAAAGGTGTAAAATTCCTGCAACAGGACGTGCTGTCATTTTACTCTGTCCCATGGCTACACGGGCCATCGTTTCCCAGCGCTCTCCTTTTCTGTCGTTTCTATTGATTTCGTGACCTAACCTGATATTTCTGTAGATCTTCTGGAGACTTTTGGCAAACAGCCCAAATCCCGCCACTAATAAAATCAGGAAAATAATGTTATCGATGTACTGCATAAGGCGTATTAGTCTTTGTTATTTTTACCGAAAACCGAGAAGTTGATATATCTCTTCGGATTCGCTTTCATATCTTCGATTAATGTATTCAGATTGGAAGAAGCTGAATTCAGGTTGTTGTACAGTTGATCGTCCTTCATCAGTTTACCTAAACTTCCTTCTCCTTTATCAATACCTCCAATCACCTGATTCAATTTTCCAACGGTAGCATCCAAATTGGCAATTGTAGCATTCAACTGTTTCGTATCAATGCTCTGAGCCAGATTTCCATACTTATCTAAAGTTACTTTTCCACTCTGCATCGTAAGACTTGCGTCATCTAGCACTTTTTGAAGTTTTGGATCATTGTGCCCTACCAGTGTATTTACACTTCCTGCTGTAGACTGCAACGCTCCTACTGTTTTGTTAAGGTTGGCTAATAAAGCTTTTATTTCAGCTCTGTTTTGAGCATCAAAAACCTGATTGGCATTGGCCATTAAAGAGTCTACTCTATGCAAAACCACCTGTAGCTGATCTTTTACCGGACCAACCTGAGAAGAAAGACTTCCCAACGTTCCCAGTTTAAAAGCTCCTTTTAAGGTATCTCCGTCTTTTGCAGTCGGTCCTCCATACATAAGGTTTACTCTCATTTCTTTACCGGACATTAATCCCGGTTCAAAGATCTCCAATGATGAGTTTTTTGAAAATTCGAATTTGTTGTCAACGGTAATTTTTACGACAAAATTAATCTTTCCATCTTTTGAGGTGATAGGAATAATCTTATCTACCTGCCCTACTTTCAGACCATTAATAGACACTGCCGCAGACTGCGCCAGACCTTCTACATTGTCATATTTTGCGTAAAATATATTGTCGGTAGTAAAAAGGCTTTTCCCTTTCATAAACTGAAACAACACCACAAAGCCTACGATAGCTAGAAGTGCAATCACACCAGCTTTTAATTCTTTACTGAACTTCACTTGCTAATTTTTTTCTAATAAGCAAATATAATACATTTTAAATAAATCTTTTCCTTTATTATTCTGCCATAAATACAAAAAAAGCGACAAAAAATTTTGCCGCTTTTTATATCATTGAAATGAATTTCTTATTGTTGCTGATTTCCCAGCTTGTTCCAGATCTCGATTCTGTAATCTTCGATATCTGCATTGTCCTGAAGACTCTTCATCCAGGCCTGTCCGAACATTCCTGCATTTCTCTGAGTAAGAGATTCTGTAAACTGCTTAAGATCTCCAGGCTGTTTGTTTACAGTTTCTGACTTCTTGATCAAAACATAAACTCCTGTTCCACCTTCAACCGGGTTGGAAAGTTTACCTTTTGCAACACCGAATGCTGCACCGGCAACTTTAGGTTCCATAGCACCTGCTACTGAAGGATTCAATAGGTTCACCTGAGCTGATTGTTTTGGAGCGGCAAACAATTTAGCAATCTGATCTAAGCTTGAAGCTTTTGCTGCTGCTATTTTATCAGAAATTTGTTTGGCTGCCAGTTTATTTTTAACGATAACTTCGATCTGATCTCTTACAGATTCAGGATCTGCAAGACCAGCGTCCTGTTTTCCATTCAGATACACTACAATTTTATCACCTGTTCCGTCTACTGTAAATAATTCAGTATCTCCTTTCGATCTTTTCTTATCAAAAGCCCATGTAAGGATATCAGCATCTTTTTCAGTACCTAAGCCCTGAAGCTGACCTTCAAATCTTTTTGCTGCTTTTGGATTAGAGAACTGGTAGTTTCCTTTCTTAGCAATGTTCACGAAATCGTTGAAAGATTTCCCCTGAACCTGCTGAATGAATTTTCTTGAGTTTTTGTCTGTTTCAGCCTCAGTAGCATCTGAAGGTTTGATTGCTTTCACAAGGTTAGCAACTTTATACCCCATTGATCCTGATTTTTTATCTTCAATATTGATGATATGGTAACCGAACTGTGTTTCTACTACTCCAGTAGCTCCTTTAGGATTGTTTGCAAGATAAGCAAGGAATTCCGGAACGAAAGGTGTCTCTGGTGTTGTCCAACCAAGGCTACCTCCCTGAGCTGCAGAATTCGGGTCGCTTGAAAGCTTAAGGAATTCTGTAAATTTAGCAGGAGTAGCTTTTACAATTGCACCAATTGAGTCTGCCAATTTCTTAGCCTGCTCTTTGGTTCTAGTAACTCCTTCACCTGCAGGGCTTCCTTTGAATGCAATAAGGATATGTCTGGATAAAGTAGAATCTGAAGGTCTTTTACCTACCAGTTTAGAAACTACATATACATCTTGTTCTTTATAAGGACCAAAAGTCTGACCTACTGCTGCTGCAGTGATCTGATCTTTGATTGTTGGAGGCAATTGAGCAGGATTCAAATACTGAGGATTGAATGGTGCATCAGAATTTGCTGCTACAAACATAGAATCGTTTTTAGTATTCTGGAAGTTTTCAGTTCCTCCACTAGCATCTGTACCTCCTGAATATAATTTTGTAATTTCTTTCAGAGCTGCTGCATCATCTGCTGCACTTGGTTTAGATGGGAAAAATACGATACCGATATTTCTGCTTGGCTCAGCTTTGAACATTACAGGGTGCTTCTTGATGTAATCAGCAAGATCCTGTGTGGTAACATTGATCTTTGTTTTTTGAAGATAAGCCGTATAATCTACTTTTACAAAGTCGATATCTGCAAGCTGATCTCTCTGCTTCATCAATTCTTCAGCTTCTTTCTTACCTGTGGTAATCCCTGCTGAAAGATTAGTAAACACCTGTCTTGCCATTAGTCTGTACTCGATAGTCTTTCTTGTTTTCAACCACTGAGTATATCCCTGAGGATTGGTGTTTTGTAATGTTTCAATTTCTTTTTTAAGCTCTTGAGTTTTAAAATTACCTTTCTCATCAAAGAACTGTTGATTCTGAGCAAACATCTGATCGTACTGGATCTGATTCCAGAAATAATCATCAGTCATTTCAAAGCCAAGCTTCTCAAACTGTTGTTTGATAAGTTTAGATTGTACAAGTAACTGCCACGCCTGCTCTTCAAGACCGTTTTTCGGACGACCTTGCTGTTCAGCCTGCTGCTGCAACACGAAAAGCTGATCATTGAACTCTTCGCGGGTGATTTTCTCACCATTTACTTTTCCTAAAACGTCAGGATTCTTACCAAAAACCTTGTCGATACTATCGGGGTTCACCAGGAACGCCAAAAGCGCTAAGGCTATTACTCCCATTAAAAGCCAAGGCTTACTCCTAATCTGTCCTAAAATTGCCATTTTATAAATTATAGTTTTTTATCAGTTTGCGAAAATACACATTTTTAAGAAATTACAGAAACAGAACTGCTTTATTTTGATTTTTAATGCAAAGATTATCTAAAAAAGGAAATTTTGACCGTATTTTTAAGTAAAAAACAAATGGCATAAGTATTGTGCATTTTTAGAATATTATAATATGCCACACGTTTTCAGAGTATATTATAAAAATTTCCTTTAACGATAAAAAACGAAAATGACAATTTGTCATTCGATTGACTATGACAGAATTTGAAGATATAAGTTTAGAAGAAATGATCAGTGACGGATTTGATATCGTAACTGAAGAAATCAATCTTTCCGACTTCGCAGAGACTGATAAAAATTCCGAACAGAAAATATTCCCTATACTTCCCGTAAGAAATATGGTGATGTTCCCCAATGTGGTAATTCCTATTACTGCAGGGAGAAAAACGTCTATTCAGCTTCTTGAAGAGGCACAGAAAAACGGTGATTTTATTGGCATTGTAAGCCAGAAAAATTCGGAGCTGGAACAGCCGACCGAAAAAGACATATACACTACCGGTACACTGGCAAAGATTATTAAGATCATTAAGCTGCCGGAAGGTAATATTACAGCTATTACCAAAGGGTTTCACAGATTTAAGATAAAAAAAATCATTGATAACCAACCCTATTTCAAAGCTGAAATATCAAAATTAAAAGATACACGACCTAAAGATCAGGAGGAGTATGAAGCATTACTGGAGAACATCAAAGATCTTGCTTTAAAGATTATTGAACTGGATCCTAATATTCCTAATGCCGCCAACTTTGCGATCAAAAATATAAACAATAATGATGATCTTCTGAATTTCATCTGTACCAATGCTAATTTTTCTTCGATTGCAAAACAAAAGCTGCTTGAAGAGAAAAGTCTGATGACGAGAGCCAACCAATGCTACGAGCTGATGCACGAGGATTTCAGAAAACTGGAACTGAGAAATCAGATTCATCAGAAAACTTCAAAAGATTTAGACAAGCAACAGAGAGAATACTTCCTGAATCAACAAATCAGAACAATCCAGGAAGAACTGGGCGGCGGACCTGAAAGTGATGTGGAAGATCTGATTGCCAAGGCTAAAACAAAAAAATGGAGCAAGGAGGTAGAAGAGCATTTCCAAAAGGAAATTAGCAGGCTTCAACGTCAGAATCCTAATTCTCCGGACTATAATGTTCAGAGAAACTATCTGGATTTCTTTACCGATCTTCCCTGGGAAACTTATACAAAAGATATTTTTGATATTGCAAAAGCTGAAAAAGTACTTGATAAAGCACATTTCGGTCTGGAAGATATCAAGAAAAGAATTCTGGAGCACATGGCTGTTTTAAAATTAAAAAACAACATGAAGTCTCCTATTCTACTATTGGTGGGACCTCCGGGTGTGGGTAAAACCTCTTTAGGAAAATCTATTGCTGATGCTTTAGGAAGAAAATATGTAAGATTATCACTAGGTGGTCTTCATGACGAGAGTGAAATCCGCGGACATAGAAAAACATATATCGGAGCTATGGCGGGAAGAATTTTACAGTCTATCAAAAAATCAGGTACTTCAAATCCTGTAATTGTTCTTGATGAGATTGATAAAATCGGACAGGGTCTTCATGGGGACCCAAGCTCAGCACTCTTAGAAGTTCTTGATCCAGAGCAAAATAAGTCTTTCTATGATAATTTCCTGGAGATGGGTTATGACCTTTCAAAAGTAATGTTCATTGCGACTGCCAACTCACTTTCAACCATACAGACGCCTCTTTTAGACAGAACCGAAATTATTCAGATTGCCGGTTATACTTTGGAGGAAAAGATTGAGATAGCCAAAAGACATCTGATCAGGAAACAACAGGAGGAAAATGGTCTGGATGCGAAATCATTCAAACTTGGAAATGCAGAACTCAAACATATTATAGAAGCTCACACTTCTGAAAGCGGAGTGAGAACCCTGGAAAAAAGAATTGCAGCCATCGGAAGATGGGTAGCACTACAGACAGCTTTGGTAAAGGAGTACGATCCAAAAATTTCAGTGGAAAAAGTAGATGAGATCCTTGGAGTTCCAAGACCGAAAAGCTTATCTGAAATCACTGGAGTTCCGGGTGTGGTAACCGGTCTTGCATGGACAAGTGTAGGAGGAGATATCCTTTATATTGAAAGTATTTTAAGCAATGGTAAAGGAGCGTTAACCATGACCGGAAACCTGGGAACGGTAATGAAAGAATCTGCGACTATTGCTTTGGAATATATTAAAGCTAAGCATGATGAACTGGGTATTCCTCAGGAAGATATTGAAAAGAAAAACATCCACGTACACGTTCCTGAAGGCGCAACGCCAAAAGACGGGCCGTCTGCTGGTATTGCGATGCTGACATCAATGGTTTCTTCGTTTAAAAACAAGAAAGTAAAACCTCACCTTGCCATGACAGGAGAAATTACCTTAAGAGGGAAAGTATTACCTGTAGGCGGAATCAAAGAAAAGCTTCTTGCCGCAACAAGAGCAGGAATCAAAGATGTTATTCTTTGTGAGGCCAACAGAAAAGATGTGGAGGAAATCAAAAAAGATTATCTGAAAAATCTGAGAGTACATTACGTCAACAGAATGGAAGAAGTTATTGACATCGCCATTGAAGAATAAAACAACTTATAACATATTAACTTCTCAATAAAGAAACACGTTCTGATATTCAGGGCGTGTTTCTGTTTTAGATAAAAAATCACAATCAACCTGACTGGGTGGAATAAAATTTGATACAATCCAAGAGAATCCTGAAGGTTTGAATAAAAAATTTTTCAATTTGGAAGGGTTTTCTTATTTTTATTCCACACCGCATATTTTTAGATTATGAATTTTCTTAGACTTCCTTTCCTTGTCAAGCTTACGCTTGTGGTGGTTTCCATCATTGGACTTGGCTATCTTCTGGCATTGGGACAGAGTATTTTAGCTCCGTTTTTCCTGGCATTCCTTATGGCAATGCTGTTTCTGCCTGCAGCTACTTTTATGGAAAGAAGACTAAGATTTCCAAGGTCTATATCGACCATGACTTCAGTATTCATTATGCTGATGATTTTAGGCGGTATTATTTATTTCTTTACCAATCAGCTGTCTGATTTCAGCAAGGATCTTCCACACCTCAAGGAACAGTTTACCACTGTTTTTAACAGCCTTCAGCATTGGGTTTCCAGAACATTCAATGTGAAAGTGGATGAACAGGTGGATTATATTAACCAGGGATTAACCAAACTGTTGTCTTCTTCGGGAGTCATTTTAGGGTTTACATTCGGAATTTTTTCAACGGGCTTCGGCTTCATTATATTTTTCACCCTGTTTTTTATCTTTATTTTAAATTACAGAAGACTTTTAAATAATTTTATTGTTACGGTTTTCAACGAAAGACATAAAGCGAGTGTACAGGAAGCCGTGAACGAGATCCGGATTATGACAAAGAAATACATCTTCGGACTCTTTCTTCAGGTGATTATCGTTTCCATTTTAACATCCACTCTTCTTACCATTCTGGGAGTAAAATATGCTATTCTTCTGGGAGTTCTGACAGGATTGTTAAACGTTATTCCATATCTGGGAATTTTCATTTCCCTTTTGATTTCCTGTTTTATAGCGTTTGCCACTTCTACGCCTTCAACCTGTATTTATGTTGCTTTGGGGTATATTGCCATTCATGCTGTAGATGGAAATATTGTCCTACCATTTGTGGTGGGGTCTAAAGTAAAGATCAACGCTTTATTTTCTTTTATTGGAATCCTTTTAGGAGAACATCTTTGGGGAATTGCGGGAATGTTCCTGTGTATTCCGGCCATTGCAATTATAAAAATCATCTGTGAAAGAGTGGATGATCTCAAACCTTGGGGAAGACTACTCGGAGAAGAGCCCAAACCTCACAAGAAGAAAAAAAGCTACAAAATTTCCAAGAATATCACTTTGAAGGAAATGGACTAGAATATGAGTAATGAGTAATAAGTAATGAGTAATAAGCATTGGGTAATAATGGACATATTTCTAACTTTGAATGCTTACATATTAAACTTTAAATAAAAAGACTGCCTTTTTCGAGACAGTCTTTTTTATTTTATTTATGGAAGAGCACACAAAGGGCTCATTCCATTTGGACAAGTTTCCGTACAAAGAATATAAGACTGGCTGTCAGGACAATATCCATAAGAAGGTCCGCCAGGATCTCCACTCGGACCACCTAAGCAAGGATCACCTGGTGGAATTTTACATGGGCAGCCAATGGGGCCTATATCACATTTTCCAATTCCTCCGCCTCCCTGGATTTCTCTCAAATCCGTACGGTTTAATTTTCTAAGATTTTTCAACATAATAGTATGAGTTTAGTTTGAATTTCAAATATAAAAAATGAAATTATCCAAAACACAACATTAACCTATCATTAACGTTAATTACATATTTTTTATAAAAATACAATCAACGAATCCTATTTTTATTTTACATTTGATATAAAATCATCAATCATGAAAATAGTAAAATTCATTTTATGTTTACTTTTCGGGCTTATGTTTATTAATGCCGGATTAA
The DNA here is from genome assembly GCF_030846215.1 of Chryseobacterium sp. WLY505. Classification (NCBI taxonomy): domain Bacteria; kingdom Pseudomonadati; phylum Bacteroidota; class Flavobacteriia; order Flavobacteriales; family Weeksellaceae; genus Chryseobacterium; species Chryseobacterium sp. WLY505. Next base: position 113,887 of record NZ_JAVCWI010000007.1, on the reverse strand, counting down.
ACAAGTTTTTCAATTATATGCCGATGGAGAAACCTACGCCTGAACAGATGAAACTTTTCGCTGCTTTTGGAGAAATCAGCTGGCTGATGCCTTTAGTGGGCATTGTAGAAGTTATTGGCGGATTATTATTTATTTTTCCAAAAACAAGAGCATTAGGTGCCATTGTTATTTTACCTGTCATGGTAGGAATTGTCACCCATGTTTTCACGATGGATAAATCTCCTATGGGAATGGGTATTGCCGGAGTGATGTTTCTGATCAACCTATGGATGATTATTGACAACAAGGAAAAATATAAACATTTAGTTTCATAAGGCGGCAGATGATAGGTTGCAGGTTGCAGCACCTACAACCTATTACCTGCCATCTGCTACCTGTCACCTATACGAAAGCACTGAAACCTGTAATCGATCGTCCTACGATGAGCGAGTTGATTTCTTTTGTTCCTTCGTAAGAATAAATGGCTTCTGCATCGGCCACAAACCGGGCCACATCGTACTCGAGCAGAATTCCATTCCCTCCCATTACTTCTCTTGCTCTGGAAACAATGTCTCTTGTTCTGAGGGTACAGAAAACTTTGGCTAAAGAAGCGTGTTCATCTTTTAAAATTCCTTCATCCTGCATTTCAGACAGTCTGAAAACCATCGTCTGCATAGCAGTAAGATTGGACAACATTTCCACCAGATGTCCCTGAATCATTTGGAATGAGGCAATAGGTCTTCCAAACTGTTCTCTTTTTCGGGTATAATCTAAAGCACTTTCGTAAGCTCCGCGTGCACAACCTGTGGCCATCCATGCTACTCCAGCTCTTGTCATTCTCAGTACTTTTCCTGTATCTTTAAAGGAATTGGCATTCTGCAGACGGTTTTCTTCGGTAACGAGACAGTCTTTTAAGGTAATCAATCCGTTCTGAACAATTCTTAACGCCATTTTTCCTTTGATCTTTTCTACAGAATATCCCGGATTATCTTTTTCTACAATAAATCCTTTTACTTCTCCGCTATCCAGATCTCTTGCCCAGATAATGATCAGATCAGCGAAAGTAGCATTTCCGATCCATTTTTTCTGGCCATTAAGAATCCAGCCTTCCGGTGTTTTTTTACAGGTTACCGTAAGTCCGCCCGCTGCTCCGGATCCAACTTCCGGCTCCGTAAGCCCAAAGGCACCAATTTTTTCAAATTTCTGCATCTGCGGAAGCCATTTTTGCTTCTGTTCTTCAGATCCGCAAATATAAATAGAACCCATTGCCAATCCGGATTGTACTCCGAAAAAAGTGGCAATAGAAGCATCTACTCTTGCCATCTCCATGGCAATAACACCTTCCATCAGAAAAGGCATTCCCGGACATCCATAGCCTTCATAAGTAACTCCGCAGATATCCAGTTTTTGAAATTTTGGGATCAGCTCAAAAGGGAATTCATCTCTGAGCCAGTAGTGATTGACCAGAGGTTTAACTTCTTTTTCCATGAATGCTCTGACTTTCAGTTGAATTTCACGCTGTTCCGGAGTAAGAGTATGGTAGATATCATAAAAATCTCCGTCAATAGGTGGAAGTTCTTTCTTTTTCTTTTCGGGATCAAGCATTTTCATAAGCCCGGAAAGCTGTTTATCATCCAGTTTTGAGAAATTCTGCATCAGTTTTGGCAAATCTACCTTTTGAGAGATAGAGCTCAACTGATCGAAATCTATGGATCTAAATAATTCTAATGCGTTTCTGATTTTGGAAAAAGTATTTGACATAGTGATAGATTGTAGTTTTGGTTTGTAAAAGATAAGCAAAAATTGCTCCGAAAGCAATGATTAAGACTCTAGCCTATTTTACAAAACACTAAATTTCAACTCATTACAAGTAAAAATTTTATTTACAAGCTTTTTACTTTTGATTTTCAAGTGTTACAAAAGATCCTGCCTGAACTTTGACTCAAGCAAAACAATAAAAATCAACGCTATGAAAACTACTTACATTACATTATCTCTATCTGCTGCTCTTTTATTAGGAATTTATTCGTGTAAAAAGGGAGAAGTTTCCTCTAAAGACCTTGAAGCTTATGCTACTACCGATTCTGCTGCTGTTGTGGTTTCGGACAGTATTTCATCTGTTGCAGATATGAAAGTAAAAGACAAGCAGTTTATCAAGACTGCCGATGTGAATATGGAAGTAAAAGACGTGTATAATGCGACAATTGCTATTGAAAAATCTGTACAGGAGCTTGGTGGTTTTGTTACCAATAGTAATCTTCAAAGTAACGTGATTTCTGAAAACACCTACAACACTTCCAATGAAGAGGCGATGCTGGTTAAAAAATATCAGACAGAAAACAGAATGCAGGTACGTATTCCTACGGAAAAGCTTGGAGAACTGTTGACAGCGATCAATACAAACAAGCTATTTCTTAATTCAAGAGCTATCAATGCAGAAGATGTAACAGCTAACATCAAGTATTCTGAACTGGAAGGAAAGAGAAATCAAAAGACTTCAGAGAACATCAGTAAGCTGAAAACCAATAAAGATAAAGTGACGCTGGATGACGAGAATATGTCTGAAGGAAATCTTCAAAAGCTCTCCAGCATGAACATGACGGATGATCTGAAATACAGCACGATTGACATTTACATCAAAGAGCCTCAGTTGCGTATTGCAGAAATTGCTGTTACCAACACTACAAGTATTGATAATAAGTATAAATACAATTTCATCTATGATGCTAAAGATGGCTTTGTGTATGGATTTTACCTGATTCAGAGAATTATCGTTGCTCTTATCAATGTATGGCCTCTTGTATTAATTGCTGCTGCAATCCTCTATTTTTTAAGAAGAAGAAAAATTTCAAAACCTGAGTATTCAAAAAGCCAGGAATAAAAAAAACTATCCTAACCAATTGGTTATCATCATAATTTTAGATTTTACAGCCTCCTGTTTTCAGGAGGTTTTTATTTTTTTTGAAAAAAAACTGTAACGATTGTAATCCGTGCTTTACCTACTGTTTAAAAGAACAAAAAAATCAAAAAAATTAATACAATGAAAAATTTAATAAAACTTGGATTCGCAGCATTATTATCACTGAATTCCATAACAGCCAACGCACAAAGTAAAAGTAACAACAAAGACAACAGCCTGCTTTGGGAAATATCCGGCAACGGACTTTCGAAGCCTTCTTATATTACCGGAACTTTTCATATCTTATGCAGTAAAGATTTTGAGATCAAACCTAAGGTATTGAAAGCGCTTGAGAAATCTGACAACTTTGTTATGGAAATCAATTATACAGATCCTGCTGAAATGATGTCATTACAGAAAATGTTTAAAGCAGATAAAAAAATATCGGATCAGCTTTCTCCCGAAGAAGCTAAAGAACTGAATACTGTTCTTGCCAATTATGGAACAGATCTGAAAAGTATAGATTCTTCAAGCCCTCAGGCGCTGTATGCACTGCTTTCTACCAAAGCGATCCCCTGCCCACAGACCGAAGTAAAACTTTACGAAATGGAACTTCTTCAGAAAGCAATGAAAGATAAAAAAAACATCAAAGGACTTGAAAAAGTAGAAGATCAAATGAAATCAATCAATGAAGCATATGATCTGAAAAGCACGATCTCTCAGCTTAAAATGGACAAGGAATATCAAATATTGTTCAGACAGATGATTGAAGCTTTTAAAAATGAAAATGTACAATCTTTATACAGTCTTTTTAAGGATGAAAGATTCATGAATGCCCAGCAGGAAAAGGCTATGCTTACCAACAGAAATCGAAACTGGGTACAAATAATGCCGGACATGATGAAAAAAGAAAGTTCTTTATTTGCTGTCGGAGGATCTCATCTTATGGGTGAAAACGGAATTATTCCTCTTCTACAGGCAAAAGGCTACACAGTAAAACCTGTATCAAGCTTATAATAATAACCAAACCATGAAACGATTGTGAGCAATCCAACTGAAACCGCTTTTTTAAAGCTCGTCAACCAGCACAAGGGCATTTTATATAAAGCTTCAAGGATCTATGCAGATTCTGTAGAAGACCGCGAAGACCTGCAGCAGGAGATTCTCATCCAGCTTTGGAAGTCCTACCAGAATTTCAAAGGGAACAGTGAGTTTTCCACGTGGATGTATCGGGTTGCGATCAATACTGCGATTACCTATTTAAAAAAGGAAAAGCAAAGATCCAATAACCATACGGATGCTCCTTCTCATTTTGAAGTACAGCAGGAGGATTACAATCCTGCCAAGGACAGGCAGCTGGAAATTTTCTACAGGGCCGTTCAGGAGCTGAACTCTCTGGAAAAAGCGGTCATATTTTATTTCATGGAAGGGATGTCTCACAAAGAAATAGGAAACAATTTAGGACTTAGTGAAGGCAACGCCCGCGTAAAACTCAATAGAACAAAAGAAAAAATACAGCAAATCATAAAAAAATCAGGTTATGAATTTTGATCAATTAAAAGAACAGTGGAATAAGGAAGACAGCGACGTCCATATTCCTGACACGATAGAACAATTAAGGGAAAGCAAGCATCCTATAGAAAAAATCCAGAAAAACATGAAGAAAGAATTTCCTATGCAGATTCTGGCCATCATTCTGATTGCTTTTTTTCCTCTTCAATTTAAATTTCCCTCTTCACAATACATTATTTATTATGTTTCCTATACCATGATGGTCGTTATCTCATCATACTATCTGCTAGGGTTTTATAAATTCTACAAACAGACGGAACTTTATACCGGAAACACCAAAAATAGTCTTTGGAAAATATACCATGAACTTCGGCTGAATATGGAAAGATACCAGTCTTTCGGATTTCTGTTACTGCCTCATTTCCTTGTAACGATAGGTATGGTGATTTATAATACGATGAAAGAACATGGAAAATCTTTAACCGAACTTACCACTGCTCATCAACAAGGTTTAATCATCGCCGTGCTTATCGGAACTTTAGGACTGATAACGAGCATCGTTCTATGGACAAAATACGTCTATGGAAGAAGTGCCAGACAACTGGAAAACATCCTGAACGAAATGGAAGAATAACAGTAAAATTCCTTTCACAAAATATTTTTTATAAAACCTCAGGCCTGTTCTGAGGTTTTGTTTTTTAAAAAATCGTTATTTATCATCTTCAAATTTATCTGAGGTTTTATTTTTCCGTAAATTTGCAAATCAGAAATAAATCATTATGGATTATGAGCGATTCTCATCCAATACATGATCTTCTGAGCAATAAAAATTCTGTAATATGCTATCAAAAATAAATCCAACACAAACTAGCAGCTGGAAAGCACTTGATGAACACTTCGGTGGAAATGACTTTGATCTTAGAACTCTTTTCCAGTATAACCCGAATCGTTTCAATGAATTTTCTCTACAAAAGGATAACTATCTTTTTGATTATTCTAAAAACCTGATTGATTCAAGAACCAAGGATCTTTTATTGCAATTGGCTGAGGAAAGCCAGTTAAAAGATGCTATTTCCAGAATGTTCTCCGGGGATAAAATCAATGAAACTGAAGGAAGAGCTGTTCTTCATACCGCATTAAGGGATTTCTCCGACCGTGAAATTATCGTAGATGGAGAAAATATCAAACCACAGATCAAGAGAGTTCTTGAACATATGAAATCTTTTTCTGAAAAGATTATTTCAGGAGAACATAAAGGTTTCAGCGGAAAGGAGATCACAGATGTAGTCAACATCGGAATCGGAGGATCAGACTTAGGTCCTGTAATGGTTTGTTCAGCTTTAAAGCATTTTAAAACAAGATTAAACGCTCACTTTGTTTCCAATGTGGACGGAAATCATATTGCAGAAGTAGTAAAAGATTTAAATCCTGAAACCACTTTATTCATTATTGCTTCCAAGACATTTACGACTCAGGAAACAATGACGAATGCCAATTCAGCTAAAGACTGGTTCCTGAAAGCGGGAAAACAGGAAGATGTAGCGAAGCATTTTGTGGCTTTATCTACTAATATTGAAGAAGTTAAGAAGTTCGGAATCGCAGAAGAAAATATTTTTGAGTTCTGGGACTGGGTAGGTGGAAGATATTCTCTTTGGAGCGCAATCGGATTAAGTATTGTACTTTCTGTAGGATATGAAAACTTTGAGCAGCTCTTAAGGGGTGCTTTTGATACAGACCAGCACTTCCAGACAGCAGAATTCTCTGAAAATGTTCCTGTACTAATGGGACTTTTGGGAATCTGGTACCGTAATTTCTATGCAGCAACCACTTATGCGATCTTACCTTATTCTCAATATCTGGACAGATTTGCAGCGTATCTTCAGCAGGGAGATATGGAAAGTAACGGAAAGTGCGTAGACAGAAACGGTGAATTCGTAGAATATGAAACGGGACCGATCATCTGGGGAGAACCTGGAACAAACGGCCAGCACGCATTTTATCAGTTAATCCACCAGGGAACAGAATTGATTCCTGCAGATTTTATTGCCTATGCAAAAAGCCCTAACCATGTTTCTGATCACCAGGATAAATTATTAGCTAACTTTTTCGCTCAGACTGAAGCGCTTGCTTTCGGAAAACTGGAAGAAGAAGTGGAAGAAGAGCTTAGAAATTCCGGAAAATCTGATGAAGAAATAGACAGACTGATCAATTTCAAAGTCTTCCATGGAAACACCCCAACTAACTCTATATTATTTAAGGAATTAACTCCTTTTTCACTAGGTCAGTTGATTGCTCTTTACGAACACAAAATTTTCGTTCAGGGAGTAATCTGGAATATTTTCAGTTTTGACCAGTTTGGAGTGGAATTAGGAAAAGTATTAGCCAATAAAATCCTTCCTGAGCTTGAAAACAATGAAGCAATAAGCTCTCATGACAGCTCTACCAACGGATTGATCAATTACTATAAAGAAAATAAATAGTAAGTAAAAAGAAAGTAAAAGTAAATCTATAAAGTAAAAAAGTAAAAATGGCAGAAATTCTTGACGGACTTAAAGTATCCAAGGAAATTAAAGCAGAGATCAAGGTTGAAGTAGAAAAGATTCTCGCGAGCAAAAGAAGAGCTCCGCATTTGGTGGCTATTCTTGTAGGAAATAATGGAGCTAGCAAGGCCTATGTAAACTCTAAAGTGAAAGACTGTGAGGAAGTAGGATTTCAATCCAGCTTAATTAAATTTCCAAGCACTGTTTCTGAATCTGAACTATTGGAAAAAATTGACGAGCTTAATAAGTCTAAAGCAGTAGACGGATTTATCGTTCAGCTTCCTTTGCCAGATCAGATTGATCAGGAAAAAATCATCAATGCTATTGACCCTAGAAAAGACGTGGATGGTTTCCACCCAGAAAACTTCGGAAAAATGGCTCTTGAAATGGATACTTTCTTACCGGCAACGCCTTTCGGAATTTTAACATTATTGGAAAGATATAATATTGAAACGAAAGGAAAAGACTGTGTAATTATCGGAAGAAGTAAAATTGTAGGAAGACCAATGAGTATTTTGATGGGAAGAAAAGATTTCCCTGGAAACTCTACTGTTACCCTTACACACTCATACACAAAAGACATCGAAGAATACACAAGAAAAGCAGACATCGTTATTACCGCTTTGGGAGATCCTCATTTCTTAAAAGGAGATATGATCAAGGAAGGAGCAGTAATCGTAGACGTGGGTATTACAAGAGTAGATAATGACTCTCCAAAAGGATATTACCTTGCAGGTGATGTAGATTTTGACAGCTGTGCTGCAAAAGCAAGCTGGATCACTCCGGTACCTGGAGGAGTAGGCCCAATGACAAGAGCGATGTTGATGAAAAACACCATCATTGCTTATAAAACTTCGGTCTATAACGACTAATTTTAAAATGAATAAAGAAGAAGATATTTTATTAAAAGAAGGTAAAATGCTCCCTGTGATGGAGCATTTTTACACTTTACAGGGAGAAGGAGCACACACCGGAAAAGCCGCATACTTTATCAGGCTGGGAGGTTGTGATGTAGGGTGTCACTGGTGTGATGTAAAGGAAAGCTGGGATCCGGAACTTCATCCCCTGATGAATGCTGAGGAAATTGCAGAAACTGCAGCCAAACACTGTAAAACAATAGTGCTGACTGGCGGTGAACCTTTAATGTGGAATTTAGATATCCTGACATCCAAACTAAAAGAATTAGGGTGTACAGTACATATCGAAACTTCCGGAGCCTATCCCATGAGCGGTCAACTGGACTGGATAACCCTTTCTCCAAAGAAAACAGGGCTTCCTAAAGAAGAGATTTATCAAAAGGCCAATGAGCTTAAAGTGATTATCTTCAACCAGCATGATTTTACGTTTGCTCAGGAACAGGCAGCAAAAGTTTCTGAAAATTGTAAGCTTTATCTTCAGAGTGAATGGAGCAAAAGAAACGACATGTATCCTAAGATCACGGATTTTATTCTGGAAAACCCTGAGTGGCAGGCATCTGTTCAGACTCACAAATATCTGAATATCCCGTAAAAAAGTGTAAATTAGCCGTGCTTATCCGCTATAATACCGATAGATGCAGAGAATTCGATACTCTAGATACCTGAAATCAATCATTATGTTGCTTGACCTCATGGTTATTGCATCTATCTTCATATTCTTTTTTATAAGCAGAAACGAAAGTTTAAAATACAATAAAGAAACCTGGTATCAGAATAGCTTTTCTCTGGTTCTGTTGTTTTTGTTCTGGGTACTGTTAAGTGGTAGGACAAAAATATACAATATTCCGAGGAACCTTACCTATACTCTGTTTCTTGAACGCCTTCTGATCCATTTCCTGTTTTTTATACTGGGAGTACTGCTTATAGGAAAGGTAAGTAAGAATGTATTTTTCAATTCGGATATTTACTGGCTTTCCCTTTACCTTTTTATTTCTATCTTTCTGGCGAAATCATTGGTATATTTTGCGATTAAGTATTTGCGGTCCCTGGGAGCGAATTACAGAAATGTAATGTTTTTAGGGGACATCCATTCTACAGAAATTCTTAAGAATATCTTTACAGAACGTAAAGACTATGGATACAGGATATTTGAATATGAAAATACCGAAGTAAAGATCAATGAACTGGTGGCTTTCTGGAAAAAAAACGGAATTCACACCTTGTTTTTATCGATGGAAAACTCTTATGATGAGGCCATGAAAAATGAAATTTTCAGCCTGGCCGAAGATCATAAGATTCATATTTCACTGATTCCAAGCATTACCCAAAGTGATTTTTTCCTTTATGACCTTGGATATATACAAACCCAGCCGGTACTTAATCAGGCCAGGTATCCATTAGATTATTATTCTAATTTCCTTATGAAAAGGACATTTGATATTTTCTTTTCTGTCTTTATATTGGTCTTCATCTGTTCATGGGTATTTCCAATCATTGCCATTTTAATCAAAACTACCTCTAAAGGTCCTGTTTTTTTCCTTCAGAAGAGATATGGTTTTCATGAAGAGGTTTTTAGTTGTATTAAATTCAGAACAATGGTGGTGAATGATGAATCCACAACCAAAACAACATCTATAAATGACTCCAGAATTACCAAAGTAGGTAAATTTTTAAGAAAAACAAGCCTTGATGAGCTTCCGCAGTTTATTAATGTACTGAGAGGGGAAATGTCTGTAGTGGGTCCGCGCCCTCATATGCTGTCTGTTGACAATTATTACAAACCAAAGATCGGAAGATACAGCCTGAGAAGTATGGTTAGTCCGGGAATTACCGGATTGGCACAGGTGAATGGACTTCGTGGCGACTTCGGAGATGTGGAAGTAGAAATGAAAAAAAGAGTTCTGGCAGATGCTTTCTATGTAAGAAACTGGAGTTTCGTACTTGATCTGGTTATTATTTTAAAAACCGTTTTATTGGTGATTGGAGGAGATAAAAATGCAAAATAAAGAACGGAATAACATAAATATTGAAATAATTTTAACACAAAACCAGGCTTTGGTCTTATTCTTGACCCTAGCCCAATTAAATAAAAAAGTCTAATTTAGCAGTATGTTAAAAAAGTTTTTCACAGCGATAGGGGAATACATTATCCTCTTGGGAAAATCCCTGCAGAAACCTCAGAAAATGAGAGTGTTCTGGAAGCTGTTCATGAGAGAAATTAATGATTTGGGAGTAAATTCTTTCGGGCTTGTAGTCTTCACATCAATCTTTGTGGGGGCTGTAGTTGCTATTCAGATGTTCAACAACTTTGACGCCTCTTCCTTTCCTATTCCTCCATCATTCGTAGGATACGCTACAAAAGCAGTATTGGTATTGGAATTTGCCCCTACCATCATCAGCCTTATTCTGGCCGGTAAAGTAGGATCATATATTGCTTCCAGTATCGGAACGATGAGGGTGTCAGAACAAATTGATGCATTGGACATTATGGGAGTAAATTCACCCAACTTCCTCATATTTCCGAAAATTATCGCTTGTATGATTTTTAATCCTCTGCTTATCGCCATCAGTATTGTATTTGGTATTCTCGGAGGATATATTGCCGGAATTTTAACAGGAAACTGGACAGAAAACGACTATATTGTTGGTATTCAAATGTATATGCCGAATTTATTCATTTACTATGCATTTACCAAAACAACTGTTTTCGCTTTCATTATTGCTACAGTTCCTTCTTATTTCGGATATAATGTAAAAGGAGGATCATTGGAGGTTGGTAGAGCCAGTACACAGGCCGTGGTATGGACAATGGTGTTCATTATTATCTCCGAATTAATTTTAACCCAATTAATATTAAGCTGATGATTGAGGTAAAAGATCTTAAGAAAAGTTTTGATGATGTTGAAGTGCTTAAGGGAATTTCAACTTCATTTGATAAAGGAAAAGTAAACTTAATCATTGGACAGAGTGGTTCCGGAAAAACCGTTTTTCTAAAAAGTTTATTGAATGTTTATATGCCTTCATCAGGAGAAATTCTGTTTGACGGGAAAGATATCAATACCATGACCAGAGATGAAAAACAGCATCTTCGTTCAGAAATCGGAACTGTTTTCCAGGGAAGTGCCTTATTTGACTCTCTTACTGTGGAAGAAAATATCATGTTCCCTCTTGACATGTTTACCAATCTTACCTACAGAGAAAAAAAGAAAAGGGTTTTTGAAGTAATCGGAAGAGTACATCTTGATAAAGCAGAAAAAAAATATCCTTCCGAAATTTCAGGAGGTATGCAGAAAAGGGTGGCTATTGCAAGAGCCATTGTCAACAATCCAAAGTATCTGTTCTGTGATGAGCCCAATTCCGGACTGGATCCCTATACTTCTAAGATTATTGATGATCTTCTCTACGAAATCACAAAAGAATATAATACGACCACCATCATCAATACCCATGATATGAACTCTGTAATGACGATTGGCGAGAAAATTGTATATCTGAGACTGGGAATTAAAGAATGGGAAGGTAACAAAGACATTCTGATTACAGCAGGCAATAAAAATCTGATTGACTTCGTTTATTCTTCAGAACTGTTTAAAGAGCTCAGAGAATATTTACTTGAGAATAATAAAACGATTGAAACGACAAATACAAAAATAGACGATAATGAAAAAGGCACTTAGTATAGCGTTATTAGGATTTTCAATGTGGGCTTCTGCACAGATTTCACTGGCAGGTAAAGCTAACTTAATTTTTCCGACAGGCTCACCTTCATGGTCCAATATTAAAGGAACAGTGAATGATGCCATTGCAGGAACAGGTAAAAATAATGTAGGTTTCAATGTTGGGCTTTCACTAAAAGTGGGTCTTCCTACTTCTTTGTTTGTGATGCCGGAAATCTATTATACTCACTTCAAAAATGAGTTTACTACAGAGAACACTACTTTTGATGTAAAAAGCAACCGTATTGATGTTCCGGTTCTTTTAGGATATAATCTTTTAGGGAATATGCTGGGCGTTTTTGTAGGTCCTGTAGGAAGTTTTAACTTAAATAAAGACAATACTTACAACGATTTCAAAGAAAATGCGAAAAATGATTTTACAGTAGGATACCAGTTTGGGGCACAGCTTGAAATTAAAAAGCTTATTGTAAATGCAAGATATGAAGGCGCTTTCAGCAAAGACGAAAGAAATTTTATCAACAGGGTTTCCGGCTCGGAAATCAGATATGATAACAGACCTAATCTGTTTATGGTAGGTTTAGGATATAAATTCTAATGAATTATCGAAAATAACAACTTGAAACCCTCAAATTTAAATTTGAGGGTTTTTATTTTGTGCTTCAAGCTCAGCCTGGCGTTTTGCGATTTCTGCTGCCTGTTTTTCAAGATCTTCTTTGTCTTTTTGTAACTGCTTGAATTCTTTTTTCTTCTGTTCTTCCTTTATAGCACTTCCTTTGCTTACATAGCCCACCATTCCTCCAATGATAAGTCCTATTCCAACGCCTGCCATGATTCCCATAATGTGAGAGATTTTTATTTGTTCTACGGCAAAATCGGTTGTTAAATAGAAAAGTAATGCAGATACAGCTAAAAGGATAAGTCCGGTAATTGATAAACTCTTCATAATATTGTGTTTAGGTGATTATATAAAAAAGCCTTACCAAATTTACTAAAAATTTAATAAGGCTATATTCAAGATTAAAATTCTAATTATAATTTTCCTCCCGCAGCCTTATAATATTCTAAAGCTTTCGGAAGATCTTTGTTGATATCTGAAATTCTTGTTTCCGGATTCGGGTGGGTAGATAAGAACTCAGGTTGTCTTGCTCCAGTAGATGCCGCTTCCATTCTGTTCCAGAAAGGAATTGCCGCTCTCGGGTCATATCCTGCCATAGACATCAGGTAAAGTCCCATTTCATCTGCCTCAGATTCCTGACCTCTTCCATATTTCAATAAAGCAACCTGTGAACCGATAGGGTAAACCTTCTGGAAAACACTTGCCCATTGCGAATTTGAGATTGTTCCTCCCAGAATAGCACCTCCATACTGAGCTACCATTGCCTGAGAAATTCTTTCATTTCCATGGCCTGCCAATGCGTGGGAAACTTCATGTCCCATTACAACGGCAAGTCCGTTATCGTCTTTGGTTACCGGCAATATTCCGGTATAGACTGCCACTTTTCCGCCAGGCATACACCATGCGTTCAGCTCATTGCTCTGCAAAAGATTAAATTCCCAGCTGTAGCTTGCAAGATCTGCAGATCTTCCAATACTCTGATAATATCTTTCTGCTGCATTTTTAATTCTGTTTCCTACATTTACCACTCTCTTTGCATCTGCCGTACCGGTAATCACTTTACCTTTAGACAATGTCGTTCTATATTCCTGTGAAGACATTGTTAAAATTTCCGAATTGTTGGCCAGCTGTAAAGAAGACCTCCCCGTAATCGGGTTTGTAGTACAGGCAGCAGCCGACAGAGCAATAGCTCCCATTCCTAATAGATGTGTAACTTTCATAGTTTGAGTGTTAATAATTCAACCTTAACAATTTTTATTCCAAAATATTTCTTAAAGAATATATTTGCATACATTTTGCTATCTAAATTTAATAATTATCCCGTTATGAAAAAGTATATTTCTTTACTGATGATTTTTGGATTCCTGTTCTTCTTTCAGAGTTGCGCATCTCAGGGGTCATCAGATCCTAAAACAGTGAATACTTTGGTAGATTCTCAGGAGTTTACTTTTTATGCCCAAAGAGCTAATCCTACCAATTATGATGTTATTAATGTCATGAATTCTATGCCTAACGCTACTGCCACAAGAATACTTAACCTGAATGGGGATTATACCATTGATGTAAGTAAAAATACACTGGATGTAGTGCTGCCTTATTTTGGAAGACTTTTCAATCCAACATATGGAAATACTAGTGATAACAGCTACAGATTTACTTCAAAAGATTTTACCGTAAATAAAACTCAGAATAAAAAAGGAACCTGGACTTTAAAATTCAAACCTAAAGATGTAAGAAATGTAGACGAAGTGAATATTGAGATTTTTAAAAACGGAAAAGCTTTCGTTTCTATGAGAAGCAATGACAGACAGCCAATTACCTATGACGGATATATTTCTAAAACTGAGGTGAAACAGGAAAAAGAAAAACCTTAGTCCCTGTTTCCATTAGATAAAAATTTTTCAACAAATAATTTTGCTTCAGTACTTGGATTGGAAACCATGGCTGAAGCATTTTTTTTGTGCATATGATAAGCTTCTTCCACAACATTACTCTTTTTCATGAGGGATAAAATATATTCCTGAACCCAATATTCAAATCGTTTTTCGGCCTGCTGAACGCGGATTTCGTCAAAGCGGCCACTTTTCTTTTTCAGATCAATAAATTCGGATATTGAATCATAGACTTCCTGTAATCCTTGATTATGAAGTGCAGAACCTAGTAAAACAGGAATCTTCCATCCTTTTTCTTTAGGTGGAATAAAGTCCAAAGCTCTTTTTAATTCAAGCCTGGTATTTTTTGCTTTCTGAAGGTTATCCTGATCTACTTTATTGATAAAAATAACGTCAACCATTTCCATGATCCCTCTTTTGATACCCTGAAGTTCATCTCCTCCTCCAATGATTTTAAGAAACAAAAAAACATCGGTAATGTCAGCCACAAGAACCTCTGACTGCCCTACTCCTACAGTTTCAATTAAAATATAGTCATAGCCTGCAGCTTCGCAGATCATCATGGTCTCAAAAGTAGTATTGGCTACTCCTCCCAGAAAACCTGAGCTGGGGGAAGGCCGTATGAATGCGTTTTCTTCTTTGGCCAGTTCTTCCATTCTGGTTTTATCCCCTAAAATACTTCCTTTATTGATAGCTGAACTGGGATCAATTGCCAAAACAGCAACCTTTTTTCCCTGAGCAATAACCAGCCGGCCAAAGTTTTCTATAAAAGTGGATTTTCCTGCTCCGGGAACTCCCGTTACTCCTACCCTCACAGAGTTTCCGGTAAGAGGCATAATCTTCTTCAAAAGTTCTTCTGCCTGTACTCTGTGCTCTGCTTTCTTACTTTCAACCAATGTAATAGCTTTTGCAATCAGGCGTTTGTTTCCTGACTGTATTCCCTCTATTAGCTCTTCTGTAGAAAATTTCATTAATCCAAAATTAATAATTAAAATGGGAATGGTCAATAGACAATTTATAAAGGTGAAACAAAAAGCACAATTGATTTCATTTTTGAATACTCAATTTTGCATGAACTTAATTTTATTTCTTCTAAATTAAAACTAGAAAGCCTTGTATCAACGGCTTAAGGAATTTATTACATTTGTTATATTTCAAAAAGAAGAAACATGAAAAAACTCATCGCTGCGGCTTCGTTTACTGCTATTTTGCTGGTATCCTGTACGCCGAAAGCTGCTACATCTACTGCTACTGCAGGAACATCTACTTCTACTGCAGAACAGATTGCTCAGGGGAAAACCATTTTTGAAAACTCTTGCGGAAGATGTCATAAATTACCTGATCCTGCTTCACACAATCCTGTACAATGGGTGGGAATCATGAATTCTATGGCTCCAAAAGCAAAACTGACGGATGAACAGCACCAATGGGTTTATGATTATATTGTTTCTGTGAAGAAGTAATCATCAAACAAAAATATAGGATATGAAAAAATTCATTTTAACAGGTATTGCAGCATCGGCATTTCTGGTATCCTGCGGACCGAAAAGTGTGGCTGTTACCGGGCCAAAGTACACCTCATCTGAGCAGTTGGCGCAGGGAAAAACCATTTTTGAAAATTCCTGTGCAAAATGCCATAAGCTTCCGGAGCCAACCAAGCATGACAATCAGGGATGGATCAATACTTTAAGCAGAATGGCTCCAAAGGCCAAACTTACTGATGACCAGCATCAAATGGTATATGATTATCTGATTTCCGTAAATAAGAAATAAAAGAAGGCCTCATTTCTGAGGCCTTCTTTTTTGACTCAAAAATATTACTTAACCCTTTTATCTTAGAATCAGTTTTTCAACCTGCACTTTATCTCCCTGCTGAATATGAACCATATACACTCCTTTCTGAAGTCCTTTTGTAGAAACAGCCTTCTTCGATCCTGATTCTCTGGAATCAGTCAATACTAATTTACCGGACATGTCAAACATTATAATTTTAACCTCTTTTGGAGATTTATCGATATTTCCTACGAAAAATTCATCATAAGCAGGATTAGGGAAAACAATAAACCTGGACTCTGTTTTTCTATTTTCCTGAGTCGCCAAAGCTGTACTGCACTCCGCAGGTACCGTAAAGTCTTCTACCTGATCCGTAGCAACCGTTTTGGAACCGGCAGATGCGTTCACACCAAGTCCTCTTCTTGCAAACACATTCCAGATCAGACATTTATCAATTCCTCCATTTCCTATTACATCAGCTTGCAGAATGGCATCCCTTCCATCAATAAAAGTAGGGCTGCAGGGCTGCAGTTTCAGTCCGTCAATGACGAGCTGAAAAACTTTTGCATTTCCTGAAGTACTGCTTGCCAGTACATCATTATTATATCCATATTTTTCGATGTACTTCCACGCCAGATCCCAAAGCATTGTTGCCCATATGAAACCTATCTGATGAACTTCTGTATTGGTATTTGTTTTTCCGTAAGTATAATTATTGATGCTGAAGTCAGGGGAGTATTTAGCCAGTCTGTTGCCATTCCCAGTTGTAGGTTCACTTTTCGTATAGGTTGAATGTCCTCTGGGAACATCTGCAGTATCTCCGGGTCTGGCTGTCACCATAAGTCCAAAGAAGTCTGACCAGCCTTCTCCCATCTGTTCTGTACTGTTGGTAGATGATAGACAACTGTATCCCTGCGCGGTAAGCCTGTTGGATATTCCGTGTCCGTACTCATGAGCCATAGTACCATTATCAAAACATGCATTCTTGAAACCACTATAATCAAAATTTAGGGTTGTATTGATTGTATTTCCGCTATTCAATTGTCCAGTCAGAAATAAGCCTTCCGATTGCCCCATACTCATGACAGGAATGGTCACCTGTGCTCCATACGTACCTGCCCCCAATGAGGATGGTATATCGGAAGAAGGTTTATACATAATTACCCCTATAGCTCCTGCATTCTGTGCGTTGAGCGCTTTAAGACTAAATTCACAATTAGCAGTGGTTATGACTGCAATTTTATTAGTCAGGCTTCCAGCTGCAGGTGCGGTACATGCATCGGCTGGCACGGGAACTGCCAGGTCCGCTGTTACAGGAGCTCCATACAACGGTCCAAAAGACGCTCCTGCTGTCATTACTTTTGGTCTGCTAGCAACAGAAGCAGGAGAATTGTACTGATACCTTACTACCGGGTCATCTGCTGTTTGCAGCCTGTCATATAGATACATCTGCATTCTACCCTCCTTCACCTGTGGCTGCCCGTTGACAATTTTTTCATATCCAGGGCTAAAATTGGCATTATTAAGACCGCTTCCGTCAAAAGCTTCTGCATTAACAGCATCTCCTCCCATACCGCCATTTCCAAAATTATTGGTCTGAAGATTTCTGGCAGTTTCTGTAAATCCGAATTTATAAAACAGATCATGCATTTTATTATTCATATAAAATAAACTCGTGATTGCGGCATCTTTATACGAGAAGGGATTATCATATCTTCCGTCGGCAAAAGGAAAATCAAAAATACGTGAGCTTCCGCCATCCGGAGAATATCCCGGTGTATTGGTATTATTCTGATCAGAATAAGCATAAACATTATTTCCCCGTGTTATGGTATAGCTATTGGTTCCATCAGAATGCCAGCCTTCTGGAGATGCAGTAAGATCCCAGGGATTACTGATTATGGAGCGGGATCCAAATGTAGGTGCTTCTACCGGTAACGGAAATACGTTATAGGATGCATTGGCCGGGGTCAGCTTCCCCGGTATATTTATTTTTGTTTTTCTTTCGTCGGGTTTTGCATATGCCAGGCTGGACATTTCCGGTTCTTTAGAATCATTGTTGTCGTATCCGGTATCCTCATAACTACAGCTGATGGTCATATTATCTTTGGTAAGTATTTCACCTGTATCTGCATCAGCTATTACATGCCATATATCAGAAGAATTCCTGTCAGAAACAAATAATTCTTTTGCAAGTCTATATACTTTATTATGCTCAAAGTAAACATCATCAGAATAATTGATTTCAGCAATATCTTTTAGCCCAAGCTTATTTTTGATAAGATCATCTGACAGTTTTGCAGTACTATTTTTATGGTCATCCACAACAATATCTCTTTTAAAATCATTTTTCTCAGAAATAATTTTATTGTCTCTGATAACAACTTTTCCCAGGGCATTATAGACTCTAAGACCATTATAGGTTTGTTGCACATCCACAATTCTGGCTGCAAGACTTCTGGAAAGGTCTTCGTTGAGAATAATAATTCCTGATGCATCATTTTTACTCTTTTGTGCTATCTGCCCGTTCTTGTGATAGTAGTCGTGAATAAGTTCCGCAGAATTTTGAGCACAAACATTTTCGAAAGCAAAAAATGCTGCTATCGAAAACGGCACTAGAAAAAATTTTTTATTCATATTGTTTTTTTAGGTAGATAAATATATAAAAGACTACCTGCTAGCAACTTAAAAAAAAATTAAAATCAAAAAAACCACTGATATCTCTATATTTTTGATTTATTTTAGTCATATTATTTATTCTTTTAAAGTTTTTGTTTTACAATTTTAACTTTCACAGAGGATCATTTTTTGATAAATGTATGCAGAACTGCCTTTTTCAAAAAAAAAGGAGACTTATTGGGTCTCCACTTTCTTTTTAATTCTTGTTACCGGCATTTTACCTTTAATCATTTTTTCTCTGTCTTCAATAATTTCGAGGGCTGCACGGTTGTAAGCAAATTTTTTAGCTTCTTTCAGGGTCGCCAAAGCCTGTTTGTACTCAAAGTTTTTCTCCTGCAGAAGAGAAAGACAGGTGAGGATTTCCGACTTATCAATTCCTTTGAGTTTCAAGGCAAATTCAATCAGTTTTTCTGCTTCTTTGTAATCTTCATTACTCAGTAGACATTCAATATAATATTTGGGAGTATTAATATTCCCGATATTACTCTGCATGGCTTCATCGAAGTATTTTTTTGCGGTTTCATAATCTTTCAGTTCTTCTGAATATATTCTTCCCATGAGACAAAGACTGTCTGCATCTTCCGGTTCATAGGACAGAGCGTAGTTCAATGCATCCATGCACTCGGCAAGGTTGAACGGAAAGTAGTCCAGCGCTTCAAAATAATATTTACTTTTAGTTAAGGTCATTTCTGTAGTTTTTTAAGTCATTTTTCAAGGCATTCCTTTGTTTTTTGAATGTCTTGTCTTCGTAATTCTTTTTAAAATCCGTCCCCGAGAATGTACGAACCGGACTTCCGCGTTCTACCTGCATCTGGAGAGACCAGGTTTCTTTCAATTTTCTTTCCAGTTGTTGGATATAAACTGCCATCACCTTTTCTTTGAGTCTGGTTACAGACAGTTTTTTATTCTCCAGCTGCGAACGGGAATCCTGTACAAAAACAGTTTCATTGGTGGGAATATGAATGGCACGGACAGCTGTATTCACCTTATTTACATTTTGTCCTCCGCTTCCCTGACTTCTTGTAGTCTGAAACCGGATATCTTTTTCGTGGAAATCAATCATTTTTACATTTTCCAATTCGAAAATTCCGATGAACCAATTGCTTCTTTTATGGAGCTTTCTGAATGTACTTTTTCCTATCCAGCAAATACTTCCCAGCCAGCTTTTTAAAAACAAGCTTAGATCTTTTCCTTTCAAAAGCAGGGTTACTGATTTTAATGTCAGGTTTTCATCCCCGTTTTCACGATGAATGATTTCATATTCTATTGTATTGTGTTTTGCCTCTTCAAGAAAGGTCTTCAGAACCTTGGCTACTACCCACTGGCATTCTAAAGGACCTCTTCCCGAAGTGATCTGTATTAATTTTTCCATTTTTTATATTGGCATTTTGCTTAATAAAGGGTTTCCTACCGGATTTATTCCCTTTTGTAATAATTCTTTTGCGGCCATCACTGCCCAGCATTTGTCACTGGAATGAATATTTCTGTAAAAGGAAAGTAAAACATCAGGTTTCACAACAGTAAAACCATTAGTTTCAATTGTTTCAAGATCATCTCTTTCAAAGAAATCTATGGTAACTCTGTGAAATTTTTCATTTTCCAGCTCGACGGTTTTTTCATACCTGCGAAAGTTTTCTTCACTTGGCAGATGGTCATATCGGGTCCAGACTTTCCGGAATCCTTCCTGCTGAAGAATAATAACTACTTCTGCTACATTTTCTTTTTTTACAAAAACATCAATATCCTTGTGGTCATGGGCATGCTTGTATTCGGTATGTCCTGTTTCAGACATGAAATGCCATGCCCAGCCGCCTGATATAATCACTTTATGTTTTAATTTGTCTAAAATTTCGAGTCCTGACTGAATTTTGAATTCCGGCCAGACTTCACCGTATCTTTTTATATTGTGTGGGGCTCCCATTTCTTTAATTTTAAAATAATTCTTTATTAAACCTTATAGGTTTTTGAAACCTATAAGGTTGTAAAGTATGAGATTAATTATTTGTCCATTCTTACAATTCTCGGCTGGAATGTTCCCAGAATATCTACCAGTTCACTCTGTGCATTCATCACCTCATTGATGTCTTTGTAGGCCATTGGTGCTTCTTCTGCATTTCCGCCCATCAATGTGACATTTTTCAGTTTGAGTTCTTTTTTGATATCATGCTGAGTGAAAAGACTTCTGCATTCTCCTCTTGAATGGGCTCTTCCTGCACCATGTGATGCTGAATTCAAAGATTCCGGATTTCCTTTTCCGCGAACGATAAATCCTTTTGCAGTCATGGATCCCGGGATCATCCCCAATTCGTTTTCATTGGCAGGTGTAGCTCCTTTTCGGTGAACAATCACTTCTTTACCGTTATGAATTTCCTTCCATGCAAAGTTGTGATGGTTCTCAATTCTGGCTTTTACCCTTCCACCGACTGCTTTTACCAGCCTTCTGTGAATATCATCGTGACAGGCTGAAGCGTAATCTCCGGCAAGATTCATGGCCGTCCAGTATTCCAGTCCAAGATGGGTACTCAAATCCAGCCATGCGAAGTTTTGTGCTTCTTTCGGTAACGGACACTGTTCTGTGGCCATTCTTGAATAATACTGTGCGATTTCTGCTCCCAACCCTCTGGAACCGCTGTGAGAAAGTATTCCCAGATATTTTCCTTTTGGCAGACCAATTTGTTCGTCTTCTTCAGTGATTTCCACTTCTCCGAATTCTACAAAGTGATTTCCTCCGCCTGAGGATCCCATCTGTTTGATGGCTTTTCCCTTTAATCTTCTTAAGATCGGGATCATATCAAATGTATCTCTGTCAAAAATCTCATGATCTATGTGAGATTTATGCGTTTCATACATTCCAAATTTTGTATGTTCAGCAAGGGCTTTTTCATATTTATCTCTTGCTCCTTCAAGATATGAAACGGGTGTATCCAAAATACTGAGGCTCATTCTACAGCCAATATCCATGCCTACTCCGTAAGGAATTACCGCATTTTCTACTGCCAGAACTCCTCCTATGGGAAGTCCGTACCCGCTGTGGGCATCTGGCATTAATGCTCCCTGAGTAGAAACAGGCAGTTTCAAAGCAGTGTATAACTGATTTTTTGCCTCTTCTGAAATATTGTTTCCAAAAATCTGAAAGGAAGCCCGCTGTGAATTCAGCATTCTTTTTTCTGTTTTTTTGGATGAAAGCAGGGTTTCTGCGATTTGTCCGAAAGTCAGATCTTTTTCAAATTCTTCCGGATTCAGCAGGATTTCCTTTAAAAGAGATTTTACGTGGTGAATATTCTTTGTTGCAAAATTTCTTTTCATGACTTCCAATGCTACGTTTACACTTTGGTTATTGGGATAGCCTAGTTTTAATATATCTTTTCCTTTTAGTTTTAAATTTCCCATTGTTTTTGTTTTAAATAACAGCCGGACTTATTCGTCCAGTAAGCTTTCTGCAATCTCTGTTGCAGACATTGTGCAGGTAACATATTTCCTGCTTTTGATAAGTTTTCTTTCATACTTTTCTTTCCATGGATTCGATTTACATAAAATAGTCTTGTTCATAATCCCTATCACCTTATACTCTCCCAAATAGGAATCCAGTGCTGCATATTCTTTTTCCAGCTCCAAATCCAGGGGTTTGTAATGGGTAATCATATTGGGTTTTACCCTTAGAGCAAATCTCCACGGCTCAGTAAATTGGTAGTAGATTCCGAATATCTTACGGACAGGGCAATAATCTTCTTTCTTTTCAAAGTATTGTCTTTCTCTGTCGGTAAGTTCCCATTTTGGATAATTCCAGGAAAATGACGTAATATACCTGAGCTTCTGCTCTCTTTCTACATATATCTTTCTTCCGAACTTTCTTTTCTTTTTTAAAAATTTTCGGTTATCAGAATACATATAGGTATTTATCTTCTTTAAAATTCCTTCGAAAAAATCTCCGTCTTTGGATTGTTTTACATCCTCTCTTACAACAAAGAATCTTACAAATCCTTTTTGATAGGGTTTATCCAATGGTATCAACGGAAGATTTCTTCTTATTTTCCAGAGTTCTCTACTACATTTGTATTTTGTTCTTATCTGCTTTTCTACATCTTTTCTAATTGCTCTTTTTCTGCTTCTCACACTTCTCAGCCGGGAATGCAGAAGGTTATCATTTTCCATTGTGAACAGAAGTCTGATGTGAGATGTTGAAAACTTTAATGTTTTTTTATCTCACACAGCTTTAATCAACTAAAACACTAGTTGAATGGATTAATAATAGACGAAATAGTTCTGAGGAATATACCTCATCCTATTTGCCCTTGATGACACTAAAAAAGATTTCGGGAAAACTTGAAGTTTGAAATATTGCGCAATAAAAAACCCGAAATCTCTACGACTTCGGGTTCTGATATTTCATTGTACTGTTATTCTAAGAATGTACCAAACCGCGAAGCCTTACCACCATAAGTGGCAATCCAACTGTAGAATTCTGTTTAGTTCTGAACATTGCTTCGTTGTTTTTTATTGGTTAAACTTGATTTTCAGGTGCAAATATATACATTTTTCTGAAAATCAAAATATTTTTTAATAAAAAAGACTGGTAAAAAAAATAACCAGTCTTTTATTTATTGTGAAATTAATCTTTTGAACCCAGACTATCCATTTCGTCATCCATTCCTTTTACCTGATTGGAATGATAGACTCTTTCTGAGCCGAGAAAGTAAAGATTATGTCTTGCTTTGGCGATGATACCATTATATTCATCCTCAGTCATACCCTCCGGAATAGGGTCTCTTTTTTCTGAAGGTTTTCGGTAGACTTCAAGAGCTCCATATTCATTTAATACTTCTTTGGCAGCTTTTGCCTGTTCGAGATTATCGGTATAAACGATAACATTGCTTCTTCCTATGCTGTGTTTGCGGTAAGCATCCAACATTTCTGCATCGTGAGCAAAAACATAGTCGAAAAAATCCTGCGTCTGTTTATCTTCCTGATACTGATCAGCAGACATACCACTTTCTACTCTGGACTTTGAAATAATGATGTTTGCTTCGTCAAAGCCTTTTTCTTTTAATCCTTTTTTAATTTCCTCTGTATTTACAGTCACCGGAAATACTGAAACTACTGTATAAGCCATAATGAAATTTTTTCATTAAACTATACAAAAGCCATGCAAGTTAATCTCTACAAAGAATTAATTTAGAAATTTTTCCAGAATTTCGACGGCACATTTCGGAAGATTGGTTCCGGGTCCGAAAATAAAATCGGCACCGTTGGCATACAGGAATTCATAATCCTGTTGAGGAATTACTCCTCCTACAACGATAGTGATATCATCTGCTCCCAGCTTGGATAATTCTTCCACTACCTGCGGAACTAATGTTTTGTGTCCTGCAGCCAATGAAGAAACTCCTAAGATGTGAATATCATTTTCTACCGCTTGCTTGGCTACTTCTTCCGGTGTCTGGAACAATGGAGCAACGTCTACGTCAAATCCCATATCGGCAAATGCTGTGGCTACTACTTTTGCGCCTCTGTCGTGCCCATCCTGTCCCATTTTAGCAACCATTAGCCTTGGGCGTCGTCCTTCTTCTTCTTCAAATTTCTGAGTCAGATTAAGGGCTTTTTCAAAGTATTC
Organism: Chryseobacterium sp. WLY505; assembly: GCF_030846215.1. Taxonomy (NCBI): domain Bacteria; kingdom Pseudomonadati; phylum Bacteroidota; class Flavobacteriia; order Flavobacteriales; family Weeksellaceae; genus Chryseobacterium; species Chryseobacterium sp. WLY505. The sequence continues at coordinate 89,792 of NZ_JAVCWI010000007.1, read as the reverse complement.
GTTTTTACCGGCATTCATTGCGTATACACCAGAGATTGTTTTAATATTTGCTTTATATCTTCCAAAGGTTTCTTCCATCGCATCACTCATTTCGCCGAGTGTAACTCTTCTTCTTGCTGCTTCAATACATAATGCAAGAAGGTTTCCTTTTCCGGTCTGAGCGCTTTGGCGGATGTCATTCAGGATTTGCTCGACAGCTTCTGTATTTCTTTCTGCTTTGATGGTATTCAGTCTTTCAATCTGTTTTCTACGAACTTCGGTATTGTCAATGTCCAGGATTTCTATCTGATCCTGTTTCAATGAGGATTTGAATGAATTAACTCCGATAATGAATTCCTCACCACTATCGATCTTAGCTTGCTTTTTTGCCGCTGCTTCTTCAATTCTCATCTTTGGAATTCCGGCTTCGATAGCTTTGGTCATTCCTCCTTCCTGCTCTACCTCATCAATATACCTCATCGCTTCTTCAATCATCTGCTGAGTAAGGCTTTCCACAAGATTGCTTCCTCCCATCGGATCTACCACATCACATATTCCGCTTTCCTGCTGAAGGATGATCTGTGTATTTCTTGCAATTTTTGCGGAATAGTCGGTGGGAAGGGCGATGGCTTCATCCAGTGCATTGGTATGAAGGGACTGTGTTCCTCCTAATGCTGAAGATAATGCTTCAATAGCTGTTCTTGTGATATTATTGAAAGGTTCCTGTTCCGTTAAAGACCAACCTGAAGTTTGCGAATGGGTTCTTAGCGCCAGAGATTTTGGATTCTGAGGATTAAACTGTTTTAAAAGGGTTGCCCAGATATATCTTGCGGCACGCATTTTCGCAATTTCCATGAAATGATTCATTCCGATTGCCCAGAAGAAAGAGAGTCTTGGTGCAAAATCGTCTACGTTCATTCCTGCTTTGATTCCTGTTCTTACATATTCAAGACCATCTGCCAGTGTGTAAGCCATTTCAAGTACGGGTGTTGCACCAGCTTCCTGCATATGGTATCCGGAAATGGAAATGGAATTGAATTTCGGAATGTTTTGCGAAGTATATTCAAAAATATCTGCGATAATCTTCATGGAGGGTGCCGGCGGATAGATGTATGTATTTCTAACCATGAACTCTTTCAAAATATCATTCTGAATAGTTCCGGAAAGCAAATCCTGTTTTACACCCTGTTCTTCTGCCGCTACGATGTAGAAAGACAAAATTGGAAGTACCGCTCCGTTCATTGTCATGGAAACTGAAATCTGATCTAATGGAATTTCATTGAAAAGGATTTTCATGTCTTCCACAGAGTCTATGGCAACTCCTGCTTTTCCTACGTCTCCTACTACTCTTGAGTGGTCAGAATCATAACCTCTGTGTGTTGCAAGGTCAAATGCTACGGAAAGTCCTTTCTGACCTGCGGCAAGATTTCTTCTGTAGAAAGCATTGGATTCTTCAGCGGTAGAAAACCCGGCATACTGGCGGATTGTCCACGGTTTCTGAACATACATGGTGGAATACGGTCCTCTCAGATAGGGCGCAATTCCTGGAGAAGTCTGCGTTAATGATTCATCTTTTACATCTTTTTTTTCATAAGATGATTTAAGTTCAAGGCCGTCTTTTTCAAAATTGTAAATCTCTCTTTCCTGAGATGATACACTAAAATCCGGTTTTTTCACAGAAATTGTCTTTCGCATTCCAATTATTTTTGTCCCCGTAAAGTTAATTTTTTTGAGCGAAACATGAAACTTCTGTTAATATTCTGTTTTTCTTGATTTTAGTAAAAGAAAATGACCGGACAAATGTCCGGTCATTCTTATGGGTATATGGTCTGCTTATTTTTTGATAAGCTTCGTATTGTACGTATTTTTATCATCTTTAATAGTGATGACATACATCCCTTTAATCAATGAAGCTACATTGATTCGTTGTCCGTCAATCTGACCTTCCTGAGCTAATCTTCCGTCCGCAGTATAGATTTTGTAATCTGCTTTACCTTTAAGATTTTTCACTTCTACAAAAGTATCTGCAGGGTTAGGATAAATTGAAATTTCAGTTGATTTTACATCTTTGGTTTCATTTACCGCAAGGGTTTCTGAAATTTTCACAGAAAAGTCTTTGAATGAACCTTGTGAAATAACTCCTCCTCCCTGTACCGGAACCGATGGGCTTCCACATGGTCCTGTAGCAGCATTAAAGAATGTATTTGCCACTCTCATTCTCAGGAGTTTATCCCCAGCGTATGCAGTAGCTGGCACAGTGAATACCATAGTTCCTGTATATTGTCCATTAGCAGGAGGAACAGTTGTTTTAGTACCTACTTTTTCTGAAGCTTCAAAAACTCCGTTTCTGTTAAAGTCAATCCACACTTCCATTTTGTCATTATAACCTGCTGTGTTACCAACATTGAAATAAGACAATGTATATTGTGTTCCTTTGGTTAAATTAATTTGTTTAGTTGCATCTTCAGTAAAGTCCTGATAAGTACTGAAAATAGTTTTGTAAGTTAACTGAGAGTAAGCCAGATTCGCTAAGTTTAATTGAGCTAAACCACTGTTAAAGCTAAAGCTTGCAAAGCTGTTTCCACCTGTTGTCATTAAACAGTAATCTGAACCTGTTCTTAATCCTTTTGTTTTGAATGCATACGTAGAAGAGAACGCTCCAGGAACTGTATTCACTACTGCAGCTACCTGAGCTTCATAATTTGTTTCATCTTCAAGGGAGTTCAATACTACAAAATTGGTAGTGCTGGTAGCATTTGTCCAGTTAGATTCTCCCAATTTTCTATATTTAATGGCATATGTCGCTCCCGGAACGGCATTCCACCCAATAGTAGCAGACGTTTTCAAGATTTCTGTAGCTATTGATCCTACCCCTGTAGGAGCATCCGTTGTTGAAGTAGGAGCAGTTCCAACGATAATCTTAGGAGAAACAGCATAAAATACATTTCCGATGGCAGAAATTCTCAATTTGATAGCTCCTGTCAAACCAGAAGGCATTTGAGCGGTATAGCTTCCTGTGTTCGGGGTAGAAGCTACAAGTTCTGTCCATGTTGATCCGTTAACCAGATCAGTGGTATATTCAATTTTAACATTAGCAGCATTATATGGTGCACCGTTGGTATTAGCTACATCCCATGAAATTGTATTGGCTGCGTTATTGTATAATGTTGTATTATCAATAAGACCGGTAAATTTGAAAGGTCCGTCATTGGTAACTGTTACGGTAGTTTCCGCAGATACCAGCATTGGTCTAGAAGCATTCTCATCTCTTACAGTTACCGCATATTTAAGTGTTCTTGGAATATAAGAAACTGTTTCCCATTTCGTTTTATCCGTTAAAGATCCTCCCATTACAATAGGAAGGCTTGGTAAATATCTTCTTCCGCTTGCTACTCCAAAATAAGATCTTGTTATAGCTCCTTGTGCATTGTATCCCCAACCACTGTCTCCTGAGATTGAGTTGTAAGAATCTACACTATCATACTGTTCCCATGTATATTTAATAGGATCACTATCTGTAGCTGTAGCATCCAGATAATATGCGGTTCCTTTTGGAATACTGTAAGCAGGAAGCGCTGAAATTACCGGAGCTGTATTTGTTGTTATATTTTCTGATGTTCCACATCCGGGCTTACTGTCCAAACTGTTAAGAACCTGATTAATGGAAGAATAATGGAAATAAGCATCAGTAAAATTCTGAACATTATCTCCTGTAATTCCTGCATACCCCATAATAGTAGTTCCTCCTCCTGGTTCTATATTTACTCCGGAACCTTCAGAAACATGAGAGAATGTATGGTTACCTCCCAGCTGATGTCCCATTTCATGAGCAACATAGTCTATATCGAAAGAATCTCCTACCGGGTTTGTATTCTGTGTAAATGCGGATCCTTTTGCCAGTGAAGTATTTGTTGCAGGGTCAACGCATGTAGATCCTATAGACCCGGCGTTTCCGTTACCTCCGGAAGCATTGAAGACATGCCCCATATCATAATTAGCATTCCCTACTTGAGCTGTTAAAGTTTGCTGAAGTTGTAAATTTAAATTGCCGGTATAAGGATCTGCTGCAGGATCTGTAAAAATGATATTTGGAAGATCCTGAATAATAAGTTTAATAGCAAAATCTTTCTCGAAAATACCATTTACACGGGTCATCGTAGCATTCATCTGAGTAACCGTATTGGTTATTCCTCCGGAAGGATCAAATTTCTTTGTATATTCTCCTGTTGTTGAAAGTGCTAATCTGTACGTTCTGTATTTTGTACTTGCCGGTCTGTTTGTAATCCCTATATTAGAAAGATTTTTTTTTCCGTTGGATTCCAATACCTTGATATCTTTAAGGTTCTTTTCTTCCGTAGTACATTCAAAACCATGGTCTCCCTCAGCTCTTTTCGTTTTATAGAAAACCCCATAAACCTGCTTATCTGTAGTAATAGGCTCTATAAACTGGAATTTTCCGTCTTTGATAATCATCGACTGCATTTCAGTAGGTGCAGTACTGAATCTTACATATTTGCTAGGATCATCAACCCCTACTCCTACATAAGATCCCAGCTGATATCTTTCTGCCATGGATTTTTCCATCACAGGATCACTATAAACAGCAAATTTTTCAATTTTCCCTTCTGCTGTAGGCAGAGATACGATCACCGCCTGAGCTCCTTTACCTGTTTCTACAGCATCTTTCAGAATATTCCTAAGAGACTGCAAATCAAATTTGTAAGCATACTGAACTTCTACTTCTTTTCTGATCTCTGATGTTCTTTGTGAGGCCGGTTCCCACCTCTGTGCATGAAAGCTGGATAGCCCAGCAGCCAACGCACAAACTAGTAAAATTCTTTTTTTCATAATTACCTAAATAGTTTAGAATTAATAAACTTTAAATATCCGCCCTAAAAATAAGAATTATAAACATAACAACATAAAAAAAACAGTCAATTTTAAATAAAATCGACTGTTTGTTTAAATATTTTGCTTTTTTAGAGTTATTTCTTTATTCCCATCTCAAACAAAGCAAATGATATAAGATCTGCATTTTCACTGATCACCTGATCTGTTGACCTTCCTGCTCCGTGGCCTGCATTCTTCTCAATTCTTAAAAGAATAGGATTTTTACATGCTTGTTTTTCCTGAAGTTCTGCTCCAAATTTGAATGAATGTGCCGGAACCACTCTATCATCATGATCGCTGGTAATGATCATGGTAGATGGGTAGCAAGTTCCTGCTTTTACATTATGTACCGGAGAATAGGATTTCAGGTATTCGAACATTTCTTTGCTGTCTTCGGCAGTCCCATAATCGTAAGACCATCCTGCTCCGGCAGTAAATTTATTATACCTCAGCATATCAAGAACTCCAACTCCAGGGAAAGCTACTCTCGCAAGGTCTGGCCTCATTGTCATTGTTGCTCCTACCAGTAATCCTCCGTTTGATCTTCCTGACAGTGCCATGTATTCTTTTGAAGTATATCCTTTACTTTGAAGGTATTCTCCGGCGGCGATAAAGTCTTCAAAAACATTTTTCTTCTGCTGCTTAGTCCCGGCATCATGCCACTTTTTACCGTACTCACCTCCTCCACGGATATTTGGAACAGCGTAAATACCGCCATTTTCCATCCAGATGGCATTTACTACAGAGAATGATGGCTGCAGGCTGATGTTGAAACCTCCGTAAGAATACAGAATAGTAGGATTTTTACCGTCCAGTTTAGTTCCTTTCTTATAGTTGATCATCATAGGAACTTTTGTGCCGTCTTTTGAAGTATAGAATACCTGTTCCGAAACATAATCATCCGGATTAAACTTCACTTTAGGTTTCTGATAGACTTCAGACCTTCCTGAGTCTACATTGAATTTATACGTAGTTCCCGGCGTAATATAATTGCTGAAAGAGAAGTAAACATCTTTCTCCTTTTCTTTTCCTCCGAATCCTGAGATATTTCCTTTGCCAGGAAGCGTAATTTCTCTTACCAGTTTTCCGGTTTTATCAAACTGTTTTACCTGGTCTATGGCATCAATCATATAGGTTGCAAAGAAATATCCTCCTCCTGAAGAGATTGCCAATACGTTTTCAGTTTGTGGAATAACATCTTTCCATGTTGCAGGAGCCGGATTAGCGATGGTAGTTTTTACAAGACGCATATTCGGGGCATCTTTATCGGTAAAAATGAAAAGATCATCACCTTGTGTATCTACGATGCTGGCATTGATGTCAAATCCGCTCATAATTTGTACAAAGTCTCCTCCTTTTTTAAGGTCTTTTATATACAATTCATTACCATTTGTAGCATTAGCCGCAGAAATGATAAGATATCTCTGATCTTCAGAAACTCCGGCGCTCAGATATCTTCTTGGGGTTTTATCTCCTCCGAAAATCAATTTATCTTCAGACTGCTTTGTCCCCAGTTTATGAAAATATACTTTATGCTTATCCGTCATTCCGGAAAGTACCGTTCCTTCTTTAGGTTTGTCGTAGCTTGAATAATAAAACCCTTCGTCTCCCTGCCATGAAATTCCGCTGAATTTTACATCCAGTAAAGTTTCATCAATCTGTTTTTTAGTCACAGCATCGATGATGATAATCTTATTCCAGTCACTTCCTCCTTCAGAAATAGAGTAAGCAGCAAGGTTTCCTTTTTTATTGAATGAAAGATTGGAAAGAGAAGTCGTTCCTTTCTCTGAAAATTTATTAGGATCTAAAAATACTTCTGTAGCATTGGTCTTGTTGTTGGTTCTGTACAAAACAGACTGTGCCTGCAGACCATCATTTTTATAATAATAGGTATAATCCCCTTCTTTGAAAGGTGCTGAAATTTTCTCATAATTCCAGATATCTTTCAACTGGCTTTTGATTTTATCCCTGAACGGAATTTTAGAAAGGTAATTCTGACTGTAGGCAACTTCTTCATCTACCCATTTTTTAGTTGGTTCAGAGTCATTTTCCAGATCTCTGAAAGGATCAGAAACGGCTGTTCCGAAATAGGTATCTGTCTGGCTGCCTTTTAATGCTTTAGGATAAATCATTTTCTGAGAATAAAAAGATGCTGAAAACAACACTCCAGCGGTTAACAATACAGGTTTAAAATTCATACTGATCGGTTTTTCTCAAAAATACGCAAAGTATATGAAATAAAAAAAGCCCCTTTATATTGGGACTTCTTTATTCTTTATAATCGTACTTTTCGCCTATTCATTTGCTCCGAAGCTTTCAAAATAGAAGTCGGTAAGGTTGGAAACAATCTCATCCGGACTGCCATTCCAATAGTATATTTTATCTCCTTCTTTAAGTTCGTATAGACTAAAGTTCTGATCTGTTGTCACCATTTTATCAGCATTTTTAAAATCCTTAACTGCCTGAACCAAATATTTTTTAAGGTCTTCCGTTTTTATTTTGTTCAGATCTCCTTTTGGTCCGGAAGTCAGTTTTGATGGAACAAGAAAGCTTACGGAATAGCTTACTTCTGCAATCTTTTGTCCTTCAACGTGTTCGTTTGGAACAACTTTTACGTCTTTAACGGTAAGTTTTCCCGTTTTAAAGTTTCCAAACATAGCTCTGAAATAATCTTCAGCTTCTTTTTTACATGCCGCTGCCGTAGCTTTAGGAAAAGCAGCAAGAAAGTTCTCTACACTGCCATTGATCATTTCCTGTGATGTTTCTTTAAAATCCACCTGATACGCAGTCTGTCCGTCTACAGTAGGTTTTAAATAATCATTAAGCTTATTCAAAGCTGTATCATCATTACTCACGAAAGTACCAAAGAAGAGTTCAAAGGCTTCTTTTGGTTTCTTTACTTCTGTCTGAGCCATCAGTTGTTGTCCCATCATGGTCAATAACATCAGGAAAATAATTTTGTAGTTTTTCATAGTTGATATTTTGTTTTGTTATTGGGAAAAACAAAGCCCCTGAACAGTCAGAGGCTTTGTTTTTATTTATTTTTATTTTAATAATTCTCTTCTTCCCCTTTCATCTTCTCTGCATTTTCTGCCATGATTACAGCATCAATCATTTCAGAAATATCACCATTCATATAAGCATCAAGATTGTACATAGACTTATTGATTCTGTGATCTGTAACTCTACCCTGTGGATAGTTGTACGTTTTAATTTTTGCAGAACGGTCTCCTGTAGATACCATAGATTTACGTTGTGCCGCGATATCTCCCTGTACTTTCTGTAATTCAATATCGTATAGTTTTGTTCTTAGCATTTCCATTGCCAACTCACGGTTAGCCAGCTGAGAACGAGCCTGTTGACAAACTACAACAAGTCCTGAAGGTTTGTGGGTAAGCTGAACTTTAGTTTCAACCTTGTTTACGTTCTGACCACCGGCACCTCCTGAACGGGAAGTCTGCATTTCGATATCTGCAGGATTCAGTTCAAAATCTACTTCTTCAGCTTCCGGAAGAACAGCAATCGTGATGGCAGAAGTATGCACTCTTCCCTGAGATTCAGTTTCAGGTACACGTTGTACACGGTGAACTCCGGATTCGAACTTCATGATTCCGTAAACACCTTCTCCTTCCACTTTCATGATCAGTTCCTTGTATCCTTTTGCGGCTTCGTTAGAATCTGTTACTTCATGTCTCCATCCTTTTGTTTTGAAATACATGGTATACATTCTGTACACATCTTCCACAAAGATCGCTGCTTCATCACCACCTGTACCGGCACGTAATTCCACGATAACGTTTTTGTCATCTGCAGGATCTTTAGGGATCAGTAATACTTTCAGCTCTTCTTCAAGACCAGGAATTCTGGATTGCGCTTCCAGTTTTTCTTCTTTAGCCAGATCTACCAGATCTCTGTCTGAACCATCAGCTATGATTTCGTCAGATTCTGCAATACTATCCAAAGCGCCTTTATACTGATCGTAAACTCTTACAATTTTTCCCAAATCACTATATTCTTTGTTCAAAGAAGAATATCTTTTTTGGTCTGAAATGACATCAGGCTGTATAATAAGGTCTGCAACCTCATTATATCTTTGTTTTATAGCTTCTAATTTTGGAATTAATGATTTAGACATTGTAGAAATTTTGTGGGTGCAAAGATAAGGATTATTAATTCAAAATTAAAATTCCGAATCATCATAAATTTTTGAGCATTAGGGATAAAGGGTGCAAAAGCACAAAAAGGCTTATTTGAGAATTTGTTTATTCACCTTTCCGCGTCGTTAAGACTTGGTCTGAGATCCTTTAGAAAGTCTTTTGTCTATCAGATATAAAATAATTCCTACCGCGATAATTCCCAATCCTATCAAGCTTTCTTTAGGGTTATGAATGAATGTAAAATAGAGAATATAAAAACTAAATAGTAAAAAAACAGCCGGAAAAATATGGAATGCATTCGACTTAAAGATTTTTCTGTCTTTTTTCTTCAGGAAGAATACAGTAGAAATCGCCAAACTTGCAAAAAGCTGTAAAATAAAGGCTGTGTAGACAAAAATTTCTTTAAAACTTCCTGTCAGAATAATAACAGCTGCAATGATCGCATGAGCGAAAATAGCTCTTACCGGAATTCCTTTTTTATTACCCACAGATAATGGTCTCCAAATGGAGGTATGCTTTGCAAAAGCCTGCGTTAATCTTGATCCTACCCACAGATAACCACTGATGGTTGCAATAAGCTGCAGGGCAATAAAAATATTGACGATCTTTCCAAAAGCAGGTCCCAGCATATTGACAGCCGCTTCTCCCATCACATCTTCTTTTCCTGCCAATTGACTTACCGGAGCATGTTTCAACATAATATAGTTCACCAGAATATAACTTGCCGTTACGAAAACAGTTCCGATGATGAGCGATTTGGGAAGGTTTTTCTGAACATCTTTTATTTCTCCTGCAATATAAGATGCTGAATTCCAGCCTGTATAGGAATACGTTACAAATACCAGAGAGGTAGCAAATGCAGGAAGCATGATCTCATTCTGCCAGCTGTTACTGAAATTGAGACTGTTGCCTATCTGCGGTGAATCTGAAATTCCTACTCCCAGAATGACCAGTACAATAATAAAGGTTATTTTAATGAATGTGAAAAAGTTATGAAACCTACTGGATGTTTTCAGACTGAACGATAACGCAATGGCAACCAGAAAAATAGCAGCAATCGCAAATCCGTTTCCAAAAGAATACTCAAATACAGAAAGATATTTCGACATGGCTAAAGCAGCCAAAGCTACCGGAGAGGAAAATCCGATAATGAGTGAGATCCAGCTTATGAGATATCCGAAAATCGGATGATAGGTTTCTTTAAGATAAATAAAATCACCTCCGTTTCCTTTAAAATGTGAACCTAATTCTGCGTAGCAAAATGCCCCGAATAACGCAAGAACTCCTCCGATACTCCATAGCAGGAAAATACTGTAGGTGTTGGTAATATCGGAAAGCTGAAATCCCAGGGTGGTAAAAATCCCTGTTCCGATCATATTGGAAACTACGATGGCTGCGGCTGTTTTCCAGCCAATCTGATGTGAGGAAGTACTCATTTACTGATTAAAAATTAAAATTAAGCCTTCCGAAGAAATAATTCCCCAGCGTTCCCATCTGAACCGGTGCATATTTGAATACTCCATAATACGAATTCTTATAAATCTGGCGATCCGGGAAAACATCAAATACATTGTTGGCTCCTACTGTAAAATTGATACTTTTGGTGATATCATACCCAACACTGATGTCGGTTACTACTTTTGGGGAAAACTCCTGCACATCTCCAAACGGATATCCATCTCTTATTACCTTACCAAAATAGGTATTTCTTACGAGAAAACTGAACTTCCCGATTCCATAATTTAATCCTAATGAAGCTTTTGTTTTTGGAGACAGGGTTTCAATGATATTGATCTGATCCGGACCAAAAAACTGTTCCTGAGGTGTTCCTAAGTTTTCCGGAAAGTGGAAATCTGTGATTTTAGTTTCCGTATAGTTTCCGGCAAGATTGATATTTAATTTTCCCTTGCCAAGAATCCAGTCATAGGTTACTACGACATCAACTCCTTTGGTTTCGGTATCGATAGCATTTGCAAAAAATCTTCCGCTCTCTACCTCATTTCCCTGTCCTACTACCGCTGGATCTGACAATCTTGGATCTGTTATATTACCCGTAATAACGATTCTGTCTTTTACTTTAATGATATATCCATCTACGGTTATCAACAGTCCTTTTACAGGTTTTAAAGTAAATCCGGCACTTCCGTTTACAGAGGTTTCCTGTTTGAGTTTATCAAATCCAAGAATTTCAGCGGCTTTGCTGTCATTGCTAAAAATTCCCTTGGTGACAATCTTCTCGCCTGAAGTAGAAATATCGGCATAAGAGTTATTAAAATACTGCTGTTGCAATGATGGTGCTCTGAATCCTGTTCCCACCGCAGCTCTTACCGCATAGTTTTTTACAAATTCATACCGTACCGCAAGTTTTCCGTTCAGTGTATTTCCGAAATCTGAATAGTTTTCAAATCTTGCTGCTGCATCAATATTCAATTTTTTATCTAAATCATAGGAAACATCTGCATACACTGCGGTGGAATGTCTGTCTTTCTTCAATGCATTGTTGGGAGAAAATCCGATAAAGGATTGGGATCCACCCGCACCAAGCACTGTTGATCCTTCAGTGGCTACATTTCCATTGATGTCATATTGGGTATAAGAAGCTTCATCACCAGCTTTGATCTGGTATTGTTCAAACCTGAACTCACCACCGAAAGCAATATTGAAACGGTTTATATTTTTGGAAACATCAAGATTAATGGTATTTTGAAGAAAGCTATGCGCTCCGGCATAAAAACGGGTTGGAGATTTTGCTCCCAAAGAAGCATTATTCGTATCGTTTACATTATAATTGAAGGTATTGCTTCCAAAGGTATTGCTAAGGTCAAAAAACCAGTCGTTAACATTATATTTTGCTCCTACAGCATAAGAAACATCGTATACCTGAGAGGCCAGAGTAGCCTGAAATCCATTCGGATAAATGGATAAAACGACATTAGATTTTTCGCTAGGAAGCCTTCTGAAACCAAAGCCATTTCCTTCTTTGATGCTGAATCCTCCAAAAGAATACAGTTTAAAATTGTCATTAAAAGGATATTCTGAATTGAAAAACAGCTGTCCCTGTCTAATCTGGGCATCTCCGATCTGAAAATTAAAGTCATCACGCATTAATCCTCTTTTTGCAATTTCTGCATCATCTGCGGCTCTGGCAGCTTTTACGGCTTCTGCATCACCAGCAAATTCATAGGCAAAATTATCTCCGAAAATATCCAGGTCGTGATTTTGTGTTCTTGTGGTTTTTCCTCTGTGGCTTAGCTGTAATGAAAGATTAATATAGCCTTCTTTCTTTCCTAATGATGCTCCGTAGTTAACTCCTGCCTGGTAAGTATCTCCATCATTTCTTCCACTTAATCCATAAGTAAGGCTTGCTGAAGCTCCGGCATTTTTCTTAAGAATTATATTGATTACTCCTGCAATGGCATCAGAACCATATTGTGCAGCAGCTCCATCTCTTAGCACTTCAATTCTATCAATTGCAATGACGGGAATGGTACTCAAATCTGTTCCTACAGAGCCATTTCCTACGGTATTCTGATAATTTACCAAAGAAGTAGAATGTCTTCTTTTTCCGTTAAGCAGCACCAAAACCTGATCGGGTCCCATACCTCTCAAAGTAACAGGGTCAATATGTTCTGTCCCATCAGAAGCAGACTGTCTCACTGCATTGAACGATGGAATCACATAGTTCAGGAGATCCTGAGCCGTCATTTGCGGAGAACTTCTCTGGATTTTATCGATGTTGATTACATCTACAGGAACAGGGGTCTCAAGCTTTGTTCTTTTGACATTACGGTTTCCGACGATGATAATATCTTCGATCTCTTTTCCTTTTTCCTCACTTTCCTGAGCAGCGACCAGAATTGCTCCAAGCAATAATACAGCTGTGCTTAATTTTTTCATTTTTGTTCTTGCCAATTAATACTACCAATCTGACGGATCTTTCCGCAGATACACAAGACTTCAAGAAATGGAATTCATATAGAGTATTGACTTCACTTATCTCCCCCAAAGGGTTGGAATTAGCACCTTTACACTCTTGGAAACGTGTAGGTTGCTAAGGTTTCAACGGGCCAAATCCCTCCACCTTTCTTGATAAATCTACTGCAAAAGTAGACTATTTTTTTTAATGTACAAAAAATGGCAAACCTGCTCTGCTGCAAATTTGCCTTTTATTATTTTATAGAACTTGTTTACACTTTTATTTTCGAACCATTAAGATGTAATAAGAGTTTAAGAGTATTAAGATTAGCTTCGCTTTAAGCTTAAAAATCAGAATGATCCATCTTAACGGTACTTTACTTCTTAAATAGCCCTTAATGGTTCAAAATATTACAAATCAACAACTTCATAATTTGTTTTTATTGAACCATCATCTTTTGAATAGCAATTCCTGTATCCGATTTCAGCTGCACCAGATAGGTTCCTGCCGGATAACTGACTTTCGCTTCATAGGTACCGTTTTCTTTATCCAGTTTGAAAGAATCCATTCTTTTACCGGTCATATCAAAAATTGAAATCTCACCATTTTTTGCTTTACTGAAAACGAGTTTAGCGATTCCGTTTCGGATTGGATTATCTGCAATCTGAAGAGATAATTTGTTGGCGGCATTGACATCTACTGTTGACAAAGCACCTGCATAATTTCCAAAGATTCTGAATTCTCCAGGTTGTAAAGTGATCGGCGCTGTGGTGGAAGCTATATTCGAAATACTGTTGTCCATCAGATTCTGCCATTGGCCTGTGTAAGGAAAATAAGGAACAACATTCTGCGCGGAAGTCGTATAATTGGCCAACACTACCACATTCTTTATTCCTGTTGTAATAGCCGCATCATATACATAAATTCTTGTGATCAGTCCGGTAGGATCGTTCGTAAGGTTATTGGATTCTATACTGTAGGTTTTAGATTTAAAAACCGGGTAGGTATTTCTGATATTGATGATTTTAGCCCATGTATCATATACTGCCTTTCTGTTCACATTGGTATCATACCCTAAAGTAAATGCAACAGGTTTTTCATCGGTTCTGCATCCGCTGTCTATGGTACCGTTTGCACATCTGTTGATGCTGAATTCATATCCTAATTCACCAAACTGCCAGATCATCTTCGGACCTGGAATGGTAAAGAAAGTTGCCCCGAAAGTTTTCATTCTTTCAAGAGCGGTATTCAGATCTTTTACATTATAACTTCCGTTAACTGCGCCATAGGCAAGGTTTTTAAACATCAGTCTCTCTTCATCATGGCTTTCTCCATAGCCTACGGCACTCATATTGGTGAAGCCGTGAAGGCTGTGATTCATGCGGTCATAATTGCTGTTTTCCTGATAGCCCATCGTATTCTGGTTGTAAGGATCGGTCTGTTTATTCCAAAGCATAACGCCTTTTCCTTCTGTGATTCTGTAGTTCGCCCATTGCTGTTCTTCTGCATCGGTTCCCAAATGTTCGAAGATCATGTAAGAATTGGGATCAATAGCCCATTGTTTATCAGCATAATTTTTCATGATATCCACTCTGTCCTGCTGGTAGGCATTGGTACAGGCCTCATCGTTTTCAGAACAGCTTTGCGTAAATCCTTTGGTTAAATCCCAACGGAAGCCATCTATGTGATATTCTGTAAGCCATTGCTGAAGGCATCTTTCAACGTAATATTGCGTTGAAAGGCTTGTATGGTTAAAATCATTGAATACATTATATGAATGTTTCGGGACCTGATTAAAGTAAGGATTATTCGGTGCAACATCGCCATAGCCATCACCATCCGGATCTACATTCCAAAGTCTTACCAAAGGAGAACGTCCTGTAGCATGATTAAATGCTACATCCAGAATGACTGCAATTCCGTTCTGATGGCATAGATCAACAAATTCTTTGAATTTTTCCGGAGTTCCATACGCTTTATCTAAGGCGTAATGGAAAGAAGTATTATAGCCCCAGGAAAGATTTCCGTCAAATTCCATGATCGGAAGTAATTCTATGGCATTGATCTTTAAGTTCTTTAAATACGAAATTTTATCAATTAATGACTGCCAGTTCTTTTCCTGCGTGAAGTCCCTCAATAATAATTCATAGACTACCAGATCTTGTTTTGCAGGTCTTTGAAAATTGGTAACCTGCCAGTTATAAGCGGTCTGTCCGGTTTTAAATGTTGAAACTTCAAAACCCTGTCCGGCAGGGAATGCTGGTAAGTTCGGGTAGGTAGAAGCTGAAATCCACGGGTCATCGTAAGAAGATAATATTTGTGGTGAATAAGGGTCTGCTACTTTCCTCAAATCATTGGTTCTGTATTGGAAGGTATAGAGCTGCTGAGGAGTAATTCCATTGAGCTCTATCCAGTAGAGGTCAGGATTTGTGGTATCTTTTTTCATTAAATAAGTATCATTCACTGCCCAGTTATTGAAACTTCCGATGACATGGACAAAGCTTTTCCCCGGGGCATATAAAGCCAGCCCTACTTTGGTAGGATCTGTCGGGTGGTAATTGATTCCCTGTCTAATCCAGTTCGGTATTGCTTCAGAAACAACATTTCGAGGAACCTGTAAGATAAATGTTGCCGTTTTAGAATTGGTTCCCTGTGTGGCCACAAGTTCCATGCTGGCATCCTGAGTAACTGTATAACTGTAAGAATAAGACTGTGAAGGCGTTGTTGTTGAATTGACAACAGTTCCGTTGGCTTTTAGCTGAAATGTAGCATTGGCACTTGCCGTCGCCGTAATAGTAATGGAATTTCCCGTAGGAACTGAAGTGAGGCTGTTCGCCAATGGA
Organism: Chryseobacterium sp. WLY505; assembly: GCF_030846215.1. Taxonomy (NCBI): domain Bacteria; kingdom Pseudomonadati; phylum Bacteroidota; class Flavobacteriia; order Flavobacteriales; family Weeksellaceae; genus Chryseobacterium; species Chryseobacterium sp. WLY505. The sequence goes on along the minus strand of NZ_JAVCWI010000007.1, from coordinate 74,007 downwards.
TTTGTAAGCGTCAAGCTTAAAGTACCTACGTTTACAAAAATATCGGGTGAAGTCTGATGCGATCCTGTTTTATCTTTTAATAAAAATCCAAATCTTCCGATTCCTGTTCTTCCGAAAAATGAAGTTGGGGTAAATGTTATTGAATAGCTGTCTGTTGTGGGATTATAATTCAGCTTATTCAGATCATTGGAATTATTCCAGCTGCCATTGGTAGGACAATCCTGGCTGTTCTGATAATTGGTGTCAAACGACCAGGTCCACATATAAATGGCATTATTGGAAACTCCCCAGGCAGATTCATCAATCTGATCCCCAGGAACCGTAAGCGTAATGACATCTGTTTCATTGAATGAATTAGGAGAAATAGTATAATTGATCTGTCCAAAAACACCTATTGTAATCAGCAGAAAAACAACGGAATAAAATTTTCTCATATCTTATTTTTTATCGAATATAGTGTTATTTTTTATTCGTAACCATCATTTTGAATCAGTTTTCGGGAAATATTTCATTTTTTTGGAAAAAATCAAATAAAAAAAGACTCATGAAATTTCATGAGCCTTCCAATAAAAGTAATTGTAATGAACTAATTCTTTTGGGCAAAAATCTTTGTATTGAATTTCGCTTAATTTTTTATAATCTTTTTAGAAATGGATTGTCCATTCTTTAATTTCAATTCTACTATATACAATCCTGAAGGAAGTTCAGCCATGTTGATCTGATTATCCGAGAACTGTACATTCATTCTTTGTCCTACAGCGTTCACAACGTTTACTTTTTCAATCCCTGAATCAGCTTTAACTATAAGAATTCCTTTTGTAGGATTAGGATACATTCCAATGACAGATTGATTCAGTTTGGTATCTGAAGTACCCAAAGAAGAGGTAGGCTTGATGCATCTTACTGATGATCCCTGCCCTCTCATAGCACCAGCAGACGGATTGGCAATCGTAGATCCGATATACAGATATTTCCCTCCTAAACTTGATGTATCTGAGCTCCAGAAATACCCTCTTTGCCCTACAAAAGTAAAGTTCCCGTCACTGGAGCTTCTGTAGCCTCCCGCAGGTAATTTAAGATGGCTGTTATAAGCAGTGGTCGGGTTAGAAATACTTTCAGCTCCTATTAAAGTTGTCCACTCTGCCTGAGAAGGCATTTTCCAGTCTGCTCCTATTGCTTTACAAGGATCTATCCCTACAGAGGCATTTACATCTGCAAGGGATGTCCCATTCCATGTATCTCCACTTGCAAAATTTGCCCACCATGCCGGAGATCCTGCAACATAAGCTCCCACAGTGGTACTTGCTCCTTCCGGATTATTAGGAGATGGCGCTGGTACAATCTGAGAATTTCTAAGCTGATGTCCGTCATCCCATCTTCCCCATTGGAAAAGATCTCCATAAGAATTCGCATCCGCTACTGACGAAGCCACCTGTGTACTTCCCAGGTTCTGCTGAAGCCAGATTTTTCCGTCTGCTCCTCTTACGGTAGTATAAGCAACCTGTTGTCCACGATACATAAAACTTACGCAGCCAACATCACCTACATTTGCTCCAGGGTCTGTGTTGCTGCATGTTTGTGGATTAAGGTTCAGAGAAATTCTTTTCACCTTTGTTGTATTGTCGGAATAAGCCAGCACCAAATAATTCTGTGCCTTATCTATCGCTAAATCATTGTATTTTGCTTCCCCATCTGAAACAAAATCTCCTCCAAATGGAACCCAATTCTGAGTGTCATCTAGTTTATAAACTGTATTTCTCAGAAAGTCATCATTTTCAAAACGGCTGGCCACCACGTAAGGTTTTCCGGATTCTGTTACGGCTAACGCAACATGCTGTACTCTTCCCTCTGAGAAGTTGGCATTTCCAACCTGTACCCAGGAGTTGCCGTCAAATTTCCTGACGTTCACTTTTTTTCCTCCTGAAGAGTTGGATACATATGCTACATAGATTGTATTCGCGCCGTCTAAAGCAATATCAGCATTGTACTGTTCCCCTGACGAAGAAGCATCAGCTGCCGCTCCTCCTACCAAACTCCAGTTTTGTGCTGAACTGGCATCTGTACTGTTCTGATATACTTTTATCCCTCCGGAAACATTGCAGGTATACACCATATTATTGGTTCCTATGACCATTTCAGCAAATTCCGCACCTCCGGAAAAACCAGCATTTCCTACCTGTTCCCACACACCTCCGGAATATTTTTTTACAGTTCCGGAACCGTAAGATCCATAAGTAAATATAATATTATCGGAGGATACTGCAGAAGCCTGATAATTTACCGGGCTGTCCGTAGCATTCGGAAGCTGGGACCATAAAGAGCCTGTAAATAAACGTACTTCCATCCCGGAGCCCGGATAACCAAGCTGATTGGTATAATAAATACTGTTTCCGTTTGGACTTATAGACAATGAGTTGTAAGTGGCAGTTCCTGTAGTAACTCCGGGTGTTCCCCCTAAGTAAGACCATGAGTTCCCGTTAAATTTCTGAACGGAGCCTTTAGCTACTGAAACATCATAATAGGATAGATAATAGTTTCCCGAGTTATCAATAACAACATTATTAAAACTGCTTCCTCCTGCAGATACATCCTGAACGCCTCCTACATTTTCCCATTGCTGGGCATACATATAGCTTCCAGCAACGGTTAGCAATGCTAATCCTGTTCTGATTTTCCGTATTGCAAAATGTAAATCTTTAAACATATGAAATATTATTTTTAATTATTCTAAATTTAATTTAATTTTGCGCAAAAGTACTTCACATCATCAACCCCGAGTTATCATTTCCGAACTTTTGGTTATCCTGCGAAGGACTTTTACCTTAAGAAGTTGTACCATGGCTGTAAAAATGTGTTGTATGAGGAGTCAATCAAAAAGTGGACATTTGTTCATATCCGAAGACATCAAAATCATCATGCAGGAAGACCTGTGTCCTGATCAATCCTTCAAGTCTCATATACTGGAGGGGAAGTCAAGTTTTAATCTGATTTTTCTGTTGAGTGAGGGCATTAATTTAGAAGGTCATGATTGTGGCACCCAGTTTTTATTCAAGAAAAATCAATATATACTTCATTATTCTCCTAAAGAAAGTGTTGCGGAACTATGGACAGAAAATCAGGAAATTCTGAGGTATCTGCAGATTCAGATCAATTATCAATATATTTTTAACCTTATCAATCCGGAACTTAATCGTGAGAATGCTGAGATTCTGGAAAATATGATTCATAATAATTTTATATTCCTTCATAAAGAAACTCCGCCGGATATGACAGTTGAAATGCATATGATTGTAAAAGAGATTCTGGATTATAATAAGAAAGGAATCATGCAGAAGTTATTTATAGAAGCAAAGATCATCAAGCTTCTTATCCTGATCTTTGAGCAATTTAATGAGAAAAACATTCTCGAGGATACTCCAAAGACTCCCGAAATGATCAGGAAATTCATTGATGAAAATTATCACAGGAATATAAAAGCGGAAGAAATAGGAAAATATTTTGGGCTGAACCAGAATATCATCAGAAAGGAATTTAAAACTCAGTACCATACAACGATTGCTCATTATATTTCAGAACTCAGAATGCTGAAAGCCAGGAAACTGATCACTAATAAAGAAATTATGATCAAAGAGATTGCTATTGAATGCGGGTATGAGTACCTCCAGAACTTTACACGGGCTTTTAAAAAGAAATTTGGGGTATCTCCTGAAAGTCTGAGGAATAATAAATAGAAAAACCGCTTAATTGCTTAAGCGGTTTATATATGTTGTTTTGCTTTGATATTACTTTTTCAGAATTCAGGTGAAAAAGCAATGACAATCAATTAATGATGATGTCCGTGATCGTGAAGGAAAGGTCCGTTTCCTTTAGGCTCGCTATAGATAACTTCTACACCTTCCTGCTCAGAAATAAGCTTTCTTCTGATATCTTCAGGATCGAAAGGCTTTACTTTTCCGAAATACTCTTTCAAACCTTCAGTTAGCCACATTGGGATTACTAATCCGAAGAACATAAAAATACACCAGAATCCTACTAAGAACATAGTAATGAAGAATATAGTCCAAAGGAACTGGTAGAACGGCCAAAATGCTGATAATATCGTTATCATTCTCTTAAAGATTTTAGGCAAAAATAGAACTTTTTTCCTTTTTACACAAAAGATCAGCGTTCTATTTTCTTATTTATTTTAATTTTAAACTAATTAGTGAGCCAGATTTGCGAAGAAATCATTGCCTTTATCATCGGAAATGATGAATGCAGGGAAGTCTTTTACTTCAATTTTTCTTACCGCTTCCATTCCTAATTCCGGGAAGTCTACTACATCTACAGACACAATATTGTCTTTCGCAAGAATAGCAGCCGGTCCTCCGATAGACCCAAGATAGAAACCTCCGTATTTATGACAAGCATTGGTAACATCTTTACTTCTGTTTCCTTTTGCCAGCATAATCATACTTCCACCATGGCTCTGGAACTCGTCTACGTAAACATCCATTCTTCCGGCAGTAGTAGGTCCGAAACTTCCTGAAGCCATTCCTTCCGGAGTTTTTGCAGGTCCAGCGTAATAGATTGGGTGATTTTTGAAATATTCAGGCATTGGTTTCCCGCTGTCGATAATTTCTTTGATTTTTGCGTGAGCAATATCTCTTGCTACGATTAATGTTCCGTTCAGTTTTAATCTTGTTTTGATCGGATATTTGGAAAGCTCGGCAAGAATTTCCGGCATTGGCTTGTTCAGGTTAACCTCAACAGCTTCTTCCAGATGTGGAGGAGTATCAGGTAAGAATCTTTTCGGATCCTGCTCTAATTGCTCCAGGAAGATTCCTTCTTTTGTAATTTTTCCTTTGATATTTCTGTCTGCAGAACAAGATACACCCATTCCTACCGGGCAAGATGCAGCATGTCTCGGAAGTCTGATCACTCTTACGTCGTGTGTAAGGTATTTCCCTCCAAACTGAGCTCCAATGGCACTTTCCTGACAGATTTTCTGAACTTTAGCTTCCCATTCAAGGTCTCTGAAAGCCTGTCCGGCCTCATTTCCTTCTGTCGGAAGATTATCGTAATATTTTGCAGATGCTTTTTTTACTGCGGCAAGATTCGCTTCTGCTGAAGTTCCTCCGATTACCAATGCTAAGTGGTAAGGTGGGCAGGCAGCTGTTCCAAGGTCTGAAATCTTTTCTTTAATGAATTCTTCAAGAGATTTTTCGTTCAATAAAGATTTCGTCTTTTGATATAAGAATGTTTTGTTGGCAGAACCACCTCCTTTTGTTAAGAATAAGAATTCATAATAATCTCCTTTTTTAGCATAGATATCAATCTGTGCTGGAAGGTTAGACCCGGAATTCTTCTCATCAAACATCGTTAAAGGAACTACCTGAGAATATCTTAGGTTTCTTTTCTGATAGGTATTGTAAATTCCTTTGCTCAGGTATTCTCCATCTTCTACTCCCGTGTACACATTTTCCCCTTTCTTCCCCATTACGATAGCTGTTCCCGTATCCTGGCATGAAGGAAGAGCTCCCTCAACTGCTACGGCAGCATTCTGTAAAAGGTTATATGCAACAAATCTGTCATTATCTGTAGCTTCAGGATCATCAATAATTCTTCTAAGGCTTTCTAAGTGTGAAGAACGAAGCATGAAAGACACATCTGCCATCGCTTCTTCAGCTAACAGTTCCAATCCTTTAGGATCTATTGTTAAAATTTCTCTGTCACCCAGTTTTTCAACCTTTACATAGTCTGATGTAAGCTTCTTGTACACCGTATCATCTTTCTGAATAGGATACGGATCCTGATATCTAAAATCCATTCAATTTTTGTTTCTACAAAAATACGCCTCCTTTAAAAAAATATGAGTAAAATCAGTCATTTAAATTGATATTTATAATGATTATAAATTGGAGGTTTCTGAGTTTATAAGTACCTTTATAGAAGCAAAATAAACAAAGCCAAAACATTATTTTTTTCATTAAACATAAATAATGTTTACAATTTTTATGGCTTGCAGTAAAAAGATCATACAAATTACAACTACTATGAATTACAGAATTGAAAAAGACACCATGGGAGAAGTACAGGTACCTGCAGATAAGCTTTGGGGTGCACAGACGGAACGTTCCAGAAACAATTTTAAAATAGGACCTGAAGGTTCAATGCCACATGAAATTATCGAAGCTTTTGCTTATCTGAAAAAGGCTGCGGCTTACACTAACACTGATCTGGGAGTCCTTTCTGCAGAAAAAAGAGATATGATTGCCAAGGTATGTGATGAAATTCTGGAAGGAAAATTGAATGACCAGTTTCCGTTGGTGATCTGGCAGACAGGTTCCGGAACGCAGTCGAACATGAATGTGAATGAAGTAGTTTCCAACAGAGCTCATGTGAATAACGGAGGGACATTAGGCGAAAAATCTGAAATTCACCCGAATGATGATGTAAATAAATCTCAATCTTCCAATGACACCTATCCTACTGCAATGCACATTGCTGCCTATACGAAAGTAGTAGAAGTAACCATTCCCGCTGTAGAAAAACTAAAAAATACATTGGCTGAAAAGTCAAAAGCTTTCAAAGATGTGGTAAAAATTGGTAGAACCCATTTAATGGATGCTACTCCGCTTACTCTCGGACAGGAATTTTCAGGATATGTGGCTCAGTTAGAATTCGGATTGAGAGCTTTGAAAAATACATTACCTCACCTTTCTGAACTGGCTTTGGGAGGAACTGCTGTAGGTACAGGTTTGAATACTCCGAAAGGTTATGATGTAAAAGTAGCAGAATATATTGCTCAATTTACAAATCATCCTTTCGTTACTGCAGAAAATAAATTTGAAGCCCTTGCTGCACATGATGCGATTGTAGAATCTCACGGAGCATTAAAGCAACTGGCAGTTTCTTTATATAAAATTGCTCAGGACGTAAGATTACTAGCGTCTGGTCCACGTTCCGGAATCGGAGAAATTCATATTCCTGAAAATGAGCCGGGATCTTCTATTATGCCGGGGAAAGTAAATCCTACTCAGAATGAAGCGATGACCATGGTTTGTGCACAGGTTTTAGGAAACGATACGACTATTTCATTTGCAGGAACTCAGGGGAATTATGAACTGAATGTCTTCAAACCGGTGATGGCTTATAATTTCTTACAGTCTGCCCAACTGATTGCTGATGCATGTATTTCCTTCAACGATCATTGTGCGGTAGGTATTGAACCAAATCATGAGAGAATTAAAGAACTGGTAGATAAATCTTTAATGCTTGTAACGGCTTTAAATACTCATATCGGATATGAAAATGCGGCTAAGATTGCAAAAACAGCCCATAAAAACGGGACAACATTAAAAGAAGAAGCTATTAATCTTGGCTTGTTGACTGCTGAACAGTTTGACGAATGGGTAAAACCTGAAGATATGGTAGGAAGTTTAAAATAATGATTCTATAACTGATACAACGCAAAAACTCCGGGAATAGTTCCCGGAGTTTTTCATTTTACTGTCAAAATGTATTTAATCTAATCCAATGGCCAAGCCAAATATCAGTGCTTTATCATTTTTGAAATAACTGTCTTTAAAGAAATTGCTGAAATCTTTTTTAACAAACACGCTGAAACTGTTGTACGAAAATGTAATCTGTGCTCCATATACAAAAGGATTCACCTGATAGTTTCCGCGGTCTCTGGTTTCACCGTCATTTCCTTTTACAATATTGTTGGTAGACATTTTTACCCCTCCATACACATTGGCTCCAATTTTAAAGCCTGTATAATAACTTCTGTACTGGATATCCATTCCGGCATTTTTAAGTTTGGAGAAATTATACTGCATCCCAAGGGGAACCATGATATATCCGGTTCTCAGTTTGCTTTTATCAAGGTTTCCGTTGTATTGTGCCAAAGCGACTCCCTGATCTGCACTTCTTGTAAACAGCATATTATTATCTGCCCGTACCGTTCTCCAGGAGAATCCTAGTCCTGAAGTAATTGCCCACGGACTTGTTCTGCTAAGCTGATAGTTCAGTTTCAGGCCAAACTCCAGATTATTGGCGTATCCAATGTTTTTATCCAGGACATTATCGGGTTCACTGTTTGTAAGTGTCATGATTCCATAAGAGAAATATCCTGTAAAACTTCTGCTGGGACGGAATTTTTTCAATAGTTTTTCTTTAAGCTCTTCTTTTGAGGTCACATCGGTATTCAAAAGAGAATATCTTACCTGCTTTTGAATAACATCATCCAGATCAAATCCAAGTTCCTCAATTCTTTTATCCATTTTCTCCGAATAACGGTCTGCAATCTGAGCTTTTTCTCTGTCGAAATCTGCTTTATCAAGGTTTCTGGCCTGTAAAACGACCAATTCATCTTCCATCAGCTTTTTTTCTTCCTGAATGATGGTATTGATCTTTGCAGCATATTCTTCTACTTTTTCTTTTACAATAGGGCTTACCTCTGTATCTTTTTTAGAAGACAGGTTAATATTGAATGTCTTTTGTGCATAGAATGATGCTGAAAAAGAGCACAGCAATCCCATTACGATTAATTTCTTGATCATATTATTAATTTTTAAATTTTTACGGATAAATTATCTGGCATTCAAATCAATAGTAGTAGCCACATTACTTCCATCCTTTGTTTTTTCGATAACATCTTTATGCTCTACTGAGAAAAGAAGTGTGGATGGGTCTACATATTTTTTCTTTTTAACCGGAGTTTTTATAGAATCGGCTTTTGCCATGAGTTTAGGATTAGAAATCTGAGGAAATTCCGGTTTTTTCAGGGGAAGAGTTTCTTTAGGAATTAATGTATTCTGATGTGCAGCCATTGGAGAAATAACTTCTGTTTTATCCTGAGAAAGAGTTTGCCTTACTTCCTTTTTATCAATATTTTCAACGGCCAGCGGAATTGTATTCTGTACCGGACCTTTTACAATTTCTTTTTCCGCAGCTTTTTTTTCTGTTTGTTTTACCATTTTCGGTTGAGCCTCCGAAGACTGGTTAAGAAAGTACAGAACACTTCCCAAGCTGAATGTCAACATCAAACATGCTGCTACTAAAAACCAGTTCCTCTTTGATTTGGAACGGTGATCATTGTTATTCTTAAGCTCAATTTCGGACCACAGATCCCGTGATGGAACAATTTCTCTTTCCTCAATCTGCTTTTTGATCTGAAATTCAATAGTATCTTTAGACGTTTTCATTTTTCACTTTTTTTTGTCGTTGAAAGTAGATCTTTCTTAATTTTTCTTTTGCTCTGAACAGCTGTGTTTTGCTGACAGCCACTGAAATCTGCAAAGTATCCGCAATTTCCTGATGAGAATATTCTTCCAGCACATACAGGTTAAAAACCATTCTATAGGCATCAGGAAGCTGATCCAAAAGCTCTTGTGCATTAAAATCACAATCAATCTCTGCCTCATGGATATCTTCATGAAAAGATGGATTAATTTCGTCCAGATAGAAAACAGTTTTATGACTCTTGATAAAATTCAGGCATTCATTTACAACAATTCTTCTTGCCCAGCTTTCCAGGTTCGACTCTCCTCTGAAGCTTTCTATGTGCTTAAAAATTTTACAAAATGCTTTAATGAGACAATCTTCGGCCTGATACAAATCGCTCACATAGCTTTTACTTACACTCAGAAATTTCCTGACATTCTGTTCATAGAAAATCTTCTGTGCAGCGGGATCCTGTTTCTTCAGGAGGCTTAACAAATCATTTTTTTTATTTCCGAAGAGGAGTTTCATGTTTATGCTGTTTCTATACTAAAGACAATCAAAACAAAAAAAGGTTACAACATTTAAAAAAAATTTATTTTTTGTGCTTGACTAGTCCTAAATAATCGTTACAGATTAATAATATAAAAATATTAATATTTACGCTATGAATTAACAGGTCGCTCCTCCGGAGCTCTAATTTTAAAAAAAATACATTCCATTAACAGTCAGCTCCCATTAGAGCTAAATTTGATCCCGTCGGGATCAACTGTTAGTAGAAAAAATGAAATCCCCATAAAATAAAGCTCCGGAGGAGCGACCTGTTAATTCTATTTAAATTTTATCAAACAAGAATGGTTTTTTATATAAAGTGTCAGATCTAAAGTTGATTCAAGATATTTATATGACTCTCAAACTCATCTAATCGGACGCATAAAAAAAGACTGCCTTGAATGAGGCAGCCTTACATTTTATCCTGAGAATTCATCAAGCATATTTCTGGTAGGAACAAAGAAAAGTGTTCCGGTAACTGCTGTACTGAAATCTAAAATTCTGTCATAATTTCCCGGAGGATCACCAATAAACATATTCGTCAACATTTTTTTTGTGGTGGAAAATGTACTTGAATAGGCAATAAAGTAAGTTCCAAACTCATTGGTAGAAGGATTCCCAAAAGGCATGTTATCTCTGACGATTTTCAATTCTTCTCCATTCTCGCCTTCGATATTGGCTAAGGCAATGTGTGAATTTGAAGGTTTCACATCATCAGACATTTCAATATCACTTTCTTTTGATCTTCCAATTACTTTCTCCTGATCTTCTGTTGACAAACTCTTCCAGGCATCCATATTGTGAAGGTATTTCTGAACAAAAAGGTAACTTCCTCCTTTATACTGAGGGTCTTCATCACCTATTTTACCAAAATAATCACGGTCGTCTCCATGAGGATTTTCCGTTCCGTCTACAAAACCAAGAATAGAGCGTGCATCCCAATATTTAAATCCATGAACCTCCAGAATACTTACGGCCACTGAACTTAATAATCGGGAGATCTCGACAGCCATATCAAAAATCAGGCTTTTATTATCTGCTCTCAGATGAAAATGAAGATCTCCGGTAGTAGCAACAGCGGTATGCTTTATTCCCTTTATTTCTTCAAAATTGACTAATTCTTTAGGCGGAGGCTTTGGCAGCTCCAGTTTAAGCCATGCCTCTGCTCCAATTCCCATGACACAACTTGCTCTGCTGTCCGGAAAACGGTTAAACACCGAATTATTAAGATTTAACACCAATGCGCATAATTCCTGAAAAACATTTTTCAGCTGTGGACTGTCATTAAGCTTCCAGACCATAAAAATAGTATTGCTATTTGGATAATCTGTTACATTCTGTGATTCTGTCGTATTCATACCTCTGTTTTTTGAGGTATTAAATATCCGAAACAGAAACCTGATCTGCAAAATATTGTTCCAGATCTTTCAATGTTTCCGGATTGGTCTGAATATCTTTTACCAGAAGTCCTTTGTTTACCACCACGATTCTGTTGCAGACTTCTGTGGTATGGGAAAGATCGTGGCTGGAAATAAGGAAAGTAACACCATCCTGTTTTGATAATTCCTTGATCAGGTTTTTAAGTTTGATCTGGGTAGAGGGATCGAGGTTGGCAAAAGGCTCATCCAGAATAATAATTTCGGGATTCCCGATGATAGCTCCCACAATTCCCACTTTTTTCTGATTTCCTTTTGAAAGATCACGGACATACTTTCCGGATTTTAGGATTTCACCATTGAAAAAATCATGAAAGGGTTTCAGGAATTCATCAACTGACGATTTGTTCTGACCTCTTAACTCGCCTAAGAAATAAAAATATTCCTCCGGAGTAAGATATCCAATGAGAAAGGTATCATCTACAAATGCTGATACTTTATTTTTCCAGGCTTCAGATTCATTGACTTTAATACCATCAATGCTTACAAATCCCGTTGTCGCCTGAATTAAATCCAGCATCAGGCTGAAAAGGGTTGTTTTTCCTGCTCCGTTATTTCCTACAAGGCCAAATGTTTCCCCTTTAGGAATGTCAAGATGTTCGATATTAAGAACCGTTGCTGTACCGTATGTTTTTGATAGATTATGTATATTGATCATGGCTTAATTAATTTTTTTAAATGCATCCAATGTGCTGTATTTCTCTCTTTTATATTGTTTTACAATGATATCGAAGATTTTCTCTCTCAGAAAAAAGCCGATAATTCCTATAATTGCAATACTTATCACTCCACCGGTAATTCCCCATAGATATTTTGTCAGGGCAAATACTCCCATTGGAAGAAGCATTTTAGGAATCAACAGAAGCATTGACGCTAAACTGAAACTTCCTTTTTGTCCCATTCTTTTCTCTTTTGAATTCAGGTCAATCTGATTTTTATTGAAAGCTCCGGACCACAGCGTAAATTGAGAGTTAACCCCTATATTGTATAATCCTGCTGCAAAGAATGTGATGTAGATCTCCCAGCCAAAATAGGCATAACAGAGAGCAATAATCACAGAAGCAGCTGTTACAATATTCATCAGCCACCATTTCGCTTTCAGATATTCTTTGTAAGGAACGTTCAGGGTCATCATCAATGGAAAATAGGAACTGTCAAATGCAGGTACCCGCTGCCCAAACAGAAACTGAAAACCTCCTGTTACAAAAAGTCCCATAATCATCATCATTGCAGGAGTTTTGTAGAGAGACGAGCTAAACATCAGCAATCCATAGAACAGAAACATAAAGCTTCCAAACAAAATTCCTTTGGTTACTTTATTTCGTCTCAGCATTCTGATATCATTATTGATAAATGCTCCGATAACACCGTATCTATTCAGGAAAGCAATATTTTCTGTTTTCCCGACTGTTTTCTTGGCTTCAAGCCCCTGATCAAGATAAAATTCATTGCGAAGGTAGCGGAAACATACCCACCAAAGTATTACAAACAGTAGAACAGGAATCAGTGCAAAGTAAGGTTTTTCATAAAAGCTGAAGAAAACCGACTCAGAATAAGATAAAACCGGAACAATATTATAATACGCCAGCGCTCCTATACCCAAAAAGCATACTCCTATGATAACTGCCAGGGTTTCTTTCCCGTTGAAGAAAATATTGATAAAATTATTCATGTAAAGCAGTGAAACCGCCCCTGTAAGCCATAACAATACTCCTGGAATGCTGTATCCATTGAATAACGCAATGAGTGAAAATGTAATAAAGAATAAAGAACTCAGCCAACTGAATGCTGAAAGAAATGTCTTAGCCAGCATATAATTGACCAATGTATTCTTCCTGATATTCATGGTAAGAAACGGCTTAATATTCTGTGTAGGAATTTCCTGCCAGAGATATTTAATAACAAGATCAATAATCCAGGCAACGATCATAAATTTTGAAACCACCTTTAAAGGATCCTGGCGCATTTCCTCCTGAATGTAGAAAAAGGCGATAAATGCTCCTCCTAAAAGGGATCCAATAAAGTAAAGGATTCCTATAAAACGGAGGATTTTCATGGTCAGATTGATCCCTAAAGATGTACCACGGAAAAAGCTTTTGATTTCAAGCCTAAGGAACTTTAGAAACATATGTTAGTTTTTTACATTAGTCAATATAATGTAAAATATGTTACAAGTTTTTAAGAAAAAAGTGGATTTATTTAATTATCCAATAAGCTCTTTTGCCTGCGCCAAGGCTGCTTCCGTAATTTTACTTCCGGAAAGTAACTGAGCGATTTCGTTCAGTTTTTCCTCACTGCTTAATGGAATAATGGTAGATTGTGTTCTGCCGGAAATGTCTTGTTTTACAACCTTATAATTATCATTTCCTTTAGCTGCCACCTGTGCAAGGTGGGAAATCACGATCAACTGCATGTCTTCAGACATTTCTCTCATCAGGTTTCCTATTTCTTCAGCTACTTTTCCTGAAACTCCGGTATCAATTTCGTCCAGAATAAGGGTTGGCAGTTCATCGCTTTCTGCAATAATTTTCTTTACAGCAAGCATTACTCTTGATCTTTCTCCTCCGGAAATAGCAGTCTGAATCGGTTTTAAAGGGAAGCCTGAATTGGCCTGAAACAACAATTGGATATTTTCTTTTCCAAAATGGTTAAACTCATCAGCATCCTGTAATTCTATATCTACCTTTGCTTTTTCAAGTCCTAGTTTCTTGAGAAGACTTTCTGCTTTTTTGATGAAAACAGGAACATTCTTATGTCTGTTCTTTGAAAGTTTTGAAGCAAGGCTCAGAAGTGTTTTTTCTTTTTGAGAGATATTCTCTTCTGTTTCCTCAATCTGTAATTCGAGATCTGAAGCTCCTTTTTGATCTCCGGCCAGCTGATTTCTGATCTCAATCAGTTCATCAAGATCTGAAACATTATGTTTAAGGAATAAAGCGTTGATTTTATTGTTAAGATCGGTAAGGTATATCAGATTTTCAGGATTGATTTCAACTCTTTCCGCTTCATGTTCCAGCTCAGAGATGATGTCTTTAAGCTCTACAAAAGAGGTTTCCAGCCTTGAATCAAGTTCAGCAAAACTGGTAGAAACTTCGGAGATTTTCGAAAGTTTACTGGTCGCTTCATTAAAGAACGACAGAATTCCTATTTCCTCCTGATGAAACCTAGATAGAATCTGGCCTACATTTTCGGAAATCATTCCTGCATTTTCCTGAATGGAAAGTTGGTTCTGAACATCCTCAAAATCAACATCGTCAAGCTTCAGCTCTTCCAGTTCGTTGAGTAAAAATTCTTTATAATCGCTTTCTTTATTAGATTCCGAAAGTTGGGTTTTTAATTTTTTCAACAATAACTTCAGCGTTTGAAATTCAGAAAACTCCTGCTGATAATCTTCAATGATTTTTTTATTCTCAGAAAGGCCGTCAATAATTTTAAACTGATATTCTGAGGTAAAAAGATTAGATGTTTCAAATTGGGAATGGATATCAATCAGTTGTGAGGAAAGCTCTCTAAGGACATCTAATGTTACCGGCACATCGTTGATAAATGCACGGGATTTCCCTGAGGGAAGTATTTCTCTTCGGATAATAGTCTGAAGTTCATAGTCCAGATCATTCTCAATAAAGAATTTCTTAAACTGATTGTTGAGCGAAAACTCGGTTTCCACCACACTTTTCTCTTCAGCTTTGGCGATTGATTTTACATCTGCTCTTTCGCCTAAAATAAGCCGAAGAGCGCCTAGGATAATAGATTTCCCTGCCCCCGTTTCACCGGTAATAACCTGTAAACCATTTTTCAACGATACTTCAAGGGTATCAATCAGGGCAAAGTTTTTAATGTAAATTCTCGAAAGCATTGATAATCCGGGTTATAATCCAATTTGAGTTTGAACTGTAAAAATAAGTTTTTTTTTCATTCTTGTCCGACTAAATTAAAGCATAATTACCACATCGCTCCTCTGAGCTTTTTTATGGGGATTTCATTTTCTCCTGCTAACAGCAGATCCCGATGGGATCAAATCCAGCTCCTGTGGGAGCTGACTGTTAATAGGACGTATTTGTTTTAAAAGTATAGCTCCGTAGGAGCAACCTGTTAATTCATGTAATCAGACCTTGATATTTTCAAATGTATGAATACTTTTTATCGGACAGTAATGCTTCTTATTGAAGCAAGAAAATGTTTTTTGATAATCCTTTAATAATCAGACGGCCATCTCTCAGCTTATCCACCAATTTTTAGACTTTCCATTTATTCCATTTATTCTCTATATTCTTTGGTGAGAGGATGATCATTGTTTGTTTAAGATCATTAAGAATCAGCCCTCCATTATTTCCGGAATTGAAAATATTAAAAATCTCATCGCTTTTAGTATCCATGAAGAGGTTAAAGAAAAATGCCTGCTGGAAATTATTTTCGTACATTTTTAATTGCATCAGGGCATCAAAAATAACTTTTTTCCCGGCAGTCTGATCCTGGTTGAAAAGGTTGTCTAATCCTGCTCTATGATAAGTATAAATGGTAGAACGTAACTGGCTCCAGTTAGGATTCATAATCTCGTTAATCAAAATAGATCGGCTTCTTGGTTCATTGATGGTATTCCAGCCCTCATAGTTTCTGTTTTGGGAATTCTGGGCAATCTGCTGCGCTTTTGCATACCACTGTGATCCTCCCAGAGACTGGAAACTATCCGCATCCAGACCCAAAACAACATAAATATAGAAACTGATCACATCGGTAAGATTCTTTCCGGAGAATTGTCTTTCATTAAAAATAAGACTCTCATTTTCAATATATTCAAAAGCAAACCTTTGATCCTGAAGATTAATTAAAGGAGATTCGTAGGTCGTATTGTACACAGGTCGTACTGCCTGAATCACAATAGATCCCTTGAATTTATTAACATCTCTTTCCGCAATAACAATAGAAAAAGCACATTTTATTTTTTCAAAATTCTGAAGTCTTTTACCTGTCCAGCTGGTATTATTGATAAAATCCCTGAGACTTTTCTCCAACGCTTTATAGGCCTGCTGGTTACTTCCTCCCAGCTGATTGGAGTTTACCTGCACTGTTGCCAGCAGCTCCTGAGAAAAACTTTGGGTATATAGAAAAAACAGAAAAAATAAACTTATAATTTTTTTCATTGTCTATTAAAAATTGAGAACGGAAATTTATTAAAATTATTTTAAAAGTTGAGACTCAACAAAATTGAGAATATCTTTTGCTACATCATCCTTGGATTTCAGATTGAATTCCTTCTTCTCTGTTTTGGTAAATATCTTGATTTTATTGGTATCATTTTTAAAACCGGCTCCTTCATCGCGTAGAGAATTGAGAACAATCATATCCAGATTTTTCTTTTCCAGCTTTCCCTTCGCATTTTCTTCTTCATTCTGGGTTTCCAGCGCAAATCCTACCAAAAACTGATGGGTTTTCTTTTCTCCCATAGTTTTAAGAATATCCGGATTTTTAACCAATTCTATCGTGAGGTTTTCATCATTCTTTTTGATTTTTTCCTTCGCAACTTCTTTGGGAGCATAGTCTGCTACTGCAGCACTGGCAATTCCTATGTCTATGCTGTCGTAAAATTCAAATACTTTTGTCAGCATTTCTTTGGCTGAAGTCACTTTATGAAGTTCAACGTTCGGATCATTGATGGTTTGAAAACTCGGTCCTGATATAAGAATTACTTTGGCTCCTCTTTTTGAAGCTTCTTCTGCAAGAGAGAATCCCATTTTTCCAGATGAATGATTTCCGATGAATCTTACCGGATCTATAGCTTCATAGGTAGGTCCGGCAGTAATTAATACCGTTTTTCCTTCAAGGCTTCGGGGATTGTTTGAATTAAAATAATGTTCAACATCATTAAAAATTGTTGCCGGCTCTGCCATTCTTCCCTGTCCGATCAGTCCGCTGGCCAGCTCTCCGTTTTCTGCAGGAATAATCCTATGTCCAAAGCTTTCAGCCAGCTCCAGATTTTTTCTTGTAGAAGGGTGTGCATACATATCAAGATCCATGGCAGGCGCAACGAATACAGGACATTTTGCAGACATATAGGTGGCAATAACAAGGTTATCACACATTCCGTGAACCATTTTTGACAGTGTATTGGCTGTACATGGGGCAACGATCATCACATCCGCCCAAAGCGCCATTTCCACATGACTGTTCCACGTTCCGTTATCACTATAAAAATCCGAATACACCGGTTTTTTGGATAAGGTAGACAGACTTAGTTTCGTTACAAAGTTTTCTGCATCAGGAGTCATTATAACCTGTACTTCGGCACCTTTCTTCACAAAGTCTCTGATCAGAAAGTGGATTTTGTAAGCCGCGATTCCTCCAGAGACAGCGATAAGTATCTTTTTACCGGAAACACTCATTTAGTTCTAATTTTTTGAAATACTAAAGTACTTATTTTTTCCCACACAATGAGGCTTTAAAACAACAAAGGTCATAAAAGAAGTGAATTCCTTTATGACCTTGATTTATTAAAATACAGAAGATTACTTTCTCTCTTCTGTTTTTCTGAAATAAACATCTTCGTTTAACCATTCTTCAATAGCAATTGAAGTTGGTTTTGGAAGCTTTTCGTAATGTTTAGAGATCTCAATTTGTTCTCTGTTTTCGAAAACCTCTTCTAATGTAGAATTGTGAACGGCAAATTCATCCAATTTGTTGTGAAGTTCCGTACGGATCTCCGCATTGATCTGCTCTGCTCTCTTTCCCATGATAACAATAGCTTCATAGATTGAACCTACTTTATCTTCAATCTTATCTTTGTCGTAAGTAATAGTATTTACTTCTGCTTTTGTATCTTTTACACTCATTTTGAGAAAATTATTTTTATTTTAAGATGGCAAATTTACGAATTATCTTTGAATTTTGAAAGTCGCCGCAGGAGGAGGTGTCTTAAGTGCTGCACTGTCCCTCTGTAACTGCATTGCTTTCTTTTCGTTGCTGATCTGATCTTTGATTTGCTGCTCAGTTTTATCTTTATCTGCCAGTTTTTCAGCTTCTTTTTTCTGTCTGGCAGTTAAAGCCGCCATTCTTGCCTCCGTTTGTTTTTTAACAACTACGAAGTTCTGTTTTTCTTTTTCCAGCTTTTCTCTAAGATCTACCGCTGTTTTAGAATATTCTGTGTTGGGAAGTTCTTTCTCTACAACCTTTGTATAGGTAAGTGCACTCTCAATACGCTCATCTTTAAGATTATATATGGATTTCATCGCTAATTCATAACGTGATTTCATGATATAGTCATAAATTTTAGAACGAAGTTTTGTACTTGGAAAATCTTCCAAAACATTTTCAAATGCTACAGTTGCTGCTTTATATTCACCCATTTTGTAGTATTGTCTTCCATTCTCATAAGCTTTAAATTCAAGCTTATAGGACAATTCATCAATTAACTGGCTGATATTTTTAGATCTTTCAGAGTTGGGATAATTATTCAGGAATTCCTGAAGTTCATTGATGGCCAATTCTGTACTTGACTGATCCAGGTTATAATCCATTGACCCTTCATAGTAGCATAATGCAGACATATAAGCTGCTTCTTCTGCTCTCGGATCTTTAGGGAAACTGACTGCGAAATTTTTAAACTGATGCCCTGCCAGTTTATAACTTTTGTCATAATAGTTGGCATAAGCTGTGTTGAAACCTACGTTAGGAAAATCATCTGTTCCTGCCACAAGATTGGCAAGCCTGTCGTAAAGAGCCAATGCATTTTTCCACTTTTTCTTAGCAAAATTTTCATTAGCTGCTTTTAAGATAAATTCTTTATCAGCACTTCTCATTGCTCTTTCCTGCTGGCTTACACAAGAAGTAACCACCGCTACAGCAAAAAGACCTAAAATATATTTTTTCATATATAAAATTCAACAGTTTTCGGATTATACAGCCGATTTACTAATTTGCAAAAATATAACTTTTTTGCCAATAGATTTTTTTTTATGAATATTTAACGTAATTTTAGTCTGCAGCGTATCCCAAAATCGCAAAAACACTTAATAAAAGATTCATTCTCACCTTTTTTTCCGCTTCTTTGGCATAGGTTTCCTCATTTTTGCTCGGAACATAGAGCTCATAGAAATTTTTATTCCTTATAACAAATAAAGTAGACCCGATGATCATGGTAAGAATGTCTTCAGGTTTGGGTGTAAAAGTGAAAACTCCTGATGCAACACCTTTTTTTATGACTTCATCCAGTTTTTTCACAAATAACTGATAGAAATCCAGCAGTTCATCTTTCAGATTCTCTGTATGGCGGAGTTCCTGGGTCACAAAACCATGGAAATAATTATACTTGAAAAGCTGAGAAACGATATACTTTATCATTTCCCGCAATTGCATTTCAGGCTTACCTTCCTTGATGGTATCTGCAAATTCTGAAAAATTCTCTCTGGTTTTCAGTACTCTGTACTGATAGAGATAAGACATCATTTTCTCTTTAGAACCGAAGTAATAAGAGATCATGGCGACGTTGATATTTGCTTTAGAACAAATATCCCTTACAGAAGTTCCCTCATATCCTTTCTTCGCGATAAGCTCTTCTGCAATATCCAGTATGTGAATCTGTTTTTCTGTAAATTTTTTTTTCATGAAGTGTACTTTGAGTAAAGTTAAGAAATTTTTAACACATTTATAAACGATCGTTTAATAATTTTAAATTAATTCTGAAAATACTTACTTTTGAATATGGAATTTTTTGATTTTCATCATCATAAGAACTATATAATAAACGGGATTTACAATCTGAACAAAGAAGAAAATCCGCCCGGCATCCCTTATTCTA
Organism: Chryseobacterium sp. WLY505; assembly: GCF_030846215.1. NCBI lineage: Bacteria > Pseudomonadati > Bacteroidota > Flavobacteriia > Flavobacteriales > Weeksellaceae > Chryseobacterium > Chryseobacterium sp. WLY505. Next base: position 54,024 of record NZ_JAVCWI010000007.1, on the reverse strand, counting down.
TTGGAATTCATCCGCAGGATATTGATGTTAACAATCTTGAACAGCAATTTTCATGGATGAAAAATATGATGTTTCAAAACTGCTTTGCTATTGGTGAATGCGGCTTGGATTCTCTGGTTTCTGTTGATCAGAAAATTCAGGAAGAAGTTTTTTTAAGACAGATTAAAATAGCAAATGAGGTAAAAAAACCTATGATCATTCATTGTGTGAGAAAATTTTATGAGGTGATTTCATTTAAAAAGAAGGCCGAACAGCCTATGATTATTCATGGTTTTAATAAAAAACGTCAAATTGCTGAAGACCTTCTTGCCAATAATTTTTACCTGAGTTTTGGAAAAGCTGTTTTGTATAATTTATCTTTGCAGGATATTTTGAAAAACACTCCACTCAATAAAATCTTTTTGGAAACTGACAATGAAGACTTTAACATCGAAGAATTGTACCTTAAAGTTTCCGAAATAAAAGAAATGTCTCTGGAGCAACTTAATGAACAAATTTTAGAAAATTTACACAGAATAAAAAATGGATAAATACTGGCTGGAAAGAACTGAACTTTTGATAAAAGAAGATGGATTGGATAAGCTGATCAAAGCCAATGTGCTTGTAGTAGGCTTAGGCGGAGTAGGTTCTTTTGCCGCAGAATTTCTTGCAAGAGCCGGCGTAGGAAATATGACTATTGTAGATGGTGATACGGTAGATATTACGAACATCAACAGACAGCTTCCTGCTTTGCATTCTACTGTTGGAAAACATAAAGTAGAGGTTGTCGCTGAAAGGCTTCTTGATATCAATCCTGAACTTCAATTAATCAAAATAAACGAGTTTCTGAATCCGGAAAGAATGGATGAAGTCCTTGATTCAGGAAAGTTTGACTATGTCCTTGACTGTATCGACAGTGTTACGCCAAAAATCTGTTTAATAAAAGCTGCCAGAAGAAGAAAAATCAAGATTGTAAGTTCTATGGGTGCGGGAGGAAAAATAGATCCGAGTATGGTAATGGTAAGAGATATCAGCAAAACCCACAATTGTTTCCTAGCCAAACAGGTGAGAAAAAGGCTGAAGAAAGAAAAAATCAATAAAGGGATCAGGTGTGTATTCTCCAATGAAATTCAGAAGGAAGAAAGTCTTAAAATGACCGATGGAAGTAACTTCAAAAAGTCTTTCTATGGCACCATTAGTTTTATTCCAGCTATTTTTGGTCTGTACGCTGCTGCTGAAGTAATTAATCATTTAGTGAAAAAGACAAAAGATTAATGCAGAACTTTACTTATCCAAGAGCAGAAAAGCTCAAAAAAAACACAGAGATCAGTTTGCTTTTTGAAAAAGGCAAATGGAGAACGAGTGGAAATCTTAGAATCATTATTCTGAAAGACAAACCCAACCTTCCGATAGAAGCTCCAAGGTTTGGAGTTTCTGTTTCCAAAAGATATTTCAAAAGAGCCGTCCACAGAAATCGTATCAAAAGATTACTGAGAGAATGCTATCGTCTGAATAAAGATCTTTTCAGGCAAGCCTTTGGAGAAAAAACGATGGCGATGCTCTTTTGGGTTTCTCCTGAGATGCCTCCGAAATTTCAGGATGTAGAGGCTCAGTTTATAAAGCTTTGTGAAGCTCAGAAAAAGTAATTTTTTTCCTTAAAATAAAAAGATCTGTGAGGCATTTTCTTAAAGATCTTTTCATTTTCCATAGATCGCAAGATTGTCACAGATAAGTAGATATAAAATATTTTTTACTCCACAACAAATCACGCATTGTAAAGCTCAAAACCTCGTACCCGCATCGCGTATCTGGAGCTTCGAAATCAACAACACTTCAAATATCATATAGTTTTTGTATTTTTAGGGAAAACAATAAATCTGAAAATTAATATGTTAGACAATATTCCCTACTTTTCTTATATAATCAGTGCATTTATTGGTATCGGATTGGCAGCGGCTACAGGCTTCCGGGTATTTCTTCCCATGTTTATGGTAAGTCTTGCGTCTTACTTCAACTGGATTCCTATGAATGAGCATTTTGAATGGCTTGCGGGACTTCCTACGCTTATTACCACGGGAATAGCAACTATTATTGAGATCCTCGCTTATTATATCCCTTTCGTTGATCATTTACTCGATACGGTTTCCATCCCTATGGCAACTGTTGCCGGCTCCCTATTATTTGCCAGTCAGTTTGCTGATCTTGGAACTTTCCCGCAATGGGCTTTGGCATTAATTGCCGGTGGGGGTACAGCAGCTACGATCAGCTCTGGATTTGCAGGAATAAGGGCCGCTTCTACTGCGACGACCGGAGGTCTGGGAAATTCAATGGTTGGAACAACCGAGACAGCAGGGGCAGGTATTATGTCTGTTCTCGCAATGGCTGCACCGGTTATTGCAGCAATATTTACCATCATCACATTAATTGTGGTTATTGTATTTGGGCGAAAAGCCTGGAAAAAATTAAGAAGTAACAAAGGTACTTCTCAGAAATTATAAAATAAAAAGGTACTGATTTTGAACAGTACCTTTTTTATTTTTAATTTTTACTTCTGAAGTCTTTAATATCCTGAATTTTGGATTCAAAATATTCTTTTTTCTCCGGACTCTTTTTGATAAGTATTTCAAACGCTTTTATGGCCTTTGTATAAAGTTTCTGTTCAAAATAAAGATTAGCCAATGTCTCTGTCATCAGATGCGAGATATCATCATTCTTTTCTTTTACCACATATGTACTTTCTTCTTTTAACTGACTGATTCTAGGATTATTTTCAATAAAGGTTTCTATAGCCTTTTCTTTAATTTCTGATTTTTCCTTTTCAACCTCCTCTGTTCTGTCAATCTTAAGCCAGCTCTGCCATGTATTGATAAAACCCGGAACATTGCTGTCTATGGTCGATTGAGTCGTATTTTTCATAGGAACCTCCTGTACTTTTTCCACAGGTTCTTCTTTCTTTTCTTCCTGCTTTTCTTCAACCTTAAGGGTAGAAATATCTGTTCCAAAGAAGGAAACATTCATGACAGGAACATCTTCTTTTATAGTTTCAGTAAAAGCCTTTCCTTCTTCAACAGATTCAGAAAGATTTTTTTCAGCTTCAGAAGTTTCTTTCTCCAGCGGCTGAATATCTTCCTGAGCAGCTTCCGCAATAATTTCAGGGGCCTCAACTGAATTTGGCTCTTCAGTGATCACTTCCGGTTCTTTAACAAGAGCTGACTCTACTGCCGGAGATTGTATTTCAGGAGATAATGACTGTTCAGATTTACTGATTAAAGAATCGGGCATATTGGATTCCACACTCATTGGTTTCCATACAGCCTGGACTTCAGGAGCTTTTTCTTCTGTTTTTTCTGCAGCTTCCGCATTAGCTTCTTCTACCGGAGATTGGTCTTCAACAACTTCTTCCTGTACTGGCTCTTCTTTTACTTCTTCAGGTTTATCATCACTTGTCGACCAGAAATGGAAGCTTTGAGTATCAGCGAAGCTGATTTCATGATCTTCAACGTTTTCGGGTTCTATTTCTTCCTCTTGCGGAACAAGTTTAGTTTCCTTCATTTTTTTCTCAACCTCTTCAATCAGGCGTCTCATTTCCTCCTCGTGCTTATTGACATTCGGTTGGGAAATTTCAGCAGGCTCCGCTATCTCCTCGCTGTTAGTCTGGATTTTAACGTCCGGCATAAACGATTCTGTTCCGTGGAAGCTGACTTCCGCATCAGATAATTCTACAGAAGACAACTCTTGATCACCATTTCCATCTTCTTTTTGGATAGAAATCTGATCTTTATCGATGATCGTTTCTGGAGTAAAGCTTTCTCCGGCCTCCTCTTCTGCTTCAGCTTTTATTTCTTCGTGGTGAACAGATTCTTCCCCGGAAACCAATTTTTCTTCATGAGCTGCTTCTGCAGGATCTTCTGCTGTTGCCTCATTATTTATTTCCGGTACTAAAGGTGCTACTTCATGGAAGCTTGTATTTTGTTCTTCTTCAATCTTTTCTTCCTCATTTTCTGAAGAAATCTGATCTTCGTGAATGATAGTTTCCGGTGTAAAGTTCTCTCCGTCATTCTTCTCAGCTTCAACTTGTCCGGATTCTACTTTCTCCTGAACCGGTTCTTCAGCTATAGGCTCAGTCTTCTGGGTTACCAGAGTTCCGGATTCAAGGGTAGATTCAATATCTATGGTCTCGGAATTTTCTTCATCCAGGAAGTTTTCTTCTCCTTCAAATAAAATTCTGTTTCGTTCACCGTTTACATAAATGTGCTTCACATCCTGTAAAGTGGGTAAAATACAGGTATTCTCTTTTTCCTCTGATGGTCTTTCCAAAGAAATCTCTTCTTCTCTTTTGATAGGGAAAGATTTGGCTTTCGGGATTAATTGAGCTGGTTTTTCAATTGTTTTAGAGATTTTTTTCTCTTCAACAACCTCTGATTTGAGCTCTTGTTTGATCTTTCCATTGATCAGCTGATATAAAATCTTTTTATCAGTAGTATATGCTGCTGTAGTAGAAAGCTCTTTCTGATAGTTTTCTTTTTCGTACAGGTGCACACCATACAAGTGAAGTGCCCTGATATTCTGAATATAAGGAAAAGTGTGAATCTCTTCTTTCAAAAGACCAAGGTCTTCTAACTGAATATTTTTCGGATTTTTTATTAATTCTAAAACTCTCGGATTCATCTTACCAATTCGCTACAATGTCGTTAAATATCTTATTAATAATTCTATCTGTTACCAGTTTTACCTGCTGGTCTTCGATCTGACTTAGGGATACATCACTGTTGAAAGCTGCTTCGTCAGAATACGTTCTGTCAAAGCTTGCATCCGGGTGGATTTTATTTTCATAATGTACCTTTACTGTAATCGTAAGTTTATTCTGCGCCTGCTGAATCACTCCACCGGAAGGGTTGGTCTGGGTATTGGAACTGATTGTGGTAGGGGTAATGGAATAGTCTGTAATTTCTCCTTCTATCAGGATATCCGGATTTTCTTTTGTTCCTTTCAAAGTGGTTCTCTGAAGGAATCTGTTTTGTATTGCAGTAGAAAACTGTTGTGATAACGCCGGGTTTACAAGAGGTGCATTATTGGGAAATTCATTTATCTGAACTGTTTTCTCGTCTGTAAGGGACGATCCCGTAAAGCTGTAGCATGAATTTAAAACTCCCAGCAATGCAAAAAGCATTCCCGTGAACAGTGATTGTTTCAAGCTGATATTGTTAATTTTAAAGTTCATTTTTAGATCCGATTTCAATAATTTCATCATACTCAATCTGTTGAATAGCATCTTCATAAGCAAAATAGTTTGCCGTGTATAAGAACGGTAAGGTAAGAAAAATTCCTATCCCGCAGGCAATAATACCAATCTGAGCCAATATACTTACTACCAATGAGAAAAGAAAAATTGACAACAAATTTCCTTTAGTCATTATCTTTGAAATATTCCAAGCTTCTTTTATTTCTTTGATTCCTTTAAGACTGATTAACGGAATGATGTAAAAGCCTTTTAGTACAAAATAATATATAGCTGCTATTATTAAAAATACATAGGGAAACACAAATAATGCAACCATTGGATTAGGTTCATCCCTTCCCGAAATTGAACCTGATATACCCAGGACAGCAAATAAAGGAATGTAAAGCAGTAAAACACCACCAAAAACAATTAACTGCAGCATAAAATAAGGCATGAAGTCTTTAAAATCAAAAATATCTCCGGGACTTGCAGGCTGGTTTCTGTTCAGCCTTTGAAGGTATTTGTATAAATTACCCATTGCTAATAATCCGCAGAATGGAATAATAGACATGATAAAGCATACTAAAAATGCTATAAAAATATTCCCGAAATCTTTCTTTAAAAGTTCGAAACCTTTGTTTATATATTCTCCGAGTTTAAAATTGATCGGCTTAGGTGTTAAATTGACTTTCATTATTTATGTTTTGTTAATCTTCCAGGTTATATTGTTTTATTTTTCTGTATAAAGTTCTTTGTGAAATTCCCAGCTCATCTGCAGCTCTGTTTCTACGTCCTTTATGCTTCTCCAAAGCCTTGATAATCAAATCTTTTTCATTGTTCTGAAGAGAAAGAGATTCTGGCCTGTTTTCCTCAATTTCGATATCTTCAATATCTTCATAGCTGTCCTCAGGTGTCGAAATAATTGTAGGAGTCTGAACTGCCGGCGTATCATTATTATTTTCAAAATATAACATTGATCCGGAATTCACCTGCGGCTGACTATCAGAAGTATAAATCCTGTTGATCAGGTTTTTCTCATGGTTGCTCAGATCTGCTGTTCCTCTGTTCTTGATCAGTTCCGAAGTTAAGGATTTTAAATCATTAATATCATTCCTCATATCGAACAGAATTTTATACATGATTTCCCTTTCATTTCCGAAATCGCTCTGCTTAGGCGTGCTTTGTGTATTGACCACCATTGGAAGGTGTGTTTCCATAGGAATATATTCGGCAAGCTTCTCAGCAGTGATATTTCTGTTCCTTTCCACAACGGTCATCTGCTCTACTAAGTTTCTTAGCTGGCGGACGTTCCCCGGGAAAGAATAACTTTCAATGTAATGAACAGCACTCTGCTCCAGTTCCAGTTCCGGCATTCTGTATTTTTCTGCAAAGTCTATCGCAAATTTTCTGAATAGCAAATGGATATCTCCTTTTCTTTCTCTCAAAGGCGGCATATCAATCTGAACGGTATTCAAACGGTAATACAAATCCTCACGGAATCTTCCATCATGGATGGCTTTCATCATATTAACGTTGGTAGCGGCCACAATTCTCACATTGGTTTTCTGCACCTGCGAAGAACCTACTTTCATAAATTCACCACTTTCCAGCACTCTTAAAAGACGAACCTGAGTCTGCAGAGGAAGTTCTCCCACCTCATCCAAAAAGATGGTTCCGCCGTCTGCTACTTCAAAATATCCTTTTCTTGTCGCTGTAGCTCCTGTAAAAGCTCCTTTTTCGTGTCCGAACAATTCAGAGTCTATAGTTCCTTCCGGAATCGCTCCACAGTTTACGACGATATAAGGCTGATGTTTTCTTCTGGATTCTGAATGAATGATTTTCGGAATAAATTCTTTTCCTACCCCACTTTCTCCAATCACAAGTACAGAGATATCTGTAGGTGCCACCTGGATAGATTTTTCGAGGGCACGATTGAGTGCAGGAAAGTTTCCGATAATTCCGAAACGGTTTTTTATGTTTTGTAGCTCGTTGCTCATAAGTAAATTTTTGATTATTGACTGAATGTTAATCTTCTACAGCGCTTCAATTTCTTTTCTGTAGACTTTGTTAAAGTGATGAGTGTAGACATCTTTCATAGTCTTTCCTTCATCATACGTTTGCAGGGCTAACATTTTTAAATCCAAATAATCTTTGTTTCTGATCTTAGAAACTTTACTTTTAAAGTATATATTCTCGGCAAAGTCGTACTCTTTGCTTTGTTTTTCAAAATTTTCCAGGGCTCTGTCATATCTTCCCAGCTCGAAATAGGTAACTCCCAGCTGATAATGATCGAACATTCCCTTCACATAACCTCTGGTAGCCAAAAGTCTTTCTATAATCCCAGCCGCTTTTTCTTTCTGTCCCAAAGCACTGTAGGACATAGCTCTTACTATGTCCAGATTATAGTCTCCGTCCTGAGATCTTCCTAAGTCTCCGGGCTCATATTTTTTTAATCCTTCTAAATCCTGAATGGCTCCTTTATAGTCTCTTAAGAACTGAAACTTTGTCCGGCCCCGGTAGCTAAGGTGCATTTTGGGATTTAAAGCAACGGCTTTATCAATTAGAATCTTCCAGGTTACAAAATCTCCTTTTTTAAGAAATGGAATGGCTTTTTCCATGTAACCATGGGAAAAATCGGGACGTAGCTCTAAGGCATTAGCAAAGCCTTCCTGAGATTCTGCAAAACCTTGTAAATCTGAAGCCCAGTTGTATAACTCACACGCTTTTTTACAGTTCTCACCCTCTACTGCATTACAGCTGACCTGTGCAATAGTATTGGTGTAAACGATAAGTAACAAAAAGCTAAGGTAATACCTCTGAAACTTTTCCATTTTTAATTTTATAGGTTAAATACTGATAGTAAACTACTTGTAAACCTTCTATCTCTTTCAGACCTGGGCTTATATACCATAATCTGAACAGTACTGTCTTTCCTTCACAATTTACTAAAAATCTTACGGTAATATACCCGTTGATCTTTTTTTAAGAATATATATTTTCTTTTTTTAAGTTTTTCAGTGATGGTAACTTAATTTTATTCCGCTGTTCTCCCTAAAAGTGTGCCTTGTGTATTGTCATACACAAAAACGTTCACAATGTCACCTATTTTCTGTCCTTCCAGTTTATCAAAGACACATACCGCATTCTGAGAGTTTCTTCCTTTCCATTGATTTTTGTTCTTCTTGGAAATACCTTCAATCAGAATCTGATGCTCTCTTCCTACATAGGATTTCATTCTTTGTTTTGAAAGCTCACCCTGAAGTGCAATAACTTCAGCAAGACGTCTCTGCTTCACATCAGCCGGAATATTGTCTTCCATTTTCTTGTGAGCCGGAGTCCCCGGTCTTTCAGAGTAGGCAAACATATAACCGTAGTCATATTCTACTTCTCTCATCAGGCTTAAAGTATCCTGGTGATCTTCTTCAGATTCATTACAGAATCCAACAATCATATCCTGAGAGAATGCTACTTCCGGAACAATTTCTTTTGCTTTTCTGATCAGATCAAGATATTCTTCGCGGGTATGCTGTCTGTTCATCGCTTCAAGCATATTATTGCTTCCGCTTTGTACAGGAAGGTGAACATATTTACAGATATTGTCATACTTTGCCATCATTTTGAATACATCCAGACTCATATCCTGCGGATTTGAGGTAGAGAATCGGATTCTCAGTTCCGGAACGGCTTTAGCCACTAAATCAAGAAGCTGAGCAAAATTAACGGCTGTTGCTTTCTGCATTTCAGAAGCTTTGGCAAAGTCTTTTTTAGGTCCTCCTCCATACCAAAGGTAGGAATCTACGTTTTGCCCTAAAAGGGTAATTTCTTTATATCCGTTGTTGGCAAGATCTTTACATTCTTCAATAATAGAGTGTGGATCACGGCTTCTTTCTCTTCCTCTGGTAAAAGGAACCACACAGAATGTACACATATTATCGCAACCTCTGGTAATGGTAACAAATGCGGTAACACCGTTTCCTCCTAAACGAACAGGGTTGATATCTGCATATGTTTCTTCTTTGGAAAGAATTACGTTGATCGCATCTCTTCCATCATCGGTTTCTTTTAAAAGGTTCGGCAAGTCTCTGTAGGCATCCGGGCCAACAACAAGGTCAACCAATTGTTCTTCTTCTAAGAACTTGGTTTTCAATCTTTCTGCCATACATCCCAGAACTCCTACCGTCATATTCGGTCTTTCTTTTTTCAGATTTTTGAACTGAGAAAGACGCATTCTTACAGTCTGCTCTGCTTTTTCACGGATGGAACAGGTATTTAAAAGAATCAGGTCAGCTTCTTCAACTTTCATTGTTGTATTATAGCCCTGTTCATTAAGAATGGATGCAACAATCTCAGAGTCAGAGAAGTTCATCTGACAACCATAGCTTTCTAAAAACAGCTTTTTAGAGTTCTCCGGTCTTTCTGCAATAGCAAAAGCTTCGCCCTGTTTTGTTTCGTCTATATATTTTTCCTGCACGATAATCGATTTAAGGTTCGCAATTTTAAATTACGAACGAATAAGTTTGCAAAGATACAAAATATTGTGACAGAATGTCAGGATTATCTTTCAGTAAATGTTATTGAAAACTGTACCGGAAATGAAATCCTTTCCACAATCGGAATATCTTTATAAAAAGCTGGTATCCAGGTCTTTTTCATCCTTGCGAGAGTCCGCATAAAATCAGTATTAAAATTTTGATTGTAAACTTCAGGATAAACTCTGGGATTAATAATATGACCGTCTTTGCTGATATAAAATTCCAGATTTACCTTTCCGTTAAGCTGATAATCTGAAAAAATCGTCATAAAATTATCATGAAATAAAGTATGAAAAACTTTCGATCCTTCAGGGTATTTGGTATGCGCTACAAATTTATTGGCATCATAACCCGGCTGGTAATTACTCATTACATCTTTTGGATATAAAATAAACTCGGTAATAGCCCCAATTTTCCAGCCTTTGGCTTCAGCCGGCTTCCATTTCTTAAGGTTTTTAAGAAGCTCCCTGGACATATTGTATGCACATTTGTTCCTTGCAATATTAGCCGTATCAGAATCTTTGATGAATTTAACTTCAGCTTTTTCTGTTACAATAATTCTTGGCTGATAAATCTCTTTTTCATCACACTCCTTAAATTTATTATTAACAAGATATTCATGAACATCTTTGTAAAAATTAACCATTCCTCCTTCATAAAAGCTTTGTTTCTCCGGATATTCATCAAGTATCTGCGCTTTATACAGAGAGACAAAAGCCAGAAAAAATAAAAAAAAAGTATTTTTCATTATTGTGTTTGTATTATTTAATCAATATCCACGGACATTGAAGAGAAGTTCATTTTAACTTTAATCTGTGAAGCTACAGGCTGTCCGCCACAAGATGCCGGAGTCCAGTTTTTCTTTATTCTTCTTACCACATATTGCATATCATCAAAAAAAACTTCACTGTTCTGTACTTTAGGCATTCCTTTCACATCTACTACTTTTCCTTTAGCATCAAGCACTAAGGTAAATGTAAAATCTCCGGTCAAAGCATAGAAATCTGAATTCAGGTAGGCATACATATATTTGTTGAGAATTTCTTTATAGGCCACGACACCTCCTTCGAAAGCAGCAGGTTTAAAATCATTACATTTTACAGCCACCTGCATAAAAGGTTCTTTGATGTCTATTTTCAGAACATTTTTATTGCTCTCCCTGATGAAAGAATCATCGCGGTCTTCCTGATCCTGCGCCAATGAAAAATTCATTACACATAAGGCTAAAAATAAAAGTACCGTTCTCATAATCTTGTTTACTAATAATAAACAAAGGTAAATATTTAGCTTATTTATAAAAAACAAAACTTCACGCAAAGCATGAAGTTTTATAATTTAAATATTGTGAATTCAAGGCAGGTTTTAAAATTATTGCACCTTAATCCTATAGCAGACCCTTAATGTGTTTATAATTGCTTTTGACGGTTTCAAAAACCTCATCCATTTTCCCTCCCAGCATCAGCTGTGCCATAGATTTGCTCATTCCCATGATCTGGTCAAATTCAATCTTGGGAGGAAGAGCCAGCGCATTGGGATTGGTGAAAATATTCAGAAGATAAGGCCCGTCATGATCCAGACATTCTTTGATAGCACCTTCTACTTCTTCGGGAAGATGAACGTTTTTTCCGGGATAGCCCATTGCATGTGCTACCATAGCAAAATCCGGATTAATCATATCTGTTTCATTGTCGGGCATTCCACCAACCTCCATTTCCAGTTTTACCATTCCTAACGTTCTGTTGTTGAAAACAATCAGTTTCACAGGGAGTTTATACTGAAAAATAGTAGCCATATCCCCTAAAAGCATAGACAATCCTCCGTCACCACATAGAGCAATTACCTGTTTCTCAGGATGCGCTAAAGCTGCCCCGATAGCCATTGGCATCGCATTCGCCATTGATCCGTGGTTAAACGATCCCAGCATTTTCCTTTCGCCTGTTCCTGTAATAAATCTTGCTCCCCAAACGCAGCACATTCCGGTATCTACGGTAAAAATAGCATCATGTTTAGCAAGTTTGTCTAAAGTGTGGGCCACATATTCCGGCTGAATAGCATTCTCTTTTCCAGAATCTTTTACATATTCCAACTGGCTTTCTTTCACTTTATCATAAAATGCCAGCTGCTCGTTCAGGAAATGAACATCAGTTTTTTCGTCAAGTAAAGGTAATAATGCTTTAATGGTTTCTTTGACATCTCCGGCAAGTCCTAGCTCGAGTTTTGCTCTTCTTCCTAATCTTTCAGGACTTTCATCAATCTGGACTATTTTATTTTTTACAGGCATGAATTTCTGATAAGGAAAATCCGTTCCCAGGAGAATAACGAGATCAGCTTCATGCATAGCGTGATAGGCTGAAGGAAATCCTAACAGCCCTGTAAGTCCCACTTCATTTGGGTTATTGGGGTGAATAGCCATTTTTCCCCTAAATGAATATCCTACAGGTGCTTTTAACAGATTGGACAAAGCAATCACTTCATCGCGTGCTTCAGCGGCACCTATTCCGCAATAGATTGTTACTTTTTTACTGTTATTTATTAATGTTGACAAGCTTTTCAACTCGTCATCCGAAGGTCTTATGACAGGATTGGTTTTAAAAATCTGGGTGGAGGTAGAGCCTTCTTCGGCATCTAATTCAGAAACATCTCCCGGTAGGCCTATCACCGCAACTCCTTTTTTGGAGATCGCATGTTGGATAGCCGTTTGCACAGTTCTCTGCACCTGCTCCGGCCGGGTAATCATTTGATTATAGTAACTACAGTCGTCAAACAGTTTTATCGTATTGGTTTCCTGAAAGTAGTCCATTCCCATTTCATCACTGGGAATCGTTGAAGCAATCACCAGCATTGGAACATGAGAGCGATGTGCTTCATACACTCCATTGATGAGATGAACATGTCCGGGACCGCAGCTTCCGGCACATACTGCCAACCCATCAAGCTCAGCCTCCGCAGCGGCAGCATAAGCTCCTACTTCTTCGTGTCTTACATGAATCCATTGAATACTGCTTTTTTTGACCGCAATATTCAGATGGTTAAGACTGTCGCCGGTTACTGCATAAATTCTTTTCACATTGGCATTTTCGAGCATTTCAACAATCTGCTCTGCTATGTTTTTCGCCATAATTAGTCTGTTTTGGTGGTTGTTTTTGGTGAAAATAGTATTTGAGAAGAAGAAAATCTTCCTATCTCTATCAAATTTAGCTAATAAAGTTGAGACTCTATCCCTAACTCGATGTTAAAAAATTGTAATTTAATTTTGAATTCTTTTTCTATTAAAACCTCACGGGTTTTCAAAACCCGTGAGGTTTAATTCCCCTGTAAAACAAAACAGCCACCCAAAAGGCGGCTGTTTATATCGTATGTTTCAGATTTTACATCACTATTTCAATCTGATTTCTCAACAGATCTTCAAATTCATCTCTTTTACGGATCAAATGAGCTTTTCCATCTAAGAATAATACTTCAGCAGGTTTTAATCTTGAGTTGAAGTTTGAACTCATTTCAAAACCGTAAGCTCCTGCATTATGGAAAGCAAGGATATCTCCTTCTCTTACTTCATTCAGCTTTCTGTCCCAGGCAAATGTGTCTGTTTCGCAGATATTTCCTACTACCGTATAAATCCTTTCTGCTCCTTTGGGATTGGAAAGGTTTTCAATCAGATGGTAAGAGTCGTAGAACATAGGACGGATAAGGTGGTTAAATCCGGAATTCACCCCAACAAAAACAGTAGCCGTCGTCTGCTTGATCACATTAGCTTTCACTAATAAATATCCACTTTTCCCCACCAGGAATTTTCCAGGCTCAAACCATAATTCGAATTTTTTTCCTGTAGATTTTGAAAATTCAGAAATTACTTTCTCTACTTTTTTACCTAATGTTTTCACATCAGTTTCTTCTTCACTATCCTGGTAAGGGATTTTGAAACCGCTTCCCATATCAAGATATTTAAGGTTCGGGAAATGCTCAGAAAGTTCCAGCATAATCTCCAAAGCCTGAAGGAATACCTCCGGATCTTTTATTTCACTTCCCGTATGCATGTGAAGACCTTCAACATTCAGGTTAGTACTTTTCATCACTCTTTCGATGTGACGAACCTGGTGAATGGAAATCCCGAATTTACTATCGATATGCCCCGTTGAGATCTTATAATTACCGCCGGCAAAAATATGGGGGTTGATTCTTACTAAAATAGGATACGTATTTCCATATTTATTCCCGAATTGTTCAAGAATAGAAATGTTATCAATGTTAATATGAACTCCAAAAGTCATTGCTTCTTCTATTTCCGCCAGGTCAACACAATTGGGAGTAAACAATATCTTTTCTTTCGAAAATCCTGCCTTCAATCCAAGTTTAACTTCGTTTATAGATACACAATCCAAAGATGCACCCAGGTTCTTGACATACTTAAGAATATTGATATTCGTTAAAGCCTTCGCCGCATAGAAGAACTTCGTATGTTTTAAAAATGAAGAGGTAAGTTTTTCGTATTGAATTTTGATAGACTCAGCATCATAAACGTACACTGGTGTGCCAAACTCATTGGCAATTTTTAATAATTCTTTTGAATTCATAATTTCATTTTAACATAAAAAAAGGCAGATTCTTCAGAAAAGAGCCTGCCACATTGATTATTTTTTATGCAAGACAACTCTTTTAAATATTCCAAACCTTAGAGAACTTTACAGTTCCCTTTTTTCCAGTTTTATTTTGTTTAAAATTTTGCATTGCTTATATTTATTTTTTGCAAAAATACTACTTATTTTTTACTTTTTAAAAATTGATTTTACGAGTATTGCCTTCAAGACAACTTGTAACGTATAGACATTCTTTTACTTGGGCAACGGTAATGTCTCAAAATCCCCGCGAAGCAGGGCCAATTGCAATTCGTTATTCAGATCTGTGGAAGATAACGGAAGATCAATTTTCAACTTCGCCAGTTTACTGAGTGTCTGAATCTGCGTAAACAACTCATAGAATCCGAACGAAACCACTTTCCCGTTTTCTATGATTAAAAATAACTTTTCTCCTAATTTTCTTCCTGGTCCCAGCCAGAGTTCATTTCTTTTTCTGAATTCAATTTTTTGTTTCAAGACAGCAAAATCCTTAAATTCTTCCTGAGATCCAATAAACTGAACAGCTTTTGTTCCCTGGGTAAATGACCTGAATTTCAAGACCGGTTTCTCGGTTTTATTGAGTTTATTTTTCTCAACCACATATTTATTATTCCTGAAATATAGCCCGAAAGGCAAAACTTCTTTCTTTTTAATATTCTTCGAATTCAGGATCAGTTTGGCAATAATATCTGTTCCGGTAAGCTCAAAATTAATCTGTTCAACATCTTTCTGAATCTGTTCCCATTTTTTTGATTTGGAATTGAAAACCTTTTTGGAAAACTTGTTGATATCCTGAACATAATCTGAGAACATAATACGCCCGGCTTCATCCTGAAAGTATACAAAACCTTTATCATTAGGAAGATCCTGAGTCAGTTCTTTGATCTTATTGATATACGTTTTGGCGTTAGACTCATCGTGTTGCTTCTGAATAATCTCATTTTCAGTATCCTTTGAAATCAGAAGCTTGAAAAGTTCTAATGTAGCTCTTGCATCGCCTTCTGCCCTGTGATGGTTGGTCAATGGGATACCTAATGATTTTACCAGTTTTCCCAGGGAATAACTTACTTCGTCAGGAATCAGTTTTTTTGCTAACGGAATTGTATCTAAAGTATTGATTTTAAAATCATAACCAAGCCTTTTGAATGACTGGCGAAGCATCCTGTAATCAAAATCAATATTATGACCTACCAAAGTTGTATTCTGAGTAATTTCTATCACTCTTTTGGCAATTTCATGAAATTTCGGAGCAGTTTTGACCATTTTCGGGGTAATACTGGTCAGTTTCTGTACAAAAGGAGTGATATCACCTTCAGGGTTTACCAGCGATATAAACTGGTCTATAATTTTCTGACCGTCATATCTGTAAATGGCGATATCTATAATGCATTCATTTCTATAACCTGCACCATTACTTTCTATATCTATAATTGAATACATGAATGTGTGTTAACTGCTGTTTTTCTAGTTTAATATTCAAAACCGGCCTCCTATTCCCCAATAAAATGCGGCTCTATTTTTTACTGTTAAGTAAAGATAACCTGCTAAAATAACAAAAAATATATCAAAACACAGCAGGTTAACTTTCAAAATTATCTTCTTCTGCCTCCCAGACCAAACATTCCAAGAATTGCTTTTGCCCCTTCTCTCATTAATGTAGAGGTAAAAGTACGGCCAGCTTTACTCTGCAATACCTGTTCAAACATTCCCGGTTCTTCTTTTACAGGTTTTGTTTTTTGGGTGGGTGAAGGATTTTGTGCTGCCTGTTCCATCCTGTTGGTAAGCATTTCGTAAGCAGATTCTCTGTCAATGGCCTGCTCATATTTTGCAACAAGTGCTGATCTTGAAGTCAGATCAGAAATTTCCGCGTCATTCAAAACATCCATTCTTGATTCCGGAGAAATTAGGTACGTATGCACTAATGGTGTCGGAATCCCTTTTTCATCAAGAGCCGTAACAAATGCTTCTCCAATTCCCAGATTCTGGATCAGACTGGAAGCATTATAGTATTCTGTCGTAGGATAGTTTTCAACGGCTTTGGTAATTTCTTTTTTATCTTTTGCGGTAAATCCTCTTAAGGCATGCTGTATTTTTAACCCTAATTGGGAAAGAACATTTTCAGGGACATCACCTGGAATCTGTGTAATGAAATAGATCCCTACTCCTTTGGAACGGATCAGCTTTACCATCGTTTCAATTTGTGAAAGAAGGGCTTTGGAAGCTTCATCAAAAATCAGGTGGGCTTCATCAATAAATAATACCAGCTTCGGCTTTCCGCTATCTCCTTCCTCCGGAAATGTCATATAAATTTCAGCAAAAAGCGAAAGCATGAATGTGGAGAAAAGCTGTGGCTTATTCTGGATATCTGCCACTCTTAAAATATTAACCACACCTTTTCCGTCTCTTGTTTCCAGTAAATCATGAACATCAAAGCTCAGCTCACCGAAGAAGCCTGCTGCTCCCTGTTGTTCCAGGGCCACAATAGATCTTAAGATAGCGCCAAGAGATGCTGGTGCAATAGATCCGTAATTGGCTGCAAGTTCAGCTTTTCCCTGTGCGTTATCCGTCACATATTGAAGTACTTTCTTCAAATCGTTAAGATCAATCAAAGGAAGTCCTTTATCATCACAGTATTTGAAGACGATAGACATGATACTTTGCTGTGTATCATTTAATTCAAGGATCTTGCTTAATAAAACAGGTCCGAATTCTGTCACCGTAGCTCTCAGCTTCACTCCTTTTCCTCCGGAAATACTCATGAGTTCTACCGGAAAACCTTGTGGATTATAAGGAAGCTGTGTTTTGGCATACCTTTCTTCAATAACAGAATTCATCTGGCCCGCTTCTGCAATCCCGGAGAAATCTCCTTTAATATCGAGAACCAAAGAAGGGATCCCTGCGTGAGAAAGCTGTTCTGCAAAGACCTGTAATGTTTTTGTTTTACCGGTTCCGGTAGCTCCGGCAATAAGGCCGTGGCGGTTAATCGTTTTCAAGGGAATGGTTACGTTCACTTCTGTGACTACTTCTCCGTCCAGCATTCCTTTTCCTAATATTATATGCTCACCCTTAGGAGTGTATCTAGCGTTAAGTTCTTCAATAAATTGTGTTTTATCTGCCATTTGCTCGCTTTTTTAACTTATAAATATAAAATTTTTTATAAAATATGTAAAGATATTTTCTGAAGAACTTCTCTCTGTTTCTTTCGAAAATAAATTTGTCCTTCAATAATCAAATTTTAAACCACGATAATTATTTTTTTTGTACCAGGAAGGATACAGGAACTAAACATGATATAAAACAGCATTTACCATTATCTTTATGTAAGGCATTCTTTTTGCTGAAAAAAACAACATATACTAAACGTACGTTTAACAAAGTATTGAAAGAAACTATCAATGGAATTTAACATTTCATTTAGAATTGATCTAATACTTCGTATCTTTAACTCATAAAAAAAAGACCCAATGAAAATTGAACAAATATATACGGGCTGTCTGGCTCAGGGTGCCTATTATATTGTATCAGAGAATGAAGCTGTCATTATTGATCCACTAAGAGAAGTAAAACCTTATCTGGATCGTCTGGAAAAAGACAATGTCACTTTAAAATATATTTTTGAAACTCACTTCCATGCAGATTTTGTATCAGGACATTTGGATTTAAGCAAAAAAACAGGCGCTCCAATTGTTTACGGACCTACTGCTGTTCCGGAATTTGATGCTATTATTGCTGAAGACAATCAGATTTTTGAGATTGGAAAAGTGAAAATAAAGGTCATGCACACTCCCGGACATACGATGGAAAGCAGCACTTACCTTTTAATCGATGAAAATGGTGTTGAAACTGCAATTTTTACAGGTGATACCCTATTTTTAGGAGATGTGGGAAGACCGGATCTTGCACAGAAAGCCACTAACCTTACACAGGAAGATCTTGCAGGAATTCTTTACGACAGTCTTCAGAACAAAATTATGCCGTTGGATGACAGCATCACAGTTTATCCAGCTCACGGAGCCGGATCTGCGTGCGGAAAAAATATGCAGAAGGAAACGGTAGACATTTTAGGAAATCAAAAGAAGACCAACTATGCACTTAATCAACCGGATAAAGAGTCTTTCATCAGAGAAGTTCTGGACGGCTTAACAGCTCCACCGAAATACTTTGGGATGAATGTCGCTTTAAATAAAGGCGGGTATGAAAGTCTGGACGTTGTGATGAACAAAGGATTACAGCCTGTTGAGCCTGAAGATTTCGAAGCACTGGCAGAGGAAACAGGAGCATTAATTTTAGATACAAGAGGAGCTGCGGACTTCCATAAAGGATTTGTTCCGAACTCTATCAATATAGGACTGAAAGGAGATTTTGCCCCATGGGTAGGAACGCTTATTGTAGATGTAAAACATCCTTTATTATTAGTTACTGATGAAGGAACTGAAGAGGAAGTGATCACGCGACTAAGCCGAGTAGGATTTGACAATGTGATTGGATACCTGAAAGGAAGTTTTGAAGCATGGAAAAATGCAGGAAAAGAAACAGATGAGATCAAAAGAATTACTCCTGTCGAATTTGCAGAACAATTCACAGAAGATGCTACCGTAATTGATGTAAGAAAACTTACTGAGTATTCGGCAGAACACATTGATAATGCTTACAATAAGCCATTGGATACGATCAGCGACTGGGCACGTACCATTGATGACTCTGAACACTTCTTCATTCACTGTGCTGGCGGATACAGAAGCATGATTGCAGCAAGCATCCTTAACTCACACGGAATCAGAAACTTTACTGAAATCGAAGGAGGCTTTAACGGAATCAAAAAAACGGAAAAACTTCCAACCACAGATTTTGTATGCCAATCTAAGACCCTGTAAGACATGAAAATTAAGCTTTTCGGATTATTTTTAGCATTGACATTTACGCTAAGTGCCTGTAAGACAAACTCTACAGCAACCGTTTCTAGAGCTAACATCAAAGAAGTGGTTAACAGCTCTGATGTAACATTGGTAGATGTCAGAATTCCGGAGCAATATGCTGCAGGAACAGCAAAAAATGCCATCAACATTCCTTTGGCAGATATTCAAAACAATATAGAAACTCTAAAAGGTAAAAAAGTTGTAGTGTTTTGCAATAAAGGAATCCAGGCAGATCAGGCCATGGAAATTCTGAAGAAAAATGGTGTGGAAGCTTATGATGGGACGAGCTGGAAGAATGTAAAGGCGATCCAGGACGAAACAAACAAAAAAGCAAACTAATAAACGCTAAATTATGTCACAAAAATTTCAGGAAATCATTGATTCCGAAAGACCTGTACTTATCGATTTTTTTGCAACGTGGTGTCAGCCTTGTAAAGTACAGTCTTCGGTATTAAATACAGTAAAGGAAAATATTGGCGAAGGAGCCAGAATTATAAAAGTAGATGTAGATCAATATCCTGCACTGGCAGCTCAGTATGGAGTGCGTGGAGTTCCTACACTGGCCATTTTCAAAAAAGGAGAAATGCTGTGGAAGGAAAGCGGTGTTCATGACGTGAATACCCTCACACAACTTTTACAAGAATATGCTTAAAACTGTGATTTTTCACAGTTTTTTTTAATTCCCACAGATCGCACGGATTTTCACAGATGATTATACTTATTTTATATTATATAGAAATTAAAATCTGTGAAGATCTGCGAAATCAGTGGGAAAATCTAAAATTCAATAGAAAAAGAATCTCTGTCATTCAAAAACTGGAAATGTTTTCTAAAATCTTTCAATTCTTCCATATGGAGTTCTGCAGATACAAGATTTCCCTGTTTCTGAGAAATTTCTTTTCCATCCCCAAAGAAGCAATGAGAGCTCTCCTGATACAACAGATCATTTCCATCGGTCCCGATTCTGTTTAAACCAAATACAAAAGATAAATTTTCAATGGCTCTGGCTTTCAACAGATGTTCCCATGCTCCTACCCTTTTCTCGGGCCAGTTGGCAACATATAAAATGGCATCATAATCATCATTATTCCTTGCAAAGACAGGAAAACGAAGATCATAACATATCTGAAGCAGGAAACGTATTCCTTTATATTCAACGATTACTCTTTCCTTTCCTGGCGTGTATACTTTATCTTCTCCGGAAAATGAAAACAAATGCCTCTTATCATAAAAAGAGATTTCGCCATCAGGCTTTACAAAGAACATTCTGTTGTAAAAATTGCCGTCCTGTTCTACCGGAGCACTTCCGCAAAACGCTGCATTTTTCTCTTTTGAGATTTTTTTCAAAAACTCCAGTGATTCATTATTTCTGTCCGAAACTTCAGAAGCATCCATACAGAAGCCTGTTGAAAACATTTCGGGAAGCAGAAACAGATCTGCCTCCGCATTCAGCAGTTCGCTTTCTATACTAGCAAAGTTCCCAGTTTTATTTTTCCAGATGATATCTAAATTAAGCCCTACAACTTTCATCTTTTATTCTTTTAAATTATTTCATATATGAAGTATAAAAATACAGCTTTTACCTTTACGAAAGTAGAATTAAATAGTTGAATAGATGCTTTAGTACCAAAAACAGGATTTATTTCTTAATATTTATTAAAGTCAACCATTTTTATAATATTGTCGTTCTTTCGGTTTCATTTTTGATAGAAATATTTTTTATTATTATCCTTAAAATTAAAAATTTATGAAGAAATTGTTTTTTATGGTGACGATCTTATTTTTTGGCGCTATGGCTAACGCTCAGGCCTGGACAGGAAAGGGAGATCAGAAAATACAACTGGGGCTGAGTGCCTGGGGATATGGAACCGGGATCACGGGAACTTACGACTATGGTCTCAATAAACTTATTTCAGTAGGAGCCGGGATTAATGGCTACTTTGATAATTATAAAAACAACGATAAGGATAATCGTGTTTTTGTTTTCGGGAGACTAAACTTTCACTTGCAGGAAGCATTAAATCTTCCTTCCAAATGGGATATCTACCCTGGTGTAGACCTTGGAGTTGTAGGGAGAGACTTTGGAGTAGGAGCTCACATCGGAGCCCGCTATTTCTTCACAGAGAAAATTGGAGTCTTTGCAGAGGTCGGTAATAATGGCAGCCTTGGTGTTTCTTTCAATTTATAATCAAATCGTCTTTAAATATGACAAAGCTTCTTGTTTCGGGAAGCTTTTTTATTTGGCATAGTTTTGATAATTGTTACCTTTGCAAATTAAAATCTAAAATTTATTAATGGAAATAGCAATCAAACTTTTTCAGTTCATTCTGAGCATCTCTATACTTGTGCTTCTTCATGAGCTTGGGCACTTTTTACCGGCCATATGGTTTAAGACCAGAGCAGAGAAGTTTTTCCTGTTTTTTGATCCGTACTTCTCCATATTCTCTATGAAGAAAATCAACGGAAAATGGCAGTATAAATTCTTATCAAAGAACTTACCGGATTCTGAAGTAATAGAGGTAAACGGAAAGAAGGAAGAGGTTCCTATCGATATATCAAAACTTCCGGACAACGACTGGAGAAAACACCCTGAACAAACCAAATACGGTATCGGGTGGCTTCCTTTCGGAGGATACGTGAAGATTGCGGGAATGGTGGATGAGAGTATGGATACTGCCCAAATGAAAAAACCGGCAGAACCATGGGAATTCAGATCAAAACCGGCCTGGCAGCGACTGATCATTATGTTGGGAGGAGTCACCGTTAACTTTTTCCTTGCATGGTTAATCTACAGCTGTTTATCATTCTTTAACGGAGAAACGTATACAGATATCACAAAATTCGACAACGGTATTGAAGCTACTTCCGCAGGAAAGAAAATGGGATTCCAGAATGGTGACAAAATCATCAGTGTAGATGGAAAACCAGCGGAAAGACTTGAAAATACTTCAATCAATATTCTTTTAGGAGATCATGTAACGGTAAACAGAAACGGGCAGGAAGTTACTTTTCCGGTGAATGCTGACGGTGTTGCAGATGTTCTTAAGCAGAGAGAAGCAAAATTATATATCACTCCAAGAGTTCCTATGGTTGTAGATTCACTAGCTACTCCTTCTTCTCAGGCATCTGGTCTTGCAAAAGGAGATAAAATTGTTGGGATCAACGGTAAGAAAGCAGCATTCTTTGATGAAGTAAGTGCTCTTTTAAGTGAAAATAAAGGTAAAACAATTTCTGTAGACGTTGAAAGAAACGGAGCTGTACAGACATTACCGGCAGTTTCTGTAGATAAAAACGGAAAACTGGGTATCGCAATTGACACAAAAAGTATTGCAAAAGATATTGTAACGAATAAGAAATATTCTTTCGGTGAGGCTATTCCAAGAGGATTTACCAGAACTATTGAAGCATTAACTACTCAGGTTAAGCAGTTCAAAATTATGTTCAACTCTAAAGTTCAGGGGTATAAAAACGTTGGAGGTCCTATTGCTATTGTAAAGAATATGCCTGTAGATAAAGATGCGGATGGAAGTGTTAAGATCAACTGGGTGGCGTTCTGGAGCTTTACAGCAATGTTCTCCGTATGGTTGGCATTCCTGAACCTTATTCCTATTCCGGGACTTGATGGTGGACACGTTTTATTTACTTTATATGAAATGATTGTAGGGAAACCTGTTCCGCAGAAAGTTTTGGAAAACGCACAGATGATTGGAGTTATCTTCCTGTTAGGATTGATGTTACTGATCTTCGGAAGCGACATCTTCAAAGTATTTATGGGTAAATTATAAAATTTTTTAAATTTTTCTTAAAAATATTTGTAGGGTATAAATATTCGTCCTATATTTGCACCACTTAAAACAAAGGACATTCCTCCTTAGCTCAGTTGGTTAGAGCATCTGACTGTTAATCAGAGGGTCGCTGGTTCGAGCCCAGCAGGAGGAGCAGAAAGACTTACAGAAATGTGAGTCTTTTTTTGTGCCTTAAACTGGACCAATTCTTAACTACACCTAATCCTGCTTTTCTTCAACTTAGATTTAACGCAAAGGCTTTGTATCTGACAGTTTACTTTTAAGAAAGCAAAGACAGGAATCAACAAAGTTGATTCTTTCGAAGTGTACGCATAACCGCTTAAGCTTCATCAGCGACATTGTCGGCATCTTAGCTTTCTTAACAATAAGATAAATGAATATAATCTTTGCGTTTTTACCATAATTAAGATTAATACCTAAAAAAGATCGATATTTTCAAATTACCTTCCGTTTTCATGAAATATTGATCTATTTCATTGAATTTTATAAGTCTTTAAAGCATTTTACCTGTAACTATTTCGCCAATACTCCGACTATTCTTTTTTAGAGTAATTTATATTGAGAAAATTCTCAGAATACAACTACTTCTCTACAATAACAAAGAATAACAAAGAATAATAAAAAAAAATATATCGTATTGTATAAATACCTAATTGTACCATGAAGAAAACTATTATTTCGCTATTCACAGCATTTTCTATTATAGGGATTTCAGCGCAGGAAAAGTCTTATTTTTTATCAAGCCCCTCGTTAAGCTCTGATGGAAAGACAGCTTACTTCGCTTTTGATGGTGATATATGGAAAGCAGATTCCAATGGAGGAAATGCTTCAAGAATTACCGCACTGGATGGGGAAGAAATCAATCCCCGCCTTTCTCCGGATGGGAAATGGCTTGCATTCAGTTCTAACCAATATGGCAATTATGATGTGTATGTAATGCCCGCAGGAGGCGGAACGATCAAGCAGCTGACTTTCCATACTGGAAGAGACGAAATGGAAAGCTGGGCATGGGACAGTAAAACGATTTATTTTACTTCTACCAGAAATAATAATTTCGGAAGTTTTAAAACGACAATTGAAGGAAAAACTCCAGAAAAACTTTTCAATAATTACTTTAATTATACCAATGGACTTGTGGAAACTCCTGCAGGAGAATATCTTTTCACAAGCTCATCTGAAAGTGCCCACCAGGTACAACGTAAACGTTATAAAGGAGAAAACAATCCTGACATTCTTGGATATAATCCAAAAAGTAATTCTTTCAAACAATACACGAACTACGAAGGAAAAGACTTCAACCCAAGTGTAGATAAAAATGGTATTATCTATTTTATTTCTGATGAGAACAATGGAGAATACAATCTTTATAAAATCGAAAATGGTAAAAAAACTGCTTTAACGCAATTTGATACTTCTATTAAAAAACCTTTTGTCTCAGCAGACGGATCCAAAGTTATTTTTGAGAAGGATTATCAGCTTTATACTTATGATGTAGCCTCAAAAAAAACTAGCCCGATCAACATCAGTCTGAATACCAATAAAACCCTCGAAAAAGCTCAGAATTTTAATGTGGAAAATAATATTTCCTATTATGATGTATCTCCGGACGGTAAAAAAATGGCGTTCATAAGCCGTGGTATTATATTCGTTTCTGATATTGAAGGAAAGTTTGCCCAGCAGGTTTCTGACGGTAAAGAGCGTGCTATGGAAGTAAAATGGCTGAAAGACAACCGTACTTTACTTTACAATCAGACTTATAACGGCTATCAAAACTGGTTTACGATTCAGGCAGACGGAAAAGGACAGCCAAAGCAATTAACCGAAGATTTACGAAATAACCGCAGCATCACCCTGAACAGCGACCTTTCAAAAGCCGTTTACTTAAGCGGGAGAGATGAAGTAAGATTATTGGATTTAAAAAGTTTCAAATCCACTACCATTGTAAAAGATGAAATCTGGGCATTCCAAAACTCAAGACCTTCTTTCTCGCCAAACAATGAATATGTTTTGTTCTCTGCCAAAAGGAACTTTGAGCTGGATATTTTCATCTATAATATCAAAAAAGCACAGACTTTAAACCTTACCAACACTGGAGTTTCAGAGGAAGATCCTGTATGGTCTTCCAATGGAAAATATATTTATTTTGCCAGCGACAGAACCAATCCGTCTTACCCTTTAGGCATGCAGAAATCTAACATTTACCGCATGGCTCTGGATTGGTTTGATGAGCCTTATAAATCTGAAAAATTTGACAGTCTTTTCATTGAAGAAAAGAAGGAAGCAAAGTCTTCGGATAAAGAGAAGGATAAAGATAAGAAGGACAAAAAAGGAGAAGACAAGAACAAAGAGGACAAAGAGAAAAAAGAAGAAAAAGAACCGGTAATCAAAGAGCTGAAAGTAAATCCTGAAGATACTCTGGACAGAATTGAGCTGGTTACCGACCGATATGGATATCAGGATGATCCGGCCGTTTTCGCTGATGATAAAAAAGAGATTCTATTATTTAATTCTAATCAGGATAACGGAAAAAGACAACTGTACAAAAAGGTGTTTACCGATTTTGAGCCTGCCAAATCTGAAAAAGTGTTTGATAAAGCAGCTTATTATTTAACCAAAAATGAGAAAAACCTATTTGCTCTGATTGAAGGTAATATCTACAAAACAACCGTTGCCGCATTAAAGCCCGAAAAAATCAATATCCAGTATAGTTTCGATAAAGATCTGGCCTCAGAATTTACGCAGATGTATGCTGAAGCATGGACGGGTGTGGAGGAAAACTTCTACGACGAAAAATTCCATGGGATCGACTGGAAAGCTAAAAAGGAACAGTATGCAAAGTACCTTCCATATGTAAATAACAGAAATGATCTGCGGATTTTATTGAATGATCTTCTGGGTGAGCTTAATTCTTCACACACCGGATTTTCTTCTACCGGAAAGGAGGAAACCGTATTTCTGAATTATTTCACTAACGAAACAGGAATTATCTTCAAAAAAGATCAGCCTTATACGGTAGAAAGCATTCTGAGAAAATCTCCTGCTTACCGTTCAGGAGTTGACATCAAACCTGGTGATCAACTGACTACTGTAAACGGAAAGAAGATTGATCTAAACGAAAATATCGAAACGTATTTCACAAGCCCTAAAAAACAGGATGAACTTATTCTTACCTTCAACCGTGATGGTAAAACTGTAACCACCAAAGTACATCCGATTTCTAACGGGGAATTAAAAGGATTACTTTACGATGATTGGATCTATAACAATCATCAGCGTGTAGACAAGCTTAGCAACAACCGTATTGCCTACTCTTGTATGAAAAACATGTCTACGGATGAGCTGGACCGATTCCTTCTGGATATGGTAGAACAGGAGAACAGAAAAGACGCTGTTATTCTTGATTTACGCTACAACACCGGTGGAAACGTTCATGACAAAGTATTGAATTTCCTTTCTCAGAGACCTTATCTGCAATGGAAATACCGTGAAGGAAAAATAACAACACAACCAAATTTTGCACCTTCCGGAAAACCTATTGTTCTTCTGATTAATGAAGCTTCATTAAGTGATGCCGAAATGACAGCAGCCGGGTTCAAAGCTCTAAAGCTGGGTAAAATTATCGGTCAGGATACTTATCGATGGATTATTTTCACTTCAGCAAAAGGGTTGGTAGACGGCTCTTCTTACAGACTTCCTTCATGGGGAACTTACACATTAGACGGACAGAACCTTGAAAAAACAGGTGTAAAACCTGATATTTATGTAAAAAACACCTTTATGGACCGTCTTCAGAACAATGATCCACAACTGGAAAGAGCTGTTCAGGAAATTCTTAAAGATTTAAAGAAATAAAAATTTCAGAACCATAAAAAATAAGAAGACTTACATTGCTGTAGGTCTTTTTTGTTTCTTTTTATAAAACCAGGCCTAAAAATCTATTGCTTACAGCGTAAAATCTATAACATTCTGAATAACCTCTTCCATCACAGAAAAATATTTAAAATTTAATTTATTGAAAAATAAACCAATAGCTTTTTTCGTTCAATATTCAGGAACAAAAACTTGCTTGGTACGGATATTCCTATTATATTTGCACCACTTAAAACAAAGGAAATTCCTCCTTAGCTCAGTTGGTTAGAGCATCTGACTGTTAATCAGAGGGTCGCTGGTTCGAGCCCAGCAGGAGGAGCAAAAAGACTTACAGAAATGTAAGTCTTTTTTTCATTTTATTCGTTCCTCAAAAAAATACCAAAATCACTCTTAAAACGGATCAGTTTCATCTTCTTTTAATCCCCTGATTATTATATTTTAAGCATTAAAACTTCCCGAGTAATTTTTAACCCATACATATATAATTTTCGCTACTTTTGTCGTTTTATAGGATAGAATAAAAATATTTTATTTTTTCACCTATTTTTTAAATAAACTGCATGCTTTTTGTTTATGCTAAATGCCTGAAGAAACGAATGATGTTAAACAATAACTCCCAAAAACACTATCTTTTATTTTTCTTTCTGATTCTCGCTGGTTCCGTATGTGCTCAAAACAAAGCCATCGGTAAGGTGGTTGACGAAAAGAACAGTAAAGAACTCAATAAAGTTGATATCTTTATCAACGACAGTAAAACACCTGCCCTGACGACAACTTCAGGCAGCTTCATCATTGAGTCTGATAGCATCATCCATCAGTTAAGATTTTCCAGAAAAAATTATACTACAGAAACCTTCGATATCACTCCCGAAAATGCTGACAATATTTTCGTACAGCTTTCGCAGGCTAAAGTGAGCGACATTCAGGAAATTGTTCTTCAAAGCGGAAAAACAAAATACAAAAGCAAGAAAGAAAATCCGGCCTATGCAATTATGCAGAAGGTATGGGCACAAAAAAGAAATAACGGACTGGAAAAATTCGACACCTATTCTTATAAAGAGTATGAAAAAACGCAGTTTGACCTGAACAATCTTGACAGTGCATTCATGAAGAAAAAGATTTTCAACAAACTGGATTTCATTTTCGACTATGCAGATTCCACAGCAAGCGGAAGACTTGGACTTCCTATTTTTCTGAACGAAGCCGTTTACGAAAATTATGGTAAAAACAAACCGGAAAAGGATAGCAAAAGAACATTAGTAGCCCAGAAGACTTCAGGTTTTCAGGACAATCAGGTGATTACAGTTTCTGCTAAAAATTTATACCGTGATATCAATATCTACGACAATACTCTGAATTATTTCGATATCGGATTCCAGAGCCCTGTCGGAAGTGATGGTTTCAGTACGTATGATTATAGCCTTATGGACACCATTACGATTCGTGGGGAGAAAGCCTTCCAGATAAGATACCAGCCGAAGAGAAAAGATGTCCTTGCATTTCAGGGAAACCTTTATATTGATACCGATACTTATGCTGTTTTAGGAGCAACATTGAAGTCAACACAGAAGATCAACGTCAACTTTGTCAACAGTGTGTATACTCAGGTAGAATACGACAATCCTGATGACGCTACGTTTCTTCCTAAAAAACTGGTCACCGAATTTGAAATGAGTCCTTTCTCAAAAAAGAAAGGTGCTAAAAGTATCATCGCCAAAAGATCTGTAGATTATTCCGATTATCAGTTCAACAAGCCTCTTGACCCTAAAGTATTCAAACGTACTGAAGAAGAATACGAAGACAAGTTCACCAATAAGGATGAGGCATACTGGACTAAAGCGAGACCTGACACTTTATCAAAAGCAGAACAGGGCGTTTATAACATGCTTGATCAGCTTCAGCAGACTCCGAAATTCAACCGAATGGTAAAGCTGTTTGAAACGCTTGGTTCACGTTATTATAATGCCTTCAAAGGGATTGATATTGGTCCTATTTTCTCAATTTACGGAAGAAATGAAGTAGAAGGAGACAGAATAAGATTAGGAGCAAGAACCTATTTCGGATTGAATGATACCTGGAGAGCGCAGTTTTACACAGCATATGGGTTCAAAGATCAACAGTTTAAATATGGCGTAGAAGCAAGATATATGTTCAATAAGCTTAACCGCTTTATGATTGGAGCCGGAACCAGCAGAGATATTGTACAGCTTGGCGGGCAGCTTACATCAGGTGATGGTGTTACGCCGCAATCTTCGTCTACCAGTACCTTTTTCGCAAGAGGAGAAAACATTTCCTTAAGCTCTGTAAATAAAACAAGTTTTTTTGCTGCTATTGAACCCTGGAAGAACTTCCAGATCAGAGTAGATGGAGTAATGCAGAGTATTAAATCAGCTATTCCTGAGAAATTCAATCTGATGTATTATAAAGACGGGCATTTGAGACAAACCGTTAATGACTCGCACGTTACCATCAGTTTAATAGCAAAACCTGGCGCCAAGTTCTCTCAAACCGGTATTGACCGTTACCAGGCCAGAAACTTAGCTCCAACTATTGTTTTAAGATATACACGAGGTATTGAAGGTTTATTCAATGCTGATTTTAATTATGACAAACTCCAGTTTATGCTGTACAAGCCATTTTTAATTGGAAGTATGGGAAAATTAGTGGTTAATTTCGAAGCCGGAAAGAACTTTAATACAGTTCCTTTGGCATTACAGAATATTATTCCGGCCAACCTTTCCTATGGTCTGGTTCCGAATACATTCTCTCAGCTTAACTATTATGAGTTTGTGACGGATGCGTATACCACTCTTCAATTAGAACATCATTTTAACGGTAAGATCCTTTCTTATATCCCTTTGATTAAAAAGCTGAAATTAAGAGAAGTTGCATTTATCAGAGGGGCATATGGAACACTTAGCGATGCTTCCAAAGCAATCAATGTAGAAGGTTTTAAATATTCTGCACCAAGCGAACACATCTATTATGAATATGGATTCGGGATTGAAAATATAGGAATCGGAAATCTTAGAATTTTCAGAGTAGACTTCAACTGGAGAGGAAATTATCTGGATAGACCGGATATCTCAAAATTCGGTGTTAAAGCAGGATTCCAGGTAGGATTTTAGATAGCACATTAAATAAAACATTTTCGGCGGCTTCAAAGAAGCCGCCGAAAATGTTTTTATTCTAATAGTATCAGGTATTAAAACAAAAGTTTAAAAGCACTCACAGCCTTCTACATCAAGCAGGCAGCGCATTTTCTGTTCCTTTGTAAGTCCGCACCATACACTGCATGATGTAATGGGTTTTGCCGGACACCATACTTCTCCTCCGTTAATAGTTCTCAGCCTGCTTTTGGTTAATTTTCGTAAATTCTTCATGATTGTTTAGTTTTATTTGTCGCCTACTCTCTTTGCTTTTCGGCTTCTGCAATATTTTTTTATTGATTACACACAAATATATCAATATTTCACATTAAAGAGATATGATTTAACGTTTTTTAATAATTAAAAAAACTGAACACTTAATAGTGTTCAGCCCTATTGTTACCTTAAAGAAAATACGGTTTATACTTTCTGATATTATTCAAAACATTCTGTACATGGCTGGGAAAGCATGCAATGTGCTTTCTGCCATGGAGACCATCTGCACCATTCATCACACGATTGAAACATGGAAGGACACTCTGCCGCCACACCACCAGTTATTTCTTTTAAATTCTTTCTCGTTAATTTTCTAACATTTTTCATAGATATTTTGTTTTAATATTGCCTACTCTTTATGCTTTTCGGCTTTCGCAACTGACTCAGAACTGGACAATTAACAAATATAAAATATTTCACGAATAAATGAATATACTGACAGCTAGTAAATAAAAAAACCTCAGTAAAAACTGAGGTTTTAATTTTTATAAAACGCTTAAATTATGCGTTTGGCTCTACAGATACGAAAGATCTGTTGTTTGCTTTCTTTCTGAAAACTACTTTACCATCTACTAATGCAAACAAAGTGTGATCTTTACCGATTCCCACGTTATCACCTGGGTGGTGCTGAGTACCTCTTTGTCTAACAATAATATTTCCGGCAATAGCTTCTTGTCCTCCGAAAATCTTCACACCTAATCTTTTAGAGTGAGACTCTCTACCGTTCTTGGAACTACCGACTCCTTTCTTGTGTGCCATTTTATTACTGGATTATTTATTAAGTGCTTTAAATTGATCGATATTCTTGATGATAGCAGCATCTACTTCTTCATGAGTAAGAATATTCTTTTCTAATTCAACTTTAACTGCTTTACCTAAAGTAATTAAAGTTTCTCTGTTCTCTTTAGACTGAGACAAGTTGTTTTTCTTTAAGTGGTAGTTCAACTCGTGATCTTCACCAAAGTTAACAGTTGCGTTGTCTGAAAGAACTTCACCTTTCACAGTTTCTTTTTTAGCAGCAGCTTTTTTAGCTCCACCTTCAAAACCAGTAATACCAGTGATTACGATTTGAGTTAAAGATTGTCTGTGACCGTTTTTCACTTTGTAACCTTTTCTTCTTTTCTTTTTGAAAACGATTACTTTATCAGCTTTAACGTGGTCAAGGATCTCTGCTTCTACAGTGATTCCGTTTACAGCTGGGGCGCCTACAGTGATTGCACCGTTTACAGTAAGAAGAACTTTATCGAAAGAAACTTTTCCTCCTTTGTCTCCTTTTAAACGGTTTACAAACAACTTCTGGTCTTGCTCAACTTTGTATTGAAGCCCTGCTATTTCTACAATTGCAAACATTGTTTATAAATTTTTAGTTATTTCGAGGTGCAAATATACATATAAATTTCTAAATAGCTTACAATCAAAGCAATGTTTTTTTAATTATTATTCTACTCACACTATTTTGAATAATTTTTTTCATTAAAATACTCACAATTAAGAGATAATTTCATAAATTCGCCTTACCAAATTGATATTATATATGAAAAGAAACTTTAATCTCTGCTTTCTAGCAGGTGCCATTGCTGTTACTTCATTAACAGCATGTAGTGATGACCAAATGGACAACAATGTTCAACCTCAGCAAGAAGCACTAAGTGCAAAAATTGATCAGCCTGGGGATCTTGAAAAAATCTGTTCTTATGTAGACAACAATTGGAGTACTAACTCAGTTTTACTGACAGGACTTCAAAACTCCACAGACACCAATTTTATGAATGCGCAAATGACTAAAATTGCAAGCATGTGGGGTAGAAGCAATCCTCTTTTACGATTTGTAAATGACCCTACTAATTTTAATTCTACCTACAACGCCATATCTTATGGTAATGGAAGAATTTATTACGGTTATGCTATCTATTATGATGCAAAATCAAAGGGTGGCGATATTGTAAATGCGATGATCCTTGCTCATGAATACGGACACCAGTTACAGTACATCTTCAACCTTCCTTCGGTATCAGAATCAACGTACAGACCGAATGAGCTTGAAGCAGATGGTTTTGCAGGATACTATCTGAGAAGACCAAACGGATACAACAAAACCAGCTTTGCAGAAATTGCAGCAGCTTATGAATTTGCTCAAAGTATCGGTGACTATCAGACAAACAACGTAAACCATCACGGGACCCCTGCTCAAAGAAGATCAGCGGTACGTTTAGGATTTCTTTTAGGACAGTATAATTTTAGTGCATCCGATTTCGACTACAATTTCTTCTATTACTATCAGGGAGTTTTAAACGGAACCTATAAGATGGGCAAAAATACAGTAAATCCTGAAATTGACGCATACATGAGTCAATATATAGACGAGCTGAGAAAAATTCAGTCGGGAGAAATCTCTGCAGAAGAATTTAAACATCTCCAATAAACGAGAACATTCATTTTTAGCATATTTAAGAAAGGAGGCGGGCAGTATGTTCCGCCCCTTTTTTTGTTTTTAAAAGCTTTTATGTTTTAAACAATCAATTTGTTTGTATTTTTGAACCTATAAGAAAAGAACTTCCAACCCATCTATAATGAACAGAGATCTCTATATTGATTTCGCCAAAGGACTGGCAACACTTTCCATCATATTTATCCATACCGCTTTCTGGTCCGGACAGTTTTACATTCCGGCAGAAGTAAGAGTTTTATCTCTGGTTTTTGATGTGGCACTCTTTTATGCACTGAGCGGCATCACTTCCGGCGCCAATATAGAAAAAACATTATACCGTCTTCTGAAACTCCAGATTACCTATATGATTTTTGTGACTTTCCTGTTCTTTTTAGATTACTTCTTTAAAGTCTTTGGACTGACTTTCTTTTCCATGGAATGGCTCCAAAGTTTTTATTCAACATTTGGTTCAAAATATTCCGCAACCAGTGTTTCAATATATCCTCAATGGGAAAACCTGGGAAACTGGTATCTTCATCAATACACCAATGCTGATACTTTTCCGGTAGTAATGGGAAGTTTCTGGTATTTAAAAGTCTATTATGTACTTACCGTTTTCGGAGTGCTCATCCTAAGATTTTTCCCAAAACATATCAATTGGTTCATCGGACTCTGCATTACCTTAACCTTATTATTCAACATCTTCCCGGAGTATTATCCAACGGGACAAGTTGGATACGTTGCATTTTATCTTGCTGTATTTTTAATCGGCCACACAATGCGCGGAAAAAAGATTCCTACTAAAGCAATACCTGTATTATACGGACTTGTAGGTGCAGCACTTATATGGATGTTCTGGTACTATGGAGGAGACATCTTCTATAAAATCAATAAAAATAAATTTCCACCAAAAGTTCCTTACATCATCTGGGCATTATTCTCTCTCACAACCTTATTTGTTCTTTACAACCGACTGAAAATCACAAAAGAAAATTTCATCACCTACATCGGAAAAAATGCTATTTTCTTCTATTTTGCACAGGGAATCAGCTCTTCACTCGTTTATTTTCTGGTAGTTCCGTTAAAAGAAAATATGCCATGGTGGCTTTTGATGATCATAATTTATGGGATTAATATCATGTTAGCTTTCATTATTTCTGCAGGATTGAAAAAAGTAGATACTTCAGGGTGGAATATTCTGGAATTCTTAAGAAAAAAGACCGCATCTTAGGACTTTAAGGATCAAATTGAAATAAAGTCACATTTCTTACTTCAATTTGCTTAAATTTACAAAAATTTTACAACATGTTTAAGTTGAAACTCCCTACCGATCCAAGGTGGGCAAATATTGCAGAAGGAAACATTGGAGAAATTTTAACGGATCATGCCTGGTGCGAGCAAAAAGCAGCTACCAATGCTATAGGTCTGATCACGATGCTTCCGGAATATCCTGAGATTGTGACTGAACTTCTTGCCATTGCACAAGAGGAACTGGATCACTTCAATCAGGTACATGAAATCATTAAAAAAAGAGGTTTTACTTTTGGAAGAGCAAGAAAAGATGATTATGTGAATGAACTGGCAAAATTTATTGTACAGGGCAGCAGAGAAGACCTCATCGTAGACAAAATGCTTTTTGCGGCTATGATTGAAGCCAGAAGCTGTGAAAGATTCAAAGTTCTTACGGAAAACATCAAAGACGAAGAGCTTAAAGTTTTCTACAAAGAACTGATGATTTCTGAAGCCAATCATTATACTACTTTCATCGGATTTGCAAGACAGCTCGGAGATCCTGAAAAAGTAAACAAACGTTGGGAAGAATGGCTGGAATATGAAGCTAATATTATTAAATCCTACGGAAATAAAGAAACCATCCACGGTTAAAATAAGAATAGTAAAGAATACACCTTGAAGAAGCCAAGCTTTGAAAATATCGCCAATATGTTCCTGAAAAACTTTTTCCAGGGACTGGTTATTATTGGTCCTATCGGGCTTACCATCTTTGTAATCTGGTATATTGTAAGTGCGATAGACAATCTTGTTCCGTCTCTTGCCAAGCAGATTCCTGGTCTTGTATTCGTATCTATCATTCTTTTTACTGCTATTTTAGGATATTTGGGAAATAAATTCGTGGTCGGAAGATTCTTTTTCGATACGATGGACAGCTTACTGGAGAAAACTCCAGGGATAAAACACATTTACACTCCTACGAAAGACGTCATGTCTTCATTCGTAGGCGACAAGAAAAAATTCAACGATCCTGTATGGGTAAAAACCAACGAGAACCCGGAAATCTGGAGAATCGGCTTTTTAACTCAAAAAGAAATGTCGGACGTTGACAAGCATAATTACGTTGCGGTATACCTTCCCCACTCGTACGCCATCTCGGGCTGGGTAATTGTTACTGAAGAAAAAAACATCAAACCTGTAGTGGGAATGACAGCAGCTTCTGCCATGAAGTTTGCAGTAAGCGGCGGTGTAGCCGGATTCCATTCTGATGAAAATATATTTAAGGCTCCGGAATAATCCCTTTTTCCGACTTATTTATACATTGATGAATTTTGAAAAATTATTTTCAAGCACATTTTCTTTACAAACAATTTAAAACATAATTTAACTCATGAATTTACCGTACGCGGAACCTTTCCGCATTAAAATGGTGGAAGAAATCTATCAGTCCACCAGAGAAGAAAGAGAGCAATGGCTTAAAGAAGCTAATTATAACCTTTTCAACCTAAGATCTTCACATGTTTATATTGACCTGCTTACCGATTCAGGGACGGGAGCAATGTCCGACAGACAATGGTCTGCTTTGATGACCGGAGACGAAAGCTATGCCGGATCCCGTTCTTTTGAGCAGCTACAGAAAACCGTTGAAAAAATCACAGGATTCAAATATTTATTACCAACACACCAGGGAAGAGCTGCTGAAAACGTCCTTTTCTCAGTATTGGTAAAAGAAGGTGATGTAGTTCCGGGGAACTCGCATTTTGACACAACAAAAGGACATATCGAAATCAGAAAAGCACATGCTATTGATTGTACGATAGACGAAGCTTTTGATATTAATGATCTTCACCCATTCAAAGGAAATATCAACCTTGAAAAACTGGAAGAAGTTTATAAAAGTCATCCAAAAGAAAATATTCCTTTCTGTTTAATTACCATTACCTGCAACTCTTCCGGAGGACAGCCCGTTTCTTTGGAAAACATGAAAGCTGTAAAAGCATTATCTGACCAATACGGAATTCCTGTATTCTTTGATTCAGCAAGATTTGCAGAGAATGCGTACTTCATCAAAAAAAGAGAATCAGGACAGGAAAACAGAAGCATTAAGGAAATCTGTAAAGAAATTTTTTCTTACGGAGACGGAATGACAATGAGTTCCAAAAAAGATGGTTTAGTGAACATCGGAGGATTCATTGCTTTGAATAATGAAGAAGTTTTCAGAAAGGCCTCTAACTTCACCATCATTTATGAAGGATTCATTACTTATGGAGGAATGGCCGGAAGAGATATGGCAGCATTGGCCGTAGGTCTTGATGAAGCTACAGAGTTTGCTTACCTTGAAAGCAGAATTTCTCAGGTTGAATATCTTGGAAATAAACTGATTGAATATGGAATTCCTGTTCAGAAACCTATCGGAGGACACGCTGTATTCATCGATTCTTTGAACTTCCTTCCGAATGTTTCCCGTGAAGAATATCCGGCTCAGACATTAGGGCTGGAAATTTATAAGGAAGCAGGGATCAGAACTGTAGAAATCGGGACTTTACTGGCAGACAGAGATCCTGATACAAGAGAAAACCGTTATCCGAAGTTAGAACTGGTACGTCTGGCAATTCCTAGGAGAACTTACACCAACAACCATATGGATTATATCGCTGCTGCTATCAAAAACGTATACGAAAGACGTGAAGAAATAGCAAAAGGATACAAGATCACGTGGGAACCGGAAATCTTAAGACACTTTACTGTTCAGCTTGAAAAAGCTTAATCATACAACCGGAATTTTTTCCGGTTTTTTTATGCCCAAAAACTCAAAGCTAGTGAAGCTAAAAACAATCTTGTTCTTTACGTTCTCAATACAAACCATCGATTAAACTACTAAAAATCATTAAGATATTGAAAACAAACACCTTTTATAAACAAATATAAATTAGTCATATTTTTTTATCATATAGTATATCTTATGTTTTTCATTTTATTTTTCATGAAATCAAAATTAAATTGATTTATTTTTTGAAATAGTGAAGGTTTTTAATTTTAATTTTGTATTTACCCGAGGGTGATTAAAAAAATACTTAAAAAACCAACCTGAAAAACACTTTATTCCGAAAATGAAGAAAATTGCTGTCGTGGGTGCCGGTATTTCCGGCTTGAGCATGGCGAATTACTTGGAAAAGCACAAGATCGACTACCACATATATGAAAGGAGAAAAAAAGAAGATCTGGCAGGTCACGGTTTTCTCATTCCACAGGAAGGAATGGACTATCTTTATCAGATCATTGATTCTGAGCTTCTTCTCCAACATGGAAATTTCCTGAAAAAATACATTCAATATTCCCACACCGGAAAAATTCTTGCAGAAAAAGAACTGAACAATGTCTTTGCCATTTCAAGACACTCACTGATCAATCTTTTGGCACAAAACATTGCTCCGGAAAAGATAACCTACGAAGAAACCATCATTCCTGATGAGCAGCAGGACGGAAAACTGAAGCTATCTGATGGAACTGATATTGATGCTGATATCGCTGTTATCTCTGATGGCTCCAGAAGCCGAATCAGAAGGAGTCTATTTAAAAATGAAACCATGAGGATGGTAAGAGAAAGTGAAGTAGTGAATATCATTCAGAATAAAGCAATTGCAGATGCTATTGATAATGACTTTATGAAGTTTCACCACGAGGAAGGCGGGCTGACTTTTGGTATTCTAAAGCTTGCCGATGATACCGTTCTCTGGTATTCACAGTTTGACAACCAGAAATATATGATCAATGAATGTTCTGCAGAGAACTTAAAGAAATATATGGTTGACGTTTTTAAAAACTGGCATCCTTTAGTCCCGGAAATCATACAGAAATCACACTACAACAATGTACATTTATGGAATGTATATGAACTGGAGGAGTTAAACCCTTTTTACAAAAATAATGTTGTATTCATCGGGGATGCAGCACATCCATTGATTCCATTTACCAGCCAGGGAGTCACCTCTGCTTTGAAAGACTCTTTCTCATTAACGAAATATTTAGTTGAAGAAGAAAATACAGAAACAGCTTTCAATAAATATGAAACGGAAAGAAAGCCGGAAATTGAGTTTCACATCCGTAATGGAAGGACACTGCTTAAGCAGTTTTTACTCCCTCTTCACCAACAGACAGAAAACATTTTACCCATATCTTATAAATAAATATGTTTACCAATAACGATATCAACTTTGAAGCCCTTAAGAGAAAAGCCTACAACGGAAGATGGGCAACCCTTGAGGATGGCATTATTCCCCTTACTGCAGCTGATCCCGATTTCAGAACGGCTCCTGAAATAGAACAGGGAATTATAGAATACCTGAAAGACGGTTACCTCAGCTACGGCCCTTTTTCCGGACTTCCTGAATTTAAGAAAAGCGTAGCAGATCATTTTAACCTGGAAAAACATGGAAGTTTCTCACCGGAAAATGTTCTGGCTGTCAACAGTGCTGCTCAGGGAATGTTTCTTATCGCATCCTACGTTCTTAACCCCGGAGATGAAGCCATTATTCTGGATCCTGTAGATTTTCTTTTCAAAAAATCAGTCGAAACTGCAGGTGGTAAAGTAATGCTCTGCCCTGTAGATACTACAACAGGAGAAATTGATTTTGAAAAACTGGTTTCTTTAATCAATCCCAGAACTAAACTTATCGGCATATGCAATCCTCACAATCCGCTCGGAAAAGTTTATTCTAAAGAAGTATTGGTAAAAATAGCAGAAATTGCATCTGCTCATGATCTTTGGGTGATGAGTGATGAAATCTGGAGTGATATTATTTATGATCATAAAGACTTTCATACGTATTCTTCCTTTTCAGAGAAGGCAAAGAGAAAGAGCTTTACCGTGTACGGATTTTCAAAATCATTCGGAATAGCAGGATTGAGAATTGGAGCTGTACTCTGTAATGATCACGATATCCTTGAAGACTTCACAGAAAAATCCAATTTCAATTCCACCATAGAAGGGGTTTCTACGCTGTCTCAGATTGCCGGAAGTGTAGCACTGGAGAAGGCAAAACCATGGTACAAAGAATTTTTGACTCACTTGCAGAGCAATAGAGATCTTGCTTTCAGATTATTAGACCGTTCAGAAATTGTAACACCTAATCTCCCGGAGGCAACTTTTGTATTGTTTCCAAAGATTAAAAACGGAATGACAAGTGACGAATTTGCCCAGCATGTCTTAACTCGCGGGAAAGTCGCCATTGTTCCGGGATCAGAAAGATGGTTCGGAAAAGGAGCGGAAGGACATATCAGAATTTGCTTCTCTACCTCCCAGGAAATTTTAGAAGAAGGAATTAACAGAATCATTACCAGCTTTTAACATTAAAAATTTTAATTAAATTCAAATAATAGATTATTATTATTCCGAATTTATCACAAATCGATACGAAATTAAGATATTCATACTAAATATTTTATTTTCGTATTGATTTAAAAATAAATATTGATAATTTTGATTGAATCATCACGTAAAATTATTAATATGAAAATAAAATACATCAGCATTATTTTCCTTGGAGTTTCTGCCTTCTCTTATGCCCAGCAGGTAAAAGATACTTTGAAAGAATCAAAAATTGACGAAGTCGCCATTACCGGAAGCCGAAACAAGAAAAGAACAGTGGTAAACACACCCGTTCCCATCGATATCATTGACATTAAACAAGTAAGCCAGTCAACAGGGCAGGTGGAAATCAACCAGCTTTTACAATTTTCTGCACCTTCTTTCAACTCCAATAAACAATCAGGATCCGACGGTGCTGATGCTGTAGATCCCGCTACTTTAAGAGGTCTTGGCCCTGACCAGACCTTACTTTTGTTAAATGGAAAAAGATATCATCAGTCTTCACTGATTAACCTTTTCGGAACGAAAGGAAGAGGAAATACGGGATATGACATGAATACAATCCCGATTGGCGCCATAAAAAGAGTGGAAGTTCTTCGTGACGGAGCATCAGCCCAATACGGATCAGATGCTATCGCAGGAGTTATCAATGTTATTTTGAATGACAGAGACAAAGGTTTTGAAGGAAATCTATTCACAGGTATGAATCTTTTCAAAAGTCCAGGTAATAATGATGTTGTTTCAGATCACAAAGTGGATGGAACCACCTTTGATTTCAATGGAAACTTAGGAACTAAAATAGGTTCAAAAGGCGGTTTCGGAAATTTCACCGTAGAGTTTGTGAATAAAGATTATGCTATACGAAATGCAAATCCGGATATTTATACTTCTCCCAGACAGCGTTTCGGAGATGCAAAAGCTCAGAACATTTACTTTTTCGGAAATATTGAAGTCCCGTTATCTGATGGACTGAAGTTTTATTCCCGCCAGGGTTTTTCGCATAGAAATACGAAGGCTTATGCATGGACCAGAACCCCTGATGCAGACGGTAATATTCCGGAAGTTTACCCTACAGGATTTAACCCGATTGAAAATACCAGCATTACAGATTTCACGTTTGACAACGGATTAAAGTTCAAAGTTGCTGACTGGGATGTCGATTTTTATAATGCTTTTGGGAACAACAGATTCACTTATCAGATAGACAATACTATTAATGCCACTTTAGGAGTCAAATCTCCTACAAGCTTTAATGCAGGAGGACATTCTCTGCTGCAGAACACAACCGGGTTTAATGCTGTGAAACAGTTTAAAGTACTGGAAGGGCTTAACGTTGCTTTCGGATCAGAATTCAGATATGAAAAATTTGATATCATAAAAGGAGAAGAGGCTTCTTACGCCATGTATGATATCAATGGAAATGTAGTTACAAAAGATACTCCTCAAAATTTATGGGTAACAGTTCCTGGCTCTGATCCTATACGTTATCGTCCGGGGGGATCACAAGGTTTTCCAGGCTATTCTATTGATTTTGGCAAGAGCAGAAACAACTTTGCGGCCTATGTAGATACTGAATTGGATGTTACCAAAAACTGGATGATAAGCATTGCCGGAAGGTTTGAAAATTATAATGATTTCGGAAGTACTCTGAATGGTAAGTTTGCCACAAGATATGCGATCACGCCACAGTTTGCTTTCCGTGGGTCTGTTTCTACGGGATTCAGAGCTCCTTCTCTGGCTCAGAAATACTACAGTCAGCAGTTTACCAATTTCCAGGGTGGTCAATTGGTCACTATCCAGCTGGCCTCTAATGACAGCAAAATTGCAAGCAGCCTGGGAATTCCTCAACTGAAGCAGGAAACTTCTGTGAATGGAAGTGCCGGATTTACTTTCAATACCGGAAAGTTCACAGCCACCATAGATGGTTATTACATTCGTGTTAAAGACAGAATCGTTCTTACCGGATATTTTGCACAAGCAGACTTACCGGCAGATGTTCAGGCAGAAAATCCATTTATCGATCAAGTACAGTTCTTTTCCAATGCCATTGATACCAAAACAAAAGGAGTTGATGTGATCTTAAGCTATACTGAAAATATCGGTTCCGGAAAACTGACCGCTACCTTGGCCGGAAACTATAATGATATGGAAATCACAAAAGTAAATACTTCAGAACAGCTGGCAGGGAAAGAAGATATTTACCTGAGCGCAAGAGAAAAAGCATTTATTCTTGCTTCTGCTCCGAAAACAAAAGTGAATTTAAACCTTAATTACAGACTCAACAAATTCAATGTAAACCTGCAGATGGTAAGGTTTGATAAAGTAACCCTGATTGGCTATGATGACTCGGAACAGGTTTATAATCCAAAAGTAACCACCGATCTTTCTTTCGGCTATGAATTCTGCAAGAATTTGAATCTGACTTTAGGAAGTAAAAACCTGTTCAACAGATATCCTACTTTACAGACCACACATGTATCCGACGGAAATACAGAAGCCGGAGGTATTTTTGATCCTGTACAGATGGGTTTTGCCGGAAGACAGGTTTTCGCCAGACTTAACTTTAAGTTTTAAGAGAATAAAAAGAAACTGTATCAAAGGTTAATAATTTCACCTTTGTCATTCTGACGAAGGAAGAATCTCATTTATAAACCAATAACATAAGATTCTTCACTACATTTCATTTCGTTCAGAATGACATTTTGATACAGTTTTTTTTTATTTTTTTGAAATTTTATAAAGCTTACCACTATCTGTTACCGCATACAGATTCCCATCCATCCCGTTTAATACATCGCGGAAACGTTCTTTCTGATCTGCAAGAAGACGTTCTTCTCCTACCACTTTATTATCTTTCATGACAATTCTGTTAATGTGTTCACCACTCAGGCATCCGATCATGAGATTTCCTTTCCATTCCTCAATATTCCCTGTATAGAAAGTAATTCCACTTGGTGAGATCACAGGATCCCAATAATAGACAGGCTGTTCGGTTCCTTCTTTTTGGGTGATGCCCTGTCCTACCTTATCTCCTGAATATTCAATACCATAGGTTACATCTCCCCAGCCGTAATTTTTTCCCGGTTGAATCAGATTGATTTCATCACCCCCTCTTGGCCCCATTTCCACATCCCAAAGATTACCGTTAGGATCTATCGCCATTCCCTGGGGATTTCGGATCCCGTAAGCATATATTTCCGGTTTATAGCCGGATTTTCCAATAAAAGGATTTCCCGGAGCAGGTTTACCATCTTTGGTAATCTTCAAAATTTTTCCAAGATAATTATCTGTTTTCTGCGCATATACGCGGGTAACCTTATCTGACCTTTCTCCTGTACTGACAAATAAATTTCCGTCCTTATCAAATGCCAGACGGCTTCCGTAGTGCTTATCACCGTCATAGGAAGGTTCAGCACGGAAAATAACTTTTGCTTCTGAAATATTTTTAAGATCAGCAGACAGCTTTCCCTTCGCTACAGATGTTAAATTCCCTTTTCCAAAAGGCTCAGAAAAACTGAAGTAAATAATACTATTGGTTTTAAAATCAGGATCCAGAGCAACATCCAGCATTCCGCCCTGTCCTTTTGAATCTACTTTTGGAAAGCCTTCAATTTTTGATACTTGTTTTCCATCTGTTGAAACCACATTCATATACCCTTTCTTATCTGTGATGAGAAATTTTCCGTCAGGTAAATTGATAATTCCCCAGGGTCTTCCAAGGTCTTTATTCAATATTTCTATGGCATAGGGTGTTGTTGTTTTTACAGCCTTGATTCTTGTCTGCCCTTTAAATGCCGGCTTATAGTCAGAATTGGGATTTTCCGTTTCCACACTTCCATCATTCCCTGTCTTCTGAGCATTGGCATGATTCTCTTTGCAAGAAGATAAAAAAAGAAAAAGACTTACTACAGGAATATAAAATTGATTGATTTTCATAGTATTATGATTAGGTGATTGTAGGCTATGAATGGAAAAATAATGCCACAAAAGATGATATGGCCTAATAATTTCTTTCGTATT
Source organism: Chryseobacterium sp. WLY505 (assembly GCF_030846215.1). Classification (NCBI taxonomy): domain Bacteria; kingdom Pseudomonadati; phylum Bacteroidota; class Flavobacteriia; order Flavobacteriales; family Weeksellaceae; genus Chryseobacterium; species Chryseobacterium sp. WLY505. The sequence goes on along the minus strand of NZ_JAVCWI010000007.1, from coordinate 10,616 downwards.
TTTGTTGTATACATCTTTTCTATGGATTTTAAGCTTCAATCAGAATATAAACCTACCGGAGATCAGCCCCAAGCTATTGAAAAACTTACTGAAGGAATAGAGATCGGTGAGAAATATCAAACGCTTCTTGGGGTAACAGGTTCCGGAAAAACCTTTACTGTTGCGAATGTTATACAAAAAGTACAACGTCCCACTCTGGTACTGGCACACAACAAAACGCTTGCTGCCCAGCTCTTCATGGAGTTTAAAGAGTTTTTTCCCGAAAACGCAGTGGAATACTTTGTCAGCTACTATGATTACTACCAACCCGAGGCTTATATTGCTACAACGGGAACTTATATTGAAAAAGACCTGAGCATCAATGAAGAAGTTGAAAAATTACGTCTTTCTGCAACTGCCAGCCTTCTTTCGGGAAGAAGAGACGTTTTGATTGTGGCTTCTGTTTCATGTATTTACGGTATCGGGAATCCTACGGAATTTCATAAATCTTTGATTTCTATCGCCATTGGTGAGAAAGTGACTAGAACTGCACTTCTCCATTCATTAGTTAACGCACTATACGCGAGAACGCTGAATGAATTCCAGAGAGGAACATTCCGTGTGAAAGGAGATGTTATTGATGTTTTCCCTGCATATACTGATAATGCGATCAGAATTCAGTTTTTTGGAGATGAAATTGAGAAAATTCAAAGTTTTGATCCGGTAACAGGAAATGTAGAGGATAATTTTGATCAGATACAGATTTACCCTGCCAATCTTTTTGTAACATCGAAGGAGACCTTAAATGGTGCCATTAAAGACATCCAGGATGACATGGTAAAACAGGTGGATTTCTTTAGCTCAGTCGGAAAACCATTAGAAGCCAAACGACTTCAGGAAAGAACAGAACTGGATCTTGAAATGATTAAAGAACTGGGTTATTGCTCAGGGATTGAGAACTACTCAAGGTATCTGGATGGTCGTCTTCCGGGAACAAGACCTTTCTGCCTTATTGATTATTTCCCTAAAGATTTTTTAATGGTTATTGATGAAAGTCACGTAACCGTTCCACAAGTTCATGCCATGTACGGCGGAGATCGAAGCAGAAAAGAAGCACTGGTGGAGTACGGTTTCAGACTTCCTGCAGCAATGGACAACAGACCCTTAAAGTTTGAAGAGTTTGAAGCCATTCAGAATCAGGTTATTTATGTTTCTGCGACACCTGCAGATTATGAACTGGAAAAAACCGGAGGGGCTTATATTGAACAAATCATCCGTCCTACCGGGCTTCTTGACCCGATCATTGAAGTAAGACCTTCACTGAACCAGATCGATGATCTGATGGAAGAAATCCAGAAAAGAGCCGATGTTGATGAAAGGGTACTGGTAACTACTTTAACCAAGAAAATGGCAGAGGAACTTACAAAATACTTTACCAAGTTCGGAATCAGAACAAGGTATATTCACTCGGATGTTGAAACATTGGAACGTATTCAGATTATGCAGGATCTTCGTTTAGGACTTTTTGATGTATTGATTGGGGTTAACTTATTGAGAGAAGGATTGGATTTACCTGAAGTTTCATTAGTTGCTATTCTGGATGCTGATAAAGAAGGAATGCTGAGAAGCAGAAGATCAATGATCCAAACTGTAGGACGTGCCGCAAGGAACGTGAACGGAAAAGCAATCATGTACGCTGACAAGATCACGAAATCCATGCAGGCTACTTTGGATGAAACTGAATACCGCCGCGCTAAACAAATGCAGTACAATGATGAGCATGGTCTGAAGCCAACAGCTTTAAATAAAAAGATTTCTGAAAATCTTGTGGGAAGGAGCAAAGACTTCCCTGATGAAAAATATACCCAAAAAGAAATTCTTCAGAAAGTTGCCGAGACAAAAGCAACTTATGCCACTGAGGATATTGAGAAAATGATTGCTCAGAAACAGAAAGAAATGGAAGCTGCAGCAAAAAATCTTGACTTTATTAAAGCTGCCAAGTTGAGAGATGAAATTTCAGCTTTGAAAGCTTAAAAGGATTAATGATAGAATAATTTCGGCGGCATCTTCGATGCCGCCGAAATTATATAAAAATGGTCTATTTAATTTTTATAATCCATTCCTTACTGTTGCTCTGATGGGAGTCAAAAGATCCATAAGTCCGTTTAACTTGATCTCATAAACTGTTGAAAGCTGCATTCCCAGTTTTCCTTTTGGCATTCCGTTTTTATTAAACCATTCCAGATAGCTGATCGGAAGATCCACCAGAACCGTTCCTTCATATTTGCCGAAAGGCATTTTCAAGACACAGATTTCTTTTAATATCTCAGGATTAATTCCTTCCACGTTTTTATATAATTAAATTAATTTTTCTTTAATATCATCCTGACCGGGCAGCTCAAGGTCCGGAGGAGTATCTTCATCCGAAAATTCGTTTCTGTATACCTGAACCAGTAGAAGGGTCAGTGAGATCAGAATAGGTCCGAAAATAAGTCCCATGAAACCAAACAGATTCATTCCCATGATGATTCCGAATACGGTATTCAATGGATGAATATCTTCAAGTTTCTTTAAAAGGGTAAACCTAAGGAGGTTATCAGTAAGTCCTACCACCACAAGACAGTAGATGGCCAAACCAATTCCTTGTCCGGTATTACCTTCCGCAATCATAAATATACACACCGGAACATAGATAATAGCGGTTCCTACGACAGGAATTACAGATGCCGCAGCCGTTAGTGCGAAAAGCAATGCTGCTCCCGGTGCTCCAAAAATCAGATAGCCGATAAGCGCAACAATCCCCTGCCCTACAGCCACAACCGGAATTCCTATGGCATTGGCCATGATTAATTTTCTCATTTTATCGCCGATCAGAGAGATGTTTGCTCTCTTCAGCGGGGCGGAAGAAGTAAGAATCTTTTCAAAAAGTCTCGGTCTCTCCAGCATAAAATAGAGAATAAAATACATAGACATTACTACGGTAAGGGTATTGAATGTCCCACTGACTGCAGAAGTAGAAAATTTTCCTACATTATCTTTCAGCTTGGCCATATTTTCTTTGCTCAGAATATCAAACCCTGTTTTTGAGAAAATATAAGAATGTATTTTGTCCAGGAAAACATTGAATTTAGCCATGTAAGCCTGGGCATTTCCCAGTTTATCAATAATGAGATCGGCAATAAAATAAATCGGAAGAATAAGAACGATAAGACTTGCAAACATCAATGCAAAGGCTGCCAGTGACGGTTTCCATTTTTTCTCTTCCTGCAGATAAAAATTATACTTTCTGCAGACTACATAAATGGTAATTGCTCCCAAAACAGAGGGAATAAACAATGCGAGATTAAAACAGATCAATCCGGTCAATACCAGAATGATGGCCAGTAACGACATCTGCTTTATCGCAACACTGCTTATTTGTTTGTCCTTATTCATCATGTATTTTATATTTTATTTGCTGTACATAATCTGTCTTGGTTTTCCTAAGAAAGCACAATAGGTAGAGTACATTACGACCATAATAAACGGAGCCGTTAAGATGATACCGATTCCACAAAGAATAATTCCTGCAGCAGAAATCAGGCCTCCTAAAAGTCCGGTTAATAAAAAAGTTCCATAGTTTTCTTTAGCAATATTAAACGACTTTGATAAAGCTTCTGTAGCTGAAGCATTTTCAAATAACAGAATCGGATATCCTATTAAAAGGAAAGGATATACAAAAATGATAGGCAAAACGCACAATGCCAGAGCAATTGAGGAAATGATCCAGGCAAGAAGACTATAAATCAAAATGTTTACAAAATTCTGGCGGTATCCGATAAAAAGATCAGAAAATTCAATCGGGCTTTTGGTATTGTATTTATTGACCATATAGATCAATCCTACATACAAAGGAGATAATAAAAGACCGAAAAGGCTGGACGCTCCCATATATAAAGGAAGTCCCGGAGCACTCCAATAATTAAAATCTCCTCCTGATTTCATTTCTTCCACCATAGAAGCAGAGTCAAACCCGGTAAGCATTTGAATAACAGAACCTCCGATCAGGTAGATGATCATAGCTACAATTCCGTAACCGAAAACGCCTTTGTACATTTCAAAAGCATGAGAAATTATTGATCCCGTTTCTCTGTTGGGTACAGAGCCCTGCTGATCAAATTCGTTAAATTCAGACATAGTTTAAATATTTAATGATTTTACCAAATTTACTTTTTTTTAGTAAAAAATCCCATTAAACACGAATGAATTTTAACTTTTCTCGGAAAAGACTGTTTTATACAATGAATAAATCATCGCATTCCAAAAAGGAAAAGTGAAAAGCCCGCCTATCAGAAACAAGGCAAAACCTAAGTACTTAAATAGAAAAGCAACGATCACGCACACCATGATTTCAACAAAATACATTTTAAGAGCTTTAAAATTCAGGGAAATAGCTTCAAAAATTCTTTTATTGGTAAAGAACATCAATGGAGCTACAAAGATGGTTACAGCAACCCAGATTATAGCCAATACAACAGTAGGAATGGTAAACCTGTAAATAAAGAACCAGAAAAGAAAATATCCCACATACTTAAAAAAGTTAAGCCCGTTGTACCCTGCAAAAAGATCTCCTATCACAATATTCTCTTTAAGATCCATCTTACGGAAGATCTGGAACATTCCAAGATTTAAAGGATACAGAAATGCCGTGGTTGCCCAGATTGCCAATGTAAACATCTGATAATTTTCGGTAGCTGTTATTTCCTCCATTTTTTTCAGATAAACCTGAGTGCCCTGCATAAAGGCTTCCTGCAATTCTTTATTATAAGAAAAAATATTATACTTCTCTCCGAAAAGCATTACTCCGGTAAGCAATATTCCAAAAAAGACGATGGAAAACATCAACTGAAAAACGAGTGTCTTATTCCAATAAAAAAATGCCTGCTTCAATATAAAATCTATTCCCGGTTTCTGAGGATATTTATTCTGCATCATAAAAAAATTTATGCAAAAGTAAACATCAATAAGTACTTTTGTAGAATGTTTTCAGTGAATCATCAAAAATTTATCGAAATGGACGAGCTTTCCCTTCAGAAGGTTCCCTATTTTTTCATCATCGACTTTCTCTCGGAGAATGTTGAAATCTATCAGGAGCATGAAATTGAAAAAGAAGGTTTAATTATTGATTTTCAATACTTTTCAAACACAAAAGAGACACATAAACTGGACAAAAAAGTAGTCTGGAAATCCTTTCCTGAAACATTGGAGAGTTTTCAGATTGGTTTCGATAAGGTTCAAAAAAACATTCGCCTGGGAAACTCTTACTTAGTAAATTATACTAGAAAAACGAAGATAGAGACCAATTTAACCTTAGAAGAAATTTTTTACCACTCAAATGCAAAGTACAAAGTTTTTTATAAAGATTTTTTTGTATTTTTTTCTCCTGAAACTTTTGTAAAGATCATTGACGGAAAAATTTTCACCTATCCTATGAAAGGAACAATTGACGCATCTATTGAAAATGCAGCAGAAATTCTGAAGAATGACAGAAAGGAGAAGGCAGAACATTACACCGTAGTAGATCTTCTCCGGAATGATCTGAGTATGGTCGCTGATGAAGTAAAGGTGGACCAGTTCCAGCATATTGACTTTATCAAAACCCAGCAAAAGGATTTATATGCAATGAGTTCTGAAATTTCAGGAATGATAAAACCTGAATATGAGAGAAAAGTAGGAAGCATTATGAAGAAACTTCTTCCTGCGGGATCTATTTTAGGAGCTCCCAAGCCTAAAACACTGGAAATAATTCTGGATGCGGAAGGATATGACAGAGGATATTACACGGGAATTTGCGGCTGGTTTGACGGCCAGAATGTAGACAGCTGTGTGATGATACGCTTTATTGAAAAAGAAGGAGAACAATTATACTTCAAAAGCGGAGGCGGTATAACGCACATGAGTAAACTAGAAGACGAGTATCAGGAAATGAAAAATAAAATCTATGTCCCAATTCATTGAAAGCATTAAAGTAGAAGATAAGGAGGTTTTTCTATTGGATCTACATCAGAAACGTGTCAATCAAACATTTTCCCACTTCGGGAAGGAAGACTCTATAGACCTGGCCAAAATCTATAAAAATCTGCAGCATGATGAGGATGGTCTTTTCAAGCTGAGAATTGCCTATGATCTTGATAAAAGAATCAGGACACAGATGATTCCCTACGCTATTCCTGAAATACAGGATTTTCAGCTGGTAGAAAACAACAGCTTTGATTATTCATTCAAATTTGAAGATCGTAAGGAACTGGATAAAATGAAAATGAAATCCAAGGCAGAAGAAATCATCATTGTTAAAAACAACCATATCACCGATACTTCTTTCTCTAACCTTTTATTTTTAAAAGGAAAAGATTGGTTTACACCTTCTACTTATCTGCTGAACGGAGTACAAAGACAGCATCTTTTAAAGCAAAAAAAGATCAAAGAAACGGAGATTACTTTACAGAACGTAAAGCAATTCACCCATTTCCAGATCATTAATGCGTTGAATGATTTTGATGATATGTTTATCTATCCTGTCGACAGAATTATCAATCTGCCGGGGAATGAAGAATATCTTGATCTTTAAATCTATTTCATAAACTCAAAATACGACTTCAGTACATCTGCACTATTCTTCCCGTGAGTATTTACTTCCAGGATTTTTGGCTGTGCATCAGGTTTGAAGAAATTCTCAAGAACCCTGTCCAGCGTAAGTTCATCCTCTACTCTGATATAGGAGAATCCAAAATGTTTCGCCAGAGATTCTGCATTTTTACGGTGTTTTGTCGCAATAAATTCGTCCAGAGTATTCGGATTGGCATTTCCAGGTCCGGGAATGATTTTAAAGATATTTCCTTCACCATTATTGAAGATCATAATTCTTACAAATGGTGGAATATATTGGTTCCAAAGACCATTGATATCATAGAAGAAACTCAGGTCTCCTGTGATCAATAAAGTTGGGTTTTCATTTTTGATGGCAAATCCCATTGCTGTAGAAGTAGATCCATCAATACCACTTGTTCCTCGGTTACAATACATTTTTCTCTTTCCGAAATCAAACAGCTGGGCATATCTGATCCCAGATGAATTACTGAAATGAATATTATAATTTTCAGGAATCGTCTGTGATGCTTTATTGAAGAAATAAAAATCTGAAAAATCAATTGTATTTATAAACTGCTCGTGTTTAGCATCTTTTTTATCCCTTAAAACATCCCAAAGATTAAAATAAGGTCTTGGTTCCAGATTGATAAACTTCAGTAATTTTGAGAAGAAAACCTCAGGTTTTACCTCTATCTTTTCTGTCAGTGAGAAATAAGTATCAGGCTGCCATACTTCATCCAGATGCCAGTGCTGTTTCGGGCGTGCACTTCTCAGGAATTGTTTTACCTTTTTGGAAACCACATTCTGTCCTACTGTAATCAACAGATCAGGAGCATATGTTTTATAATCCTCTTCCGTAAAATTGAAAATATAGCGGTCTATATGTTTGAAGAACTTCTCATGGTGTAAATTTGAATTGGCTTCACTCAATACCACCACAGAATGGTTTTTCACCAACTGAGTCAGCTGGTTTTCCAGTTCCGGACTGTAATCTCTTGTTCCCACCAACAGCATAATTCTTTGTGAAGTATGCCATTCCGCAATCAGATTGGACGGAATTTCATACTCTTTATGTTTAATCGTTTTCTCCACAGTTGGAAAAGTAGGAAGCTCAGACACCAGCTCATACAAAGGTTCTTCCAAAGGAATATTAATATGTACCGGACCCTGTTTTTCAAAACAAAGTTCAATCGCTTTTTTAATGATATCAAAATTAATATCTTCTGCATTCTCCTTGCTGTCTTCCAAAAGCTGGAAATCACCATAGGAATGCTGATGAAAAACATCCTTCTGCCTTATCGTCTGTCCATCGAATATATCCACGAAATCAGTCGGCCGGTCTGCCGTCAGTACCAAAAGAGGTACATTCTGATAGAAAGCTTCGGTAATCGCCGGATAATAATTAACGACGGCTGATCCGCTCGTACAGGTAATCGCGGCAGGCTTTTTCTCACTTTTTGCCATTCCCATTGCCACGAAAGCAGCACTTCTTTCGTCTACAATGCTGTAGCAGTTGAAACTATCTACCTCTGAAAAATGGATGGCCAAAGGAGCATTTCTTGACCCCGGAGAAATTACGATATCTGCAATTCCGTACTGCTGAAGAAGATGTGCAAGTATTTGGATACTTCTCTTAGAAGAATATTTTTTCATACAGCAAATTTAACTTATAAATAATGATTTTAAAATCATTTAAATTAAAAAAAATGTAATTTTGCTGTTCGTAAATTTCTAAAAATGGATAAAATACCTAGTGTAGACCTGCGTGATTTCCTTTCGGGCAACCCGGAACGCAAACAGAAATTTGTAAATGAAATCGGAAAAGCTTATGAAGAAATTGGTTTTGTAGCCTTAAAAGGCCACTTTCTTGATGACAACCTAGTAGAAGATTTGTATGGAGAGGTGAAAAACTTTTTTGAACAGCCAGTGGAAACGAAACAAAAGTATGAGATTCCAGGAATTGGTGGCCAGAGAGGTTATGTAGGATTCGGTAAAGAAACTGCTAAAGGTTTCAAAAAAGGAGACTTAAAAGAATTTTGGCATTTTGGACAGTATCTGTCTGATGACTCAAAATACAGAACTGAGTATCCGGACAACGTAATCGTTGATGAACTTCCAAAATTCAACGAAGTTGGTAAAGAAGCATTTCAAATGCTTGAGAAAACAGGACAGTATGTGTTAAGAGCCTTAGCATTACACCTTGGTTTGGATGAATTTTATTTTGATGACAAAATCGCAGAAGGAAATTCTATTTTAAGACCTATTCACTACCCGCCAATTACTGAAGAGCCAGATGATGCGGTAAGAGCAGCAGCTCACGGAGACATCAACCTTATCACTCTTTTAATGGGAGCACAGGGGAAAGGTCTTCAGGTTCAAAATCACAACGGAGAATGGATTGATGCCATTGCAGAACCAGATGAACTAATGATCAATGTTGGAGATATGCTTTCAAGACACACCAACAACAAATTGAAATCTACCATTCACAGAGTGGTAAACCCACCAAGAGAAATGTGGAGTACTTCAAGATATTCAATTCCTTTCTTTATGCATCCTATCAGTGCAATGTCTTTAAATGCACTTGAAAATTGTGTAGATGAAAACAATCCAAAATTATACGAAGATACGACTGCAGGAGAATTCCTGCATGAAAGATTGATCGAACTGGGATTGATTAAAAAATAAAAAAGAAACGGCTGCCTCTGATTTGAGACAGCCGTTTTTACTATATTACATTCCAGTTAAACAGGAAACGCGTGTACATAACATTGTACAGCTATTCATTCTGTAACAACCATTATTTTGATTATTCAATTCCTGACAAGGATCATCAGGAGAATCCCTCAGATCATAACACTTATCAATTCCTCCTGAAATACTTTTCAATTCCTTTCTCTCAATTTTCTTTAAATTTTTCATAGTTATAGTTTTAGTTTTTCCTACTCTATAAGCTTTTCGGATAACTCTAGCTAAAAATAACATTTATTTTATTAGCAATCAAACATGTAGATAAAAATCATTGATCATATAACCCTCAAAACTGCTTATTCTATTAATTTTTTATTTTTAATGTAATAAACATTATTAATTAAAAATATTTTAACTATTTTTACTTTACTTACAAATTTTCAATTAAAACCATATGAAAAATCTAAAAAAACTAAAAAAAGACCAATTAAAAAACATTTCAGGAGGTGCTACCCTTCCCGAAACAGAATTCTGCATGTATTATTGTAATGGAACCATTGTTTGTGCAACCTGCAGCGATGATTTCAAATGCCCGGACACCAACAGTGATATGTAAGATTAAAATCAAAATGTAACCCATAAGAACCGTTTCTTTAGAGGAGCGGTTTTTTTATTTCATCCAGGTTAAAATAACATAGATTCCGGAGCTTAAAGACTTGTGACAAACATATGGCAAGTTTTGTATATTATAAGCCATTTATGGGCCTAAAATGAAAGCCTGTGAATACTCCTTTTCCGGGTTATATAATAAGAGTGTTACAAGATTCCGAGTTTCGGGTTTCGGGTTACGGGTTATGAATGCGAAGTATCATTTCAGACTTTTTCAATTCCTATGGAATGGATGATGCATCAATAGTTTTTCATCCTTTGTGTCATTCTCTATCTCTAGGAATCAAGGTTTATTTATGAGAGTTTTAAGGATGTAAAATGACAGGATAATATGTAAGGTTATTTAGCCGTTAGTGTTAGCATTGTCATGCTGAGCGGAGTCGAAGCATTTTAATAAAGAAGAACTCTGTTTAGACTCCTACGGAGTGACCATTGGAGTGTGTGCTGTGCGTTATCATTGATAAGTGATCAATGAGAAATGACAAGTGATGAATGATGAATAATCGATGTAGTGCTCATTACTCATTACTCATTACTCATGAATTGAGCTGGGTATAAAACAAAAAAACCTTTATCGTAAAGATAAAGGTTTTTTAAAAATAAAATAAAAACTGGCGGCGGCCTACTCTCCCGCGTTAGCAGTACCATCG